>NZ_JBBOCJ010000001.1:2554931-3193664 GCF_038002345.1 Paenibacillus sp. FSL M7-0420 | reverse complement strand
CATGCCAGCACTAATTGCCCTGAAGACAATGACTTCTATTATCGCACATCCATTCGGGGCAAGGCGAATTTAAATTCACCGTCATGCAGCAAAGCTTGTCCATCCTGCACCTGCAACAAGCGCAGTCCCGGATTGCCGGGACTGCGCTGACTGATTGGATCTCCTAGTAGAAGCAGGCACTCAGAATAATAACGAGCAGGATATAAAGAACCAGAATCGCGCCTGTCGATGTCCAAGGACTTACTCCACAAGTATTCACGCCGCCTACATTGCCACCGTATCCGCAATCTGCACCCATGAGATTACCTCCTTCATATTGTTGACTACAGAACAGCATATGAGTAAGCAGCCTTATCAGATTGGGCGAAACGGACATAATTTGGGGCGTATGTACAAGGGCATCCTGCCCGCCCGTCGTTGCGGGCAGCCCAGGATGTCCCATGCTATTGCTTAATCGGATACCAGGATTCCATCGAAGCTCTCCGGACCTACACGAACTGTACCAAGCAGGTTCGAACTGACAAATGCAGTATAGGTTAACTGCGGAGTGACCGGAGGAAGGAAATCATCTGCCGAGAAGGTGATAACCTGCGGTGCCAGCACACTAAGATTGAAAGTGGAGGTAGCGGAATATACCACAGGGTCTGTAATTACGGTCCCTCTGACAATCGTAATCGTGACACCAACCAGCGCAAGCGGAAGCTGAAACGATATTGTTCCTTTGAGCATTACACGCGGATTCGCACCTACCCCAGCCGTGATTAGGCCAATTTGACCGAATAGCTGCGGAGTATTAATAACCAAAATTGGAATTGCAATAGAGTTGGCAGTACTTGCATTTTGCGAGGTTCTGCCATCAACATAAGTTCCCATATCAAGCACCTCCTTTCTTCCTTATCAGTGTATTTACAGAACTCTATTAATGATTGGATGAATCTACCAATGAAATTCATTATATTCGGATTTACACCGTATTAATTCTCTCGGGTAGTCCCGCTCCGCTTATTGAACGCCAGTTCAAACAGTCCCGTTGCCGATAATCCGGCCAGGCCTCCGGCCCATAGACGAAGAATGAGATCCATGTCTGTAAAAGGGTAGGCAGCCGCTCCTACCAGCAGGCCGATGGCCAGCCCCACCGCAGGAACCACGTTGCGCGGAAGATTAACGCTGTTCTTGACGAGCTGGACCAGCGCCATGACGAATACCGCCAATACGGATGCAAAAGCTAGTACATTGTTAAGTGCATCATTGTACATAACGGCTACACCCCTTTGCTTGTAACCAGCAGACCGGCGCGGTTCAATACGGTCAGCAGCCGGTAGAAATCATAGCTTCCTCCTGACGGCGTATCCAGCAGACCGGCGGCAGACGCTGCCTGTACCGCAGGCTCAGCCCAGGCCGGCACATTCATTACTGTACGGCCCTCAATGACAGCCAGACGTTCCGCGACGCCTTTAATGGCTTGGCCTTGCTCTTGAACGCCGGCCTTCAGTGTATCTCTGCTGACAGACAGCCCTGCCAGCAGCTCCTTCAGTTCCCGCAGCTCGGTTTCCAGCGCCGCAATTTTTTGTTTATCTTCAGCCGACATCTCTTCATCCTCCTTCAGCTCGTCATATTGATACAGGTTATAGGAATCCATAATCTGAATCAGCTTGGACGCATAACCCGGGTCCGTTGCGTAGCCTGCAGCAGCAATCTCGCGGGCGGCTGTTTTGCCGTCGACTCCAATAGCCTTGCTGTACAGCTTGGGGTTCCAGGACACTCCACCGGTAATCAGTGCGGAATGATCCGCTATAGATTCTCCCCAGTTATGATAGGAACGGAACTGCGCAGTCACCTGTACAGCTTGGCCGTTCCTGTATTCCGTTGTCGGAAGCGCGAGGCTGCCCGCAGGCCCGCTGCCCTTGATGCCGAACAGATTGTTAGCCTTCAGCGTCAAGCCGCTCGTTCCCCAGCCGGATTCCAGCGCCGCCTGGGCAATCGTCAGCGAAGCTGCAATACGGCTGCGCTTCATATCGGCTACCGCGAAGGATGCGATCCGGGAGATAAATTCGGAGCTTGTCATTGCATCACTTCCTTTCCTACTATATTGAATGCCCCACCCTGCCAAACTGCCTGTGCTTATCCCTGTTATGATGTATATGGAAGTAAGCTGCGGCTTATACGCATGCAAACAGCGCCGGAGCGGATGCCCCGGCGCTGTTTCAATCCCCCTATATCCCCTACCGCTAAAATACGCTAAGGATAATAATCAGCAAAATAAACAACACCAGTATGGTCGCTGTTGACGTTCTCAGACCTCCACTCATCTGAAGCCCCCCTTTCTTACGCACATGCCCAGCTTTGATTCCTCTACATCATATGCCTGTAGTCCCAAAAAAACTGGGCGAACGCACAATATGGGATTTATATGTAAAAAAAGTATTGTTAAATCTTCCATCCTGGCTTAAACTAGTAATAATTAACTATATCGGAGGGACTAATTTACTATGCCTTCATATTATTTCAAGGAAATTTGGACACCGCTGAGCTGGATAGGCATTAAGTTTTTCCGGGACGACGAAGGATTTCTGTGGATCAAGAGATGGTCTAATCCACGTAAGCGGTTACGCTGAACGTAATGAGACAACGTCAAACAACCTTTTTTCCGGCACAAGAGAAGCATCCCCATCCTGCCGATAAAAGGTTGTTTGTTGTTGCTGTCTGCTGTTGATTGCTGATCCTAAGATGCCGCCTCGAAGGTAATCCGGTTCTTCCCGCTCCGCTTGGAGATATACAATGCTTCGTCTGCGAGCCGCAGGGTCAGGGTGGTATCTCCGCCGTCCGGAGTCCATACAGCAGCACCTACGCTGCAGCCTACACGAAGCTCCTCGCCTTTAATCAGAATCGGCTGGTTGATCTTGCTGATAATCCGTGAAGCCACCACCTCCGCTTCCTTCATCGGTTTGCCCGCCGAGGTATTCAGAATAATCACGAATTCATCCCCGCCCAGCCGGGCAACGATCTCATTGTCCCGCGTACAATCCATCAGCCGGAAGGCCACCTCCTGAAGCAAGGCATCTCCAACCGCATGGCCGAAGCTGTCATTCACTTTTTTGAAGCCGTCCAGATCCATATACAAAAAGCTTAGTGTCGTCCGCTTCTGCTTGGCCTTAGTGACCGCATGGGCCAAAAACTCATCCAGTGCTGCCCGGTTGGGCAAGCCGGTAAGCTTATCATGCAGCGCCATATCCGACATATAGCTCAGCTTAGTCTCTGTCTTGGTCAGGTTGTTCACCAGGCCCTGCAGGGAGGCCGACAGAATCGCCATATCCTTGAACCGGGTAGAGGCCGGGATCTCCACATCGGCACCGGAGCTGAGCAGGTCGGCTGTACGGGTGATATCCCTCAACGGTCGGCTGATCCATCCGGCCAGCAGCCAGCCGATTAGTGCGAAGGCCGCAGCGGTCAGCAGACCGCTGATCAGTATGAAGTGTTCAAGCTGATGGACTGAGGCAAAAGCGATGTCTGCCGGCTGACGGATAATGACCGTCCAGCCAAGGCCCGGGTAGTTCATGTAACCATCGCCATAGGCGTATCCCGTTAAATAGGAGTCACGGCCCCGCTCCTGTTCGATCACGTATGAGCTATTGCCGCTGCGGGCCTGCTGCAGGACCGCAGCCGTCATTCTTTTGCCGGTGAGGGCTTCTGGTCCCAATAAAATGGTGTCGTCCTTCTTACTGACCACGAACACCTCCACGCCCTTAAGCCGTTCCTTGAGCGGATTCACAATGGAGGCCTCGACCTCACGTGACCACTCCCAGCTAAGATGTGCCGCCAGCACGCCGCTTGTCTGTCCTTGCTTGTCCATGACCGGCACACTCACATCAACAAACTGCAGGGCTTCCCCTGTAGGATTAGGCAACAGCTTAGAGAGCAGCACCGCATCGTGGACATCCCCGACGAAGGTTCCCTTAAGCGCCTGCTGAAAGACAGGCCTCTGGCTGATATTCGTTCCTTGTAGAATCCGATCCGTGGAAGCAACCACATTCCCTGTCTTATCCAGGAAGCCCACCCAAGTGAATACCGGCAGACTCTTCTTCAGCTGATTCAGCAATCCGCCGGCCTCTGCTTGTTCAACGGGCTCCTGAAAAGCATTCAGCTTACTCAAAACTTCTATTTCACCGGAACGTGACCACATGAACTGATCAAGCTTCTCGGACATTTGATTGGCCTCTGCGGCCAGGGAGCTGCCGATACTGACTTCCACAGAAGTGGTGGAGCGGTTGCCGATGACATAGCTGAGAATAGCCGTGATCAGAATGATAATAACCGCAAATGCTGTTGAAAATAAAGTACGAAGACTTAATGACATGTACACTCTCCTCTTCCGATGACCTTGTTCATGCTTCCGACCACTGAAGATATCTTGCGGCAACATGTCGAAATGGGTCGATATTTCTTTATCGGAAGAGTCCGGCAGAAATATAATACAGCTTTCCGGCACACCGCCGTTTTTTCTTGAGTCGTTACCCTACCTTCGCTCCCATGGAACGGGCCAGTAGCACAGCCTGCTCCACATCCAGCCGCACTCCTTTGAGATCCAGACTCTTCAGGTCAATCCCCTCCAGCTTGGCGTCACGCAGATCGGCCCCTGTAAGCTTGCACTGCGCAAGCTGCACCCGGCTTAAATCCGCCCCGCGCAGATCCGCCTTTTGCAAATCGCAGCCCTGCATGTCTGCCTCGGTGAACCGGATGCCCCGCAGATCCTGCCTGCTGAGATTCAGATGGCGCAGATTCGTATAGGCCCAGTCCCCTCCGCTCAGTGTAATACCGTCCATATAGGCATTGGCGAAATCCGATCCGACCATCTTGCAGTTCTCGAACTTCGCCACGAACAGATTGGCTCCGGTGAACTTGCAGTTGGTGAACGCGCCATCCGTGTGCAGCGAAGCATTCAGCAGGGCACCGGTGAAATCGCAATCGACAAACCGGCAGCCAGTGGAGGTCATCTCTTCCATAGAAGCTCCCCGAAAGGAGCAGCGCTCAAAGGTGCAGCCGTTTATTTCTCCATCCTGCAATGCTGCGTAATCAAAATTATGCTCATTAAAGGTTTCATTATGGTATTGATACATAGTTTAAGCACCTCTTTATCTGGGTATTGGAGCAAAGGTATGGTATAACAGATACTATATTATTCTTTAAATATACTACTTTAGGAGATTGTCCAAGTGTAGCCGTTTCGATATAATAGCAAATAAAATAGCGGAGGTAAATGATGGATGACTCCAGCAGAAAAGAACCATTCCGATATGTAATGAACCAGCCCATCGATTGCTGGCTTGAAATTCCCGCCAGTAATTCGGGACCGGGAGCGGGAAAATTGACTGAAGGTATTCTGCTTGACCTTAGCCGCTCCGGCTGTAAGGTCCGCACGTCGCTGAACCTCCGCTTCACCGCAGGGGATACGAAGCTGATTATTCATTTTCAGCTGGCGGAAGAGAAGCTGCAGTATGAAGGCAGTGTCCGCTGGGGCTGGATGTTCGGCCTGGGGCAATACCAGTACGGGGTAAGGCTGGACCTGCAGGAAGACGAGGAAGAACAGCTGCTGCGGGAGCTGGAGCTCTGGACCAGCGGAAGAAGCGCGCAAGGCTTATAGCTATTCCTCGCCTTATTGATGCACACAAACGCAAGCAAGGCTGATTAGGAGCCTTGCTTGCGTGAAATAGGAACGTATCTTTTACACTTCGATTCTTCTCCTCACCAGCGTAACCATTCCATAGACCATCAGGCAGACCACCGCCACTTCAAACAGCAGCGCCCCTTGATTGAATGGAAGATACTGTATAGTGAAATCACTACCGGACTGGAGTCTTCCAGGGTAAATCTCGAAGTTAAAGGCATTATCCAGACCGCTGAAATAGCTGTCGAAGAGAAACTTCTCCAGATAACCAAATACATTCTCCAGTGTGACCAGAAGGGCTACGCCAATCCAGATTCTCCCCTTCATACGCAGACTAAAGGCTACTGTAAAGGAAAACATCACCATCACCATTAGAAATAAGGATGACCAGACCGATTGCAGCAATGCGCGGAGGCCAGCCGTCAGCAGATTACCGGGCAGGAAATCCATCGTGTACAGCAGCTCGTAGATCCCCAGATGGGCCAGACCGAGGAGGATCACCACCCCAATCAGCAGCAGCGCCAACAGCATGGGAGACAGGACCGTCTGCAGTGCAGTAACCGGCAGAAGCCGCCGCTGATAGGATTTAAGATTACGGAAATATCCGGTGACCGCTATAAATATCATCGAAATGGCCAGTATGCAGTATACAGCCAGGTTCAGGGAGGCCAGGTTTACGTCTATCTTTGCACTGGAGATCCACAGCCCGGTCTGCGCGAGTAACGCAATTACAATGAAGACGAGAATGCGTTCCTTTCTGCGTTTAAGATCATATTTCAATAGCTTCAGCATTCGGCAAACACCTCTCTGAACAGCTCATCTACACTCTTCCCATGCTCTTGTCTAAGCTCCTCCACCGGACGATGCAGTACAACCTCCCCCTCCTTCAGGAAAATCACCTCATCAAAGATCCGTTCGATATCCGTCACCAGATGGGTAGAGAGCAGAATGCTGCTGTCCTCTTCATAGAACTCCATCAGCGCATTCAAAATCTTAGTTCTGGCCACCGGATCAACGCCTCCAATCGGCTCATCCAGCAGATATAATCTGGCCCGGCGGGAGAGCGCTAATGTCAGCTGCAGGCGTTCGTTCATTCCTTTGGATAACGTCCGCACCTTATCCGCTGTACGCAGATTCATGAAATCCAGCATCCGCAGCGCCTTGGCCTGATCGAAATCCGGGTAGAAATCCTGCTGGAATCTCAGCGCATCCCCGATATTCATCCATGACTCCGTTACCGGCACATCCGGCATGAAGGAGACGAGCTTCTTACTCTCTACGCCCACGGGCACCCCGAGGACTGAGATCCGGCCCGATCCGGGCCAGGCGAGTCCGGCGATCAGCTTCATGAGCGTGCTTTTGCCGCTGCCGTTGCTTCCCAGAAGGCCGGTGATGGTGCCGCTGCCCAGCTTGAAGGAGACTTGGTTCAGCGCCTGTCTGGGGCCAAACTGTTTGCTTACATTCTGAATGTCAACTATATCGTCCACTCTTCTTACTCCCCCTGTTCTTGGTCCCGCTGGTGAATGTTCTCTGCCACTGCAGTTAGTATATCTTCGCCCTGGAAGCCAAGCTCCTGCATTCCGCGGATAAAACGGTCCAGCACCTCCTGTGCCATCTCCTTCTTGATGGTCAGAATCGTCTCTTCGCTTCCGGTCACATATCTGCCCATACCGCGGCGGGTCTCCACGATGGTCTCACGCTCCAGTTCCTGAAATGTTCTTTGCACGGTATTCGGGTTAATCTGCAGTTCAGCGGCCAATTCACGGACAGAAGGAATCTTATCTCCAGGCTTCAGCTTGCCGGTGATAATCTCTCCCTTGATGTAATTCATGATCTGGAGATAAATCGGCTGGTTATTATCGAATTCGATCACCATCAAGCAACATCCCTGCGTCTGAAGACGGCGAAGCCTGCAAGCAGGAACAGCGCCATGTAGATGCACAGCAGGATAATGGAGAAGCTCAGTGTCATTCCCTGCATCGGTGCCCCGCCATCCTGATAGGCTGCAAGATTAAGATTAGGGAACAACACATATTTGTAGAAATCACGGGAAATAACCAGCTTATCAATCGTGGTGGCGAAGATGGTCGCCCCGATCGTTACGCCCGTTGATTTCGTCAGAATCCCCAGCATGAACCCGATCGTAGCGTAGACGGTGCAGTAGACAGTTGAATACAGCAGCGAAGTAAGGATCTCACTGATTCCCGCTTCCCCTCCGCTGAGTCCGAAGAAGACCGCTCCTGAGAGAAAAAGCCCCACCGTCGCAACTACCTGCATGCTAAGTGTATAGAGCAGTACAGTTGCATATTTGGAAGCCAGAATCGCCGTGCGGCTGCGGGCACGGATCAGCAGAAATTTGATCGTTCCCTGGCTGTATTCCCTGGATACAATTCCCGCCGTCCCGACGATGATCAGGATGGCCAGAAGCTGGCCAATGCCTCTGGGCTGAAGGGAATCCGCTGTAAAATCCGCCGCTGAAGCATACATATCTGCGGCAAATGTACGAGTCATATAGCCCACTGCCAGCGACAGCACCAGCAGGATGACATAAGGAATGATATTGCTGCGTTTCTTCGATATTTTGAGCCATTCATTCAGCACAAGCAGATTAAATTTACGCAATGCGGTTGCCCCCTGTCCATTTCAGGAAATCCTCTTCCAGACTTTGTCTATTCTCAGTAATCCGGTATATGCCGACCTTGGCTTCGCTAAGTGCCGCCACCAGCTCCGGTACGGCTCCATCCGGCAGCTGCACATGCAGCTCGGAATGGGCTTCATCCGCTCCAGTGACTTTGACGCCCTGCAGGGCTCCGGCCACAGTCCGTGCAGCTTCAATCTTGTCTACCCGGATGGCAAGCGCTACCTCACTCTGCGCCTCTGGCACTTCCGTAAGCTGTGTCACCGTTACAAGCTTGCCGTTCTGAATGACCACCGCGCGGTGGCAGATCTGTTCAATCTCGGCCAGCATATGACTGGAGATTAGAATGGCAATGCCCTCTACCTCTGCTATTCTCCGCATATAGTCGCGCATCTCCCGGATGCCGGCGGGGTCCAGCCCGTTGGTCGGCTCATCCAGAATGAGCAGCTTCGGCGAGTGGAGCAAGGCCTGAGCAATCCCCAGACGCTGGCGCATACCGAGTGAGTAGGCCCGAACCTTCTTGTTCATCGCCTCCTGCAGTCCCACCAGCTCCACGACCTCCTTAATCCGAGATGCCCCGGCTCCGTCACTCATACGTAAATATTGCAGCAGGTTATCGTACCCGCTCATATGCGGATAGAACTCGGGATTCTCAATAATCGCCCCGATCTGTGAGATCGCCTGCTTGAAATCCTTGCGGATGCTGTGCCCGTGAATCAGAACATCCCCTCCGCTCATGCGGATCAGTCCGGTCATCATCCGGATGGTGGTCGTTTTGCCGGCGCCGTTCGGTCCCAGCAGCCCGACGATCTCTCCCTTCTGAATCTTGAAGCTTAGGTTATCTACAATGGCCTTACCTTTAATCACTTTACTGACACCCTGCATTTCCAGGACGGTCTGTTCTTGCGCCGGGCCAGACGGCCCCTGAGCCTTAAGAGCGGTTGAATTCATGACAGCCTCCTTGTGAAGATAGGTATGGGTGGAATAGCAATTCCACAGGTTGTTGCTGAGCTGAAACAGGTGTATGCTCATCGTTGTATTGGTGTGTTAGTTAAATAGTACACTAGTGGTTTTGGTTTGTAAAGCAGGTTTGTGAAAAATTTCCTGAAGCACTATGTAAACAGGCTATCCGTGCAGGGGTTCTAACCATACCAACCGCTATCAGCATACATAGAATAGTATTGCAGGTGGCAGTATCATGCTGCTTTTGCCAAAACCGCTTCAAGGAGGAATACACATGAACAAAGAGGTTCATATCTCGCAGACTTATCCTAGACTCACAGTGTATAGTGAAGAAAACTTCCGGGGAAGAAGCAGAATCTACAGAGGCAATCTCGGCATCCGCGATACGGACAATATTCTGGATGGAATCGAAAGTCTCCGCTTCTTCTCCACCAGCAGCAATGCTACACTCGTTCTGTTCAGCAGAACCCGCTTCAGAGGCAGCTTCCGCGTGCTTCGCGGCAACCACAGCATCCGTGATCT
Source organism: Paenibacillus sp. FSL M7-0420 (assembly GCF_038002345.1). Taxonomy (NCBI): domain Bacteria; kingdom Bacillati; phylum Bacillota; class Bacilli; order Caryophanales; family Paenibacillaceae; genus Paenibacillus; species Paenibacillus sp. FSL M7-0420. Next base: position 3,183,879 of record NZ_JBBOCJ010000001.1, on the reverse strand, counting down.
GGATGACTTCATTTCCGGCAATGACGTAGAATCAATCATCTCTACCAACCAGAGACTGACGCTGGACCAGATCCGCCGTATCCGCAGCAGCGGGGATCTTCCTGCAGGCTACCGCTTAATCTAACAGAATACGCACGCTGAACAGGGCACCCTCCGGTATCGCCCAGCCGGAGTGTGCCCTGTTGTGTTCAATAGATTAGAATACGGGTAATCATGGAAAAACTATTATTAAAGACTCACTTAAGATTAGAACTCAAAGCTTGGTCGTCGCTGCGGTGAACATTTGGACTTCCGGCCGCTGTTGTGTTTGAATTTTCCTGATTAAAACCACTGTTAGCGGTAGAAATTCAAACACAAAGGCGGTCGCTACCGCTCCTACAGTTCCAAATTTCCCCTCCGCTTCTTTTTGCTTTTTGTTAATTTCTTTAGTGTGTCTTAAATAGTTAAGAACTATATCAAGGAGAAGATCAAATTGCGACTATCTAAATTTTCCAGTACAAAAGTGAACCCGGGCGCGCCAGACCCTTCCCGCTCCCGGCCGGTGAAGAATACCGCACAGCAGCATCTCAAGCCGTTTTTCCAAAAGTATTTCTGGCTCCTGGCTGTAGGGGCTCTTGCCTTATACACACTGGCGTTTGCTGACCGCTATTATGTCACAGCCTTGGGACTTGGGGTGCAGCAGGGGCTGATTACGGCCAAAACCGTGCAAGCTGCGGTGCTGTGGCTCACTGGCTTCCTGTTAACCTTGAAGCTGTACGACATTACGGTCAGAGCCAAAGATAAATTCAAAGGCGGCTACCGTTTCTTCTATTACTTCAGCTTCTTGAATTGGCCCGCTGCCGTCCTGCTGCTGCTTACCCTGGTCTTCCAGGCTCCACAGCAGTCAGCCGATCTGTTGCAGTATTGGACAAGCAGCCGCTTCACCGAGAAGCCTGTCCAGATTACCAACACCTACAAAAGCTGTGGGCCCAACAGCAGCTGCACGCTCGTCGTAGACACCTCGAACCAGGGAAGATTCCGTGTAAACGGCTATATGAATAGCCTTATTTTGGCTTACGAGCCGCACATAACCGCCCTCCGCTATCTCCCGGCCTCCCGCAGAATTATTAATATCCGTACAGCGGAGGGCTGGCTGGAGTGAAGGCTTAAGGCCGCACAATCGCGCCAGAAGGTGTATTATGGTAAATATGGCATTCCACGAGGAGGACCAACAGAATATGAAGCCACTGGATATCCATCCAACAGCGTTGTACGAGCAGGTTCAGTCTAACATTGGCAGCTTTCAGGTCTTGGCAAACTACAGGCTGAATAGTGTGAGAACCGGGGTCTGGAAGCTGCAATCCGATCAGGACTCTAAATGTTATTACTTAAAAACGTACAGCCGCAAACTTGCCTTTGCTGCTGGTCCTGGTGCCTACACTTGCAGCTTCCCGCCTACATAGCAGCTACCTCTGCCGCCAGCTCCCTCACCTGCTGCTGCAGGACATTCACCTCATCGGTCCCTTCCCAGTAGCGGGTGACAAAATGCAGAAATACGTCTATCTTGCGCAGGAGCATAAGCACTGGAATAGCCGCCAGTTCTTCGGGAGTCAGTGTAACTTTGCTGTTATAACCCCTCCAGAAATCACGGATGATCCGCTCCGAGTCCTCATGACTGAGCAAGGCCGACAGGATTACAGCAGCATCCATAACCCGTACATCCCGGGTGCAGAATTCAAAATCCAGCAGCGCCGTCACCCGGGCCGTATCCGCTTCATCCACCAGCAGGTTGGAAGCATTCAGATCGCCGTGCACCAGCTGATGCGGCAGGCTCTGAAGCTGTTCCAGAGAGTCAGCCACATTGTCGTAAGCATCCACTAATAGGGTAAGCTCCGGCAGCAGCTCCTTCAGAGACTCGGGCGGGTCCGTTACCAGACCATGCAGCGCTTCAGGGGTGCATAGCGGATAGGAGGTCCGCAGCTCGTAGTACGGACGGTATACGGACGGGATGCCCGTATCGATCTCACCCAGTGCAGCGGACAAGATGCCTGCCGCTTCTCCGAAGGACTCATAGTAATCCGCAGCTTGCCCGGACGGGGATTCCCCTTCGATGTAAGCAAACAAGCAAGCGAATTTCCCGCTCTCTTCGAGCTGAACCAAGGTCTCTCCACTGGCCGTACGAATCGGAAGAGGTGTGCTGAACGGCAGACCCGCACCGGCCAGCTTCAGGAGAACAGTATGTTCGAATTCTATTTTGTTCCTGTCCTTATGGGTGTCGTAGATACGCAGCACCGCGCGGCGCTTCCCGCTCTCCACGAAGTAAGTGGTGTTATTCCAGCCCCCGCTCCGTTTACGCAAGGTTCCCTTCCATTCAGGCCAGACCTGACTCACGATGGCTTCCGTAGGCTTATGCCCCTTTCCGAAATAGGTTATGTATCCAGCCATTGTAGAATCAGATCGGGGCAGTGTCAAATGGTTAGATTGACGGAGCGGTTATGCGGGGATGCAATAATCAGCTATAATATACTCCATATCATACTTGAACCTTGTAAAGGATGGGATGCATGTGGACTCTACCGTAACCAAACGCTGGCTGCTCGCCAGACTCTATGATCCTGAACAGACTATTGTAGACTGCCGGTTCACCTTGGGCAAGCCTCAGGAGGGCAAAGAACGTTATAATAAAGAGCATATTCCAGGCGCGGTCTATCTCGATTTGGAACTCGACCTGTCTGCTCCTGTTAGTGAGCATGGCGGCCGGCACCCCCTTCCTGACACGCAAGTGCTGGCATCCCGCCTGTCTAAGCTCGGCATCGGCAACGGTTCACGGATTGTCGCTTATGATGATGAGAACGGCATGAACGCCGCCCGACTGTGGTGGCTGCTGCGCTACCTCGGGCATGAGCAGGTCTTCATTCTGGAGGGCGGCTTCAGCCAGTGGAAAGAGGGCAATTATCCGGTGACGGATCATCAGCCGGTTCGCGTGCCCAGTTCGTTCGTAGCCAATGTTCAGCCGCAGATGGTGGCGGGCGTTGGTGAGGTGAGGGAGATTTCGGAGCAAACGGTAGGTGCTGGAACGATTGCAAAAGCTGAGGTCCAGACGAATGATGGCACAGGTGTATCATCCTCACCTAGCGCTCTTCCCGTTCTGATCGACTCCCGCGCGAATGACCGCTACCGCGGGCTGAACGAGACCTTGGACAAAAAGGCCGGACATATTCCGGGCGCCCTGAACTACTTCTGGAAAGATACGCAGAATGCAGACGGCAGCTTCAAGAACGCGGAGCAACTTGAGGAGCATTTTGACGGACTCGACAAAGACCGCGAGATCATCGTCTACTGCGGCTCAGGTGTTACAGCCTGCCCGAATATACTGGCGCTGGAGAAGGCGGGATACACGAAGGTGCGGCTGTATGCGGGGAGCTGGAGTGACTGGATCAGCTATGAAGATAACCCGGTGGCGGCAGGAGACGAGTAAGAGCCGATTGACTGCATCGGACTCGAATTTTGGGGCTGTGACAGGTTGCCGGGAGGCAGGCTGCCCACGGCCCTTTTTTGGCATTTTCGCGCACGCGGTTCCTGAGTTCGACAAGTTAGTAATTTAAGGATTGACAGTGTGCTGCATTCAAATTAAAATAATCACATCGGATTAGTGTGATTTAATATTAACTAAACTACAAAAGGAGACTTAAAAAATGGCCGCTCTCCAAACCTTTAAAGCATCTGCGCATTTGCAAGACGGAGTCCAAGTGAAAGTAGCCTCCCGAAGCTTTGAGTTTATTATCGATGAGCCCAAAAGCTTGGGCGGAACCGATACCGGAATGAATCCGGTCGAAGCTTTGCTGGCCTCGCTGGGAGCATGTCAGTCTATCGTGGCCAGAGTGTATGCGCCTAAATTCGGCGTGAACCTCAAGGATTTCTTCGTGGAAGTAGAAGGCGATCTTGACCTGGATGGCTTTTTCAACAGGTCGGAGGTACGTCCGGGCTATTCTGACATTCGGTATACATTCCGAATCAAAACAGATTCGCCCAAAGAACAGGTTGAAGAATTTGTACGGTTCCTGGAAAGCAAATGCCCAGTTGGAGATACCCTTGCATATCCGGTTAATCTCAAACTGGACAGCATAATTATCGAAAGCTAAGCGACCGATAAGAACCGAGGAGCCGCGTCGGACGCGGGTTTGGGGGCTGGGAAAGGTTAGGAGGAAGTGACCTTTCCCAGCCCTCTTTGGGCTTTCCTGTCAACAACTTGCAAACGTTCCGGGTTAGCAGCCCCACTCCCCTCCGTCAGGTCTACCTATGACCGGTCCGACTACCTTCTACTACAGTTTGGTCAGCACATGCGCACTCACAAAGTAATCCCTGTCTTCGTATTCATCATGGACGAACTCCCACAGCAGCGAAAACCTTAATTCAACTTTATACAACCGCATAATTTGCGGATGAACGTGGACAAATGCTCCCGGCAGGCATAAGCCTTGTTGCGCCATCTCCGGCAGATGCCCGTAAATCAGGTCCAAGTTTTCACGGAGATTTCCTCCCGTCAGTTCCAGAGTCTTCACAGTAGCCGGGCTGGTATAGCCGGTTGCTGATATGCGCTGCAGCAGCAGAGTATCGGTTAAATGGACAATCACCCCGTCCGGTGCCAGGAGGCCCAGCAAAGATTGAAAGATGTTGATATGAATCCGTTCAAGCAGCCGATCCAGCTGAGCGCTGAATTCCGGTTTATGGGCAACCTTGTTTTTCTTCCGGTAAAAAAAGGCGGAAATGAGCTGCGTCGTGAAGCATAAATTCATGACCACGTCAAAAGGAGGATGCAACGGCGAAAAATCCACCTTGGGCAGCAAATCGTCAACCTTTGCTTTCAAGTCATCCGGTGAAGACACTTCCGTTCCTACTCCGGTCAGATCAATGATTGCCCGTTCGTATTTTTCCGGGTGTGCCGACTTGGCCAGAAAGCGGTCCAGCGCTTTTTCATCGATATCGACGATCGTGATCCGTTCAAATATAGACTCGATATACGAAATGGGCACATCGTTTCCGTTCCCGGCCCCGAGCAGTAAAATATGCCCGCGCCCGCAGCGGTTATGTTCCAGCGTTCGCTCCAGAACTTGCTGAATCTGAGCCCGGTAGCCCGCCCAGTGCTGCCAATCATGCTGGGTCGAGACATTTCGGAGGGTGTTGGCTTTGCGGAATTTGACGTAAGGAACATTGACTTTTCTCATAAATGGATTCATAGCGTGGTTCACCTTTTCTATCTGGAATGGAGCATTAACGTAATTATATCTTTTTTGGAGCAGGCGGTAAAAGAATGCTATACAACATATTCGGGCTCACTGAAATTGCAGATGGATTAGGGCTCTCTCACACGATCTACGGACAATGTACAAAGCAGATCATGGTTACGTATAATAACAGCAATATCACGGCTTTTTTTAGTGAAAGCTGTCTTTTAAAGAGGTGAACCGTGTGCCTATTAAAACAGGTAGCCAATACATCGAACGTATCGACCGGCAAAATATCAATATCTTTTACAAAGGAACACGGATCGAAGGCCCTTTATCCAAGCATCCCGCATTTCAAGGTCTCATACAAACCCAAGCCGAAATGTACAACATGCAGTGTGATGAGCGTTATTTAGCACAGATGACCTACCCTTCACCCGCTACAGGAGAGCCTGTTGGTCTATCTTTTCTTCCACCCAAGAATGCTGAAGATTTACAGCGCCGCAGAAAAATGATTGAACTCTGGTCCAGCTGCCATCATGGATTTTTAGGACGTTCGCCGGATTATATGAATACAGCCCTCATGTCTCTGTTTACAGCGGCCGATATCCTTGAGGAGCTAAATCCGAAATATGCTGAGAACCTCAGGAAGTACTATGCTTACTGCCGGGATCAAGACATTACCTTATCCCATGCCTTCATCCAGCCTCAAGCAAGCAAAATATCCGGCCAGCATGATGCTACAGAGGATTCTATCGCTGCTAAAGTCGTTGAAATCAATGATGAAGGGATGATTGTAACCGGTGCTTTTATGATGGCAACACAAGGGGCAACCTGCGATGAAATGCTTGTATTCCCGACCCCTTCCCCCTCGTTTGTGGATGATGATAATCCGTTCGCGTTTGCCTTTGCAGTACCTAATGATCTGCACGGGATGACTTTTTTTTGCCGTGAAAGCTACGCAGCCTCATCTGCCTACGATCATCCGCTAAGCTCAAGATATGAAGAAATGGATACACTAGTCATATTTGACCGCGTTCTTATCCCTCATGACCGTGTATTTTATTACGGAGATGAAATGTACTGTTCCCGATTATTCGGCGAGAGTCACTTCCATACGCATCTGGCCCATCAAATCATCACCCGCTATATTGCAAAAACAGAGTTCTTTCTCGGGTTGCTGGAATCTTTGGCAGAAGAACAAAACATTATCCCTGAGCCCCATACTATTCAGCCTATTTCCAGAACGATAACCTATTTAGAGACCTTCAAAGCCTTGAGACTTGCTTCTGAAATAAGGGCCTCCCCAGACAAATTCGGATATCTCGTTCCAGACAAAGGTCCACTTTTGGCTTCGTCCGTTCACTTTTCGGAGTTTTATCCAGAACTGATTGAAATGGTTCAAAATCTCAGTTCAAGCGGTCTCATCATGATCCTCTCGGAGTCCGACTTCGATACAAGCGCTGGTGCGTACCTCAGCCAGTATTTGAAGGGTACGGCTTCGGAGGCGCGGTTCCGAAACGCTCTATTCCGGCTTGCTTGGGAACTGGGAGCGGGTGCATTCGGGGGGCGACAAATCCAGTTTGAGCGGTTATTTTTTGGCAGCTCCCACACACTGGCCTGGCGCATGTACAACAGCTATGATAATCACGAATCCTTCCGTCATATCATTCACGAGTTCATTGCACCAGAAGAAAGTTCACCTGATTTAACAACGGATGGAGTTTCTAATGACTGAAAATGACTGAATTAATTATGCGGGGAATCCTGTGACTTCAAGGCACTCTTCTCATTATTCTGAGGAGAGTGTCTATTCCTGCAGCTTCGGCACCTGCTCGATCAGGGTGTCTACGCCTCTCCAAAATAGGATGTGCCCATCAAGTGAGATATAATACATGTTATGAATTGAAGCTGCGTATAGCGAACGGGGGTGCAAAGAATGAACAGTAAGGATGGAATCCCGCCTGCGGGAGCCTTCGGACAGCTTGATCAGATGTGGTTCAGGCTTCGGAGCAGCGAGCAGAACAGCAGTCTCACGGGAGGGTGTTCACTCCGACTGCAATTCCTTGAATCGCATCTGCTCCTGATTCCAGTTTCGGGCCGGGGCTGGATCACTGTGGACGGCAAGTATGGCGAACTCAGAGCGGGAGCTGCCTTTGTCTGCCTGCCGGGGCAATTAATCGAAGCCTGCCTGGACAGTTCGGGCGAACCGAATATATTCATTCTGCGGTTCGATGTATTTAGCCAGCGGAATCTGCCTGTACAACCGGGCCGGACAAGCTCAACGGAGCCCCTGCTCCCCTTCCCCCTGGAAGGAGAAACAGCGATGTCTTCAACAGTTACATACAGCAAACACTGCGAGGCTATCACCGCTTCCCTTGGCAGTACTGACCCCTTACAGCAGCTGCTTGCCCAGAGCAGATTCTATGAGCTGCTGTTCAGTCTGCTCAGCGATGCCAGGCAGCTGCAGCCTAGCGATACCGATACGATTATGGAACGCGCCAAGACCTATATAGAGCAGCATTACCGTGAAGAGCTATCCATCGGTCTGCTTGCTGCTGAAGCAGGCACCAGCGTCAGGCATTTCATCCGGCTGTTCAAACAGACCTATGGTCTCAGCGCGATCGAGTACCTGACCGAATACCGGATCAGACAAGCAAGAAGTCTTATGCTGCCGCATTCGAATTATGAATTGAAGGATATCGCCGCTTATGTCGGTTACAAGGACGTTCCTTATTTCCGGCGCAAATTCAAGCAAATTACCGGTGTAGCTCCCGCGACCTTCATGCGGAATGCCAAGCTGAAGATCGTTGCCTACCACGGCAGCCTGATTGGGACGTTGCTTACCCTGAATATTATTCCCTGCGCCGCACCGGCTGACCATCCCTGGACAGAATATTACCGCCGTAAATATGAGACAGATGCGGCGCTGCCGCTTGCCCTAGATGACGCTATCCGCATCCATCAGCTTGCTTCCCTACGCCCTGATTATATTCTGGGGCTGGAACCATCGGTCAGCCGGAGGATGCTACCGCAGCTTCAGGCGATCGCCCCCACGTTCTTTGTGTCTACGCTCCAAACGGATTGGCGCACGCAATTACACTTCATTGGAGAATGCGTGGGCAGAGCACCGGAAGCAGCCGCTTGGCTGAACAACTATGAGCGTAAGGCCAAGAGCATCCGGGCGCAATTAGGTCAAGGTTCAGCCATGGGCAAGCTGCTCCTTGCCCGCATATCCGGGCAGTCCATCACTGTGTTGTCTACCCGAAGCTTAGCTGAGGTGTTCTATGATGATCTGAATTTCATTCCGGCGTCCGTTGTGGACCGTAGACTGAGCAATCAGACATTAACCCCGGAGGAGCTGTGGTCGTCAGATGCGGACAAGCTGCTGTTCATAGTGGATGAGGATGCAGCTTCGCAGGCCGTATGGTCTGCGTTCCGGGACAGAGAGTCCTTGCTGCCCCCTGATCCCGCAGGGTTTTCACGAATCGAATACCTCCCTCCCTACCCTTGGACAGAGTATAACTCGTTCACCCAGGAGCTGGTTCTTGACTCCGCGCTGGCACTCTGGCGTAATCAGACATGAAATATTGGCGTGATTGTCAATAGTCGAATCCTTCAGATTGTTTTATACTCCTAACAGTGATATTGATTCTCACTCTCAGGTGGGAAGACAGGTATTGATACTCAGGAGGTTAGTGAAGATATGCGACAGATGAGACAAAGAATGGTGTTCTGCATGGCGATAGTATTAACATTGGTCATGACGGCTTGCTCCAACAACAGTGGACAGGCCAAGGTGGCCGCAGACGCTGAAGCAGATTCCCGGGTAGTAGGCAGTGAGAAAGGCGAGATCAAAATCCCCGCCCATCCGGCCAGAGTGATTGGATTGTCTGTGGTCTACCCGGAATTCCTGCAGGCCCTGGGGGTTACGCCCGTTGCTGTACAGAACTACCAGGAGGAGTTCCCGACTTATCTAGAGGAGCCCTTCAAGGATACGCTGAAGATGGGCATAGCCCAAACTCCGAATTTTGAAATGATTCTCTCTGCCAATCCTGATCTGATCCTCGCCCCTACATGGTGGTCGGCTAAGGATTATGACCAGTTGTCGGGGATCGCTCCGACGGTTCTGCTGCCGCAGCGCGATGGCTGGCGGGATGAGCTGAAGGATATCGCCGGGGTACTCGGCAAGACGGAGCTTGCAGAGAAGGTAATTAAGGATCTGGAGGCTCAAGAGGCAGAAGCCAAGCAGAAGCTGGATGATCTGGTGGGTAATGAAACGGTGATGTACATGATGGTGATGCCGGGCAGCTTCGTTCTTTACGGGGATCAGATTGACCGCGGAAAATTCCTTCACACTACGCTTGGGCTGGAGATGATCCCGAATTTCCCGACTAAAGATCCTTCCTTATCCATCTCCCTGGAGAAGCTGCCGGAATATAATCCCGATCACATCTTCCTTCAGTTGAATAACGAGGACGATGCCGGGGTGAAGAAAACCTATGAAGATCTGCTGAAGAGTCCATTATGGAAGAACATGACGGCGGTCAAAAAGAACCAGGTCTACACCATGGCCGGCAAGGATTGGTTCAACCTGGGGATGTCTCCTCTGGCTAACCGTTATGCGGTAGATGCGGTGCTTCAGGCCTTTGAAGGCAACTCCAAATAAAGGGGGACTTCAGATGGGCAACACTGACGGGCTCCAGGGGGCTGAACGTTATTTCATCTTCCCCGAACCTATTGAGAACGCAGTGGTTACTTTACGACTGACAGAATTATGTATGCCCGCACATGCTGAGCATCTGCTTACCACTTATGCTTCCATGCTCGGGACTGAGGATAAACGTATAGCGGCAGCCATCTTCTGCACATGGATCGCCGGGATCTGCGGAGCCAAATACGCACTGCTCACAGCCGCAGACCCGCTGGCTCATGCCTTGCGACTGAATAACCTGTCTGTGCAGCTCGTCCGCACGGATGGGTATCCCGAATTCGCCTTCCCTATCCATAACCATCGGGAGGGTATCTACAACCGGAACAGGAATGGAAATGAGATCATAGATGAGCTAGGGTTGTTCTACACGAACGAGGTCAGACCAATTATAGCTGCGCTTGCCGAGGCTTCACAGACCAAAGCGGTGATGCTGTGGAAGCATGTCTATAATCAGTTGTATACTTTTATCGAAGAGGATGCTCTTGACGCCTCCAATGAGTGCAGCCGCAGCCAGATCCACAGGCAATTCCAAGCTGTACTCTGGGAGCTGACGCCGGAGGCATTCGGACTTCGCAGCAATCCATTCCATATCACACCCAAATTCCGGAGAGACCCCCACCCTCCGCACGATACGATATCTGTGAAGGCTACCTGCTGTCTGGCCTATAAACTCAGAGCGGATCATGACTATTGCGGCGGATGTCCTATCATTTAACCGGCACGGCCTAATAGACTACTCACCGGCTTGGAACCTTTTCCCAGCCGGTTTTTTCTGTGAAATAACATACTTCACTCTACAAGAATATCCGCCATATTCCGACATATTATTTAAGAGCTTTCGCTCTAATACATATCCGGGAGATGACCTATGTCACAGCTAATTCCAAAACGGCCAGTCCGCTCAACCAGCATTGCCAACACATTGGCCATTGTACTGCTAGTCATTATTCTTGTCGTCTTCTCGATCCTGGGTACCTTTTTCTATTCCAGCACCCGAAGCATTCTAGTAAGCCAGCAAGAGTCGATGCTGATGACCAAAACACAGGGAATTGTCAGCCAGTTCGATGCCCTGTTCAAGGAGAAGGGCTCACTGGTCAAACAAATGTCCACCAACTCGATTTTTCAAAAATATATTGAGAGCACTACAGCAGATCAAATCACCACTTCCCCCCACGCCGCAGAAGCACTCGCCACACTGGCGGACATTGTAAAGTCTGAGCCCTCCTTCGCAGATGCCTGGGTGGCCGGGTTATCCGGGAAGGGATATTTCCTCCAACATGACGGTCTGACCTCTAAATCGGACTTTGATATCCGCACCCGCCCCTACTTCAAGCCTGTATCCGAATCCAAGGGTCTCTATTATTCTGAACCTTACGCCGACGTCATTAGCGGCAAAATGCTGATGGGCATTTTCTATCCGATTCTGAATGAGAGCAGCCAAATGATCGGCTTCATTGCCGCAGATATTGCCTTCGATGACATCCCCCAGATCATGCAGAGCTACTCCCTGGGAAGCACCGGGTTCTCCATTCTGGCTACCCGCTCTGGCGATATTCTCTACCACCCGGATGAAGCCAAGGTTCTGAAGGAGAAGATTACAGAGAGTCCGGGCGATCTCGGAGCCATCGGTAAAAAAATGATTAACGGCGAATCCGGCGTATCGCTTATTGATGATAATGGTGACCCCCGTTATATCGGCTATGCCACCAGCAAGGATACCGGATGGTCTGTAGGCTTAACCATTACCCGGCAAGAGGCGCTTAGCGAGCTGACGGCCTTCACCCGGATAACCATTACCGGTTTTGCTGTCGCCGCTGTTGTCCTGGTGTTCATCTGTTATCTCACACTGCGCTACCTGTTACGCTCCATTCCAAAACTGCTGGCCGCTATCAGACGGATTGCAGACGGAGACCTGACGGTTCAGCTGAGTGACGCCTCTCGCAATGAGATCGGACAGATTGCTCATGGCATTGCGGGCATGGTCCAGAAGATTCAAGGCATGATTCAGGTCATCCATAATACGACTCAGGTGCTGGCCCAATCCTCCCACCACCTGCAAGCCATCTCAACCAAAACCGCGATAACTATGAACGAAACGGCTACGGCCATCAATGAAATTGCGAATGCCACCAACTACCAGTCCGCTGAATCTGAGAGCATTCTCCACAAAACCGGTGCATTATCGGATCAAATTGACGAAATCACCAGTGAAGCCAAGGCTGTAGGAACCATGGTACAGACCTCTGCGCAGCTCAGCAGTTCAGGCCTTGACTTGGTGGAACAGCTCTCCAAAGCCGCAGAAGACAATCACAGATCCACACAGGCGATGTCATCCCTCATTGAGGATATTGATCTGAGCCGTCATGAGATATCGGGTATCGTAGGCACAGTGAATCAAATTGCTACCCAGACCAATCTGCTCGCTCTTAATGCTTCCATTGAAGCTGCCCGGGCAGGTGAACATGGCAGAGGTTTTGCCGTGGTGGCGGGTGAGGTGCGTAAGCTTGCCGAGCAGACGGCCCGGGCTACCGAGGAAATATACAAGAAGGTCAGCGCCATTGAGGAAAAAACAAACCTGTCAGTAGAACACACTACGCTTAACCTTACGATTGCTGAAGAGAACGCCAACTCCGTAGAGAATGCGAAGCAGCTCTTCTTCAGCCTGAACAGTGACCTCGAGGAGCTGAAGGTTCGGATGCTGCAGATCAGCAATAACACTTCGATTGTCCACAAGCATAAGGATGAAATCCTGCAGGCGATTGAGGTCATCTCTTCCACCACCGAGGAGAATTCCGCCTCCACCGAAGAGGTCAGCGCCAACACACAAGAGCAGCTTGGCAGTATTGAACAGGTCGCGGAACTATCCCGGGAGCTGAGCGTGATCTCCCTGAAGCTGGAGGAGGAGCTGCGGCAGTTCAAGCTGGAGTAGCGGAATATGCCAAAACAAAGCCAAGCGGATCTCCCGCTTGGCTTTGTTTTTATCATTCGGAGGCATATGCTCGGCTCGGTGCTATTTTAACATATATTTGCTTATCGTCTTAGGCGCATAACTCCTCGAAATGTACAGTTCCCCGTCTCCCGCATAAATGTAATTATGCCCGGTTTCGTAGTCATGCCAGCTTGTGGAGAGATGATATTTGATCTGCAGGTTCCCTGGGTCAAGCACATAGAAATCTTCCTTCGCTATATCCCCCTCAAAGGTCTCAGGATCAATCACAGCCGGACGCTCCTGCCATTGGTACTGCTTCTCGACCGTAATCTCGCCCGATGGCGTTATCCGGCTGTACCATTCGCGGTCCCCGGCTTCACCGATCTGTTGTTTACCAAGCAATTGGTTGTCTTTGCTGTACAATTTGTAGACGTTGTCGCTCCGGATCAGATAGTTGTTGCCTGTCGTATCAATCCGATCCATCTTGTTCACAGGACGCACCCACTTCTTGGTGCCGTTAGCGTCATAGCCGAATAACAGCCAGGTATCCGCGCTGCTCATCTGTATCAGGAACGACCCTCCACGGAGCGGCTGCACCTGGAAATAGGGGTTGTTCACCGTTTTGGGAACAGTGTAGGTAGCCAGCGGTGTCGTCAGAGCGCCCAAGCTCCGGTATACGCTAACTTTATTTTTATCGTATTCAGTATGTACCACATACCCGTTTGGAAGCACTTCTAGCATCCCTGCGGTCCAGTTGCCGGTCAGCTTAAGCTTGCGTACCTGCTTCCCGTCCTGATTGTACTCGGTAATACCACGAGAAGCGACATTGCCGCTAACCAAGGTTAGAATCACAATATTTCCGTTATCCAGCACCACCGGCGAGTAGGACCCGGTTATGATTTTGGTCCATTTCCGTTTGCCGTTCGGATCAACAACGGTAAGATCATAGGGTTTGCCGCCCCACATTTTATAGAAATAGCTGTAGCCGTTACTGGCAGAATAAAAACGATGAGCAGTAAACGGCTTGTCGTTGGCCATGTCCGAATAGTCATATACCCAGTTGGCAGAACCGTTAATGCGGTCAATGGATGAGTACAGCATGCCGGAAGATTTCGTCTTGCCCGGTGACATCGTTACGGTCTTGACTAGCGGAATGAACATCCGCTGCTTGCTCTGTAAGGTGTCTATAGTGCCCCAGAAGCTAAGGCCATCCGGCAGCGTATAGCTCCATTCCGGCTTCGGGAGCTGTTCCATAACTTTTGCCGCCGATGAGCGCCCGGGAAGCAGTACCTGTGCCGCCAGTAATAGCGCAAAGCCTGCGGTGAAAAATTTCAAGCGTTTTGATTTCATACTTCCATCCCTCGTTGTCTATGTATTTGTGTTCCAATCTAAACTATTATATGAGCACACCAACCATAAGGACAGGTTATAAATGGATGCTATCTAACCAGTGTGTCCGGCCGCATTCCCGGCGCGTTTGCCAGTAACCCGGGCTGTCCATTACAATGACAGTAATCAGGCTGACAATGCCGATTCCCGGGAGGAGAGTATGACATGGAAGCATGGAACCGCGCCACATGGGGGCAATTAACGAACGAAGAGAAAAAGCACCGGATGCAGGAGGTGATTAAGCAGTTGCCCGCCGGCTTCATATGGCTGCGCCTCGAAAGGTTCGAACGTTACGGACAGTCCATAGAAACAGGTGTCTTCAGATATGAGGACAGTGAATATGTGTACGTACCGGGCGACACTGTGACCCTGGGCCGGGCGGAGGCACATATGTATGCGGAGATGTCTCCTGTCCGCGAGGCTGTGATCGGACCAGTGCTTGTCCAGCGTCACCCTATTTCCGCAGGCTGGTATGAATATGCGGTTGAGGAGCTGGACCCTGAAGAAGACAGGGATATTCTCGAAGTTATAGAGGAGTTCCGTCAGGGTCCGCACACCAGCTATGAGTACTCCCAGTATTTCCGGCTGGAGCGGGACGGGGAACAGATCGTAGTGTTCCTGTTCGATGACAGCGAATCGTTCGAAGAATGGTACGAGTCGGAGCTGCCGGAGGGCTTCACCCTGCCGACTGAGGATGAATGGGAGTATCTGTACAGCGCAGGGGCAAGGACACTGTTCCCGTGGGGTGAAGAGATTGACGAATCCATACGTCTTAGGCATGTATCCGGTTCTGCTGAGACCGGTAATTCAGGCCCCTACCCGCTTGAGCTGCCGAATGCGTTCGGTCTTCTCTTCCCCGGCGATCCTTACAAAAAGGAGCTGGTTCTCACACCGGACGGCATCACAGGTAAAGGCGGCGACGGCGGCTGCAATCTGCACGGCGGCCAGGGTGTCGCTCTCGGGTATCTCCCAACCGCGACTGCTTTCCGCGATCCTTATGAAGCTGAGCTGGATTGGCCGGATCTGATGGATTGCCTAGTCTACCGGCGTATAGTGAGACTTTAGACTGTCCATTCACACATTATGGAAGGAGACATACGAGCAATGGAAATACAATTAAGCGGCATGTGCGGCAATTCACCAAAGAACAAGCTGGCTGAAGATTTAGCAGTCGCCCTTATCACTGGAGATACCAAGACATTAGGCCATCTGCTGACAGCCGATGCTGTTGTAGAACTTATAGGCAGCGAACGTTATCCGTTGTCTGCCGTTCTCCAGGGATCAGCTTCAGTTCCTGAGCTCACCGCACTGAAGATTGAACACGCTATCTCTCACGGCAAAATCGCTGCTGTGAGCGGTAATTGGGTAACTCGCGGCGGGATTCATTACGCCTTCAGCGATCACTATAGCTTCGCTACAACCAAAGGCACAGAGGTGGCCGCTGCCAGCTGTTACCGGATCAGGCTGCCCTGACATGAAGTTTATTTCAGCGAAAAGCCGCCCTTCCTTCGCATCAAGCGAAGCCGGGCGGCTTTTTTCATTGTATGATTTGGTAATAATACAGCTTCATAGGCTACCGGGTTCATACACCTTGTGATACAAGCTCGCGCTTAGCGGAAGCTGTTCCATCCAGGTCCGAATCCGGGCTCTTATCCAGTTCCTCCACACGTGCCACATTCAGTTCCTGCTCGTTCTGATGAAGCTCCTTGACCATATTCCTGTAGATATGGGCTTCTTGACGGTCCAGCCCGTCACGATTCTCTTTCATGATCCAGGTTTCCACGGTTCGCTTGAGAATTTCGCCTTTTCGTTCCAACAGTTTCGTATAAGTCAACGTTTCTTCATTCCCTTCCTAATGCTTAGAGTTCATACGCCGGGGTAAGCTCTAATGTGACTTCCGGCGTAACGTCTACTATTATACGGGAAAGACCCGGCTCACCCAATGCGGAGCAGCCGGGCTTACACAGGGTGAGGCATGCTGAGCGCAGAAGAGACATACTGAGCACGCAGAGTTCGTAAAAGTACGGATGGATGCTTCCATATGCGGCAGGATAGGAGTAGTCTAGGTCGCCCGTAAGTCGATATGTGTTCGGTTTTCCGCATACATTTGGCCCGCGCAACTCGCTTTGGCACATTGTGTTCTAATCGCATAGCGGAAAATACAATACCGAAGAGCCTGTGTCTAACGATGCAGGCTCTTCATGTTAAGAGGATATTCCAGCAGGTGCTAGAATAAAAAGTCGTTTCCACTCGAATTCTGTCAGGGAATTAGCTTATAATGATCACACTGCGACTTGACCGAGGATGGAACAAGACCAAGCAATCCAGAATAACCCCAAGGAGGAAGTCCATTGTATAAGGTGCTGATTGTAGATGATGAAGTTTTTGTGCGGAAGGGCTTGATCCGGATTCTAAGCGAATGCTCGCCGCAATTCGAAATTTGCGGTGAGGCCGAGAACGGGGAGCAAGCGCTTACCCTGATTGAACAATTGAACCCGGAGCTGGTGATATGCGATATCCGTATGCCCGTGCTGGACGGGCTGGGACTGATCAAGAAAGTGAAGACGGACCTTGTGCAGGAGCCGATTTTTATTATTTTGAGCGGATATGCCGACTTCTCTTATGCCCAGCAAGCCTTCCGGTACAATGTGTCCGATTATATCCTCAAGCCGGTTGACGAACAGGAGCTTACAGTAGCCCTAGGCAAAATCGCCCATATGTTGAACAAGAAGCAGCTTCTCTCCATCACCCGTGAAAAGCCTCTGGTCGAGACGGTCATCGAAAGCCTGCTGCAGACAGAACCCGACGACCAGGTCATGGGGCGGATCGCCTACGCGCTGGAGCTTCCTCTCACCTCTTCCTATACGTATCTCATCGCAGAAATGCAGGATCAGCTCCCCGCCGGAGAAGTCGATTACCTGCCTGCACTGAAGGACTCATTGCTGCGTTACTTCCGGCAAGAGGCTCAGACCCTGCTCCTTCATGTACGCACGAATAATCAATACGGGGTGATCGTACCCGGCCACTGGCTTGATGAACCTAATCCATCCCCGTGGGGAGACTACCGCACGATGCTGGATGCACTGGAACGGGAGGTTGGAACAAGCATTGCTTTGTTCGTTGGCCGGAAGGTAAGCCATCTCAAGCAGATTGCAGACTCCGGGGCCAGTGCCGAGCAATGCCTCCAGTACCGTTTTGCCGCCGGCTTCGAGGGCATATATATGGCGGACGAGCTACTGGAGCTTCCCTTATACTATTTCGACATCGATGAAGGATTGCACAGTAAGCTGATTTACGAGGTCGAAGCCAATGACAACAAGGGCTACAGCTCAACTGTGGACGCTATTTTCACCATGTTCCAAGAGCGCTACTTCGCCCCCGGGGCGGTGACGAACACGATCCGGCGCAGCATGATTGCCATCATTAATATTATACGGCAGCTCGAAGGTGACGAGAATACGCTGCAATCGGTGCATGAGCTGCTCAACTGGCCGCTGAAATACCGCAATCTGAAGCAGCTGAAGGAGATATTCCAGCAGTTTATCGCCGAAGCCGCAGAATATATCGCAGAGAAGCGCGGCGGCAAGAGCGAAGGCAATATTGAGCGGATCAAAAAATATATCGACGGGCATTACCGTGAAAATATCTACCTCAAGGGTATTGCCGCTGATTTTGATATGAACCCGGTCTATCTTGGACAGTTATTCCGCAAAACCTACGGTGTGTATTTCAATGAATACCTGCTGACCCTGAGGATTGAGGAGGCCAAACGCCTGCTGCGGCAAACCAAGAAGCGGATGTACGAAATCGCGGAGCTGGTCGGCTTCCAGAATGCGGATTATTTTGCCACCCAGTTTGAAAAGCTTGAGAATATGACGCCGACCGATTATCGCAATATGATGATTGGGCAGTAAATAAGGAGGCTCCCTGCCGTGTTCAACTTCCGTCTGAATCATATGAAGCTTAGAAGCAAGCTGATTGTCATCTACATTGTATGCGTGTTCATCCCGATCATCCTGACCAATGTAATGTTCTATCAGGTGACCACCGCCAATATCAAGAATCAGAAGACCGCGGATGCCGAGCAGGCGATGAATCTGCTGCAGGCTGAGCTGCGGACCGTGATTGAGGATGCAGCAGGCATATCCTACCTCTACTCTATTGACCGGCAGCTGATCCAGCATCTGAATACCACCTATGCTTCAACGGACCGCTATGTGGAGTCGCTGAATGCCATATCGAATCTGTTCAACCGGACCGACAAAGAGAACAAGGTGCTGAGCTCCTCGGTGATTATGACCGACAACCCAACCGTTCTGGCCTCAGCCCATATCATTAAGCTGGAGGACAGTATGCGCCAGCAGGACTGGTATAAGCAAATTAGCCAATTCAGTAACACCCACCCTCATCTCTATGTAACGCCCGACAGCATCAGCGTGATCCAGCGCCTTACCGACCGCAGGCTGGAGACCTACGAGCATGTGCTCAAAATCGACCTGAACATGAACTATATCCGGCAGATTCTGGATTTATCCAGCTTCAGCGGTGATTTCTATATTCTCGACCCGTCGGGCCAGGCCCGCTTCGGCCGTCTCTCCAGCGGTCAGCCCAGCGGGCTGATTACTGCGGCGCACACCCTGACCCCAACTGAGATTCCCAAGCCTAAGCAGGCCATTGTAATCGACAAAACTTACCAGAATAACCGCTATCTAAGCGGCTGGTCGATTTACGGCGTCCTGGATGAGACCCTTATTTTGTCTGACGTCAGACAATCCGGGCAATTTATCCTCTGGTTTGCCGGTATTAACTTCCTGGTTCCTACCATCGTAATTATGATCATGTCGCGTTCTATTCACACGCGTATTAAGAACATTCTGAGGCATATGAAGTCTGTAAAAGACAAAAACTTCGGACTTATCCCCTACCACCTGGAGCGGGATGAGATTGGCGAGCTTACCGTCGAGTTCAACCGGATGAGTAAACGCATTGAAAACCTGATCAATGATGTATATGTTGCAGAAATACAGAAGAAGGAGCTGGAGCTGCGGCAACGGCAGGCTCAGCTGCATGCACTGCACAGCCAGATCAACCCTCACTTCCTGTTCAATGCGCTGGAGACGATCCGGATGCGCAGTATGATGAAGGGCGAGACTCAGACGGCCCGGACGATTCAGAACATGGCGAAGATTTTCCGCAAATCTATCATGTGGAAGAGCAGCTTCGTTACGATCCGCGAGGAGCTTGAATTAATCGAGAGCTTCCTGGAGATTCAGAAATACCGCTTCGACAACAAGCTTGAATATCACATCGAGGTGGACCAGTCACTGCTCGACATTGAAATTCCGAAGATGGCCTTCCTTCCGTATGTGGAGAACGCCAGTATTCACGGGATTGAGAATATAGCCGGCATCGGGTATATCAACATTCAGATCGCCCAGGAGAACGGGCAGATTGTCTTCGTCATTGCAGATAACGGCGTAGGCATGGACCAGGCAAAAATCAGTGAGCTTATGCATTACCTGGAGGATGCGTCCGCCATGGGTGATTCGATCGGGATGAAGAATGTAATCACCAGACTGAGAATCACCTACGGGGATTCGTTCACCTTCTCCATCACGAGCGAGCCCGGAGCAGGAACCCGCATTTTGCTGCGTCTGCCCCTGGAGAATAAATAAATATAGGGTATACCTTAATTATTCAAAGACTGATCTAAGGTTTGCCCTGTAACAAAGTTAAACGCTTTCTTTTATAATGAGGATGTTCAATAGCACAAAGAAAAGAAAGGGGATATGAAATGCGTACAAAGAAATGGTTGCAAACCGGACTGGCTGTTGTTATGGCGTCCGCACTCCTCGTAGTTGGCTGCTCCAACGGCAACTCAGGGGAAAAGAACAGCGCGTCCGGCGGAGAAAACAGCGAAGTCAGCACAGAACCGGTAACATTCACTTACTTCGGCTTCGGGGCCAACAAGGATACCATGGCCAGTGATACCACCATCGGTAAGAAGCTTCAGGAACAGACAGGTGTAGACTGGAAAATGGAATACGTAGTTGGCGATGGAAGCACCAAGTCCGGTGTTATGATTGCCGGCGGCGACTATCCTGATGTCATCTCTCCAGTCGGCGAGCTGGCCAAGCTGCTTGATGCCGGTGCATACATTCCGCTTAATGATCTGATTGAGAAATATGGCCCTAACATCAAGCGTGTCTATGGCGACTACATGAACAAGATCAAGGATGAAGAAGGCAATATCTATATCCTTCCCTTCACTGCAAATGTAAACGGATACTTATCGCCGCCAGATCCAAGCAGCACCTTCTGGATGCAGAGACGCGTCCTTAAGGAATTCGGTTACCCGGAAGTGAAGACGCTTGACCAGTACTTTGACTTGATTGAGAAATACCAAGCTAAGTACCCTAAGGTGGATGGTAAAGACACCATCGGCTTCGCTACTTTCGCCGGTACAGCCGGTGAATTCTTCACCATCACCAACCAGCCCATGCATCTGGCCGGTTATCCGAATGAAGGCGGCGTCCTGGTGGACATGGAGTCTCATGAAGCCAAGCTGTATCAGGGAACCGAAGATGAGAAGCGCTGGCTGGCTAAATTGAACGAAATGAACGGCAAGGGTCTGGTTGACCCTGAGACGTTCACAGCGAACAAAGACCAGTATCTGGCGAAGCTGACCTCCGGCCGTGTACTCGGATATGTCAACTATTCCTGGCAGATTAACGACGCCACGAACAATCTGAGATCCGCCGGTAATGACGATCTGCGTTACGTTGCCCTTCCGATCGTATTTGACGAAGGCATTAAAGATGCTTATGTTGATCCTCCGTCCTTCGTGAACAACCGCGGGCTGGGTATCTCTGTCAGCGCAAAAGATCCGGTCCGTATCATCAAGTATTTTGACAACCTGCTGACCGATGAGAACCAGAAGCTTGTCGAGTGGGGCATTGAAGGCGAAACTTACACGAAGAACGCTGAAGGCCGTATGGTGATGAGCGAAGAACAGCTGACAAACCGCAACGACAATGATTTCAAACGTAAATTCGGCTTCGCATATTTCGATTATGAATGGCCGCGTTATGGCGACAATTCCGTGTATGATGACGGCAACGCCCACGTTCCGTTCAACCAGCCGGAAGTTGCAGCGATCAACTATACAGATGGCGACAAAACACTGCTGGAGAAATACAACCTGAAGACCTTCTCCGACTTCTATGCCGAGCCGGTAGAGCGTCCATGGTATCCTGCCTGGAGTATTGAGAAAGAACCTGGCTCCCCTGAGCAGCTCTTCAGCCAGAGAGCCGGCGATTTGCAGCAGAAGTACTATCCTCGTATGGTGCTTGCTGCCCCTGGCCAATTTGAAAAGGTCTGGAGTGAATACCTGGCCGAATACAACAAGCTCGATGCTAAGGGCTACGAAGAATTCATGACTAACAAGATCAAGGACCGCATCGACGGCAAATGGTAAGCGTCCGCTTCCCAGATGCAGCATGATGAACCGGGAAAAGTGAAGCACAGCCTTCACTTTTCCCTTCTACACTTGTTAGCAAAGAGAGAATATGGAGCTTGGAAAGGGGACGGTACAGGTGGGAAAAACCGCTGTGCAGTTGGCAAAATCGAATAATACCGGTACTTCGCGCTTCAAAACCTTTTTTAAAGAGCTATCTAAACAAAAAATGCTGATGCTGATGTCATTGCCCTTTCTGTTATGGGTGATTATATTCAAATACCTCCCGCTATGGGGATGGACCATTGCTTTTCAGAAATTCAAGCCAGCCAAGGATCTGTTCGACCAGAAGTGGGTCGGCTGGGACAATTTCAAATTCCTGTTCCAGGAACAGCAATTCTATCGCGTCCTTCGTAATACTCTGGTTATGAGCTCCATTAACCTGGTTCTCGGATTTGTTACAGCCATCGTACTGGCCCTGCTGCTGAATGAGCTGCGCAATGTGTTCTTCAAACGCACCGTGCAGACGATCAGTTACCTGCCTTACTTCATTTCCTGGGTCGTAGCGGCCAATATTGTGCAAATGGCACTGGCACCGGAAGGGATCATCAATGTGCTGCTGGTCAAAGCGCAGCTTATTGATCATCCAATTCTGTGGCTGGGCGAAGGCAAGTACTTCTGGGGAATACTCGGGGTTACGGAAGTCTGGAAGAATGTCGGCTGGAATACCATCATCTATCTGGCAGCCATCACCTCCATCGACCCTTCTCAATATGAAGCGGCTGAGATTGACGGGGCATCCCGTCTGCAAAGAATGTTCTATATTACCCTGCCGGGTATCAAGCCGGTTATCGTTCTGATTCTGATCATGAACCTGGGCCATATTCTAGAGTCCGGCTTCGAGGCGCAGTACCTGTTAGGTAACGGGATGAACCTCGACTACTCGGAGAATCTGGATATCTTCGTACTGAAGTACGGGATGCAGATGAACAACTTCGGGCTTGCCACCGCAGCGGGTATGTTCAAGACGCTGGTCAGCTTCATCTTCTTGATCGCAGCCAATAATATCGCCAAGCGTATGGGCGAAAGCAGATTGTACTAGAAAGGAGGACACAAGTAATGGCTAAATCCAAAACCAATTCATACCGGAATTCATCGCTTGGTGACCGAATCTTCGATATATGCAATACGATCTTCATGATTCTCTTGGTTATTGTTACCCTCTATCCGTTTCTGAATATGTTTGCTCTATCGTTCAATGAAGCGAATGACTCTGTCCGCGGGGATATTTATATCTGGCCTCGTGAATGGACGCTGCGCAACTTCGAGTATGTATTCAGTGAATCCAACATCTTCTTTTCAACGTTTGTCTCTGCAGCACGGACGGTCATCGGCACTGTGGTCTCCGTATTCTGTACAGCGATGCTGGCCTATACGGTAAGCCGTCCGGAATATAAGCTGAAGAAGTTTGTGTCCGTCACGTTTATTTTCACCATGTACTTCAGCGGTGGTCTGATTCCAGGCTACCTGCTGATCAAAGAGCTGAACATGCTGAACAGCTTCTGGGTCTATATCATTCCGGGCATCATCGGCGTATTCAATATGATCGTCATCCGCTCCTTCATTGAGGCACTGCCTGAGGGACTGATGGAATCGGCCAAAATCGACGGCGCAGGCGACTTCATCACCTTCTCGCGCATTGTGCTTCCGCTGACCGTTCCGGCGCTGGCTACCGTCTCCCTGTTCGTAGCGGTCTATCAGTGGAATTCCTGGTTTGACGTCTTCCTGTACAACTCCTCCACGCCAAGCCTGAGTACGCTGCAATACGAGCTGATGAAGATGCTGTCAACATCCAACACCGCGATGTCCAGCTCCTCGGCAGCCGATGCCTTTGCGAACGCGCAGGGCAACAAAGCGACCGTTACACCGACCTCTATCCGTGCCACGATGACTATCGTAGCGAGTGTGCCGATTATCATCGTCTATCCGTTCCTGCAGAAGTATTTCGTTAAAGGGATGGTTGTCGGCGGGGTCAAAGGCTAAGTCTTACGGGCCAAATAATACCGTTAACACAAACAAGCGATCCACCGGGGCTGTCGTCCTCTGGAGGGTCGCTTGTTTGTAATTGCAAGCCCTAATACATTAGATCCTTGAACGTGGTAGCGAATCAGTTACGCACCTCGAACGAATTACTACACGGTACTGTCTCCGCACCAGCGAGTGATTCCTTCATTTATGCTTTGTATTGGATTTGGAACGGATAGAGGAATCGCCCAGGCAATATGTCCATCCGGACGAATAAGCGCCGTGTGGACGTCGTTCCAATCCTCGTCAGCCTCAGCCAAAGAGGCATGTACAACTTGAAGGTTGCTATACGTTTCCCATTGACCGCTATTCTGTTCATTAGAATGAAAATGCAGCAGAAGAAAAGTACCTTTGTGTAGTAACGGATAGGCGTTAATCAATGGCCCGCCTTTCAGCTTTAAGCTTAGATCCTTGAAACGTTTCCCGTTTAAAGGATGGGGAGGCGCTTCGGCGTCTGGATCATAATGTACATCCATTGCGGAAACTTGTGCGGCGATTTGATAATTAGCCTCCGGTATTTGAATCAGTTTAGCTAACATGCTTCGAAGTTCCGTGATAGGGGGAGTCACGTCCAGAAGCAGGGTTTGGACCTCGGTATTCCGGAGCAAGGCCGTATTCCATGGAAAGCGCTCGGCATGATAACTGTCCAATAGCCAGTCCGGAGCCCAGCCTTTGATTGCTCCTGCAAGCTTCCAACCTAAGTTCATCGCTTCTTGTAAGCCGACGTTCATTCCCTGTCCACCAGCGGGAAAATGAATGTGCGCCGAATCTCCCGCCAAGAACAATCGACCATTCCGATAGCGTCCCGCTTGCCGCGTCGCATTTCCGAAACGGGACATCCATTTCACATCGTTCAATCCCAGGTCGCTTCCGGTCGTACGGATGAGCGATGAACGAAACTCTTCCAATGTAACGGGCTCATCCTTAGAGATGTTACGTCTCTCCATATCGATCATCAAGACCCGATACATATGATCATTGATCGGCATGATACTGACCAATCCTTGTTCTGTAATCCGGGATATGACACTCATAGGAGCCAAATCAGATAGAACGGCATCCCCCAGAATCGCCGTGAAGGTCGCATCTGTACCTTCATATGATATATTTGCATGCTTGCGAACCAAACTTCTGGCTCCATCCGTACCTACCACATAAGCTGATCTTAACGTTGTTTCTCCATGAGGTCCTGCGATCTTAACGTCAACCCCATCCTCGTCCTGGTTTACAGATAGAGCCTCAACCTCTCTCCAGACCTCTGCGCCAAGGCTAAGCGCCCATTCCTCCAACACCTTCTCCGTCTCACTCTGCGGTAAAAAGAGAGTGTGATTGGAAGAAGAATCCAACACCGTGAAATCCAAAGGAGTTTCTAATCCGGCGAAATGTCCTCTCGAAAGTAAGCGGCCTTGACTGATTAATTGTGATTTCACTCCACGCATATCTATTATTTCAAGAGTTCGAGGATGTACGGTAAGCGCACGTGAATAAGGGGTTGTCTCTTTTAATCGCTCAATGACGCAGACCTTTACACCGGCTAATGCCAATTCCCCGGCCAGCATCATGCCGACAGGCCCGCCACCGATCAGGATGACTTCATATTTCATATCAAAACCCTCTTTTCTTAAACATTATGGGAAGATCACGATAGCGTCTATTTCGATAAGCCATTCAGGATCGGCTAGTGCTTGAACGCCTATATAGGTACTTGCTGTCTTCGGCCAGTTAGGGCCAAACACATGAAATCCTGCCTCAAAAATAATCGAAATCAATTCCGGGTTGTGGTTTACAACAAAAATATTCATTTTTACAATGTACAAGGGATCCGCTCGCACGGCTTCCAATGCATACTTAAGGTTGGTGAACACTTGAATCGCTTGCGCATAATAGTCCCCTGAACCGACCAATGATCCTGTTTCATCTACAGCAACCTGACCTGAGATGAAGGCCCATTTGGAAGCAGTAGTTACCACGACATGAGAAATTACAGATGTAACCTTATCATTCAAGGTCTTCGGATTTGCGATTTCCATAGGCAGGTACGCTCCATTTCCATATTTATAAATTTCCTCTTGAAAAGTGGACAAGTACTTCCGGCAAACCTCCTTCATCAATTATTGTTTCGTTAGAACCTTTTATATTGCCCGTTAAAACAAGTGTGATAAAAATTATATACAATTTTAGTTTCATACGAAACAATATCATTCTACTTGTTTACTCTTTACCATGTCAACCCCAATCCCAATATGGGTATGCCCGTATGTTTCTCAGAGAACAATCTATGCTATAATAAAACAAATAAGTCGAGGAGCCAGCATAATGATGGATACTGCCAGTAAAAACAAAACTGCCATTCATGAATTTTTCGTTCAGTTTCTTGAGCATAAAGAGCAATATGAAACCCGAATAACTGCCACATACCTGAAGGATATCCGGAAGCATATTGAATCAGAATTCAGCTTGAATATGACGGAACTGCACACCATTGCGTGCATCGGAGAGCAGGAGCCGATCAATCTCACTTCCATCGCGGAGAGAATCAATTTAAGTAAAGGAAATACCTCCAAGATCGCAAATAAATTACTAAAGGCAGGTTGGGTGCGAAAAGCCCAGTTCAACGACAACAAAAAGGAAGTGTATTTTCGGCTAACGCCTATCGGCAAAAAGCTATTTGCTGCTCATGAGGGGCTTCATGCGAAGGAAAAGCAAAGAATGTACGAATTTTTGGAAAGATATAACGAAAGCGAGCTCGAATTTATTAAACGGCTGTTTGGAGATATGGTGGACTTCTATCGCTAACGAACCCAATAAATTGTACATAGGTTAGACATCAATAATAATTGGGGATACAGTTCAAGTGAGAGGCTGCTTAGCCCTATTGCAGAAATGAGAACGGCTACGCCATCCTCTTAAGGACAGCGTAGCCATTTATACAGAAAATGAAAGGTATTCTGTCCATCGCCACGAACAGATGATTGTCGCACACGTGGGATGTAATAAGTAATTCTATAGTAGCAGGCAAGTGGAAAAACGTACGCCCGCTCTCCCCCGCACCCTGGCTTCTTGTCCTCAGATAGCCGCTTCTTCCCTTCCCCTGCGACTTAACTGTAAAATTCCCAGAATACCAGCTGGGCCAGCAGAATTGCCATCATCACCATGGGCACGATGGCCGGCCAATGGTTACGGGCCGGTGAGACAGACGGGGACCGGCGCTTCATCAAGGTTATAAACAGCGCAGCGATAAGCAGTGCAGCCAGTCCGGTTAGCGCAATATTCACTATAATCTGCGGATACACCTCCGCATAGGCACGTTCATTGTTGCTAAGCATCCGTAAGGCCAGCACCAGATTGTTCACCACCAGACCGGTACCGGTTAAGGTCAGTCCGGCCGTCAGCTTCCGGTTGGCGGATCGGGGTGCAGGACGGTTACGATGTGCTCTCCTTTTGCCCATAAGCATCTGTACCAGCCACACAAACGGAGCAATTACAAAATAGATGATGGCCAGCAACGCAAGTGCTGCACTGATCAGCAATACAGGCATGGACCGGCCCGGAGACAACGGCAGATAATCGGAGGTGTACACCGAGACAGACGCTACCTTCCCTTCTTTCATTGTGGCATACAGCATCGGCCAGGCATCCAGTCCTGAATCCCCACCCGTCTTCTCATAGAGGTAAGGCTGAACCTGCTGATAGCTTCCGCTCATCCCGGCAAGTGACACCTTAAGCTGATCTGCTCCCTGAGGCTCAAGCTTCATCATCGTCAGATATGGGAACAGCTTCATGAAGCCATGACCGGGACGGCGCGCCGCGACGAATCGGCCTTCCACCTCTGACACGTCTGGCAGAACCGCTGCCTCCGTCTGCGCTCGTTGTCCCACAACTGCTTTGGTCAGACCATGAACAATATGGGATTCACCCGCCTGATTCGTCATGACGACAACTGCAAACCGGTCTTCAGGCACAAGCATAAGGTTGGTGGCAAAAGCAATCGTGTTCCCGCCATGTCCCAGCGTCCAGTGTGCCCCGGGATACTCCCAGAACCCGTGGGCGATGCCAGGCATGCCTTCCGCAGCGGAATGACTCCGGGTCAGCATCGTAGCCAACGTTCCTGACTTCTGAAACAGCGGAGATTGCTCTCCGGCTGCAGGCATGAGGGCCATGGCAAATTTGGCGAGATCCTCCGCAGTCCCGTTATTGCCGCCATTAGGGTACATAGACATATAATTCCACGGGCCTTGCTTGAAGGAGCCTGGTCCGGCGAAGAAATACCCTTTGGCCTTGTGCTTCAGCAGCTCCGGGCGGTCCTCCACCACAGAATACGCCATCGAATGCTTCATGCCCAGCGGCTCAAAAATATGCTGCTGGACGTATTCATGATAAGGCTGCCCGCTGATTCTCTCCACAATAAAGGCAGCCAGTGAGTTGCCGTAGTTCGAATAAGCGACCACCTCCCCCGGTCTGTAGATCTGTGCTGGCTGAGCCAGCTTCAGTCCCCCTTCCAGCGACCGCACTTCCTCAGGCGACTGGTAGGCCATATCGAACATATACTCTTCAAATCCGGCGTTGTGGTTCATCAGGTGCAGCATGGTGATCGGCTCGTCGTACTCCAGCTTGGTCAGGAAATGCTCCGGCAACAGCTTACGGATATCTTCATTCAGATCCAGTTTGCCCTGCTCAGCCAGCTGCATTACGGATGTCC
Source organism: Paenibacillus sp. FSL M7-0420 (assembly GCF_038002345.1). NCBI lineage: Bacteria > Bacillati > Bacillota > Bacilli > Caryophanales > Paenibacillaceae > Paenibacillus > Paenibacillus sp. FSL M7-0420. Next base: position 3,155,403 of record NZ_JBBOCJ010000001.1, on the reverse strand, counting down.
ATACGGCGAGCTTGCTGATAGAGCCCCATTCCATGACCGTATCCGGGGAAACGGGGATCTGCTGTTCCACGTCGGCGTAGCCGTACCCCTTGGACAGCACGACCTGTCCATCCTTCACCATCACAACGGACGCGCCTACGGTCTGCTTTCCTATGTACTCTTTTACATAATCGTCTACAAAAGCTTCCAGCCCGGTCAGCGGAATGCCGGATGGGGTAGCTCCCCATGCTCCTACGCTGCCTTGCTCAGCCGCAAATGCTGTAATGCTGCCCGATAGCAGCAGTAATGCCAATAGCAGAACTGTAAATCCTTTTTTCAACAACAAATATAATCTCTCCTTTAGTCGAGTAAAATCCTGCAGTCCCCCTATTCTAACAAAAAACCTCTGCGATTACCGGAAAATTTCCTTTCGGGCGATTTCACTGATAGTATCTTTAGGAGAAGCAACATGATTATCTTCATGGAAGAAGGGCCAGTGCATGAATAAATTCCACACCACATTAGCTTATATTAATGAAACATTGTACGCACCAGCCGGCTTCATTGCCGATTCCATACGTGAAGAACCGCAGAATGCCGAATATGGAGCCGGTACATTCCAGCTGGGTGCCCTGTCGGTCCGGTTTCGGGTGGCCAAAATCACCCCCACGAAGACCGGTCAATTTGTCGCGATGTGGGAAAAAAATGCCGAGCGTAAAAACCAGGCCTTCACCTATGCCGATGCCCCTGATTTCTTGGTCATTAACACCTTCCATCCCGTTAGCGGGGAGCTTGGACAGTTTGTCTTTCCTAAGGACCTGCTGAAAAAACATGGCGTGCTGGCAACCGATAATGCACCGGGAAAAATGGCAATGCGGGTATATCCAGCCTGGGATACCGTAACGAATAAGCAGGCTTTAGCAACACAGAAGTGGCAGATCCCTTATTTTGGAATATTTGATCCCATAAACCATCAACATATGCAGGGTTTAACCCAGTTGTATCTGCCAGCCATACCGTTTAGAATTTAACAGATCACATCTGCATCGGAAAGGAACTACATCTATGATTCTATTCATACACCGCAAGGACCTGCGGACTTCTGATCTGCCGGCCTTCGATGCCATCGCTTCGGCGCAGGAAGACTCGCTGCATGTATTAATAATGGAGCCGTTTCTGCTAAGGAATAAGCGTTATCTGGAGCATAGCGGACAGAATTTCCTTCAGCATGTTGCCCGGCTTCAGCAGGAATATGCGAAAGAAGGCAAGCTGCTCCATCTCCTGTATGGGGAGCCGGAGGTGATCCTCCGGCGGCTGGCACAGTTCCACCCTGTTCAGGAGGTCAGCCTACATGCGGACTATACCCCTTATGCCCTTAAGCGCGACCAGCTGCTGCAGGACACCGCCAATGCGCTGAACCTCCGGTTCCATGCCCGGCATGACAGCATGCTCTGTGATCTGGAAGCATTCATGGACTGGTGCGGCCGGAGTGAGCCGTTCAAGGTGTTTACTCCCTTCTACCGCCGCTGGCGTACTTTTCTCGCGCAGCGGTTCCAGCCGCCTTACTCTGCCGGGCTAAGCCGTCTGCGAACCGTTGATCTTCACCCGCAGCTCGCAGATTCCTTCAAGCTTCCCGAAGAGATTGCCCGGGAGCTTACAGCGCTGGCTCCCGCTGCAGAGCAGATGAACCCGGATCATGTGCTCGAGAGTTTCCTGCATGCGGATCTGCAGGATTACAAGGTCAACCGCGATCATTACGCGCAAGAACGGACCAGCCGGATCAGCAGACATTTGAATACGGGAGCGATCTCGGCACGGACCCTATACAGCAGGCTTACTGAAGAAGAGGATATCGGCGAAGACTGGCTGAGACAATTAGCCTGGAGGGATTTCTATCTGGGTCAGGCACGGCTGGACAAGGATTTTTTCACCTATGAGAATGTATATGATCTCTCTGCGCTAGGGACCGGGCACTTCGAGGCCTGGGCTCAGGGCAAGACCGGCATTCCGGTCATCGATGCTGCCATGCGCCAACTGAATGAGACCGGCTGGATGCCTAATCGGCTGCGGATGATAACGGCCATGTTCCTGACGAAGAATCTGGGCTGTCCCTTCATCTATGGCGAGCGTTATTTCCGGCTGAAGCTAAGCGATTACGACAACGCCCAGAACCGTGGCGGCTGGCTATGGAGCTCTTCGCTCGGCTTTGATGCCTCTCCCTATTTCCGGGTGATGAATCCGGTCACCCAATCCCAGACCCATGATCCGGGCGGCAGCTATATCCGTACCTGGCTGCCGGAACGCGCGGACTGGTCTGACAAAGACATTCACCTCCCCGATGAAGATGCCATAGTAGATCTGAAGCGGTCCCGGGCGTTCGCTATAGAAGTTTATAAGGGGATTATGCAGAGCCGGCAAGGCTGATAGTCTCCCAATCGCAATCGGAATCCGGTGATCATCAGAATTCTTTATTCCGATGAATCCGCACGGAAATCAGATAGGACACCGCGAACATGAGAACAGCAAGGAGCAGGGTGGCATACCCGGTCTCAGGACCATTATAGTTCACATCGTTCATATACAGGTTCAGCAGCATCCACACCAGGAAACGAAGGCCCACCGATAGACCTGCCGAAATCATCACCATCTGCTCGCTTTTTTCCACACCGAATTTAAGAATGACCGGATAATAGATCGCCAGGGTGGAGATAGATAAAGATAAACCGAAGGTATACCCGGTGGACAGGTTCAAATGTGCTATGTCTCCCTTGCTTACATAGGTTAATGCCAGAGTAACCAGACTTACAGCGGTGCCCATGAGGATTAACATCAGGAAGGACAGGTACTTCGCATGGATGACCGTTCTCCTTCTGATCGGCATGGTGAGTTCAAACCGGTTCCATTTAGAAGCCTCATCCATCTGCAGGGAGGCCCCGATGCTCAACACAAAAATCCAAATCTGCACCGCGATGACTGCATTCAGTACACTGTGATCCACCCCGGCAAAGGAAACCAGCGACAGAAGCAGCGCAATGCCGAGGGAGGATTTGATGTTATTTTGCAGTGAGTAATAATTATTTAACAGCAGCCCGTGCATATTATTTCTCCCCCTTTACGAGCAGCAGCAGAATCTCATCAATGGATACCTGATCCACCGTAATCCCGCTGTATTGTTGCCCGAAGCCTCTTCTGTCCTTCACCAGCACATCGGTCTGATGCTCCTTCACCCGGTAAGCCAGCCTGTCACCTTCAGCAATACGCCGGAACTGGTCGCTGGTGCAGCGGGCCACACCATAGTCATAGATCAGCTCATCTTTCATCGCAGTCAGAATGATCTTCCCTCGATGAATAAAGGTGATATAATCGGCGATCTTCTCCAGATCGCTTGTGATATGAGAAGACATCAGTATAGCGTGATGCTCGTCCTCAACGAACTCCAGGAATACCTCCAGAATCTCCTCTCTGGTAATGGGGTCGAGTCCCGAGGTAGCCTCATCGAGAATCAGCAGCTTGGGATGATGCGACATGGCGGCGGCTATGGCAAGCTTCATCGTCATGCCCCGGGAGAATTCCTTGATCCTGCGGTCCATAGGCAGGCCGAACTTCTCCGTGAGCTTCACATAGACCTCCTGATCCCATTGCCGGTAGATTCCGCGCATTACCTTAGCAAGCTTGCCGGGGGTCAATATCGCCGAGAAATTAGCTGAATCAAGCACAACCCCGATGTCTTCGCGTAATGCAGTATCCCTATCCGTCATCTCCTGGCCTAACAGCCGGATCGTCCCGCTGTCTCTATGAACCGTGTTCAGAATAGACTTGATTGTTGTCGTCTTCCCTGCTCCATTCTCACCCACGAACCCCATAATGGTTCCGCTGGGAATTGCTAATGATACATTGTCCAGCATAAAGCCGGAGTCGGCATAGGACTTGGTCAGTCCGGTGATTTCCAAACTAAGATTCATGATTACCCTCCGTATAAAAGACAGTCAGCATGTCCACCATCTTTTCCAGTTTGATTCCGCTTGCGCGGGCGATCTCGGCCGCTGTGATCAGATGCTCCTCCACTTGCTTCTGCTGCTCTTCCTGAAACAGGGCCTGGCTCACGGCGGAAACGAAGCTCCCCCGGCCCACCGTAGTCTCAATGAAGCCGTCGCGCTGTAAATCCTCATACGCCTTCTGTACGGTGATGACACTGACTTGAATGGATTTGGCCAAGGCACGCATCGAAGGTATGGGATCTCCTGCCTGAAGCTCTCCGCTCATAATCTTGCCTTTGATCTGCGAGGTGATCTGCTCATAAATGGGCTTGTTCCTGTTACTACTGATGATGATCTCCACACGCTGCCTCCTTGCGTGAACAGTGTACTTATTGTACCAGTACAATATAGCTGATCTACAGGTATTTGTAAATCTTTATCCAAAAAAAGAGCTAACCCATGTCGGGTCAGCCCTGTCAACTTACTGGTCTGCGTTAGAAAACTGCACTTGAATGGACACGATCTCTGAGCGCGACCCGATGCGGATCGGCGGACCCCAGAAGCCATAGCCTGAAGACACGATGGTATGAAGCTGCCCCTTCTGCAGATAGCCCCAGTCATTCTCGAACACTCTGGAGGTGATCAGATTGGCCGGCGCGATCTGCCCGCGGTGGGTATGGCCGGAGACCATCAGATCCACACCCTGCTCCTGAGCAATCCCGAACTCCACCGGCTGATGCTCCAGCATGAACACCGGCTTGGAATGGTCTATGTCCTTGGTCAGATCAGCCAGCTTGGCCCGCTCCTTATCGCTGTAGTCCTTCCGTCCAATCAGCGTCAGCCAGCCGCCCACCTCGACGTCTTCATCATAAAGCACCTGCATCCCGCTCTCCTTCAGCAGGCTGATGATCTCCTCCGTCCCGCCCTTGAACCGGTCATGATTTCCCAGGGAAGCATACACTCCGAGCGGAGCTTCAAGCTTCGCCAGCACAGCGCCGAGTCCCTTCTCCTTATACGGCCTGACATCATCATCCACGATATCGCCCGGGAGCAGTATCAGATCGGGGTGCAAGGCGTTAATCTCCTGTACCATCCGCTCCGCATGGCGTTTGCCGGATAAATAACCGAAATGCATATCCGAAGCCATCACGAGATGAAGCTTACCGCTGGCCGGACCCGGCTTGTCAATCTGTACCTCGTAGGAACGCACAACCGGGCTGTATGCATTATAGCTTCCATACCCGAGCAGGCTCACCAGCGCCACCAGCGTTAGAATACCGGACCATTTCTGAACGGCCCGGCGTGGCAGCCTGACCAGCTTCGTCAGCCAGACCGTAAGGTGCACTAGCGGCAGCAGCATGAGCAGCAGGCTGAATACGGCCAGCCAGTAACTGCCAATGACGCTTAAGACCGCTGACCCCGCCACCACTCTGGAGAGGATCAGCGAGCTGGCCAGGAAGATCAGCGCAATGATGTAGAACAGCCGGAACCGTCCGGAGACGACCGGCTTGATCCAGCCCCAGCCGCTCCAGCCAATATAGAAGACAATTAACGCGTATAAAGCAATGAATACTAGCCCAATGATGATAAACATGTTAACCACCTTATCTAATTTTCGGATAACATATTATCTCATGGCAACTTGGTCTTTTCCACTATAGGGACAGCCGGGCTTATTTAAGTTCATCCGCCACTGCCTCTGCTGACAGCTTCAGCGTCGATGGCATGCTCCGAGAAGGTAACTTCCACCTGCACTGCACCGTTTTTCCCGTTCGCAGATCCTGTATAGGGTCCGACACCAACAGCATAACCGACAGCATCTTCTTTACATTCTTTTTCCTCATTTGTACTCCTTCTTGGAACTATTTTTGTTAATATATAAAGGTCGCGATACACCACTCTACTTCAGAATCCACTATACATTCAGATAGGATGATCACCCATGACTATTGCACAGCTTCAACGCGCGGTCGCCATACAAACAATTCCAATATAGAAAGCATCTATTCCATTATGGAAAATAAACTGACCTGAAACGGTTCCCTGGAGGATTTCATCATGGCAAAACCTTTCTTTCCGCGGCTGGAGGGAAACAGCCGGGGCTGCTTGACCTTTGAGCCTTTTTTCCTGATTCCCTACAGCATGTTCTCTACCTATGCCACCCTGTACATGTATGAGCTTGGATTGACCGAGGTGAACATCGGGTGGATAACGACCATCGGACTCATCGTACAGGTATTCTCCTCTTTGCTCAGCGGTTATTTGACGGACCGGCTGGGACGCAAGCGGGCTATTCTGTATTTTGACCTGCTTAGCTGGAGCCTTGCCACCTTGTTATGGGCCTTCTCCCAGAACCTGTGGTTTTTCGCCGCAGCTGCAGTGATTAACGGCTTCCAGCGTGTGCCGCATATCGCCTTTTACTGCCTGATTGTTGAAGATACCCGGCCCGCTGACCGGACCTATGTATTCACATTGCTGCAGATCATCGGGGTGATCGGAGGCCTGTTCGCACCGCTGGGCGGTCTGCTTGTCCACCAGTATGGCATGGTCACGGGCATGAGGATCATGTACGTGCTGGCCTTCCTCTTCATGACCTTCCAGTTCGTGGGCCGTCATCTGACTACCCGGGAGACCGAGGCAGGCATCCGCAAAAGGCAGGAGACCCGGGAGCTTGGCCTTAGAGAGAGTATGATTGAATACGGCGGCGCCTTCCGTGATCTGGGGGCTGAGCGCAATCTGCTGCTGATCTTCGGCGTATACATTCTGTTCAACTTCCAGGCTACGCTGAAAAGCACCTACCTGTACCTGTATCTGGCAGATTACATCCATCTGGACAGCGGCATCCTGTCTATGTTCCCGGCGGTATCCTCTGTCATCATGCTGCTGACCCTGTGGCTCTTGATGCCCAGAATACCGGATCAGAGCGCAAGCCGTGCCATGATGGCTGGCTTCGGCTTATCTGCTCTGTCGAATGCCATGCTGGTTGTCTACCCGTCAGCGAGCTTTGTCTGGATCGGGCTGAGCACCATCCTGGCCGCCGTAGGCCTGATGATCAGCTCTCCTTATCTGGAGGCAGCCGTGCAGAACGCCATTGAGGATGAGAAGCGGGCCAAGGTCTTCTCCATGCTGTCAGTCCTGATCCTGGTCTTCACCGCACCTGCGGGCATTATCGGAGGCTGGGCATACAAGCTCGACCCGCGAATTCCGCTGTGGCTGGTAACCGCAGCGTTCGTCGCCTCGTATCTGCTGCTGCACCTGTACCGCAGACGGACGGCGTACAAAGACACTATTCCGCAGCAAGCTCAGCAGTAAGTAAACAGGGATGCCCCTCGGACCCATTACGGCCGTTGAGCATCCCTGTTTGTGCTTTTATACTAATCTATGATGAGGATGAATCGGTCTTCACCTGTTCCTGCTCCTTCTCCAGCGCCTCCTTGAGATCATCCTGGACGCGGCGGCTCCAGAGCGGAACCCCGGAGCGGTAGGCCGCCCGGCCGGTCAGATGCGCGGAGAGCGGAGAAGTCATGAATACGAACACGATTCCGAGCAGCAGCTTCGCACTGATGAAATCGAGGAAGAAGGCGAAATAGAGGAATGCGCCGCTGAGTACACAGAGCACACCGAGCGTAGCACTTTTGGCGGCGGCATGTGATCTCAGGTATACATCGGGCAAGCGGATCAGACCTACAGAGCTGACTGCGCTAAGCAAGGCTCCGGTCAGAATCAGCAGGACAAACACATACTCAATGACCGTCTTGATCATGTCCATGTTCAAACACCACCCCCCTTTCGATATATCTGGCCAAGGCCATCGTCCCGATAAAAGAGAGGATTCCAATCAGCAGAATATATTCTATAAAGGCTTGCGTCTTGAACAGCACCGAGAGGACGGCGACCATCGCCAGCAGATTGATACCGATGGTATCGAGTGCGGCTACCCGGTCAGGCAGTGACGGCCCCTTGACCAGCCTCCAGGCACAGATAGCTATGGAGATGACCATGATCGACAGCGCCACCATGAGAATCGATTGAATCATGAACGGGTCACCTCCAGAATCGCGCGCTCAAAGGTATTACGGATATTCGCATCGAACTGCTTCACATCCTGTATGTCCATGGCATGAATGTATAAGGTCCGGTTGTCTTTGGACACCTCCAGCACGACTGAACCCGGCGTGAGGCAGAGCATAGTAATCAGCACCGCCACCTCCCAGTCCGATTCCAGCTCCGTATGGTACATCAGGATAGCCGGGCGGATATTGAGATTCGGGCGAAGAACCGCCTTCACCACTACATAACTGGAGGCCACCAGCTCCCGGAGCAGCAAGGCCATCAGCTTCAGAATCGCCCATATTTTGCCCAGGTACAGCCGTCCGTCGAAGAAGCGCCGCATGACCACCAGTACGGCCACCCCCAGCACATAACCGACGATGAAGCCGGAGGCCGTCCAGTCATTATTCAGGAACATCCACAGGAAGGCGATCATGAGATTCAACAATATTTGAAAGGCCATCTTCATCTACTCCTTCATGACAGCATTAATGTACGCTGCCGGATCAGCGAGGACTGCGCCTGCCTGCCCCACATAGCCGTTCACCCACTCGGCGCCGATACCCATCAGGATGACGAGCACAAACAGTGCCGCAGCCGGTACCATCATAGCTTTGTAGCGCAGAGGACGGATCTCTTCATCGCTCTTCTCGCCTCCCCAGAATACCTGCTGGAAGACTTTGATCAGTGAATATAAGACGACGAAGCTGGAAGCCAGAGCGATAAGCGCAAGCGCGGTATGCTGCTCCCCGAAGCCGCTGCGGACCATCATGACCTTCCCGGCAAAACCGCTAAGCGGAGGAACGCCGACCAGCGCCAGCGTCAGGACGAAGAACATCCAGCCCGTCCACGGATACCGGCGGATCAGACCGCCCATCAGCCTCAGCTGCTCCGTCCCCGAAGCTGCGACAATCAGACCGCCCAGGAAGAACAGCAGTGCCTTGGCAACCATATCGTGCATCAGATAGAATACCACCCCGCTCAGCGAATCCTGGGTAGCCACGGAGATACCGAAGGCGATGAAGCCGACACTGATGACAATATTATAATTGAAGATCCGGCTTAGATCATTATAGGCGAGTGCCCCTATGGCTCCAAGAATCATAGTGGCCCCTGCCATCCAGCCGATCAGCGAATGGGTCAGGCCCATGTCATGGACAAAAATCAGCGAGAACGTTCTGGTGATGGCATACAGCCCCACCTTGGTAAGCAGTGCGCCGAACAATGCCCTTACCGCCTGCGGAGGAGCACTGTACGAATCCGGCAGCCAGAAGAATAGCAGCAGGCCTGCTTTGAGCGAGAACACCAGCAGCAGGAGTACAGCAATCACATTCATGACTCCGCCCTGCCCGGCCTCTCCCACACGGATGGCCAGATGAGCCATATTCAGCGTGCCTGTCGCCGCGTACAGATAAGCAATCGCCGCTACGAACAAGGTGGAGGAAATTACGTTGACAAGGATATACTTGAGCGTCTCACGCAGCTGTATCCGGGTTCCACCCAGAACAATCATGGCGTAGGAGGCAACCAGCAGCACCTCGAAGCAGACAAACAGGTTGAACAGGTCACCTGTCAGGAACGAGCCGAACACACCGGTGAGCAGGAAATGGAAGAATGTATAGTAGTAGAACCGCTCCCGCTCCTCTCCAATGCTGGCGAAGGAGAAGAACAGGCAAGCTGCCCCTACCACCGCAGCCGTCAAGACGAGCAGCGCTGCGAACATATCAGCTACGAAGACGATGCCGTAAGGCGGAATCCATCCTCCCATATACAGCGTCTGAATCCCATCTGTATGGACCTGGTACATAATGATAAGCGCTACTGCGATATTCACCAGCACACTGATGGCACTGAGGATACGCTGCAGCTTAATTCGTTCCTTGAGAAAAATCAGGATGACCGCCGTAAAGGCCGGGATCAGCAAAGGCAGTACAAGCAGGTTGTTCATGGTCTCTCCCCCTTGCTTCCTTCCACATCATCCGTCCCCGCCGAGCGGTAAGCCCGGTAGGCCAGAACGATGAAGAACGCGGATACCCCAAAGCTGATTACAATGGAAGTCAGGATAAGCGCCTGCGGCAGCGGATCGACATAACTGTCCGCCTTCTCGCCAAGCAGAGGTGAAGCGCCCGTCTTCAGGCCTGCCATCGTCAGCAGCAGCAGATGAACGCCGTGCGTCAGCAGCGTCGTCCCGAGCAGGATGCGGAGCAGACTTTTGGACAGGACCAGATAGACACCTACGGTAAACAAGACACCGATCGCCAGGGCAATAAGGATCTCCATTAGTTATCCCTCCCGATCGTAAAGATAATATTCATCGTGACACCAATCACCGAGAGGTAGACTCCCAGATCGAACAGCATCGCCGTGGTTAGCTCCGTCTTGCCCATGACCGGCAGTTCAAAGTAACCGAAGGCCTGGGTCAGGAACGGAGCATCGAAGACAAAGGAACCGATTCCGGTGAGAAAAGCGATCATAATCCCGACTGCGATTAACTTGCGGTAATCGACCGGCAGCACCTTCTCCACAAACTCCGTACCGAAGGCAATCGCGACCAGCACCAGCGCCGCAGCAGCCATCAAGGCTCCGATAAAGCCGCCGCCCGGCTGATTATGACCCGCGAAGAACAGATACAGGGAGAAAGTGATGATGATCACGAAGGCTACTTTTGCCACCGATTGCAGCAACACATCATTGCTGCGGGTATAGCGGCGCGTGCTCTCCTCCGGTTTGTTTCTGGTCAGAACAGGCGTATGATCCTGCTCCAGCTGCAGCTTGATCATCGAGTAGATGGCCAGCGACGCCAGCCCCAGCACCGTAATTTCGAACATGGTATCGAAGCCGCGGAAATCCACCAGCAGGACATTGACGATGTTCTTGCCGCCGCCAAGCTTATAACTATTCTCCACATAGTAGGTTGAGATAGACTCGAACGGACTGCTGCCTAGCGCGGCCAGCGCCACCAGCGTCATCGTGATCCCGAAGCCTAAGGCGATGATCAGCCTCGGCACCTTGACCCGCAGCCTGACCTTCTCCCGCTTCAGCTTCGGCAGATGCCGGAAGCAGAGCAGGAACAGCGTGACCGAGACCACTTCAACAATCATCTGGGTGAGGGCCAGATCGGGTGCGCGGAACAGGATGAACAATAGCGTCACCATGTAACCGACCATTCCGGTAAGCAGAATCGCCGAGACTCTGGACTTCGCGAATGGTATAGCGAGCGCACCGGTCAGCAGGACCAGTACGGCAACAACTTCAAAGAAGGTGACCGGAGCGTAGCTCCCCTGGCCAAACGTAATGCCCTCCGAATAAAGCATAGTACCGCCTACTACGGCGATAATCAGGGTGAAAATATACATCAGATAATGACGCATCGAACCGGTCATGTATAGCCCTGTCACCGCACGGGACAGTCCCTCCACGAGCCGGATACTCCCGTCATATACCTGTGTCAGCGTGAGGCCGCTGCGCCATTCCTTATCCACAAGGCTGAACCGGCCATATACGCGGTATACGATAATCCCGAGAAGGATCACTCCCAGCGTCATCCAGACCTCGGCGGTGAACCCGTGCCAGAAATAGATGTTGACGTAAAAAGGCGAGCTGGCTGCAAGCTCCGGATGAATGGCATTCATCCCCGGCACGATCAGTGTCCCCGACAGTATGTTCGGGAAGAAGCCGGTGATCACGGCCAGCAGTGCCAGAATTACTGGCGGAAGCAGAAGGCCGAGGGGCGCTTCATGCGGTTTTTTGTCCAGCTTCTCCGGCTGATATTTGCCAAAGAAGGTATGGAAGACCATAATCATGCTGTATGCAAAGGTAAATATGCTTGCAATCCACGCCAGCACCGGGAATATTGTAAAGAAGGCCCCGGGGCTGAAGATATCCAGCTGTCTGATATTCAGCACAGCCGTGAAGAACATTTCCTTGCTCAGGAATCCGGCAAACGGCGGAAGGCCCGCCATTGAGAAGCTGCCGATCAGCGCTAACGTGAAGGTTACCGGCATCAGGGACACCAGCCCCCCCAGCTTGCGCAGATCACGGGTATTCGTCTCATGGTCGACAATTCCGACCACCATGAAGAGCGAACCTTTGAATATGGCATGATTAATTAAATGAAAGAGTGCTGCCGTTGTTGCGGCGGTATAGAATACAGCCTGTTCCCCTGTATAAAAGGAAGCTGCCGATCCCATGCCGAGTAATCCCATAATCAGACCGAGCTGGCTGATTGTAGAATAAGCTAACAGAGCCTTCAGGTCCGTCTGCTTCATCGCCTGGATCGATCCATAGATCAAGGTGATCAGGCCGACGCCCGACACTATCCAAAACCACTCATGTTGCCCCGCAAACACCGGGCTGAACCGTGCTACCAGATATAAACCGGCTTTGACCATGGTTGCTGAATGCAGATACGCACTGACCGGAGTCGGCGCTTCCATTGCATCAGGCAGCCAGATGTGGAACGGAAACTGGGCCGATTTGGTGAAGGCACCCAGCAGAATAAGCAGCATTGCGGGGATGAACAGCGTTTGTCCGCTGATGTCGCCCACCTGGCTCCAGATCTCGCGGATGCTGAAGGTACCTGTCATCACATACAGCATCAGGAAGCCTGCGAACATCGCCAGACCGCCGAAGACAGTGATCAGCATCGACTTTTGCGCGCCGTAGCGTGATTTCTGTCTCCGGTGCCAGTAGGCAATCAGAAGGAAAGATGAGACACTCGTAAGCTCCCAGAATCCGTATAACACCATCAGGTTATCGGATAGGACGACTCCCAGCATAGCTCCCATGAACAGCAGCAGATACACATAGAAAGGAGTCAGCTCTTCCTTGCGTTTGTCCAGATAAAAGATGGAATAGATAAAGACCAGGGTGCCCATTCCCGTGATTAACAAGGCGAACAGCAGGCTTAATCCATCGAGATGGAAGACCAGATCAATCCCAAGGGAAGGAATCCATGGCAATGTCTCATATCCGAGATCCCCTCCCTTGATGACCGGAATACGGGTAAAGAAGTAGATAAATAACATCAGCGGTGCGGCCAGTACAAGCCATCCTCTGTGGAGCTTGCGTACCCTCCCGCGTAGAAGCGCTATCAGCAGGGCCATAAGAAACGGAACAAGAACGGTTATATGCAGCAAAGGCAAGCCTCCTTTTCCCTTCAGTGATATAGGTTGTGAACACTGGTACTTACTTCCTGTCAACAAGACTAATTATAGTGGATCTGCCAAGTTGCCTTCACAGATATGCAAATATCTTGCTTTACCATCTTGCTCAATTTTGAACAAGCCATTCTCAAATTCAGTGTGTAATTCGTGGAAGAATTTGCCTTTGATGAAGTCTGAACCTTCCGGCTCATCGCTGAGCTGATACATTCCGTCGTTCTTCACCAAATAAGCGGTTACCCCTTCTTCATGGGTCTCTTCAAGACCGGCGCGCATACGCTGAACTGCCACTACATGCAGATCCATCATCTTCATCTTGCTGATCAGTTCATTGACGAAGTTGCGTTTAGTCAGCTCCTGCCATAAGGTCTGGGCCGATTGCCCGATAATAACCTGAGTGACTTCATGTTCTTCTGCCGCTTCAACGATCACATCCGTGGTCTTGCGGCCGCGGCGCTTGCGCACCATGAATTCAGCACCGGCTTCTTCAGCCAGACGCTTCCAGACCGCCATATACATTTCTTTGCTTTGATTATATTCATCACTGTCTGAACTATCCACATTGAGCACATACAGCGGTGCCCCGATCAACTCGGATAACTGGACTCCACGCCGGATCAAACGCTCGCCATGCGGGCCGTAATGAACACATACCATAATCTTTTCCTTGTGAATGACTTTCGCCCTCCTGTTAACATGGGCCGGAAATACAAAAGGAGCCTAATGGCGTTAGGCCCCTTTCTGTTGTTTCAAACCCTGAAAGTTATACCTAAATTATATCTATTCCGATGCTGTTTGTAAAGTTTACGGACAAGACTTGGACAAAATAGAAGCATTTGTTCCCGGCGGCGGCTCATGTCAGTCCGGGCTGGCAGCGGTGAAGATCAGCACCCTTCCGTCCGTGTTAAGCACCTGTGTACCGTTCCCTAGCTCAGCTAGCGGCTGGTGCCAATGAATATGTCCGCAGCAGACCAGAAGCTCCGGTCCAGCTTCCAATTGTGCGAGGGTCGCTGAATGTCCATGAAGTCCTGCTGCGGGCACCTCCGGCCCCTGATGCAGCAGCAGAATATGGGGCCCGCGCTGGAGCAGGTGTCCCAGCGTCTCCAAATATTCAGGTTCCGGGGTGCGGTTGGGCCGGTCTCCTCTTCCCGTAACTCCTCCTAGTCCCGCTACCATCAATCCCTTGTGCAACAGGACTGACGGCTTAGAGAACAGGTGAATTCCCCCTGTAGATGCAAGCTCAGCTTCTCCTTCAGGGGACAGGTCATCATGGTTGCCGTTCACACCCAGCACCGCCTGGAACCTGCTGCGGAAGGCTCTCCATACCGGGAGCGGGTCGCCGCTCGAACCTCTTACGGCAGTATCCCCGTATAAATCCCCGCATAAACATACCAGCACCTTATCCTGATTGACGTCCGGCAGATGGAGCTGAAGCAGATGCTCCAGCGTCTCCGGAAGCTTCTCACCCACCAGAGAGCCGCCGTATTCGCCGTTGTCATGAAGAGCCATTCCCTGAAGGTCAGAGGCTATAATCAGCGCCTCCACCTCCTTCGGCAACCCCAGAATCTCCCCCCGGTATATTGGTAGCCGTTCATATACAATATCCTGGCTTCCACGTGCTGCAGTGACATATGGTATCCATTCCAGCGGTTCTTCGGCAATCGTGACGACCTTAAGCCTTTCTCTGCCCGCCTTACTCTTCTTCATTCCGTGCCCTCACTTCCCGCTGAATGCCAGGCCTCCAGAATAGATACTGGCTCTTTGCTGCTAAGCCGGCCGCTGCCTTCCTTCGTCCACAGCGGCGGGTAATAGCCCATGACCTGGCCCGGCTCAAGCTGCTGGACCTCCTCTTCCCAGCCCTCCCAGCGGAAGGTTTCGTAGAACAGATCCAAGTCCCCTTCTGCCAGCCAGCCGATGAAGCCTGAATAGGTCAGCTCCGTTGTCTCCCACTTCAGGACATCCGGGGCATAATAATAGATATGACCTGTCTGCCCGAACCGCCCCGTATCGAGGCCGAAGAAGCCGCCTGCCGCATCGTAGGCCACAATCAGCATTCCCGGCAGGGGAGGAATATTGTCCGCTGTAGACAGGCCATTCCATGAGGTCAGGCTTCCGAAGATGCCTTCGGCTCCCGCGCCAAGCAGCGTAATCCAGCCATGCTCGAACACAATTCCTCCTGTCTCGTAGGCTATCGCTCCCAGATAGGATTTCGTGCTGACCTGCAAGCGGACCAGCGTCTGTACCGCCTGTTCCGCTTCTGCCGCCTCCAGCCGGTAGGTGCGCGATCCCTGACTCAGCAGCTCCCTGATCTCTTCCCAGGCGTGGTTCTCCACATCTACTAATTCTGCTACAGTTAATAAGTGCATATGCTTACGCCTCTCTCTCAATGCTTTATACTGTTTCCAATATTTATATATACCCTATTCAGGGGGAGCTGCAATCTTGAATTGACCAGAGGTTTATTAACATTCTGCCGCATATAGCTGGCATAGTATGTAAGGTTCATAGAATTTCTTAATGACTATGCCAAAAATAATTGATTGGCAAATTGATGTAAGGTTTTATAGAATTCTTTTAAATTCTAATTAAATACGGGATAGCCCGAATTACAATCAGACAGGGAGTGCTTGCCAAAGTGTCCATCGTTCCTACACTATCGTCAGAAGTATCAAATGAGGCTGTGCAGTACGTGCAGCGGATCTATGCAGAGGTCCAGAAGCGCGACCCGCATGAGCCAGAATTTCACCAGGCTGTCCAGGAATTCCTGGAGAGCATCACCCCCGTTCTGACCCGCCACCCCCAGTATATGAAGCACGGGATTCTCGAGCGGCTGGTTGAGCCTGAGCGCAGCATCTCCTTCCGCGTCCCTTGGGTGGACGATGCCGGTAATACGCAGGTTAACCGCGGCTTCCGCATTCAATTCAACAGTGCCATCGGTCCCTACAAAGGCGGCCTGCGCTTCCATCCTTCGGTCTACCTCGGGATTATCAAGTTCCTGGGCTTCGAGCAGATTTTCAAAAACTCGCTGACCGGCCTGCCCATGGGCGGCGGCAAGGGCGGCAGCGACTTCGATCCCAAGGATAAATCGGATCAAGAGGTTATGCGCTTCACCCAGAGCTTCATGACGGAATTGTACCGCCACATTGGACAGGATACAGATGTTCCTGCAGGGGATATCGGTGTAGGCGCGCGCGAGATCGGCTATATGTTCGGCCAATACAAACGGATTCACGGCGGGCATGCTGCCGGTGTTCTTACCGGAAAAGGGCTGCTCTATGGCGGCAGTCTGGCGCGCAAGGAAGCTACCGGCTATGGCTGTGTATACTTCGTGCAAGAGATGCTGTCATCACGCGGAGCAAGCTTCAAGGACAGCAAGGTGGTCATCTCCGGTTCCGGGAATGTCTCCATCTACGCCATCGAGAAGGCTCAGCAGCTGGGGGCCCACGTGATTGCCTGCAGTGATTCGAACGGTTACATTCATGATCCGCAGGGCATCAATCTGGATACGGTCAAAAGACTGAAGGAAACAGATCGCCTGCGCATCAGCGAATATGTGAAGGAGCACCCGCATGCCGAGTATGTTGAAGGCTGTAGCGGAATCTGGAGCCTGCCTTGCGACATCGCTCTGCCGTGTGCCACGCAGAACGAGCTCGATTTGGAATCCGCCCGGACTCTAATTCTGAACGGAGTTAAGGCCATTGGCGAAGGCGCCAATATGCCGACCACTCTCCAAGCGGTGGAGCTGTTCCTGGAGAACCAGGTGCTGTTTGCTCCAGCCAAGGCAGCCAATGCCGGCGGTGTAGCGGTCTCGGGCCTGGAGATGAGCCAGAACAGCATGCGTCTGTCCTGGACCTTCGAAGAGGTGGACGAGAAGCTGCAAGTCATTATGAAAAATATCTACAGCAGAACCGTTCAGGCAGCAGAGGATTACGGCGTCGCCGGTAACCTGGTTGCCGGTGCCAACATCGCCGGGTTCCTGAAGGTTGCCGATACCATGCTGGCGCAGGGTATTGTGTAACTGTTATAGACTTAAATGATACAAGAAGAGGTGTCCCTAAGCCATTTGGCTGGGGACACCTCTTTTTTAGGTTGAGCAATTGGTTTGTTGGTGATCCTGTGCTCGCTAGTAGTTATGCTGAGGGCATCCGGTTGGACGTATGCGTACGAATAGCAGATTCAGGTACTAACAGGAGCACTTGTGCTCCTCATTCGCTCATATAGCCGACTTCCGGTGAATTCAGGTGCACTAATGCTCCTCATTACTCTCGCTCAGCCGTACTCGACCTCACCAATGGGATTTATCCCTCTAATTCAGCCATCCAGCCAACTTTCGACCTCATCAACGGGATAAATCCTTTTAATTCAGCCATCCAGCCAACTTCCGGCCCCACCAATGGGATAAATCCCTTTAATTCAGCCCTCCAGCCAACTTTCGGCCTCACCAATGGGATTTATCCCTCTCCTTCAGCCATCCAGCCAACTTCCGGCCCCATCAACGGGATTTATCCCTCTCCTTGTAGCCTACAGCAGCTCGCGCCGCAGCTCCTCAGCCGATCTCGGGGACAGGTGGCCGAGCGGAATGTCGAATACAGTCTTAGCTCCTGTCTGGCCTTCCTGCTTCAGCCGTACAGCAGCACGGGCATAGGCTGCCAGCACGCTGGCGGTGAATTCCGGGTTGCTGTCCAGCTTCAGCCCGAATTCGGCGATCTGCTTGCTTCCGCCTCCGGTCACTCCGCTGCGGATGACGAAGCCGCCATGCGGCATCCCTGAATGCTCAGCAGCAAGCTCCTCGTCCGTAATGAATTGAACCGTTGTGTCGTAATCGGCGAAATAGTTCGGCATCTCCACAATCGTCCGGGTAATGGCATCGCGGTCTGCTCCTGCTTCAGCCACTACGTAGCATTCCCGGCGGTGCTTCTCGCGGGTGGACAGCTGCGGAGTCTCGCCTCCGCGAATGCTGTCAATAACCTCCTGGACCGGCACGGTATATTGCACGCCTGCCTTCACACCGGGAACCCGGCGGATCGCATCCGAATGCCCTTGGCTGACTCCTGTACCCCAGAACGTATAATCCTCGCCTACCGGCAGGATGGACTGCATCAGCAGCCGGTTCATGGAGAACATGCCCGGGTCCCAGCCGGTGGAGATCACACTTACGCTGCCGCCTTCGCGGGCAGACTTGTCCACCGCAGCGAAGAAATCAGGGATTTTGGCATGAGTGTCAAAGCTGTCCACCGTGTTGAATAACCGGGCCAGCTGCGGAGTCTGCTCCGGCAGATCTGTTGCGGAACCGCCGCACAGAATCATTACATCAATCTTGCCTATGTACTGCTCGGCGGCTGAGATGTGCTCGGTGCGCGTTCCTGTGATGTCTGCCAGCTGCTGCGGATCTCTGCGGGTGAATATGGCTACCAGCTCCATATCGGAGTTCTGCTCAATAGCCTGCTGTACCCCTTTACCCAAATTTCCGTATCCGACGATGCCTACTTTAATGGTTGATGTCATGTCTGTAATATCCTCCCTTGCCGGTTAACCCGGAGATATGAATCCTTCAAAAGTTAAGTATATATACATTACACGAAATGTAAATATTAAGTTGTACAGCAGCTCTGTCTCCGAAAAAAAGATCAACATGCTCCAAAGAGCCTATTGATCCCCTTATCATTCCGGCTTACTTACGCGTTCATGCGCAACACCCGGATTATTGTCCCGTTCCCAGAAAGCTCTCCACAATGAATTTCAGCTGTGCTTCCAGAGAGATCGGGTCATTATAATAGGAGCCCTTCTCATCAATGAAATAGACGCGATTATTCTTCACAGCCGGGAGTGACTTCCAGTCCTTGCTGCCATACACAACATTCGCATCCCCGTCATCCCAGCCCCAGTTGCTGGTGAAAATATAGTCTCCCGCATACTCCGGCAGCAGCTCAAGCGACAAGTTCCCGCCGAAGCCTTCCCCGTCAATCAAAGTGGTCCGGATAATCTCCGGTGCCTTAAGGCCGAGGTCCCCGTACAGAATCTCACCGCCTCTTCCTCCCTTGTTGCCCCAGGCATAGATGCCCTTCGCATAAGGCTGGAGAATCGATACTGTCTGGTCACCGACAACTTCAGTAATCTTCGGCTTCACTTCAGCAATTCTATCGTTCCACCCGTCAATCCACTGCTGTGCCTCCGCCTCTTTGCCGGTAATCTTGCCGAATTCCAGAAGCAGATCCTGCGGAGTGCCCCCGCCGTATTTCAGCCGGACCACCGGAGCGATCTGGACAAGCTGCTCATACTGGGCTTCTTCGATATAGTCAAAAGTCAGAATCAGATCCGGGTCCAGCTTCAGAATAGCCTCAGCATTCGGTTCCGCTCCAATATTAACGATATCATCCAGCTGACCCGCATGGAACGGATTCTTCAAGGAGTCATCCGAAGCTGCGACCGGCTTCACACCGAGCACCAGCAGATTGCCGATGGCGCTGCCTGTCAGATCAATAATCCGCTGCGGATTTACCGGAATGGTAACCTCCCCCTTGCCGTCAGTATAAACTTTCGTTGCTGCAGCCGTACTGCCTGTATTGGAGCCCGGAGCCGCCGTTTCGCCCCCAGGAATGGCCGTACTCAAGGATGATGGCGCCTTGTTACCTGCCGCACCGTTATTCGCCGATGTTCCTGCACCAGACCCCGAACATGCGCTTAGCAGCAAGGTTACACACAATAATAGAACCGCTGTAGCCATAGATGCCGTCTTCGTTCCCCGCATCACTGGTAATCCCCCTTTTCGCTGTAAATGATAATAGTTCTCACTACTTTGGATACTATAGCACTTGGAATTATGAGCTACAAGGGCAGTAATCGGATGAACGACAGGCGATCCTTGTACAAGCAGCTCCGCGTCCATGTTCATTCTGAATTGTACCGGCGGGCAGCCATACTGCTTCTTGAAATTCCGGCTGAAGGTATGGGCATCGGGATAGCCTGTCCGTTCCGCAATCTCCTGCACGGTATATCCGCTATACAGCAGATCATGCGCAGCTCTCTCCATGCGGATCTGTGTCAGTACACGGATGGGCCCTGCCTGCATCCGGCTCTTGAACAGCTTGCTCAGATAGCTTACGCTGCAATCAAACTGTTCAGCCAGAGTGTCCAGCGTGATCGGCTCCCTGTAATGCTCACGCATGTACCGCAGTGCTTGAGCCAGCAGGTCCGGCTGAACCGGAACAAGCCCCTGCTGCTTCATCTGAACCAGCACTTCATGGACAAATTGAAGAAACAGCGATCTCACATAGAGATGCTGCAGAGGATCTGCGGTTAACCACTCTATGTACATCCGCTCAAGCCGGTCCAGCAAGGGATGCGTGTAAGCGGGACTGAAGCTGTATTGAAGCCTGGCCGGATTCTCCTGCTCCAGCAGACTTATCACTCTGTTGGACTGGGGCAGCATCAGCACTGCCTTGTACAGCACCAGGAAGTATTCGAAGGCTTCATCTGCACGCACCGCAAGAATAGCCCCCCGCCCGCCATGCACAAGCTGATTACGTCTCAAGGTAGTCTGTAGCTCATCCAGCTGCACTTGCGCCTGTCCCTGAGCAGCATACAGGAACGCACTCGAAGGCAGCTGATAATATGGAAGCGCCGAGCCTGCCGGAAGCCTCCCTCTGCGGATATCCATAATCCTGACCGATGCATGGTTCCACCACTGTATATGTTCGTTCAGCTTCATCACTATTCCCCGTTTATCTTTATTCCGCTGTATCCTTTGACGGTTAATCACATTATAATTGATAACCATTCTCATTAATAGCCCGTATTATAGCCCACTCCATAGACTAAAGCCCCGCATACATTAACCTAGTCAAAGTCATATCTATGCCCATATTCGCTCAAAAGGAGCTGGAAACCAGTGAACTCAGCAACGAAGCTTACCGGACGCGTCATCTACAAAGGTGATCCGGGTTATGAGGCCGCGCGCAAAAATTGGGACCCGCATACCGACCGATTCCCCAAAGTATTCGTGTTCGCCAAGAAGACCCAGGATGTAGTGAATGCTATCAAATGGGCCAACGAACGTGGGATTCCCATCCGTCCCAGAGGCGGCAGACATGCGCTGGAGGTCAATCTGTCCCAGGTGAACGGCGGCATCGTCATTGATGTCAGTGAAATGAACAGCATTAAGCTAAGCCGCACAACCGGGACAGCCGTCGTCGGAGCCGGAAATACGGTCGGGAGAATCGCCCATACGCTGGCCCGGAAAGGGTATATGTCACCTTATGGGGACAGTCCTACCGTTGGAATCGGGGGCATTACACTAGGCGGCGGCATCGGCCCGCTTCAGCGTACTCTGGGGCTGGTCAGCGATAATCTGGTGGAGCTTGAAATGGTCGATGCCAAGGGCAGAATCATTATTGCAAATAAGAAAAGGAATGCCGATCTGCTCTGGGCTTCCCGTGGCGGCGGCGGAGGCAACTTCGGCGTGTACACCCGTTACAAATTCAAAGTACGCCCGGCTCCTGCCACAGCAACGGTATTCCGCATCACCTGGCCCTGGGGCCAGTTCGAGAAGGTCCTTAAGACCTGGCAGCGCTGGGCTCCCGCAGTGAATACGAGACTGGGCAGCGAATTATCCATCGGTCCCAAAAAGGGTGGAAATGTCAGCATGCTGGGACTGTTCCTCGGATCTAAGGCTGAGGCTGTCCGCCTCTTGAAGCCCATTACAAGTGTAGGAACGCCCACGGTCCAAACGATCCGTTCCCTGCCTTATCCGCAGGTGGTCAGCTTCATGCTCGCTCCCGATCCGGTGCAGACCCAGCGGGTCAGTAACCAGTTCTCCAGCGGCTTCGGCAGGAAACCGTTCCCGGATCAGGCATTCAAGCCGATGCGTGAGTTCCTGGAGAAGGTGGAGGGGAAGGACGCCGGGTTCTTTTTCCTCAATTGGGGTGGGGCGGTAAGCCGTAAATCTCCTAAATCTACCGCCTTCTACTGGCGCAAGGCCAAATTCTATGTGGAGTGGAACAGCTCCTGGGTCAAGAAATCGGACGCCGCCAAAAATATATTCTACGTCCGCAACACCCGCCGCAAGCTGCAGCCGTTCATCGTAGGAAGCTACATCAACGTGCCTGACCAGGGCATCAAGCCTTCCGGCCCGGTCTATTACGGAACGAACTATGCCAGATTACGCAGAGTCAAGGCGAAATATGATCCCGGCAATGTGTTCAACAACCCGCAGAGCATCCCGCCGGCCCGCACCACAAGCTGAATGACGGCCCGGCAAAATGAACGGGCCTAAAAAACATGAAACAGCGGTTCCCCAAGACGGGAGAACCGCTGTCCTATTGTTCGTATAAGCTATAACCGAGCTGTCAGGTTATTGGCCTGAGTTCGCCAGGAATTCATCAATCTGACGCTGCACCTCTGCGATGATGGTATCGATACCGGCGGCCTTAACCTGCTGCTGGAGCTTGGCCAGACCCGCGTCTACATCCTTCACCGTTCCGTATTCCAGCGGAATGCCGTATTGCAGCATCACATTGCCGACATTGGCCACCTCTGTCTTCACCTTGCTGTTGTCGAAGACGAAGGTCTCCAGCGGATAGTGATAGACCTCCTTCTCCCATTTGTCAGTCAGGGCGTTCGCTTCATCTGGGAAGGAGGCATTATCCCGGTTCAGCGGGGAGTTGAAGCCCCAGTTCGAGAAGCCGGTGTAGTTGGCATTCTTCTCGGCGTTCGTGAATTTATCTTCGCCGACCGGATTATAGTGTACAGCCGTGATGCCGTTCATGATCAGATCATGCAGTTCCTTATCGTTCTGGAGCAGATCGATCATCATCAGCGCACGTTCCGGCTGCTTGGAGGTGGAGTGAATCGCTACGCCGTTCTGCGTAGAGACGGCCACCGATTTTTTCTTATCCGGATTGATATCGGCTAGAGCCAGCTCATACGGAGAGTTCTTCTCCCGCATATCGGTCATCAAGGCGCCAAGCGTACCCAGATTGTGGGTGATGGAGGCTGCCTTGCCGGCCTTGAATTCCTGCTGATGATCCAGCTTGCTGTTCAGTGCGCTCTTCGACCAGGCGTTATTCTCGGCCAGATCTTTATAATAGTAGACAAGCTCCTTGAATTCAGGAGTCTCATATAAGTTGAACACTTTACCGGCCGGATCATCCAGCTTGAAGCCCATCGGCAGATCGAGGTCGAACAGATTCCATTCGTTCTGCTGCTTGAGCAGAATCCGGTCCAGATTATGCAGCTTCCAGTCGCCAGTCTCCGGTACGAATGGAGTAACTCCCTTCTCTTTTCCGGATATAGTCTTGAGATAGTTGGCGTACGCCTCCGGGCTGTTGATCTCCGGCAGATTATATTTTTTGCGCAGGTCTTCGCGGTACAGAATCAGCTTCTCCACGGTTTCGCCGCGGTTCTGAGGCACCATATACAGCTTGCCGTTCACCTTCGCCTGACCCCAGGCTACCTCAGGCATCGCCTTCCAGGTCATCGGAGCATATTTCTCCAGCAGCTCGTTCGTCAGCTCCAGGAACCCTCCCTTGAGTGCCTGGTCGTTATAGCCTGCCCAGTTGGCGGCATAGATCAGATCGAAGTCCTCGTTAGCCGCCAGCTTAAGCGGATATTTCTGCGCCCAGTCGGACCAGTCCAGGAATTCGGCTTCCAGTGTGGCGTTGATTTTCTCCTTGAGCTTCTTATTGATCTCCCCGAATACCTGATCGTAATCAACCGGCTTCGGACCTACGAAGATCATCTTCAGGGTTACAGGCTGGGATGTATCCACTGCACCGGCGTCCTTGGCTGGCTGGGCATTCGTTCCTGTAGCTTCCGTTGCTGCGGCTGAGGCCTTCGGCTCCGAGCCGGCATTGCCGTTACTGCCTCCGCACGCGCTAAGCAGAGAGACCATCAGGATACTGGACATCAGTGTCATTGCTTTTTTCTTATTCACTAGAATTTCCCCCCAGCTATATGTGTGTAATCGCTTACAAGAACAGTATAATAAAAAATCCGCGCTCCGCTAATATAGGCATTCAACGATAATGCATACTTTTGCAACGACTTTTCGCCCAGCACAAAAAGACGGCACCGTCTGACCAGCCGGATGAGGCTGTTTCAGACAGTGCCGCCCCTAAGGCAGCACAGATCATAGTTAACTGCCGCTTATTTCTCCAGGAATCCGGTAGACGGATTGGTGATGAAGAAGCCTTCCTGCGGAACATAGAAATACTGAATCCAGACGCCGTCTAGCAGCGGTTCGCGCGTATCCAGCAGAATCTCGATATCCTTATCTGTAGCGACCACTTCATCGTGCTCAGTAGGTGTATCCAGCGCTACATCATAGTGTCCGTGATCTCCGTGATTCTGGGTGATGACCACGCGGATTTTCTTGCCTTCCGCTTCCGGGCTGTTCAACATATCTTTTAGAACCTTAGCTGCATTGCGGTTAATTTTTACTTTCATCCTTTGGCGACCTCTATTCTACTTAGTATGAAATCAGAAATTCATTATAACATATTATAAGGTGCTATCAATAATTAAGTGGTTATTCCAGTGAGGATACCACAGATCACCACCTTAGCTCATAGTCTACCGTAAGCAGCTCAAACTGATTCCGCGTGAACCGGATCAGCCCGTCCTGCGCCATCCGCTGCAGCTCCCGGGATAAGGCGCTTCTGTCCACCGTCAGATAATCCGCCAGGTCACTTCTGCTGAACGGGATCTCGAAGGCGGGCGAATTGTTTTTGCGGGCCTGAATGCTCAGGTAGTGAATGATCCGCTCCCGTAGCGATTTGTGGGAGACCAGGTCAAGCTTCTGATACATCGAGCGGTTATTCTCCAGCAGCAGTGCCAGCATATTCTCAATAATCCGGCCGCGAAGATGGCAGGTCGTGTGCCCCGGACGGATGATGTTGTTCATTCGGATGAACAGAATCCGGCATGCCGACCCGGCTATCGCCTCATAGCCGCTGGGCTCCTGCTCCTGACGAAGCGCTGTCTCCCCGATAATCTCCCCGTCCGCAAGCTCTGAGAAGATGAAGCGCGTGCCGGAGCTGTTCTCCTTGCAGAGCAGGACATTCCCCTCCAGAATGATGCCCGCCGCCTCCAGGTACTCCTCCTGCCTGAATATGAAATCCTTCCTGCCGAAATCCTTAATCGACCCCTGCAGACAACCGAGCGCCTGCTGCACCTCGCTGCCCCGGAATCCTTTGAACAGGACTGTATTTTGAATTTTGTTCATATATTGCTGCAAATTTATCGCCTCCTGTTGCCATGGCAACAGAGTCATCTTAGAAACTCTGCTACAATTCAATAAATGAGAACGATTCTCACTTTAATTCTCATTATATCAAATGTTAAGTATCAAGCAATATACAGGAGGACATTATGAGTGAAATCAAGGAAGGAACGGTCGTTCATTTCAGTCACATGATCAGTATCCGGCCCTATCAGATTTCCAGCAGAACACTTCACTTCCCTGAAGGTGCTGCCACCACTGCGGAAGCCCAGGACTGGGTGCTGTACGGCATGGACACCGGCGAATCCATCAGCTCGGAGACCTCGCCCAGATCCAAGATCATCCACGTTCTGGAGGGTGAGCTTCACATGCTTGTCGCTGACCAGTCCTGTGCATTAACCGCCGGGGCAGCAGTCATCGTGCAGGCCGGCACCTGGCATGAGTTCAATGCACAGAGCAGCTGCAAATTCCTGCAAATCAGCATTTAACCTGGAGGTAATCATATGGAACAAGAACAAGAGCAATTTATTAAAAGACTCCCGCAAGCGGAAGTCATGGATCTGCGCAAAATCATTACTGTAGAGCAGGAGCAGGTATCCAGCCTGACCCTGGTTCAGCGCTCAAGCCTTGCCATGACACTGATCTCTGTAGATACAGGTTCATCGATTGGCGGACATTCCTCTCCCGGCGATGCCATGGTCAATATTCTGTCAGGCGAAGCACGGATTACGATTGACGACAAGCCTTATACAGTACGGGCAGGGGAGACCCTTATTTTACCCGCCAATATTCCCCACGCGTTGTATGCAACAGAAGCCTTCCAAATGCTGTTGATCGTAGTGAAGCCGGAGATGAAAGGATTGAGACATGTTGAAAAAGGAAGTCGGTCATAATTTCCTCGCCAAGCTCGGTAAAAAGCGGCTGCGGCCCGGCGGTGTCGCTGCTACGAACTGGTTGATCCGGCATGCGAAGCTAAATAAGGACAGCCGGGTACTGGAAGTAGCCTGCAACATGTGCACCACCTCTATCCAGCTTGCGCGGGAGTACAAATGCCAAATTACTGGAATCGATATGGACCCCAGGGCGCTTGCGAAGGCAGAGCAGAACATCAGAGATGCGAAGCTGGAGGGGTACATTAACGTTAGACAAGCGAATGCGATGAAGCTCCCTTTTGAAGATAACAGCTTCGATGTCGTCATTAATGAAGCCATGCTGACGATGCTGAACCAGGCGGCGAAGCAAAAAGCGGTAGCCGAATACTTCCGTGTCCTGAAGCCGGGCGGTGTGCTGCTTACGCATGACATCACTTTTGCAAAGGAGAATATGGCGGAGGAGCTGGCAGAGCTGCGGAAAACCATTCATGTGAACGTAGAACCGCTGCCTGTAGCAGACTGGGAAGGCCTGTTCAACAAGACCGGCTTCAAACGGGTTGAGCATGTAACCGGAACGATGTCGCTGATGAG
The DNA here is from genome assembly GCF_038002345.1 of Paenibacillus sp. FSL M7-0420. Taxonomy (NCBI): domain Bacteria; kingdom Bacillati; phylum Bacillota; class Bacilli; order Caryophanales; family Paenibacillaceae; genus Paenibacillus; species Paenibacillus sp. FSL M7-0420. Next base: position 3,128,555 of record NZ_JBBOCJ010000001.1, on the reverse strand, counting down.
CATTAAGGGGATGATCCGGGATGAAGGGGTGGCCGGTACGCTGCGTATTTTCAAGAATGCTCTCAAAAAGGAGAACCGCGCGCAGTTTAAGAAAATGTATACCTTCTTCAACACCACAGGCAAGGACCTGAATTATATCGCAGTATGCAGCAGCAAAAATGATTAACACAAGAAGCTGTCCCAACCAGCCATATTTCACGGCTTGCGGGACAGCTTCTCCTATGTGTACTTTTATTATGAAGCGTTCTGATTCGACAGGGCGGCTAACACTTCATTCGTGACGTCCTTGCCGCCCTTGAAGTTAGTGATAAACGCGCCGATGGAATAGATCGGTCCCCAGGGAATCCCCCACCAGCCCACAAAGAAGGTCAGCAGGGAGTACTTCAATCCTTTTTTGACGGAGCCCTCGCCCGCCTTGATGAAATAGATGCCCGAGCTACGTCTGAACGTCATCAGGACAACAGAGAAGCAATACGTGTAGATCACGAATTTGCCGCCTTGCTGAATCTGGCTCATTATATTGCCGCCGTCCATGTTCTCGATCCCTTTTATGATCATAGGAAATCCCCTTTAATGTTTATTAATAATCATATACCGTAGGGATGACGGACTGAAACAGCAGACAGATATTTGTAAAAGTGAGCTGACGGCAGACGCAGATTACTCCAGCTCAGCTCCGTTACTGGCGATTACCCGTTGATACCAGAAAAAGCTGTCTTTGCGGGACCGGTCCAGAGTACCCTTGCCTTCGTTATCCTTATCCACATAGATGAAGCCGTATCGCTTCTTCATTTCTCCGGTGCCTGCACTGACCAGATCGATGCAGCCCCAAGAGGTGTATCCGATCAAATCCACGCCGTCAGCCAGCGCCTCCCCCATCGCCCGGACATGCTCCCGCAGATAGTCGATCCGGTAATTATCCTTGATTGAACCGTCTGCTTCTACGGTATCTACTGCGCCAAGCCCGTTCTCCACCACCATCATCGGCAGTCCGTAACGGTTGTAGATATTATTCAGGGACCACCGCAGGCCTTGCGGGTCAATCTGCCATTCCCACGCGCTTGCCTGCAAATACGGGTTCTTCAAACCCAGCGACATATTGCCGCCAACCGACTCCTGATCCGGGGCTGCACTCACGCAGGTGGACGAATAGTAGCTGAAGGTGTAGAAGTCCACACAGCCTTCCTTAAGAATCTGCCCGTCACCTGCCTCCATCTGCAGCTCAATCTGCTTCTCCCGGAAGTAACGCAGCGCGAAGCCCGGATAAGCACCTCTCACCTGAACATCGGAGCAGAGGAAATTACTCAGATTATCCTTTTGCTGGGCCAGCAGCACATCCTCGGGATTACAGGTCAGCGGGTAAGAGCACATGTAGGCAATCATACAGCCGATCTGAAAATCCTTATGAATCTCATGTCCCAGCTTCACGGCTCTGGCACTGGCGATGAACTGGTGATGAAGCGCCTGGTATCTTAGCTGCTCATTGTCAGTTTGCGCGGATGCCGTCAGCTCGGCATTTCCCTCCGGCTTCATCGCCCCGGCCATGAATGTCCCGAAGGGCATGGTAAGAATGTTGATCTCATTGAAGGTCAGCCAATACTTCACGCTGTGCTTGTAGCGGTTAAAGATCACCTCACAGTAGCGGACGTAGAAATCGATCGTTCTGCGGTCCGCCCACCCGTTATAGGCTTCAGCCAGATGGTAAGGTGCTTCATAATGGGAGATCGTCACCAGCGGTTCGATCCCGTGCTTGTGGAGTTCGGCAAACACCCGATCATAGAACTTCAGCCCTTCTTCGTTCGGCACGGCATCATCCCCGTTCGGGAAGATCCGTGACCAGGCGATGGACATGCGGAACACCTTGAAGCCCATCTCGGCGAACAGCGCGATATCCTCCTCGTACCGCTGATAGAAATCAACCGCTTCATGACTCGGATAATTAGCCCCGGCTTCCAGCACCGGAGTAATTCTCCGGGAGACCGTATGCGTTCCCGCGGTCATGACATCTGCTGTGCTTAACCCCTTGCCACCCGCATCGAACCCGCCTTCGAGCTGATTCGCAGCCGTTGCCCCGCCCCACAGGAAATTTGCCGGAAAACTTCTGTTGTTCACACTTACATTCACGTTGTTATTCATATTCGTTCCTCCTGAGATTGGATTAGGATACCGGTTAGATCATGACGGTCAGCAGATTCTCGCGGTAATCGATGCTCTTCTGGTCCGTCTCAATGACATCGAGATACTCGCCGGAATTGGAGATGATCACAGGCGTGGTCAGCGTATAGCCCGCCTCTCTGATCGCGGCAACGTCGAACTCCATGAGCAGCTGGCCTTTGGTGACGGTATCGCCTTGCTTGGCCCGGGGGGTGAAGTGTTTGCCCTTCAATTTGACCGTGTCCTTCCCGACATGAATCAGAATATCGACCCCGTTATCACTGGTAATGCCGATCGCATGGCCGGAGGCGAATAAGGTGGTAAGTACCCCGTCAACGGGAGAGTACACCTTGCCTTCCAGCGGTTCAATCGCTATCCCTTTGCCCATTGCGCCTGTAGAAAAAGCTTCGTCCGTCAGCTCCGACAAGGCTCTGATCTGGCCCTTCAGCGGACTTCCCACCGTCTCCTGCTTCACCAAAACGCTCCGGGCAGTCCCGCCGCTCTTGCTCTCCGCCGCTTCCTCATCCTTGAACCCGGAGAAGAAGACAAGAATGAACCCGAGAATGAAGCTGATTACAATGGCGGCAATCGCGCCGTAGAAGCCTTTATCCATCCCGTCCGGACTAATGTAGCTTGGGATACCGAAGATCCCCAGACCGCCGAGAATATAGCCTTTGGTGCCCATCAGACCGACGATACCGCCGCCGACCGCCGCCGCGACACAGCTTAAGATGAACGGCTTCTTGCGAGGGAGCGTAATACCGTAAATGGCAGGCTCCGTAACTCCGAAGATGCCTGAGATAATGGCCGGAATCGACAATGACTTCAGCTTGGCATTCTTGGTCCGCAGCATAATCGCCAGCACAGCACCGGTCTGGGCAAACGAAGCGCCGAAGGAAGCCGCCAGAATCGGATCGGATTTCAGTACAGCCATGTTATTGAGGGCAATCGGCACCAGACCCCAGTGCAGCCCGAAGATGACGAAGACCTGCCAGAACGCGCCTACCAGCAGCCCCTCAATAACCGGACTGAGGTTGTAGAGGAACAAGGTTCCCTGCCCCAGCAGCTGTCCGGCCCAGGTGGAGACCGGTCCGATGGCAATCAGCGCCAGCGGAACGGTGACCAGCAGGGTGAAGAACGGGACGAGGAAGGTACGTACCACGCTCGGCGTTACTTTTCGGAAGAAGGCTTCCAGCTTGGAGCCAATATAAGTCGAGATGATGATCGGAATAACGCTGGAGGTATAGGACATCAGGATGACCGGAATCCCCAGGAAGGTAATGTACACAGGCGATTCAAAGATCGTTCCGCTAAAAAGCGTGTACAGCGGTTCGCCCGCCGCCGTGATCGTGCCGAAGGACGGGTACACCAGCGTAGCGCCTATCGCCATCCCGATAAAGATGTTGGATCCGAATTTCTTAGCCGAGGTATACCCCAGGAAGATCGGGAAGAAATAGAACAGGCAATCCCCGAGCGCATTCAGAATCTGGTAGGTCCCCGACTCCTTGGTAAGGAGTCCCACAGTTAGAAACAGGGCGGTGAAGCCCTTGATCATCCCGGTCGCAGCCAGTACGCCAAGGGTCGGCGAGAATACGCCGGAGATCATGTCGATGAAGCTGTTGAACAGACCCATTTTCTCGCCGGAGGCTGTCTCTGATCCGCCTTCCTGCAATCCGCCCGCTGTCATCACCTGGGCATAGACCTCGGACACATGATTGCCGATCACGACCTGATACTGGCCGCCGCTCTGAATGACCGTTACAATTCCATCCATGTTTTTCAGCACATCTGTATTCGCCACCGCCTCATTCTTCAGCTTGAAGCGCAGACGGGTCACGCAGTGGCTGAGTCCGTTGATATTCTCCTTGCCGCCGACATGCTTGATAATATCCTTGGCTAGTGCCTCATATTTCATAGTACATCCTCCCGTTTCCTGATGAATGATAAGCAAAAGGCGAAACCATCCCGGCAGCTTCCTGCCTGATTTGGTTTCGCCTGCATGACCAGTAACAATCCAAGTGGTTTTATTCAGTTTGTCTTTGCGTTACCCGCTGAATGTGAATCGTCAGATACAGGATTTCTTCATCCAGGAGCTTCAGGTCCAGATACTTCTCGATTTTGAGCACACAGTTATGCGCCTTCCTGTATTTCACCCTCACCTGCTTGAGCAGAAAATCGTCCACGGACTCCTCAGACTCCTGCTTGCGCGAACGCTGGAAGAAATACCGCAGGTGGGTGATGAACCGTTCGTAGCTGACGGTATGCTCATCAATTTCGTTGTTATAGGAATACTTAACAATATTGAGGATGTCATCAATCTGCTGGGTCTGCCTGGTAAGATCTGCAATCTTGTTGCCCGAGCTGTTCATTTGCGCGTTGATCAGGTGGAGTGCAATGTTCCCGGCTTCATCCTCCGGCAGGCGGATACGCGTATCCTGCTCAATCATCCCCATAGCATGATGTCCGATGGCATACTCCCTCGGATAACAGCGCTGAATCTCCCAGAGAAGCGGATTGTCATTATGGATGCCCTGCTCATGAAGCCTCAGCGCATGAGTCAAATGATCCGTCAGGGTCACATAAATATAATCGCTCAGGCGGGCCTTCAGCGTCTGCTTCGCATACTCGATAATGTCATAGCTTAAGGCTACATATTCGGCGGGGGCATCCGCCATTAAGGCCTTGAATTTCTCGGACGCGTCATTTCGCTTCAGTACAAATGTCTTCTCGATCAGAGAGACATCCACCGGATCACCCGGGCTCTTCTTGAAGCCGATGCCGCGTCCCATAACAACCAATTCATCCTTACCTGAATCCTTGGCAATAATGGCATTGTTATTGAAAATCTTCTCGATAATCAACCAAGCTGCCCTCCTTTACCCCGAATTTCATTTGGCACTGCTTACAGGATGTTAGACGGGTCAAGGAATCCTTACGGCGTCCCGCAGGGTCCTTAACATAAAGAAAGGCAAAACCCAAAACACGTGACCATGTTTTGGGTTTTGCCTTTGCAGTAACAATCCCAAATTCAGAATAGCACTGAATTACACTTTTGGCAACAAAAATGTTTGCGCTTACATAATCTATCAACCTGCAAAGAGGAGTGCCCCCTATTCACAGGGAACACTCCTCTTCCTGTCGCCTGAACTCAGACCGATGACGAACTCATGCTCTGAGCATTACCCCACCGCAGCTTATACAGCTCCGGCAATACCACACCCAGCAGCACCAGCACCACTCCGGTCCATTGCAGAAGACTTACATGCTCTTGCAATACGAACGAGGACATTAAGACAGCCACAGGCAGTTCGACGGCGCCCAGAATACCGGCCATACCGCCGCCGATATGCGGAACCCCGATAGCGAACAGCAGCGGCGGGATAAAGGCGCCGAACAAGCCCAGCAGGAAGCCGAACAGCAGCAGCGGTCCCCATAGCATGCCGTTAAACAGGAAGGTCGGCGGGAACAGGATACACAGCAGCACCAGGCCGCCAGTGACCATCCAGGCGCTCCGGTAGGCCGGATGGGCCGATGGAACGGCTTTGCCGCTGAAGATAATAAACATGGAGTAGCTTACTGCCGATAGTAGTCCGAGCATCAGCCCCAGCAGGTTAAACTCGGCAGCGCCCTGATTCAGAATACCTGCAGCCAGCAGGGTTCCGCCGAACAGCAGGATCAGCGTCAGCACCGTGATTTTGTCAGGGCGTTGACGTTTGCTGACCGCCTGAATCAGCACACTGATCCAGGTGAACTGGAACAGCAGGATAATCGCCAGCGAAGCCGGAATATACCGGAGCGACTGGTAATACAGCAGACCGGTAACCACGGTTGGCGCACCGGCCAGCATCAGCAGCACTCTGTGCTTCCAGGTCAGCCGGGTGGGAACCGCCTTGGCGGGTGCCGTAACGTTCGCTGTGCCGCGTTGTTTGCGGTTCGCTCTGAGCTTGGTATATAACGCAAGCAGCCAGGCGAGAATACAGCCGGTTAAGAGCTGGGTGCCGACCACCTCTCCCAGCTTGTAACCCTGCCCGTAGGCCAATACAACAATCGTTGATAAAATGCCGTAGCTCATAGCCCCTACAAGTACGGAGATTAAGTATTTCATATCTTTCATGTCTGTTATGCCTCCTGAATCTTCTGTTTCGTCTGAACTTGAATTACAGCCGCAACACGCAAAAAATCCTAACTCCGGGACAGGGACCACTGGTTCATGGTCCTTATCATCGTAGTTAGGAAGAGTAGGCTTCCTGTAGAAACCCCCGCCCTGTGAAAGCTGAATAGCTGCGGGGTTATACGAGAACAATATAGAGTTATGAGTTAAGTGCCGGGTTGACGACTCTTCATATGTTACACGCCAAGTAAGCTGGCGTCAAGCCTTAATTCTTTTAAATTTGAAATTCAGGGGACATAGACCTCTGTTTAATCAATTCTCCAGCCATGAACAATAACAAAGGCAGAACCTGCTCTCCCAAATTATGATAAAATATAACTCAATTCAGCAGATCATTCGAAAGGAGCCTTACATATGGTGAAGACCCGTCCTCAATCCGGCGCGATCGTAAAAATTTGAAACATTGACAAGTTTCGATACGTAGCAGTCTGTAATAGCCTTCATTCCAACCCAATTCATGTGATTCAAGCTGCTATCCCCAAATATACTTCTATGGAGGAGGTGTAGATCCTGAACAGATCCGGGCCCGTTAAGCTCCTCGGCATGATTGCCGGAGTTGTCATCTTAAATGTCATCGTTCTATCTCCCGGCCTGCTCGGTATCGAGATCGGTGGAAGTCCGCTGGAAACGGCATCGGCAGTAACCCTGCTAATCATCAGTCTGCTGGTCGTCCTATACGGGAGTTACACCTTGCTCTTCAGACCTCCGGCTGCCACGCCCGCCAGCGTGCAATTAGAGACGCGGGAGGACTATATTGCCGGCCTGAGCCGCCACCGGAATGTGAAGGTGCTGAAGGACGATATCTTCCTCGCCCTGGATCAGATCGAGCGGATTGAGAAGAAGAAGTCCGCCCTGCTCCAAGTGCTGGGCCGCAGGTTCGATCCGGCTGAGCTCAGCTTCCGCAAGTTTCATTCCGTCATTATGGAGGTTGAGAAGCTCTTCTACCTGAATATCCGGGGGCTGCTGGGCAAGCTCAGTGTATTCGATGCCGCGGAGTTCGCCAGATTCAGTGCCAGTAACGCTTCAACCCGGTTTTCCAGCTCCCTGATTCAGAAGAAAACCGCGTTATACAACGAATATCTCTCCTATGTCAAAGGCAGCCTCGGGGCCAATGAGGAAATTCTGCTGAAGCTGGATCAGCTGCTGCTGGAGATTACCCAGCTGGGCAGCGCAGATTATACCAATGTGGAAGACATGCCATGCATGCAGGAATTGACCGCCCTCATCGGGCAGACGAAACTCTATCAGTAAGGAAAGGGAGATGAACCTATGAGGAAAGGCAAAACACTGCTCATACTCGGCATTATCGCCGCCTCCGTCTTCGCACTTGTCTATTTCGGCATTACCTTAACGTCCAATCTGGGCAAATCCAAGACAGAAATCTCTGCCGAAGACGCCGACAAAAGACTGAACCGCATCTATAAGGATATCAACGTGACCAGTGCTGAGCCTGTAAAAGGGCAGATCGATCTTGATCCGGCATCCATCGGCGATTCATTGCCCGATATCTCCAAGTTCCCCATCTCCATAGAGAGCACCACGGACAGCTTCGTCGAGATTTTCTCCTCCACGGAGAAGTCAGGAACAGGCAATGACGGCTGGCTGAATGAGGTCGCCGCTGATTTCAACGCTTCCAATCCCGTGGTCGACGGCAAGCCGGTCTCTGTCGCCATCCGCAATATCGCTTCAGGAACGGCCGCCGATTATATCCGCTCCGGCAAATATGTGCCTGACGCCTTCACCCCCTCTAATGAGCTATGGGGCGAGATGGTCAAAGCCAGCGGCGTGCAGGCCGAATTGGTTACGAAGCGCCTGACCGGCAACGTAGCCGGAGTGGTAATGAGCAAACAGAAATACGATCAGCTGGTCGATAAATACGGCTCGATCAACGTGAAGACGATTACTGATGCCATTGCGGCTAATGAGCTGGCGATGGGGTACACCGATCCTTTTGCCAGCTCCACGGGGCTTAATTTCCTGGTCACCGCACTGAGTACGTTCGACAGTACGGATCTGCTGGGAGACAAGGCGGTTCAAGGCTTCGAGAAGTTCCAGGCCAACGTGCCCTTCATCGCCTCCACCACCCTGCAAATGCGGGAAGCGGCGAAATCCGGCATGCTGGATGCCTTCGTCCTTGAGTATCAGACCTTCGTCAATGCGAAGGATCTGACCAGCGGCTATGTATTCACCCCGTTCGGGGTAAGACATGACAGCCCGCTGTATGCACTCGGGCAGCTGCCGCCGGAGAAGCTGGCGATCATCAAGAAGTTCGGCGAATTCGTCCAGCAGGATAAGTACCAGAAGACGGCTGCGGACAAGGGCTTCAACGGCCTGGCGGACTACGTCTCCGAGCTGGCACCGGTTGACGGCTCCATTCTCTCCTCAGCCCAGAAGCTTTGGAAGGAGAAAAAGAACGGCAGCAAACCGATTGCTGCAGTGTTCGTAGCCGATGTCTCAGGCAGCATGGCCGGCGAGCCGCTGAACCGTCTCAAGGAGTCTCTGCTGAAGGGCCAGAAATTCCTCGGCAAGGACAACAGCATCGGCTTTGTCTCCTATTCCAGTGATGTGACCATCAATCTGCCCATCGGCAAGTATGACACCAATCAGCAGTCCATGTTCGTAGGAGCGATTAACAGCCTTCAGCCTGTGGGCGGCACGGCTACCTTCGACGGGTTGGTGGTTGCGATGAAGATGCTGAAGGATGAGCTGGCGGTGAACCCGGATATGAAGCCCCTGATCTTCGTGCTTAGCGACGGGGAGACCAACGAAGGCCATTCCCTGGATGATATCCGGGGCCTGATCGAGACTTACAAAATTCCGGTATACACCATCGGGTATAATGCCAATATCAAGGCACTGGAGAGCATTTCCAGCATCAACGAGGCGGCCAATATCAACGCTGACACAGAGGATGTAGTTTACAAAATCGGAAACCTGCTCAACGTGCAAATGTAGACTTTATATTCTGAAGGAGGGTTCATATGTCATTCACCATGGAAATTCCCAGCCCCGAGAAGCTGAAATCGGTCATCGAGGAGCAGGTCCAGCCGGAGCCGGAGGAAGTCACCCGGCTTAAGGAGCAGGCGATTAATAATGTCTCCAGTATCCTGGAGCTGGACTTCGAGTCTCTCGAGAAACGCAAGGCCGTGCTGCAGTCGATTGACAGCTTCGGGATGGGCACCATGCGCTCCTCGTCGGAGAAGAACTCCCTGCTTCAGGTATCGGTGGGCAATCTGTCCAAGACCGGGGATGAAGGCGGCCAGGTCGCCAAGGGATTAACCGAGCTGCATCAGCAACTCAAGGATCTGGACCCCAGCGCGGTCGATTTCGCCAAAAGCGGGTTCCTCGGCAAGTTTTTCCACCCCCTGCGTAATTATTTCGCCAAATATCAAAAGGCTGATGCCGTCATCTCAGATATTATTCTATCCCTGGATAAAGGCAAAGCCGTGCTGAAGAATGACAACACAACCCTTGAGATTGAACAGCAGACCCTGCGGGAGCTGACCAAGCGGCTTAAGAAGGAGATTCAGCTCGGCATCCTGATGGATGAGGAAATCGAGAAGCAGATTGAAGCGGCCAAGCAGCGCAGTGAAGATGAGGATAAGGTGCGGTTCATTACGGAGGAGGTCCTGTTCCCGCTGCGCCAGCGGGTGATGGATCTGCAGCAGATGCTCGTGGTCAATCAGCAGGGCATTATGGCTATTGAGGTTGTCATCCGCAACAACAAGGAACTGATCCGCGGAGTCGACAGAGCCAGGAATGTTACGGTATCTGCGCTCAAAATTTCGGTTACAGTGGCCAGCGCCTTGTATAACCAGAAGATCGTCCTCCAAAAAATCGAGCTGCTGAACCAGACCACCGACAATCTGATCAGCGGCACCTCCAGAATGCTAAAGGAGCAGGGTGCAGCTATCCACAAGCAATCGCTCGAAACCAGTATTTCGGTCGATACGCTGAAGCAGGCCTTCACCGACGTCCTCTCTGCCCTGGATTCGATCAGCACCTACAAGCAGGAGGCGCTCCCCAAGATGCGTGAGACGATTATCCAGTTCCGGGAGCTGGCAGATAACGGCGAACAGCAGATTCAGCGGCTGGAAAAGGGCAATACGCTCGGGCTGTAGCAACGCTTCTCCAGATTTAACGCAGAACAGAGCCCGGCGCAGGATAGGCCGGTGCTCTGTTTTTTGCAAATATGTGTGACACGATAACTTATTCTTCTATTTCTCGCTGAAACGGTACCGTCCTTTAAAAGGACGGCAAAGCCGTTTCCACTTATGTCTACTTTGCTTTATTTAATAAGCTTGTAACCATTCTGCTCAATGTTCCTTGATCAAGGAATGGAGCCAGGCTCGCCAGCAGCTCCGGGCTAAGATATTCAGCTTCGACTCCGTCCAGCAGCTTCTCCAGGCCAACCCTGTCCAGAAAAGGGGCAAGACTCATGATCTGGTGTGCATCGGCAGTGCCATCCGCAACCCGGTCTACCAAGCTGCCTAACGTTCCCCTGCTTATAAAGGGAGCCAGCTCTTGAATGGACTGCCAGCTTGGACTGCGCCCTTCTGTTTGTTGAACCAGCCGGTCCAGATGTTCTCTTTCAAGAAACGGGGCAATGCCAACCAGATCGTCTACCTCTGAGAAATCGTCAATTGATGTATCCACCAGCCGGCTTAAGGTGGCTCTGCTAACGAACGGAGCGAGCCCGGTAATGGCACTCCATGTCACTTCTTCCTTTTCCGCCTGATGAACCAGTTCATCTAGTGTACCTGTTCCAAGGAAAGGAGCCAGCCGCATGATCACCTCTAGCTTAATCACGCTGCTGTCTATGCCTTCTGTAACCTTTTGCAGAGTACTTGCTTTTACAAACGGCGCTACTTCTACCAGCTCATCCATCTCCAGCTTACCGGTATTGACCAGCTCTGCCACCTGGCCCGGCCTGTTCTCTGCGAACTTCTCAACAATCAAGCCTATGTGCGGGTGCTCCCGGCTGTCTGCGTGGTCTCCTGCATTCAGAATATCGTCTACCGTTCTGCCGAATAACCTAGCAACCTGCGGAAGTGTTCCAATATCCGGCAGCGAGTCGCCCCGCTCCCATTTCGATACCGCCTGATGACTAACATTCAGTTGATCGGCAAGCTCCAGCTGGGTCCAGTCCTGGTCTTTGCGAAGCCGCGATATATAAGCCCCAATTCTACGCAAGTCGAGCATGCTATCCCTCCAAGATCATAAAATGTACAGTGCGCACTGTTGAAAACAGCATAGCATTTCAGTATACATATTCCTATCAATCGCTGGTTGAACAGCCGCATCCCCTCTGAATTCAACTGCCGGTAGAATGTACTCTTTAACATTAAATGGGTTGTATATTATTCCTGATTATTGTATATTTATTCAACCGGCAATTATTGCTGATTTCTCATCTACCGGGGGATACACCGATGCATTTTTTGAATATCAACCAGCTTACTTCAGAGCAGATTCTGGATATCTTTGAATTAACCGACCGGCTTCGTCTGCGAAAATCAGAACCGCTGCTCGCAGACAAAACCATGATTCTCTTCTTCCCGCAGACCAGTCTGCGTACAAGGGTCAGCTTCGAGAAAGGCATCAGTGATCTGGGCGGGGCCTGCATTACCTTTCCGCCGGAGACGCTTGACAAGAAAGAAGCGCCGGGCGATATCGTCCGCTACCTGGAGAACTGGGGGGATGGCATCATTGCCAGAATCCCGGATCTGTGCAAACTGGAGGAGCTGTCTTCACACGCCTCTGTTCCCGTTATTAATGCAATGACCGCACATAATCATCCCTGCGAGATTATGGCTGACCTGTATGCTCTGCGCACCCTCCGGGACAACTACCGGGAGTTGACCTACACCTTCGTTGGACCGCCCGGCAATATATCAAGAACTTGGCTGGAGGCGGCGCAAGCCCTGAATCTATCCTTCCATCATGTCTGCACGCCAGGTCATGAGATGGCCAGCGGCAGTCACCCGGGCTATACCTTTCATACGAGCCTGGACAGCGTGTTAGCGGAGAGCGATGTGATTCTTACCGATTCATTGCCCAAGGATTTCCTCACGCCGGAGTATATCAGCGCCTATCAAATTACACTGGACCGGATGAAGCAGACAAGACCCGGAGCGCTGCTGAACCCCTGTCCTCCCTTCTTCCGCAATGAGGAGGTCAGTGAAGAGGTGATTGCTTCGCCATATTTTGCCGGATTCGGGTTCAAGAAAAGCCTGATCTATCTTCAGCAGGCCACCCTGATCTATTGCTTATCCCATTGATGCTACCGGACCACGAGTCCCAGCGCAACGGTTTATTTTCTCTTTCATGCAAGCCTTTTAGGGCTTAAGCTGTATATTCGAAACGGCGGGTTTCTCCGATATCTTATTAGAACAGGATTTGTTCGTATGTTCACCACATTGGCTGAAGGGGAGAATGACTATGAAGGCTTTACACTTACTATCCAGAAAAACAGGTGTCCTTCTGCTTGTACTGCTACTGGCGTCACTCGGTACAGTTGGGGGAGGCAGACCGTCACACACGGCGGCAGCGGCTGCTTCTACGAAATCATATGTGTATTATGTCTCTAACGATGTTCTATACCGTGTAACGACAGATGGAAGTGAGACACAGAAGATCGCAGAGAACTATGACGGCAACGGATTAGACTCGACCGGGAAATATCTGTATTTTTACTATGATGGCGCTATGGGGATACAGCGTCTGTCCCTCAGCGATCCTGATGCTTTAATTACTAACTTCCTCGGGGACCGGAATATCCTCTATTACCTGTTCGATGGTCCTTATCTGTACTTCCTGGATGATACAGGCCACATCTACCGCACCTTGGCCGACGCTGACGATGATTCACAGCTTACACTGATAGCAGACAATGCCGATGTGAATTTCCGGACCTTCGACGTCTTGAGCGGGCGGATCTACTACAATGCGCTGAAGAACAACACAACCTGGGTTGCTTCGAGGTCCCGCGACGGGAGCGGGGTCATTCAGTGGATTGCCAGCGGAGCTATTCAGAAGAGCAAATTTTATCATCCATACGCTACAAGTATTAACCTTATGATTGACAACAAACCTGCCGAAACCGAGTATTCTCTGAACTCCATGGTGCTCTATACCCTCCCCCTTACCGGTGGAGCTCCCAAAGCAGCCAATGCCAATAATCCGCTTCAATCCAACGCCGCTATTGCCGGTACCTGGTCCGACCATTATTTTCTGTTCAACAAAGGCATTAAAGTCGACGCCACCGGCGATGAGCTGGACTATAACACCGGCAAGGGCTTCCTGATCGATAAGAACGGGAAAATCCTGCAGCTCAGCCAGAACAGCGTGATCAGCATCAGCGAGATTGCCGCGAATAAGCTGGTCTATGCAGATTCGAAAGGCAAAGCCTACATCAGCACGCTGGCCAACGGCAAAATCACCTCCTCCAAGGCGCTGCCGCTGACGAATGTTCAAGATATCAGAACGGTTAAGAATGGAGCCGCACTCACCACCGTATTGTTCACCGCAGCCGATGCTTACGTCCTGAATGCCGATTCATCCTTGACCAAAATGACGGGCGTTGAGTCTGATTACTCTGTAATTACAGACAATATTCCCGGCTTGTATTACATCAATGGTCTGGATAACGATTGTCTGTACCGGTACAGCAATGACGGCAAAACCAAAATCAAGCTGTCCACTGGTCCGGTTAGCTACTTAGCACTGGTCTCCGCGAAGTAATATACTGAGAGAATAAGCCGGAATTTCCGATATCGGAAGTTTCGGCTTTTTTTTAGAGATGGGAATAGATAAAGGGATTCACGGCAGAATCGGCAAGTTAATCTCTCTGGTATTCTTGCCTGTACCTGTCTTCATCATCAAATGGATTGACTTCGGCTTATCCAGCAGATTGCTGCCGAAATTCTGTACAAAGCCTTCATGGGTGCCAGAGCCGAGCGACGACCCGATCTCGTTGTCCCCGTACTTCGTTATCGACAGAATTTTTTCCCCGTATGCGGCGCCAAATATCTTTTGCCTGTTCTCCCATGTAACCTCAGACTCATTTTTAATTTTGACTACAGTGCGGATCATCAAGGGGGAGAGTTCAACCTGCTGCAGCATCACCTGAACGCCCTCCAGCATGAAATCTTCCTCCGGCTGGATAATGACGGTCTTCTGCTGTTTGAATTTCGGGTCAAGCTTGAAGCTGATCTTAAGTCTCGGGGAGTAATGCACATCGGCTAAATTCACACCCTTGCTCTTCCCCAGATCTTTCATTTTCCCTTCATTCATCGAGGCAATCAGGAAATTGGCTTCAACCTGCTCCGGGAACGGCTTGCTCCGGTCCAGATAGACAGCGCCTTGCCCGTAGAAAATACGCTTATCATCGTGTCCATTGTTTTTAGCATGGGCGCCGATCCCGCCCCCGTTCTCAAGATCATATCCGGTTTCCAGATTTTTGATTCTCGCACTGCTAATACCATAGATCTCCTGTCCTTTCGCGACATTCGCTGTATACAAAAAGATGATTTTGTTCTCATCCGCCGTTACCGCATTCAAGGTAATCCGGTAATCCCCGCTGGCTGCGCTTTGATTAATTTCCTGAATATAGCCGTGCCGGATGGCCGTATCCAGTGTAGGCGCTTCTAAATCGAATTCATGGAGCCGCTTGAACATTTCCAGCCCGCCCCAGTTCACTTCTCCGGCAGGTCCGGCAGGTTGCGGTGCTGTATCATGAATGACCGGAATGAGGAACAGGATTATTGCGGCAACCGCGGCTGCGGCTAATCCGAGGAAGGAGCCTTTGGTGAGTATGCACTGCCAGCTTCTCCTGCGTCCGCGCTCGATTCCCGCCTGAACCGCCCCTCTGATCTCATTGCCCCCGCAGTCTACCCGCACCTCCTCACGGATACGTATCGCATCGGACAGCATCGCCTGCTCTTCTCTGCTACTGTTCATTCCATTCACCCCGGTTCTTCATAATTTCCCTCAGCTGCTTCAGGCCTTTGTGCTGCCAGGTTTTGACGGTTCCTTCCGGCTTGCCTAGCAGGACTGCAATCTCGGCCAGGGTCAGATCATTATAATATTTGAGCAGCAGCACATGGCGGTATTTCACCTTCACCTGCGAGAGCGCCCACTGCATTTCCATGGCATCCGTACTATTCTGGGTGACCCCCTCCTGCATATTCTCTGCGGCTGTAGGGACCGCCCTTTTTCTTCTGCGCTGCTCGTCTATGCAGACATAGATTAATATTCGGATCAGCCAGGTTTTGAACGCGCTGGGGTCCTTCAGGGTTCGCCGCTTCAACCAGGCCCGGCAGGTGGTCTCCTGGAGCGCTTCCAGTGCGTCATGGCGATTGCCCAGATAACTGTAGGCAATAGAATATAACTGGTCGCTGTGCTCCATCACCGCTTTGACCCAATCCGTCTCCTCGAGCGGCACGGCGGCAGTTACCCGCTTCATCTCTGCCCCGGACATCGTCATCTCTCCCTCTCCTCTCCATCACTTTTACATGAATTAGACGGAGAGGTTATGCAAACAGTTTTAGTCTGCGGCAAATATTTTATAACCCGCCTTCAACAACAGAAAAGCCGCAATCCCCGCTGCCGGGAATATTGCGGCTTTTCTTGTTATATAGGAAACTATAGTTTCCTGCTGCTGTGGAGAAGGCGTATTGGACCAAATGTATGTGAAAAACAGCATACGTTGTGCTCCCAAGCAGGCACTCGGCCTGAATGTATGTGAAAAACAGTATACAATGTGTTCGCAAGCAGGCATATGGACCGAATGTATGTGGATAACAGCATACATTGTGCTGCGCGCGGGCGTATGGCCCAAATGTATGCGGAAAACAGTATACATTGTACTGGTGCGAAGGTAATCCAATTCATCCGTTAGGATGAATTAGTTCCGTATAGGACGCACTTAAAGCACCCAATTCCCCTTACGGAACACCGGCTCAATCGTGCCGTCAGCCAGTTCTCCGTCAATATCAAGCGCATCGGAGCCGACCATGAAATCGACATGCGTGAGGCTGACGTTGGCCCCTCTGGCCAGCAGCTCCTCGCTTGTCATGGAGGTGCCTCCTTCAATATTCACCGGATAGGCACTGCCCAGCGCGAAATGACAGGAAGCATTCTCGTCAATTCCCGTGTTGTAGAATACTCTGTTCAGCCGGGAGATCGGGGAATCATGCGGCACCAAGGCCACTTCTCCGAGGTAGGAGGCTCCTTCATCCGTATCCAGCAGGGAAGTCAGGTGCTCGCGGCCGGATTCAGCGTCATAAGCTGTAACCTTGCCGTCTGTGAAGGTAACGGTAATTCCGTCGACGAGCCGCCCGTTCAGGTTCAGCGGGAGCGTACTCTTGACGGTGCCATTCACGCCGGTGCGATGAGGCATCGTATAGATTTCTTCTGTAGGCATATTGGCTACAAAATAAACGCCACGCGCGTTCTCCCCGCCGCCGCCACGCCACAGATGTCCTTCCGGCAGCTCGACACGCAGATCCGTGCCCGGAGCTCGGTAATGCAGGCTTTTGTAGCGCTTGGCATTCATGCGGTCCTGGCTCTGCTTCAGTTCGCCGATATGACTGCGCCAGGCGGCTACCGGGTCTTCGCTGTTCACACGGTTCATCTGGAACACCGCTTCCCACATCGCATCGATCCGTTCTTCCTCCGGCAGATCTGCGAACACCTTGTCCGCCCAGGCACGTGTCGGTGCCTTGATCAGCGACCAGCTGATTCTGCTGTTGCGGGTGTAGGCCTGGTATTTCTTGCGCGCAACCGCAGCCGCCTTAACGGCAGTGGATACCTTGGCCGAATCGATCCCGCGGAATAATTCCGGGTCCGGCACCTTTATATGTAATATAGCCCCGCCTTCTTCAGCGAATCCCTCCAGCATATCGGCATGCCACTGCGGATAATACCCGAATGATTCCTCCGGAGCCTTCTCGTAACGGATGCGTGTGACCGCTTCATCATCCCAGTCTACAAGCACGTATTTCGCTCCTGCGTCATAGGCCTTGCCTACAATCAGCCGGGTAAGCTCCGCTGTCTCCAGCGGGGCGTGAACCATCAGCACTTGTCCCGGCTGCACATTCACACCGACCTTCACTACCAGCTCTGCGTATTTCTCCAGCATCTGCTCAAAATCCTTCATTTCCTCTTCCTCCATATCTTCACTGTCTCTGTATAATTATAGCGGAAGACCGTGAAGATGGCACGTAATCTATGCTCTATGTACAACCGGAAGCTGAGCATGACGTAACGCCTCCGCTTCCGGCAGCGCTTCCTCTACTGCTTATCCACCTGCAGCAGCTGAATGTTCTTCACCTCGTACGTATGGGCGATTTTCTCTTCCGCAATCACTTTCAGCTTCGTCAGGCTGGCCACCTTGGCCGGGTCTGCCCGGGAGAGCAGCCTCCACAGCTCGGGGTCGGATAAGGTTTGATAGAGCTTGTCATCATCATATTCCTTGCGGTTCTGAGTGACCAGCTTCACCTTGTAGCTGCCGAACACCGCCTCAGTCTGCCCCGCTTCATTGATATGGGCAAGAATCTCCTGCCGGAGTCCAGCCAGGTCCTTTTCCAGCTCCTTCTGCTTCGCCTTGAGCTTGTAATACTGTTGAACCTTCTTTTCCATAATAGTCCTCACGCTCCTCTCCTAACATG
Source organism: Paenibacillus sp. FSL M7-0420 (assembly GCF_038002345.1). Taxonomy (NCBI): domain Bacteria; kingdom Bacillati; phylum Bacillota; class Bacilli; order Caryophanales; family Paenibacillaceae; genus Paenibacillus; species Paenibacillus sp. FSL M7-0420. The sequence continues at coordinate 3,110,558 of NZ_JBBOCJ010000001.1, read as the reverse complement.
TCTATGCAGGAAAGAACGGTTAGAATGATTAATTCTGTTGAGATGGTTTATGTTTACTTCTATAATGAAGTCGTTGTGACAAAACCTAGACAGCAGGTGAACCCATGTTTCAGACTTATCTATTTCCGATTTCCTATGCATTCATGGCTTTTCCGGTTGCGGCACTGTTCTTCACCTTGCCGTTTCTAATCGTGCAATACCGCCGGCACGGCTATATCAATAAAATCCGGGCCCTGGTGCTGTATCTGCTGCTGCTGTACCTGCTTAACGCATTCTTCCTTGTCCTTCTGCCCTTGCCTGACTCCAGGCATAATGCAGCCCCCTCCGGGAGCATGATTCAGCTTGTACCGCTGCAGTTCATCCAGGATATTCTGCACAATACGCCAATTACGCGCAGTGCCCCTTCCAGCTACCTTAATGTGCTGACCGGACCGGATTTTCTGCTGGCGGCCTTCAATGTACTGCTGACGGTGCCCTTCGGTATGTTCCTGGGCTACTACTTCCGCACGCGCTGGGTGGTGTGCATTGTTCTGTCCTTTGCGCTGTCGCTGTTGTTCGAAATTACGCAGATTACCGGCATTTACGGGTTCTTCGACCATCCCTACCGGATCTTCGATGTGGATGACATGATCACGAATACGCTGGGCGGCATGATCGGATTCAAGCTCTCCTTATGGATCTCCGGCCTGCTGCCGAGGATTGAGAAGCTTGACAGCCAAGAGGACCTTTCTGCCAAAAAAGTGACTTACACCCGCCGCGCCCTTGCTTTCCTGCTGGATTCCATCCTGCTGCTCGCGGTGACCATTCTCCTCAATCTGCTCTCACTGCGTATTTCGCTGTGGGCAGTTAGTATGGTCTATTTCCTGAGTATTCCTCTGTTCACTGGCGGACGCACCTTCGGCAAATGGGTTGTGCGTATCCGGCTAAGGAGTGAAGACGGCAGTCTGGTCAGACCCTGGAGGGTATGGGTACGGTATGGATTACTCTATGGCGTCCTCGGAGGAGTGAATTCCCTGACGCCTGACTCCGCGGTCTTCCTGAGCATCGGCACAGCATTGGCTGCCGTAGTGAAATTGGTCATCCTGGCGGCAGATGTAGCCTTCTTCATTCATTTGGTGCTGCGGCTGATCAAACGTGACCGCCCGCTCATCTACGAGGAGCTTAGCAGAACCTGCAATGTAATCAGCTGGCCGAAGCGGCATCAGGCAGCGGCAAGCGAGACCATGGACAACACTACAAACAATGAATAGAGGTGCAACATCCTTATGAGTAATAACGACGTTTCCCGTATATCCCCTGCTCTAAATGAGCAAGAGTGGTTAATAGAAGCAGACATCACCAGCATTCAGGAGAAAATGGCTCAAGGGAGCCTAACCTCCGAGGGACTGGTAAGCTGGTATTTGGAAAGGATCAACCGGTTGGACGGTCTGCTCCGCTCCGTACTGGAGGTGAATCCAGAGGCTCTTGCGATTGCCGCGAGACTCGACCAAGAACGAAGGGATCAGGGTAGCCAGGGACCGCTGCACGGTATTCCCGTCTTGGTCAAAGATAACATCGGCACAGCAGATAAGCTGCACACCAGTGCAGGAGCCTTGGCGCTTGCCGATTACATAGCTAATGAAGACGCTGAGGTCGTCACACGGTTAAGGACAGCCGGGGCAGTGATTCTGGGCAAAGCCAATATGACCGAATGGGCCAACTTCATGTCGCCCTCGATGTGGGCCGGATACAGCTCGCGCGGTGGGCTTGTACTGAACCCTTACGGACCCGGAGAGCTGTTCATTGGCGGCTCCAGCTCGGGAAGTGCGGCTGCGGTTGCCGCTAACCTTGTCACCGTCGCCGTGGGCACGGAGACCTCCGGCTCCATCATCAGCCCGGCAGCCCATAACTCCCTGGTCGGCCTTAAGCCTACCTGGGGACTGGTCAGCAATAAGGGCATTATACCGGGAATCGGCAGCCAGGACAGCGCCGGTCCGATGGCCAGAACGGTCAAGGACGCTGCACTCCTGCTCAATGTATTAGCCGGGAACGCTGACTCTTCTTCCTCTGCTGTACTGGATTATTCGGCAGGTCTGGAGCTTCATGCACTGGCAGGCAAGCGGATCGGAATTCCACGATTCTATTATAGTAATCTGGATCATGAAGCTCTGGATATGATGGAATCAGCCATAGCGGTACTGCGGGAGCTGGGGGCAGAAATCATTGAACCCGTGGAGCTTCCCTGTCAGAATGCTGAATGGAACCCTACGATTCTACAATACGAGTTCAAGCACGGCTTGAACCGCTATCTGGGAAGCCTGTCGGAGTCGGCTCCTGTGCAATCTCTGCAGCAGCTGCTTGATTTCAACCAGCAGCATAGCGAACAGGCGCTGAAATATGGCCAAGGAACACTGGAATGGCTGAACACCTCCGGGGATGATATTACAGAGAAGGAATATCTGGAGCAGCTGCATTCCTCCCGTTCACTAGCCGGTAAGCAGGGAATCGATTATGCCCTGGAGCATTACGCTCTGGATGCGCTCCTGTTCCCCGGAGATCACGGATGTGAAGTAGCGGCAAGAGCGGGTTATCCGCTGATTACAGTTCCTGCCGGCTATACCTGCTCGGGTATTGTTGCACCAGGCGGCTATCTGACCAAGGGACCGCAAGGTATCACCTTCTGTGCCTCAGCCCATAGTGAAGCTATGCTGCTAGGGATTGCGTATAGTTACGAACAGGCCACGAAGCACCGGCGACCGCCGGTGCTGGAGCCAGGCAGTTCGTCAGAATAACCCGGTTAGCCTCCGCTCAGCCGCTGACACAACCACAAGAGGCGGTATCCCGAACTCCGGGATACCGCCTCTTTTTATATCATAGATATACTCTCTGTCTATGCTTCCCCCGTATCCGCCAGATGCAGGACCACCGGGCAATGATCACTGCCAAGGACATTGCATTCAATTCCGGCGTCCAGCATACGCGGGGTCAAGCGCTCCGATGCTAGAAAATAATCGATCCGCCAGCCCACATTCTTCTCTCTGACCTTGGGCATATAGGACCACCAGCTATAGGCACCCTCCAGCTCAGGATAGAACCATCTGAAGGTATCCACGAAGCCGGCTGCGAGCAGCGTGGTCATTTTGCCGCGTTCTTCGTCGGTGAAGCCTGAATTCCCCCGGTTCGATCTCGCATTCTTCAGGTCAATCTCCTGATGCGCCACATTCAGATCCCCGCACACCACAACCGGCTTATGCGCATCCAGCTTCAGCAAGTAGGCACGGAACCGGTCCTCCCACTCCATCCGGTAGTCCAGTCTCGTCAAATCTCGCTTGGCATTCGGGGTATACACATTCACCAGATAGAAATCCGGGAATTCCAGGGTGATGATCCGCCCCTCGTCCTCCGTCTCCTGCTCCAGTCCATATCGTACGGATAGCGGCTTGATTCTAGTGAATACAGCCGTACCCGAATATCCTTTTTTGAGCGCATAATTCCAGTATCCTGCATATTCCTCCCCGTGGTCCAGAACAATCTGCCCCTCCTGGAGCTTCGTCTCCTGCACACAGAAGATATCAGCGTCAACCTCCCGGAAATACTCGTTAAACCCTTTATTCACACAAGCTCTCAGACCATTCACATTCCAAGACACCAGCTTCATCGTTGTCATTTCCCCTTACCTGTCACTAGATTACATCTAGTCTACCATAGATCCGGGTTGTATATGAATCTGCCGGCATCCTATTGAAATGTGTGAATCTCCCATGGCACACGTTACAGCAATCATAGTTTTGCCGAATATACTATCCTATCACAAGGAAAAGGAGGACATTACAATGGCTATCTTATTACCGCAACAATTCTTCAACCTGCCGGCATCTGTAGGTAAATCTTACTATGAAAATCTGGCAGGTGGCATCAACGCAGCTGTGACGGTAAACAACAATTCCGGGTTCCCCGTGGATCTCGTTATTTACCGCGTCAACGCTCCAGTGGTCACTTATATTATCCCTGCATTTAACAGTCTCACTCTATCTGTTCATGCACTGCTTGTCGCTGGACTTCTCAGCACAGCTGCCGGGGCAGTCTTCGGCACAATCGAAGTGGCAACCTCTGATTTCTAATCTAATGTAAGAGTATCCCCCTCATACTCTCTCATTAACATTCCCTTGTTAAGCATCTCCGGCTGGTAGACGGCCGGGGGTGCTTTTGCATGTTCAATAGAGAAGCTGTTGCTAATCAGACTGTCTCTGATTCAGGCATCGATCCGATATAAGTAGATTGTGGCCGGAAAATCCGGTTATGGGCTGACTGCTCCAAGAGATGGGCCGTCCAGCCGACAATTCTTCCCGCTGTGAACGTAGGCGTGAAGATCTCCGGCGCCAGCTGCAGCGCCTTCAGAATAGCCGCAGCATAGAACTCAACATTGGTGAACAGGCGGCGGCCCGGCTTATATTCCTCCAGAAGCGCTACCGCTGTAGCCTCCACATGAAGCGCAAGATCAAAGGAAGCATCCTTGCCGATCATCGTAAGTGTCGCAATCTGCAAGGCTTCCGCCCGCGGGTCCTTGGTCTTGTAGATCCGGTGCCCGAAGCCCATCAGCTTCTCTCCGGCCTCAAGCTTCCGTCTCAGCCAAGGCTCCGCGCGTTCCTTCGTCCCGATCTCCTCCAGCATCGATATCACTTCATACGGGGCGCCGCCATGCAGCGGACCCTTCATGGCCCCGATCGAACCGGCTACAGCCGCACAGATATCCGATTCCGTGGACAGCACCACCCGCCCGGCAAAAGTCGAGGCATTCATGCCATGCTCCATACAAAGGATCATATAGGCGCTGAGCGCCTGCACATGAGCCTCCTCCGGCAGCTGGCCTGTGAGCAAATACAGATAATTCGCGGCATGGCCAAGCTCAGGAAGCGATTTCAGCGGCGCCAAGCCTTGAAGGCTGCGGTACCTGTAAGCAATGATCGCCGGAAGCATTGCCGTCAGCCGCACTGCCTGCTTAAGCGTGGGCGGCCAGGTAGCGTTCTCCTCATCCCCAAGTGCAGCCACTGCACTTTGCAATACCAGCATTAGCGGTACAGAAGCGGGATACAGGTCAAGCATCTTGCAGAGATATTCAGGAATCACTCTCTCCGCTGCCATTTGCGCCCTGAGCTGCGCCAGTTCCTCCGCATCAGGCAGATGTCCGTTCCAGAGCAAATAGGCAACTTCCTCATAGCTTTTGCTCACCGCAAGCTCCTTGGCCCAATATCCGCGGTACACCAGATAGCCTTTCTCCCCATCTACCAATCCGATTGCTGTCTCTCCGGCAACTACGCCTTCTAATCCCGTTACTTTAGCCATTATACCTTTACCCCTTTTCCGGTCCTTCCCGCAGGAAGAAATTCATCATATTAGGAGTATAAACTGCAAAATCGATATTGCATATTTATAGTTTTTTATGAATTCATAAGAAAAATCTATCACCTGTATTACTTAGGTTCCATGAGCTGCTTCAGCTTGGCTTCTGTTCCAGAGTCACCGGCTGGCGTGTAGATGCTACAGCGCAGATCTGCTGTACCTTGTACTTGCAGGGAGGTCAGATGGAACAGCATTTTGCCGGCTTTGGCATGCCGGAATTCCAGTACAACATCCGGCGCGGAGCTGACCCGGCTCTCTTCCCATAAATGATTGAATTCCGGATGCCCCTCCTTCATCTCCGCAATGAATTCGTCATACCAGCGGTCCTCCAGGTATTGCCCATAGTAGGCGCGGAAGATCGATAAGTATCCCCGCACGAACTGCTCCCAGTTCACCGCCAGCCGCCTGAACTCCTTGCGCTCGAACAGCAGTGAGATCATATTACGCTGCTGCGGAGCCAGCTTGGCGAAATCAAGAAATACATGCGCTGCTGCCTCATTCCAGCCCACAATGCCGCAGTGCCGGTCCGAGATAATGGTCGGGCAGGTCTTCAGCTCCTGCAATATCTTCTGCAGAGACGGATGAATCACCGAATGCTCCTCTTGGGTATAGTCTGTGACTCCCGGCCCTTTCTCCAGCGCCAGAGCGAACAAATAACTCCGCTCATCCTTCGTCAGCTGAAGTGTTGCGGCAATACAATCAAGAACGGATGGAGATACTTTAATATCCCGCCCCTGCTCCAGCCAGGTATACCAGGTGCTGCTAACTCCGGAGAGCTGCGCCACTTCCTCGCGCCGGAGCCCGGGCGTCCGCCTGCGGGTACCCTCCGGGAGCCCCGCCGCTGCCGGGGTGATGGCCGCGCGTCTTGCTTTCAGGAATTCCGATAATGCTTGAAGCCTGTTCTGATTGGACATCATGCTTCCTCCTGCCTTACAGTTCGTCTGCCTGTTAGTGTAGTAGTAATTATACTAGTATAAACTACAACTTGTAATAGGATAAGCAACATGAAAAAATAAGCTTATTCAGACTAACAGGAGGAATAGCAGATGGAACGTGTCGTGATTACAGGAATGGGTGTCATCTCCCCGCTAGGCAATACCGTGGACCAGTTCTGGAGCCGCCTTACGGCAGGAGAATCGGGGATTACGCCGATTGATTCTTTTGATACCACCCATTTCAAAACCAAGATTGCCGGCTCGGTACAGGCCTTCGACCCGGATGCCAGATTCGGCCGCAAGGAGACCCGGCGGATGGACCGGTTCAGCCAGTTCGCGCTTGCTGCCGCAGAGGAGGCCTGGACGCATTCCGGTCTTCGTCTGGAGGAGCTGGACCGGGAACGGCTGGGTGTCTATGTCGGCTCCGGCGTTGGCGGTATCCAGACATTGATGGACCAGGGCGAGCTGCTGCGTTCCCGGGGACCGGAGCGGGTAAGCCCTACCCTGATCCCGATGCTGATCTCCAATATGGCGGCTGCGATGATCAGCATCAAGCTGGGGACTCAGGGGCCGACACTCTCGCCGGTGACTGCCTGTTCCATCGGGAACACGGCCATTGGCGAAGCCTTCCGCCTGATCCGTTACGGCGGGGCCGATGTAATCATCGCCGGAGGGGCAGAAGCGGCGGTGACCGAGATTGCCCTGGCCAGCTTCGGGAATGCGACAGCCTTGTCTACCCGGAATGGGGAGCCGCAGGGGGCCAGCCGGCCTTTTGACCGGAACAGGGACGGATTTGTCATTGCGGAGGGCGGAGCTATTGTGATCCTCGAATCCCTCTCCCATGCCCTGCGCAGAGATGCCGTCATCTATGGCGAGGTCACCGGATATGGCGCCAGCTCGGACGCTTATCATATGGTAGCCACCCATCCTGAGGGGATAGGAGCCTATCAGGCAATGAAGCTGGCACTAAGCGAGGCCGGAATTACACCTGGGGAAGTAGATGTCATCAGCGCGCACGCGACCAGCACAATCGTCGGAGACCGTTCGGAGACTCTGGCTATTAAGAAGCTGTTCGGAGAGCAGGCCTACCGGATTCCGGTCACGGCGAACAAATCGATGACCGGACATGCCCTCGGCGCAGCCGGCGGTCTGGAAGCTATTGCCCTGCTGCTGAGTTTGCAAGAAGGGCTCATCCCGCCGACCATTAATCTGGAGCAGCCGGACGAGTCCTGCGATCTGGATTATGTCCCTAACGTAGCCCGCCAAGCGGAGCTGAAGATCGGGATCTCCAATTCCTTTGGCTTCGGCGGCCACAACGCTGTAATTGTTCTGCGCAAGTATGAAGCATAAACCAGGCTCATTTCCGCAGCAGCCCGCTTTTCCGTGAAAGGCCCGTGAACAGCAAATAGCGAATCCCCGGTATACGGAGATCCGCTATTTGTTATTGTTATGGACATGCCGCGATAAGGGATTCACGGGATCAGCTTACTTTTTCTCCGGAGACACATGGCTGCCCCAGACTGCAACGCCTTCCGCTGAAAGTGCCGTGAAGGTCATTACCTCGCTTGAAGCCGCTTCATTCCATTCCCGCAGGAACACCCCGCTGTACTCCGCACCCTCTATCGTCAGCTTCGCCATATGGTCATTGCTCAAGGTCCATGTACCTGTTGCTGCTCCGCTTATCGTGCCGTCTGTGTTCAACTCCACCAATTGCGACTCCGCCAGCTCAGCCGTAATCTCCTTGCCGTGGTTCACCAGCTTGTAAGCACCCGCCACATCCTTGGCTGTGTACTTGCCGATCTTCTCCCCTCCATAACGGTGGGGTGCGACCACTGGCCAGCCTGCTTCATTCATAAACATCTGATGAACCCGAACCTCATGCTGCTCCCCAAGACCCGGGAAACGGGTATGGAAGATCAGATAATACTGCCCGCTTGTCTCATCGTAGTACGCCGAATTATGTCCCGGGGAGACATAGCCTGTACCCGCTCCGGCCGCTTCTTCATCGGTATTCACAAATTCATGATTCCCCATCAGCTTAACGCCGTATGGTGCGTAGGCCGGATCATCGAACAGCACTCCAGGCGTCCCCTGCGCATCCAGCATAGCCTTGCCTTCCGAGTCCTCGAACGGGCCAGCCGGATGCTTGGAACGTGCTACACGGATATTATAGCCGCCATTCGCATCAAGCCCTCCGTAGGAGAGGAATAGATAGTAATAATCGGTCTCCGGGCTGTATAGCATATACGGCCCTTCAATCCGCGCATGATTCCCTCCGAGCAGCTTCTTGCCGTAACCCTGACCCTCCAGCGGGAAGCCCGTAGCCGGGTCCAGCTCCAGGATGAAGATGCCGCCCGAGTAGGAGCCGTAGACCATCCACAGCTTGCCGTCTTTATCCCAAAACACATCCGGGTCCACTACATTCGGCTTTTGTGTAGCATCATAGACCTCTCCGTCATCCCCGATGCCGGACATCCCCGACTTCAGAATAATGCCTTTATTCTTGTACGGACCTTCAATCTTATCGGCTACGGCAATACCTAGCGCAGACAGCGGGGAATCTCCCTTACAGGCATCGTAATACATGTAGAACTTGCCGTCTGCCAGCTGAATGACATCCGGTGCCCACAGCGTATCCGACTGGGCCCAACTAAGCGTCTCGTTAAGCTCCTCCGTTACATTCGGTATCAGCACATTATCGTCCGTCACACCGGAAGAAATCTGCGTCCACGCCATCAGATCCTTGGATTTGGCCGAGGCCAGATGCGAACCGAACACGTAATACGTATCCTCCACCTTAATCACAGAGGGATCGTGTACAGATACATTCCCGAACTTCGGCGGTCCTTCCGGATTCCCTCCACCGCATGCCGACAGCAGGGATAAGGATATCAACGCCGTTAAGGATCTTTTTCTCATCTCATCATAACCTCCCTATGTATACCCTTACATTTTGCTGCGCAAATGAGATTAAGTCAATACTTTTATTTATATTAGTTAGTTTTGTTTTATGTTTATATGAAACATAACACCCCATAAAACAAAAAACGCCAGGCCGATTATGGCCTGACGCTGATCTAATCAAACTTAGTATTCGCTGCTGTTGCCGACAAGTACCGGCTCTGGATAGGCATTGCTCAACACGCGGCGCTGCTTCTTCACGACATCCGGCGGCTCTACCGCTGGTGCCATCGGATGCATCAGCCAGGACTTCACAAGATGGGAGTCCGATACCTTGTACATTGGCGGTTCCTTCTCCATGTCAATCGCCATTGCATACGTGCTGCGCAGGGCGAAAGCATCCCCCTTAGGCGGCTTGATCAAGTCAGGAGGTGTGCCCGGGATCGCTGTAAGCATCGAGCCTTTGCTCTCCAGACTTGGCATGGAAGCCAGCAGGCCCCAAGTGTACGGATGTCTTGGATCGTAGAAGATCTCTTCTGCGGTACCCATTTCAACGATCTGTCCGGCATACATTACAGCTACACGGTCAGCCATTCTTGCCACAACCCCAAGGTCATGGGTGATGAAAATGATCGCAGTATCAATCTTCTTTTGCAGGTCCTTCATCAGATCAAGGATCTGTGCCTGAATCGTTACGTCAAGAGCGGTTGTCGGCTCATCGGCAATCAGGAGCTTAGGGTTAGCAGCCAGTGCCATAGCGATTACAACACGTTGGCGCATCCCGCCGCTGAATTCATGCGGATACTGCTGGAAACGGCGCTCCGGTGACGGAATACCTACCAGATTGAGCAATTCAACACCACGTTTGTAAGCAGCTTCCTTCGTGATATTCTCATGCTTGAACAGCACTTCCGTAATCTGCCGGCCAACCTTCATCATCGGGTTGAGTGAAGTCATCGGATCTTGGAAGATCATCCCGATTTCTTTGCCGCGGATTTTTTGCATCTGCTTCTCACTCTTGCCGATCAGATCTTGTCCATCGAACAGAATCTGTCCACGCTTATATTCGCCCGCAGGCTGAGGAACCAGCTTCATGACGGCTTGCGAGGTTACGCTCTTACCGGAACCGGATTCGCCAACAATCGCCAGTGTCTCCCCTTTATTTACATGAAAGCTGACACCACGGATTGCTTGAACTTCTCCTCCGCGTGTTCTGAATGATATAGCCAGGTCTTTTACCTCTAAAAGGCGCTCCATCCTGTCACCCTCTCTGTTTCTTTTCAAGTATGATCTTTATTCTTAATATCGAAAAAACACGCAATACTATTATTTTATCTATCTTAGGGGGCTTACGTCAAGATTTTTCTGAAAACGCCACCGTCAACAATCATGATTCGGGGCCAAGCTTCCCCCTACTATGAGAATACACGAAGAGCACATCCATAGCAAAATTCCCGGCAGTTACGCGCATCATTCCCACATCCCTCTCTTTGCCAAAGAATGTCGTCATCTGGTATGTTTATTTCTGCAATCCCTGCAACCACTGATGAGAGCGAGGTAACTACTCAAATGATCATAAAACCAAGAACCCGCGGGTTCATCTGCACTACTGCCCACCCGGCAGGCTGTGCACACCAGGTACAAGAGCAAGTATCTTATGTAAAGAATCAAGGAAGGTTTGCCGGTCCCCGCAATGTGCTCGTTATCGGCGCTTCAACCGGTTATGGGCTTGGAGCTAGAATTGCAGCAGCCTTTGGTGCCGGAGCAGCCACTGTAGGTGTCTATAGGCCGAGTACAGCCAGCGAGACCCGGACTGCTTCCGCAGGCTGGTATAATTCCGCAGCGTTTGAGGAGATGGCCTACACAGCGGGTCTGCACTCCTATAGCGTGTGCGGGGACGCTTTTAGCGCTGAGACCAAAGAACGGACTATAGCGTTGATCCGCCGCGAGCTTGGACAGGTTGATCTTGTCATCTACAGCGTAGCCTCGGCGCGCAGAACAGACCCGCAGACCGGAGAAGTTCATCAATCTGTGTTGAAGCCCATCGGCAGCCCTTATACCAATACAACCGTCAATTTCCATACCGGAGAACTAAGCACCGTACAGATTGAACCGGCCACCGAAGCTGAAATCGATGCTACCGTTCATGTGATGGGCGGAGAGGACTGGCAGCTATGGATTGAAGCGCTCCGGGATTCCGGCGTTCTGGCGGCGGATGCGGTTACACTTGCCTTCTCCTATGTAGGTCCAGAGCTAACACAGGCTGTCTACCGCGACGGCACCATCGGCCGGGCTAAAGACCATCTGGAAGCTACAGCCTTACAGCTGAATGCAGAATTATCTCGAACTGGCGGCCGCGCCTATGTTGCAGTCAGTAAGGGTCTGGTGACCCAGTCCAGCTCGGCGATTCCTGTAGTCCCGCTATACATTTCAGTCCTCTACAAGGTCATGAAGGAACAGGGAGTGCACGAAGGCTGTATTGAGCAAGCTTACCGGCTGTATACCGATTTCCTGTACAACCCTGAAGGGACTCCTGTAGATGCACAAGGGCGCATACGGATAGATGACCATGAGATGAGCCACGCTGTGCAGACGGAAGTGGAACGGATCTGGCCTATGCTAAGCACGGAGAACGTCTACGAATATTCCGATCTGGCCGCTTACAGACGCGAGTTCTTCCAGCTGTTCGGCTTCGAATCCGGCGGCGTTGACTATGAAGCTGATATCAACCCGGCTGTTGCCATCCGCAACAGTTACGAAGGATAAACAGGGCTTAAGGCCGGATCTCAGTAAGAGACCCGGCCTCATAAGTATGCTATAGTACCAACGCTGTGAACCGTGTCCAGGATTCAGCAAGATTGTCATGCGCCCAGTTCACATGATTCTCATCCTTGTACTGGCGCGAATAACATTCTATAAGCATGATAAGGTCAAGATACAGGTCATATAGCTGCTTCCGCAGCAGTTCATTCCGGCTGGTAAAAGCCGACCCATACCCTTCATAGAACGCTGCCGAGCTCTCGAAATGCCGGAAATAATACTCCAGCAGCACATCGCCCCACATCGCCCGCTCCCAGTCAATAATCGATACGATTACCCCATCCTGTACAAAAAGGTTGCCGCCCCACAGATCCCAGTGCACCAGCCGGGGCTGTGTTACTTCATCCAGGGCCGGCAGATACAGCTCCAGCACCTGCTCTATTTCCTGCTGACTAGCCGGTAGCCGTGCCTCCAGTCTGACCGCATCCTGAAGCAGATTCAGCAGCATAGACCGGAAGGTCTCTCTCCAGGACCGTCCACTCCCGTCAGACTCTTTGCCGAACAGCTCGAAGGCTGTCCCTTCTATCGCATTGATTCTGCGCTGATACTGACCCAGCTCGTATTCAATGGAATACCGCTGTTCCTCGGTGAGACTCTCCTTCACCTCGTTATACGGCTGCCCTTCAATCTTCTCCATGAAAAAATACGGACACGGAACCAACTGCAGACTATCGTCATAGCTGTACACTTCAGGCACAGGCACACCGCCTGCAGCACGTACCAGCCGGAGAGCCTCCACCTCAGCACGCATAATATCCTTCTCGTAGCTAAGAGTCTCTGTCTCCGGGTCCGGAGCCACCTTAAGAATGACGGAGCGGCCGTCGCTAAGCTCCAGGTCATAAGCCGTATTGAAGAATCCGGCGGTCAGCTCCCTGCTGCCGGCGATCTGCACATCTGTACCAAAGGCAGCGGCAGTCAGGAGACTGAGCTGCCAGTCGTTCAATTGGACTTTAGTGAAGCTCTCCACCGGTTAGACCCACCACATCTCAGACAGCGGCTCTTCGATCAGCACCTGCTTGAGATTGTCTACCGCTTTGGAGAAGCCCTCTTCAATGGACATCAGGCCGTCTTCATGCTCGATGCTGACTACAAAGTCGTAGCCTACCAGACGCAGTGCGCTCATCATGTCTGCCCAGACCTTAACATCGTGTCCGTAGCCTACGGAACGGAACTGCCAGGCGCGGTCCAGCATATTCGTATAGGACTGCATGTCCGTCAGGCCATGCTTGTTGACGTTCACCGGATCAATAACGGTATCCTTCGCGTGGAAGTGATGGATCGCACCTTCACGGCCGAGAATATGAATGGCCTGTACCGGATCGATTCCCTGCCACCACATATGGCTCGGGTCAAGGTTCGCCCCGATGGCCTCTCCGGCTGCTTCTCTTAATCTCAGCAGGGTAGCCGGAGTGTGTACCGAGAAGCCTCCGTGCAGCTCAAGACCAATCTTCACATCGTGTGCAGTGGCGAAGGCCGCCTGCTCTGTCCAATAAGGAATGACCTTGTTCTCCCACTGCCAGGCCAGAATCTCCTGGTAATCATTCGGCCATGGGGCAACCGGCCAGTTCGGATATTTCGCGCCTTCATGATCGCCCGGACAGCCGGAGAAGGTATTCACAACCTTAACGCCCAGCTTCTGTGCAAGCTTCACGGTGTCTACAAATACTTCGTGATCCTTGTCTGCCAGCTCCTTCTGCGGATGCAGCGGGTTGCCGTGGCAGCTTAGCGCGCTGATGATCAAGCCGCGGGATTCGATTTGCTGCTTGAATTCCTGAAGGGCCGTTTCATTCTCCAGCAGCTCCTTGGGATTGCAATGGCTGTTCCCCGGATACCCTCCGGTACCGATCTCAACGGCCTTCAGTCCTTTGGAGACCACATAATCCAGTGCATCCTCCAGCTTGCGGCCGCCGAACAACACCATAAATACTCCAAGTTTCATTTGCAGATTCCACCTCTCTTAGGGTCGTATTGAAGCCTAGATTAAGCTCCGTAGTTATCGAAATTCTTAATAGTCTCATTACGCTCTGCCGCTTCAAAGATTGCCTCAATGAGCTTCAGCACACGAAGCACCTCGGCATTCTTGACAACCGGTTCCGCCGTGCCTTCGATAACAGCGGCCAGATTATCATAGAAGCTGGAGGTCATCTCTAATGCCGCAGGCAGATCTTCAAGGACGGTCGAGCCTTCTGAAGGCGGGGCCATCGTCTTAGTCAAGCCTACACCTGCGCGGATCGGCGTGGGTTCAATCTTTTCCGATTCGTGGTTGGGGGCTACAATTCTGCCTCTCAGCGACCAGTCTTCAATAATAGCGGTTCCCCCGGTGCCCTTCACATACCATCTTGGCATCGTGATGAAATTGGTAGTTCCTACCTCGACGATGGCTCTGATGCCGTTCTCGAACTGCAGCACCGCATCGAATCCGTCATCTACATTATTGCCGAGGACAAAGCTCAGACTGCTGCTGACACTGCTCACCTTGCTGTCAATCATGAACAACAGCTGATCCAGCAGATGCACGCCCCAGTCCAGCAGCATCCCGCCGCCTTGCTCCTTCACATGACGCCAGTCGCCGGGAATTCCGTTGGCACCATGCACCCGGGATTCAATCTGAAAGAGTGATCCAATCGTCCCCTGCTCATACATCTCCCTGATTACGCGGAAATCCTCATCCCAGCGTCTGTTCTGGTGCACCATCAGCACCCGTCCGGCCGCCTCCGCAGCAGCCTGCATCTCGATGAATTCAGCCGAGGACATGGCAACCGGCTTCTCACAGACTACATGCTTGCCCATCTGAAAAGCCTGAAGGGCGATGTCCTTGTGCACATCATTCGGTGTAGCGATCAGAACAATGTCCACAGCCGGATCTGCCAGCAATTCTTCATAGCTGGAATACGCGGTGTAGCCTGCTTCCTCAGCCAAGGCGCGCCGCTCTGCCAGCAGATCGAAGGCACCGGTCACTACCACCCGGTCACTCTCTTTGATTAATTGGGTATGGTAGCTTCCCATTCCGCCGTAACCAACGATGGCTACAGTATGTTTGATTGAACTCATGGATTCCACTCCTGTTTGTCTAATAGTCGCGTGAACCGGAAGAGGCTCTTAGTTGTCAGAACTTCCGTCAAAATATACGGCGCGTCCGGTACGTGCTGATTCATACACTGCTTCAAGAATCTGGGTAACTACGAAGGCCTGCTCCGGCAGAACCACAGGGTCCTTGTCTTGTCTTACGGCTTCCAGCCACAGACGGGCTTCACGGTCTGCTTCATTCTCCGCAGCTCCGCTGTAGAAGGCGACACCGCCGGAGGACAGGTCCACCTTGGTCTCATACAGGCGGCCGGCACGTTCGCCGTTCAGACGCAGCCCGTCCTTCATATCCGCTCCGCCTTCCGTTCCGGCAAGCATGGTCTTGGCTTCGCCGAATTCAGATACGTTCAGCGCCCAGCTGGATTCAAGTACAATTGTAGCACCGTTCTCCATTGTAATGAAGCCGAAGGCGGAATCTTCTACCTTGAATTGCTCAGGGTCCCACGGACCGAAGGCATTCGCGGCATTCTTCTTCTGGCCCAACTTATGGAAGGTAGAGCCTACAACCATACGCGGCTTGTAGTTATTCATCAGCCAGAGTGTCAGATCCAGCGCATGGGTACCGATATCGATCAGCGGTCCTCCGCCCTGCTTCTCTTCATCCAGGAACACGCCCCAGGTTGGAACAGCGCGGCGGCGAAGCGCAATAGCCTTACCGTAATAGATATCGCCGAGTTCCCCTTCTTCACACAGCCCCTTCAGATATTCGCTGTCTGCGCGGAAACGGTTCTGATAAGCTATAGACAATTTCTTGCCTGTACGCTTGGCGGCATCCAGCATTTCTTTAGCCTGTGCAGTGGTCTTGGCCATCGGCTTCTCACACAGTACATGATTGCCGGCTTCCAGTGCGGCAACCGTAATCTCGGAGTGGCTGTCATTCGGCGTGCAGACATGCACGATATCGAACCCGCCCGTTGCCAGCAGCTCACGGAAATCGGTAAATACAGCAGCGCCTTCCGAGCCGTAGGTCTTGGCAGCCTCCTGGGCACGTTCTTCCACGATATCACAGAATGCCACCATTTCGGCATCCTCCTGACGGGCAAGGCTTGGCATATGTTTGCCGTTTGCGATACCACCGCAACCGATAATAGCAATTTTGAGTTTGTTAGACATGAATACTTCCTCCTTGATTCTCGTATGTTTTGATCCAGTTCAAACTGTCAGCGACACTACCAAGCGGCGAGCGGCTGCAGAAGTCCTGCTCCACCACTGCCCATTCCACACCAGCGCTAGCGGCTGCTTCAATGATCGCAGCCAGATCCACTTCACCTTCGCCGAGTACTACAGTCTCCGGTGAGCCGTCTTCTTTCTTCTTCAGATCCTTGAGGTGGATGATCGGCAGGCGTCCTGCATACTTACGGATATATTCTGCCGGATCATATCCGCCGTAATACACCCAGCATGTATCCATCTCCACTTGAAGCTGCTCAGCAGGCACCGCTTCGAACAGATAATCAAAGGCTGGCTGGCCGTCAACCTTCTCCGTGAATTCAAAATCATGATTATGATAAGACAGAACAGCACCGGCAGCCTTGCATTTCTCGCCGATGGTCCGCAGACCCGCGGCTACCTCCGGCCAGTTCCGTTGTTCTTCTGTCAGATAAGGCACGATCAGATTGCGGTTGCCGATCTCCAGATTGAAGGTGATCTCCTGCTCCGTATCATTCAGCATCGCATCGTACGGACGGTGTGCTCCGACAGCAACAAGTCCTGTCTCTTCAAGCAGCGCCTTCACCTGTTCAGCCGTACGGCCGAAATAGTGGAAGAATTCCACACCGCTGTAGCCCAGCTCGGCTACCTTACGTATAGTTCCCTCGAAATCCTGTTCCAGTTCTTCTCTAAGCGTGTACAGCTGCAATCCAACCTTAAGCATTGTTATTCCCACTCCTTATATGATCCGGAGTTATCCTGTTCTTGCTGCCGCCGCACTCCCGGTTACCTTCCCTGAAGCGCATCACCTGAACAAACGGGCTGTAAACATTGGAGAACGCAGCGTTCTCTTGGTTTCATCCACTGCTTCCAGAGTTTGTAAATGTAGCGATTAGCGCCGCAATACGGCCTTCTCCACATCATTTGTATGTTTTTTGCTTAGCTACATGGTAATATGAAAGCGTATATAATAAAATGAATAATATGATTAAAACATGAACAATCTGCTTATCATTTATTAGACTAGGAGGGACACATGACAACATCTGCCGCTTGCCACATTCTATCCGCCGGATTCTCCTTCCACCGCAAACCATTTCATATGTCACGCAGCGAGGGTGTACAGTATTATCTGCTGCGGCTCCAGACTGAAGGGCGCAGCCGCACCAGGGAGAACGGAGCCATTACGACCGTTGAGAGCGGCGATCTCATGCTGTTCGCACCGAATGACCCCTACTACTTGAGTATCGACAAGGAAGTCTATCCCGTCGGCAAGCCGAGGATCGAGAGCGGTGACTATCATATCTTTTGCAGCGGCCCATGGATTGAAGAGTGGTGGAGACGCAAGCAGCGTCCGGCGGTACTCCGCCTGCCGATGAGCGATCATATTCTCGGCCTCTTCCGCCAGCTTGTGCTGGAGCAGCGCCGCTTATCGGATTCCTCACCGGATATCTCTGCTTGTTATCTGCAGATTCTATGTATGGAGATTGACCGGCTGATGATTGATCAGCCCGCGATCTCACCGAAGGCTTATCTGGCTTACCGGATGAAGCAGTACGTGGAAGAACATGCCTCTTACAGCTTCCGGCTGGAGGATGTGGCCGCACATGTGGATATCTCGGTCTCCCGTGCGGTTCATCTGTTCAAGGAAGCGTTCGGCACCACGATTGTCAAATATGTAAATGATGTACGGCTGGATATGGCCCGGGAAAAGATTACGTTCAGCCCCATGCCGCTGGAGCATGTCTCCGAGACCTGCGGATTTGCGAACTATACCTATTTCCACCGGATCTTCCGCAGCCGGTTCGGCATGTCGCCCAAGGAATACCGTATTCACAGCAGGGCACAGGTATAAGTATTACCCCGCTGCCCCCAGGCATGCAAAAGGAGCGCCATCATGGAAGATCCGCTCCTTGTGTTTGACCTTATTCAATTGCTCCCGTTTGCCGGGTGTAACTCTGACATGCTGGGAGATGGCCCCGTAATCCTGATTGAGTCTGCGGTTTCTTTCTGCACACCATGTGCCTGAGCGCTCTGCCTTAAGCAGCGCCTTCTGCGTTCTTGTCCGTACCATAAGCGGCGACACTCCTTGTCATTCGTATAATCAGTGCGGCTGCACTGTCCACTTCATTTTAACACACTATCCTGACCGCTGCCCGGTACTGTTCACTATATTCATTTGGTACTGTACTCCAGCCTTGGCTGTACCCGGCTTGCAGTTGGACTATCTGGTACAGTATCCTTGAAGAGCAAGATACATACCTGTGGCATAACCAATAATCGCAAGAATGAGGAGGAACGGGATATGAAATATGATGTGCTGTATGACGGCGCCTTCGCCATGCTTAAGGTCCTGCTGGAGCCGGGCGAGAGCGTTAAGGCGGAGATGGGTGCGATGGTCGCCATGTCACCGAATGTGGAGCTGCGGGGCACCGTGGACGGCGGAATTATGCGCGGCCTGGGCCGCATGCTTAGCGGGGAGAAATTCTTCTTCCAGGAGCTGACCGCCACGCGCGGACAGAGTGAGGTCCTGCTCTCACCCGGTTCTATCGGGGATGTACAGGCCATTGAGCTGGACGGGTCGTACAAGCTGATCGTACAGAAGGACGGCTTCCTGGCGGGAACCCAAGGCATTCAGGTCAATACCAAAATGCAGAATCTGACCCGCGGCCTGTTCTCCGGCGAAGGATTCTTCATTCTGGAAATCAGCGGCAGGGGCACCGTCTTCCTCTCCTCCTTCGGAGCGATTCACGCCATTAACCTCGGACCGGGCGAAGAGATGATCATCGATAACGGACACCTTGTAGCTTGGCCGGACTATATGGATTACAAGGTGGAAAAAGCAGCCTCCGGCTGGCTGAACAGCTTAACCAGCGGCGAGGCCCTGGTCTGCCGGTTCCGCGGCGAAGGGGTGATCCTGGTTCAGACCCGCAATCCCGGCAGCTTCGGAACCTGGATCAAATCCTTCGTTCCGAACCGCTCCTAGCAGCGGCATTTCGCAGATTCCGTAACTTCTTAATATTTGCAAGAAGGCGCAGGCTGAACTTCAGCCCTGCGCCTTCTGTGCGTTGCAGATGTGCTTATGAGACGGCGCGGCAGTCCTTGTCGCCCTTGCAGCCGTTCTTTTGACAGCTATTATAGGTGCCTTTGAAATCGAGACGGTGATCAGTCACACTGAAGCCGTATTCACGGGCTACCCGCGCCTCCAGCTCCACCAGCCAATCATCCTTGATCTCTTCCAGCTTACCGCATACATTGCAGATCAGGTGATGATGCATATGCACATGATCGTCGTCGCGCAGATCATAACGGGCGACGCCGTCGCCGAAATTCATTTTTTGCACAATATGAAGTTCACACAGCAGCTCCAAGGTACGGTAGACAGTCGCCAGCCCCAAATGCGGGTAACTGCGCTTGACCAGCATATATACCTCTTCCACGCTTAGATGATCCTTCTCATTATCCAGCAGCACTCTCACTATCGCTTCACGCTGTGGTGTAAGCTTATAATTATGAGCCGCAAACTGCTGACTGATATTTGACACTCGGTTCACCCGGGTTCCCACCTTTCCGGAAGCAGAACAATTCCCGCAGAATAATTAGTAATCGTTACGATATAAGCATAACAAACTTGCCCGTCAAAGAAAAGTCCTGACACCAGTATAACATCACTTGCCCGCAATAGCCCCCCTCTGCCGCTCCACGTATAGATAATATTTCTGCCGAAACCGGAGTTGCCCATTCCGAAGTGTGCGTAATCCCCATACTCTATATCAAGATCAAATGTAACCGATACATGCTTATACTTGGAAAGAATCTGTGCAAAGTGAGGATGATCCGGATGGCGAAAGTACAACCTAAGCAGACGCAGCGGCTGGTAACAGCCCGTGTACTGCGCAGCGTAGCTGCGGCCATGCTGCCGTTCTACCGGAAAATTGCCGGAAACCGCAGTTATGCCAGGCAATGGACAACCGCGGTTGTCACTGCCGACCTGGACCTGATGGGCAGCTTGCTCCACAGTATCCCCGCACTTGCCGACGCGGAGAATTACGGAACGAACGGAATCGGTTATTTTATCTCTTTTCCCTTTCCGCTGCCGATTGCCTTCTATACCAATGGAACGACGATTCCGCCGGGAACCGTTCAGTTCACCTTCAATACAGACGCCCACCGCTGCATAGCGCGTTCCATCATCCCGTTGTACCGCGAGCTTGCGGTTAACCGTAGCTTCGCGGAAGCCCTGGCTGCCGCCATCCGGCGTAAGGACAACCGGGCGGTAAGGGCGATGGTGCGCAGTCTGGTAAGAACAACGTCACTGAAATCCGTAACGATTGAAGAAAGCGGAATTGCGCTGCTGTTCAAGACCCGCTTCAGCCGGTACCCCTACCGCAATCTGCTGTTTCAGGAAATGATGTAGCTTGCCGATCCAGCAGATCGGGATTAATACGCTTGCAACCTTTTCTGATCTCATTACGTTAGAGGAGTTGATACAGGCCAAACGGCCCAACCCTATAATAGAGGTGGAATTCAGATGAGTATGAAAAAAAACACGATCGCAGCTATTACAGCAGTAACCCTCCTTTCCTTCTCTCTTGGCGGACAAATTTTTGCAGCCGGCAGCAGCTTCAAGGATATCAGCCAGGTGACAGGTAAGGATAAGATCAACTCTCTGAAGGAGCAGGGCCTGATCAAAGGAATCTCCGACACCCAATTTCTGCCGGCCTCCACAGTAACTACAGCGCAAGGGATACAATTTATCTCCGGCGGTCTCCAGCTTAGCCTGGCGGCAATTGATTTCAATAAGGCTCCCCAGGCAAGTGCGCTGTTCTCCAAAGTAAAAGACAATGCCTGGTACGCAGAAGCCTTCATCAATGCCCATTATAATGGTGTGAGTATCCCGGCCAATATCGATCCGGCCAAGCCGATTACCAAAGAGCTGTATACCAGTATGCTGGTTCAAGCTGTGGAAAAGGCCGGTAACCTGCCGATGATCAATCTCGTTCCGGCTGAGCTTGCAGATGCAGACGCGCTGGACCCTTCCTATCAGGGCAGCATTCAGCGGGCGCTGAAATACAAGATCACTGCCCTTGATGCCAGCGGCAAGTTCAATCCGAAGAGCACTATCACCCGTGCTGAAGCAGCAGTTATGCTGTACAACACGCTGGACTACTTGAAGTCCGTTAGCGATGGCGGCACACAGAAGTAAAGGAAAGCTGGATTCGTTCATACCGCTCCCCCGCGTATGATAGATCAAAGGCTGTCCCGGAAGCCGTTACGGCTAGGGGCAGCCTTGTTTTTTTGACAGGAAATACGTAGGCTTATTGTGAGTATTCTGTGACAATCACAAACTGGGCAGCAATAAAAAGGCAGACCAGGACTCCCCTCCCGGTCTGCCTTAATATGCTCCGTCCCGCAATCACTCTTCCCCGCTGAGCCGGTTCAGGAATTGCAAGGCGCGCGGGTTCTTCGTCTGCTCCAGTACCTCCCGGGGGGTTCCCTGCTCCAGAATGACTCCGTTATCCATCAGGATGATCCGGTCGGCCACATCGGCCGCGAATTTCATCTCATGGGTGACGATAACCATCGTCATTCCTTCCCGGGCCAGCTGCTTGATGACCTTCAGCACCTCGCCGACCAGCTCAGGGTCAAGCGCCGAGGTCGGCTCATCGAACAGCAGCACCTCCGGCGAGGCCGCCATGGCGCGGGCTATCGCTACACGCTGCTGCTGGCCGCCGGACAGCTGATGCGGATACGCATCTGCCTTGTCTGCCAGACCCACCTTGTCCAAGAGTGCCAGCGCCTTGCTGCGCGCTTCCTCCTTGGAACGCTTTTGCACCGTGATCTGTCCCTCCATGACATTGCCGATCGCCGTCATATGCGGGAACAGATTATAAGACTGGAACACCATTCCTGTCTGCTGGCGCAGGGAGAGTACGGTACGCTGTGGAATTATGCCGCCCGGGGTGAAATCCAGCTTAATCGTGTTCAGCGTAAGACTGCCCTTGTCGGGGGTCTCCAGCAGGTTGAAGCAGCGCAGCAGCGTGGTTTTGCCGGAGCCGGAAGGTCCGATAATGACCATGACCTGGCCGTGTTCAACGGCGAGATCCACACCTTTCAGCACCGCAAGCGGCCCGAAGGACTTATGTAAATCGCGTATTTCAATCATGCGTGTGCCTCCTTCACCTTAACTGGCCGAATACCGGTCCAGCCGCTTCTCCAAGTAATTCTGCAGCGCCGACAATACGGAGCAGAACAGCAGATAGAACAACGCCGCTTCGCAATACAGCAGCAGGGGTTCATAGGATGTCGCCACAATCTGCTGGGCTTTTCTGAAGATCTCTACATAAGTAATACTGGCCGCAAGCGAAGTATCCTTAACCAGGCTAATAAAAGAATTCGATAACGGCGGAACCGACACGCGGGCAGCTTGAGGCAATATCACCCGGCGCAGAGCCTGCTTCCGGCTCATCCCCACAGAGAACGCGGCTTCCCACTGGCCCTTGTGGATAGACAGGATGGCAGCCCGGACAATCTCGGAGGAGTAGGCCCCGACACTGAGCGTGAACCCGATGACAGCGGCGATGAACGGATCAAGCACAATCCCGGCGGCGGGCAGTCCATAGAAAATAATAAACAGCTGCACCAGCAGCGGCGTTCCCCGGATCACCCAGACATAAAATCTGGCGATCAGCCTCGGAAGTCTCCAGGAGGACAGCCGGGCAAGCGCAGTAATCACCGCCAGCAGCAGCCCCAGAATAAAGGATACCACCGCAAGCGGAAGGGTAAAAGCCACCCCGGCTTTGAACAGGGGCAGCAATGAATCGAGAAATATTTGTATTTGGCGGTCATCCATCATTTCGATACGTCAGTGCCGAAGTACTTCTCGGAGATCTTAAGGTAGGTTCCATCGCTCTTCATAGCGGTCAGCGCTTCGTTCACAGCCTGCACCAGCTCGTCATTCCCTTTCAGGAAGACTGCGGCACTATGCGAGCCCTCGGCAATCTCATCTACCTTCTTAATCTTGATATCCGGCTTCTGCTTCTTCAGGTCGAGGAAGGACAAGCCGTCATTCACGGTGGCATCGATCCGGCCGGAGGTCAGCAGATCAATCGCCTGGTTGAAGCCTTCGGTGGATACGATCTCGGCACCGTTGTCTGTGGCGATTTTGCCGAGGTTACTGGTCAGGGACTGGCCGGCTTTTTTACCCTTGAGATCAGCGAACGTCTTAATATCCTGATTGTCCTCCGGCACGATCAGCACCGCCTTGGAAACAATATACGGATCGGAGAAATCATATTTCACTTTACGTTCATCAGTGATAGAGACTTCATTGAAGATCACATCGAAGCGCTTCGCATCCATCCCGGCAAAAATCCCGTCCCATTGCGTCTCAATGAACTCCGGCTTCACACCTAAACGCTTGGTCACTTCCTCAGCAATCTCAACATCGAAACCTGTCAGCTTGCCGTCCGCATCATGGAAGGTGAATGGTGCGTAGGTTCCTTCAGTTCCGATGCGCAGCTTGCCGCTGGCTTTGACGGCCTCCAGGCTGTTCTGCTCCCCGGAAGCTGTACCCTCTGTAGCCGCTGCTGTGGGTTCATTTCCGGTATTGCCGCCCGTTGCTGCCTTGTCCGTATTGTTGTTTCCGCAAGCCGCAGCCGTGACCATGGTCAGGAGCAGCATAATAGTCAGACTTAGTTTTTTCATTCGATGAATCCCCTCTCATATCTTCTCTTTAGATACCGTAATTACCGGCAAAAAGAATAGTAACACTGAGGCGTTACCTGCGTCAATGATTTTTTCCGATTATATTCATCGGATTTGTATAGTATTGATTTTCCATAGCTTAGCTTGCCCCAATTTCGGCTCCTGCATCAGAATATTCAGAATAGAAAATAACAAAAAGCGACCCTCCGGCAAAAGGAGAATCGCTGCTATATGGATGTTACAAGCTCTGCTTCTATATGGTGCATTACTATACGTGCATGATTTCCGGTGCCGCCTTGTCCTTAGAACGCTCAGCTCCGGAATGGCGGCCCCGGCGCAGCAGCAGTCCAAGGACCGCACCGCCAAGCGCAACGAACATCATAATGTGGAACGTGTCCGCGAAGCCCTGCGACAACACGGTCTGCTTGGCCAGCAGGAGTGCTTCCTGTGAAGCGCCTGCGGTGCTTTTACCGGCAGCCGCCGCCGCTTCCTGCATCTCTATGCCGCGCGCCGTTGTTCTTGCCGTCAGAATCGTAACCAGAGTCGAGACAGCCAGCGAGGTAATGACCTGCTGCATCGAGTTCGTCAGCGAGGTTACCCGGTTCACCAGATGGCTTGGAGCTTTGTTGAGCAGATGAGTGTTCATCGGCATCATCATCATGCCCATGCCGGCCCCGCACATGATCAGCGGAAGGATCAGGTCTCGGCTCTGCGTGGTGAGATCCACATGCGAATACTGGAATAACGCGCCGGAGACCAGACTGAGACCGCAGACCACGAGCCAGCGCACACCGATCCGGTCGAACAGTATCCCGGCAATCGGCATCATCAGCCCGGAAGCGATCGCTTGCGGCAGCAGCGTCAGACCGGTATCAAATGCGCCGAAGCCGCGGGCCTGCTGCAGAAATTGCGGGAGCAGGAATAACGCGCCATATAAGCCGAACTGGGCAATCCACTGCACGATGATTCCTGTCGTGAAATCTACGGATTTCAGAATCCGCAGCTCCAGCAGCGGTGTGTTGGAGCGCAGCTCGGCGATGACAAAAGCGATCAGAGCCACAGCGCCCAGCAGCAGCCCGATCAGCGTCTTCTCAGAGGTCCAGCTCTGCGCGCCCTGGCTGACCCCGTAGGTTAGCGAAGCAAAGGCCAGCGGTCCAAGAACCATACCTAGCTTATCCATGCCGGGCACGCTGTTCTTCGCCGCACTCGGCAGCTTGCGCAGTCCGATCAGCACAGCGATGATGCCAATCGGAATATTAATGAGGAAGATCCAGCGCCAGGAATGGTATTCAACCAGCCAGCCCGACAATACCGGACCAATAGCCGGAGCGAACAGGACGGGAATACCCATAATGCCCATGACTACGCCAACCTTACTTTTAGGAGCCAGTCTGTATACATAGGCCATTCCGACAGGGAGCACACAGCCGCCGCCCAGTCCCTGAATAACCCGGAAAACAATCAGCCACTCGGCGCTGCTTGGTGTAGCGCACAGAATCGAGCCTATCGTGAACACAACTACCGCCGTCAGGAAGACCGTCTTGGCCCCGAACCGGTCAGACAGCCAGCCGGACAGCGGAATAACGGAAGCCTGGGCCAGCATATATCCGGTAACTACCCACTGCAGCGTATGCAGATCTGTCTTGAAATCCACCACCAGCCTGGACAAGGCTACGTTCATCGCCGTACTGTCCAGTACAACCATAAATACTCCTGCAATGATGGCCAGCAGCGGAACCAGAATGCCGGACAGCCGGAAATCGGCTTCCTGCTTCAAGGTCTGATCCATGTCTCTTCTCCTCCTGAGCTGTCCGCGTTCTAGATTGACCTGCGGGCAGATTGTTCTATATAATGAGTGAACGGACAACTGTCCGTAAGCGCAATTCATAGTCTACGGACAATTGTCCGTTGTGTCAATTCTTTTCTGAAAGGGGTTCTCATGAAAAAGCCAGACACCGATGCTGCGCAGCTCCCGCGCTCAGCTCCGCAAGCCATAGAATCCGCCCCGCCCGAGTCCGCCGATCCTTATGTACAGCGGATTCTTGAAGCTGCCCGCCAGTTGTTCACCGAGAGCGGTCTTGAGGCGGTCAGCATGTACAGCATTGCCAAGCGAGCAGGCATAGGACAAGGCTCCCTGTACCGCCGCTTCACGGACAAGGGTGAGATCTGTTCTGCACTGCTGAAGGGCAGCGCAGATCAATTCCTGTCCGGGCTGGAGCAGCAGGTGGCTGCCAGTGCCGGTGAAGCTCCGGCTCTCGCTCAGCTGCAGAGCAGCATTGAGCAGATTGCCGATTTCATTGAGCAGTATGCCGAGCTGCTGAATATGATCAAAGCCGAGTTCACCGGCAAGAAGCAGCTGACCCAGTTTGAGCATCCTTTTTTTCAGCGGCTGGGGGTGATGATGACAGAGCTGCTGCAGCGCGCTGCGGCGGGCGGTGAGATTATTGACATTGATCCGGCCTTTGCGGCCACCGCCTTAATCTCTGTCCTCAGCCCCGATCTGTACCTGTATGAGCAGAAGCGGCACCATTCCTCCAAGCTGGACATCTCCCGGGGCATCGTCACTTTATTCGTGACCGGTCTGGCGAAGCGCTGAGCGTCTGCTCTTTACAAGAGAAGAATTTGTGGTATATTAAGTAGCAATTACCAATTCAATAGCAACATTATTCACTAGGGGAGTCGGCCGACTGAGACGGAGCTTAAGCTCCGGACCCTTTGAACCTGATCTGGATCATACCAGCGGAGGGAAGTGGAGCAGAATGTATCAGTGGTTCACGTCACAGGGCCGCAGCTGACTGTACCTTCCGCCCCATTCATTCCTCCGGGAATGAATGGGGCTTTTTTGTGCTCAACGCAGTATCTATACCAATCCGGGGAGGCTTCGTACATAGTCTTATGATCAACATTAGCAATCTATCCTATGCTTTCGGGACGGGCTCGTCCCGTACCCCCGTCTTCTCAGGGCTATCCATGAATGTGCAGCGCGGCGAATTCATTTCTGTCGTAGGCGGAAGCGGATGCGGCAAAAGCACCTTGTTCAAAATCATCGCCGGCCTGCTGGAGCCGGACAAAGGCAGGATTACGCTGAACGGAGCCGAGTCCGCGGCAGCAGCGAAGAGGCTGGGCAGTGTGGCCTACATGCCGCAGCAGGATCTCCTCCTCCCTTGGCGCACCGTGCTGGACAATTGTCTGCTGCCTTGGGAACTCAAGCGCAGCCGTCCCAAAGCGGCCGCTGTGGCCGAGATCCGTACCCTGCTGCAACGCTTCGGCCTTGAGGGAACCGAAGGGGCTTATCCCCAGGAGCTGTCCGGCGGGATGCGCCAGCGCGTGGCGGTCCTCCGCACCGTGGCGGCGGGGAATGATCTGCTGCTGCTCGATGAGCCGTTCGGGGCGCTTGATGCCATTACCAAGCGTTCATTGCAGCGCTGGCTGTTGGAGTTATGGGCAGAGCTGGACAAGACGGTGCTGTTCATCACCCATGATCTGGAGGAGGCTCTGCTGCTCAGTGACAGAATCTATCTAATGACGGGCAGTGGCGGCAGCGGGATGCAGGAATTCCCAGCCGGTATCCCCCGCCCGCGTCATCACAGTCTGAATTATGAGCCGCAGTTCGCCGCCCTGCGCCAGGAATTGGAGCTGAAGCTATATGAGAACCGCCGCTCCTAGAAGATTGCTCCAGCATTACGGTCCGGCTGCCCTGCTCGCCCTGCTGACGCTTGCAGTCTGGGAGACTGTAGCCCGGCTGGGCCTGGTTCCTCCCTTCATCCTTCCGGCTCCGTCTGCGGTGTGGATGGCATTGATGGAAGAGCGCCATCTATTGTTCGGGGTACATCTGCCCGCCACACTGCTTGAAGTGCTCACAGGCTTCGCACTATCCGTGGTCTGCGGCAGCCTGCTGGGAATCGCCATGCATCTGTTCCGTCCGCTGGCCAAGGCGCTGTACCCGCTGCTGATTATCAGCCAGACGGTTCCGCTGATCGCCCTCTCTCCCCTGTTCATCATGTGGTTCGGCTACACCCTATGGAGCAAGGTCGCCGTTGTCTTCCTGACCGCTTTCTTCCCGGTGGTCATCGGCACCTATGACGGGTTGTCCAAGAACACGGACGCCTACCGGGAGCTGCTGTTGACATATGGCGCGAACCGCTGGCAGATTCTCGGGAAGGTGGGCGTTCCGCTGGCTTTACCCTCTTTTTTCTCCGGGCTGAAGCTGTCGGCTGTGTACTGTGTGATCGGTGCAACTATTGGGGAATGGCTTGGGGGCAGCCAGGGGCTGGGCTATTTCAGCCGCAGAATGGCCGGGAATCTGCAGAGCGCCAAGATGTTCGCCGCCGTTGTCTTATTATCCCTACTCGGTATCCTGCTGTTTCTGGCAGTCGCCGCGCTGGAGAAGATTATTCTGAAGAAAAGAGGACGTTATTCATGACTACTATCCGCTATACCCGTTATCTGCACCATGCGATTTCAAGGCCAGCCATGCTGCTGTCTGCTCTGCTGCTCTGTATGCTGCCTGTCCTGGCAGGCTGCGCCAATACGAACAGTCCGGCGGCCTCTGGCCCCCCGGCTGCTGTACCCTCTACCTCTGAGGCCGGGGCTAAAGGCGGGGCCCATAAGCTGACGATTATGCTCGACTGGTATCCCAATGCTGTTCACTCTTTTTTGTATGCGGCAGAGGCTCAAGGCTATTTCGCTGAGGAAGGTCTGGAGGTTGAGATTCAGATGCCGGCCGATACCAATGATGCGCTGAAGCTTGTTGCTGCGGGGAAGGTGGATTTGGCACTCAGTTATCAGCCCCAGGTGCTGATGGCACGGGGTGAGCAGATTCCAGTCAAGTCGATTGCCGCGCTGGTGCGTCATCCGCTGAATCATCTCATGGTAGCCGCAGACAGCGGCATTACCCGCCCCGGAGAGCTGTCCGGCAAGCAAGCCGGATATTCCTCCGTCCCGTTGTATGAAGCCATGCTGAACACGATGGTCAAAAGCGACGGCGGGGACCCTTCCTCCCTCAAGCTGGTGGATGTCGGCTATGAGCTGATCCCTGCTCTCTCCACCGGACGGGTGGATGGCATTATGGGCGGGTTCATCAACCATGAGCAGCTGATTCTGGAGCAGGAAGGCCATCCGGTCCGCTCCTTCAATCCCGTGGATTACGGGGTCCCGGATTATTATGAGCTGGTGCTGGTCGCCAGTGAGCAGGGACTGCAGGATTCACAGGGCTTTTATCAGAAATTCGTGGATGCCATCAGAAAAGGCCAGCAGTATACTGCCGGTCACCCGGATGAAGCGCTGAAGCTGCTGCTTGCCCATCAGGAGGATACCGCACCGCTGGATGAAGCCATTGAACAGCGCAGTCTGGAGATCCTGCTGCCGCTGATGGATGCCGGTTCCCAGCCCTTCGGCTATCAGGATAGCGCTTCATGGGAGAAGGTGAACCAGTGGCTGAGCGAGAACGGTCTGCTGGCTGCAGAAGTGGATGTTAAGAATGCTTTTATTAATTTTTAAATTATACCTACAGGAGGAATTCATATGTCTTATCTGTCCAAAGTACGCCAAGCGAACCCGCTGGTGCATAATATCACGAATATCGTAGTCGCTAACTTCACAGCGAACGGGCTGCTGGCTCTGGGAGCCTCGCCGTTCATGGCCGATGCCATCGAAGAAGTAGCAGATGTCGCCGCCATGTCCGGGGCAGTGGTGCTGAACATCGGCACACTTAATGAAGCTGCCATCGCTTCCATGATCGAAGCAGGCAAGGCTGCGAACCGCCACCAGGTGCCGCTCGTGCTTGATCCCGTTGGAGCTGGAGCTACCGCCTACCGCACGGACGTTACGGCGGGGCTGCTCCGAGAGCTTCAGCTTACTGCCCTGCGCGGAAATGTGGCCGAGGTTGCCAATGTGGCCGGGGAGAGCTGGGCCAGCAAAGGCGTGGATGCCGGAGCAGGCGAAGGCGATGTAATTGCTCTAGCCAATAAGGCGGCGCAGAAGCTGAACTGTGTCGTGATTATCACCGGCAAGGAAGACATCATCACAGACGGCAAGCGCACTTATATCGCCAGCAACGGGCACTCCATCCTGACCCGGGTGACCGGAACCGGCTGCCTGCTCAGTGCTGTGGTGGGTGCATTTCTTGCTGTAAGCGGCGGGGAGGTGCTTGAGGCGGCAGCTGAGGCCCTCTCCTTCTACGGCGTGGCAGCAGAGCTTGCCGCTGAGGCGGCTGAAGCCCAAGGTCCCGGCAGCTTCCAGACCTTGTTCCTGAATCAATTGTCGCTGGTGACCCCGGAGCAATACAGCAGCCGCTCACGGCTGCAGCTGCTCGCCGAAGCCTAGACCCTACAGCCAAAGGAGAGAACAAGATGACTAGCATACGCAAAGCGTTGACCATTGCCGGCTCTGACAGCGGCGGCGGGGCCGGGATTCAGGCGGATTTGAAGACGTTTCAGGAGCTGGGAGTGTACGGCATGTCTGCACTTACTGCACTCACCGCCCAGAATACACTAGGTGTCCAGGGAGTCTTTCCGATCGAGCCGGAGACCGTTGCAGCCCAGCTGGATTCGATCGGCAGTGATCTGCCGCCGGATGCTATTAAGACAGGGATGCTGTTCAGCAGTGAGATTATCCGCGTGGTTGCCGGTAAAGTGCAGCAGTACGGCTGGCAGCACAAGCTGGTGATCGATCCGGTCATGGTCGCCAAGGGCGGCTCACAGCTGCTGCTCCAGGAGGCAGTACAGGCGCTGATTACAAGCCTGCTTCCTCTCTCGCTTGCCATCACCCCCAATCTCCCTGAAGCAGAGATGCTGACAGGCATGAAGATTCAGGGCCGGGAAGACCGGGAACAGGCGGCAAGACTGCTTCATCAGATGGGACCCGAGTACATTATCTTGAAAGGCGGACATGACTCCTCAGGAGATGAGGCCGTGGATCTGCTCTATGACGGACGGGAATTCCAGTATATGTCCAGCCCGCGCATAGCGACGAAGCATACTCACGGGACTGGCTGCACCTTCTCGGCTGCGGTTACGGCAGGTCTTGCGCTGGGCCATTCCATGCCTGAAGCCGTCCTTACCGCCAAGGCCTTCATTCAAGCGGCGATTGAGGATAGTCTGAACATTGGGGCCGGGCAGGGGCCGACGAATCATTTTGCTTATGGGAACCGGATGAGAACTAGGGGGATACTGCTATGACACGGATACACAACGAGGATATGCGCAGATTGCTGAAGCTGTACTTCATTATGGGCAGTGTAAACTGCCGCCAATCACCGGAGGACACTTTAGCCGCTGCTGCCGCTGGGGGCATCACTCTGTTCCAGTTCCGGGAAAAGGGTCCTGCTGCGCTCAAAGGCGCCGCACTGCTCCATCTCGGGCAACAGCTCCGGCAGATATGCCGGGCCTATAACATCCCGTTCATCGTGAACGATGATCTGGAGCTTGCCGCAGCATTGGACGCCGATGGCATCCATGTCGGCCAGGATGACCTGCCTGCCCGGCTGATCCGGGAGCAGCTCGGTGAGCATAAGATCATCGGAGTCTCCGCTCATAATCTGACGGAAGCCCGGCAGGCTATCGCGGACGGTGCCGATTATCTCGGAGTCGGTCCTGTCTATCCTACTTCGTCCAAGGATGATGCCCAGGCCGTCCGGGGAACTACTGTCATTGAAGAGCTAAGACGAAGCGGTCTGAGCATTCCTGTGGTGGGAATCGGCGGCATCACTCTGGAGAATGCCCCGCCGGTAATCCGGGCGGGTGCGGATGGTCTCTCCATCATCTCAGCCATTGCCGGAGCTGAGGATATACGCGAGACCACGCGGAGATTCGCGCAGCTCGTCACTGCTCCTTCTTCATAATTTCAAACCAGGCACGCTGCGGGTGGAACGATGTTGGTGGAACAATGCGGGTGCCTCATGCCAAGCATAGGATGTACCTCACTTTTCCATCCGTCTGCTTCGTGGCGACAAATAACGTTAACCAGGGCGCACGCACATTATGATCGGTTTTCCGATTACATTCGGCCTACGCGGCGCTCCCAATCCAATTATGATCGGTTTTTCGATTACATTCGCCCCTACGTGGCGCGCCCAATCCAATTATGATCGGTTTTCCGATTACATTTGGCTTACGTGGCGCTCCCAATCCAATTATGATCGGTTTTCCGATTACATTCGGCTTACGCTCCCCCTCTGTCCCCGCGTAATCTGCCCATAACAATAGTAGAATAGAATTGTCCGTCGGCCAGCCGCTTATCTCGGCGCAGGACACCCTCGACCTCGAAGCCAAGGCTCTCATACAGCCGGATCGCCTTGTCATTCCTCTCCAGAACCTTCAGGCTCAGCTTCTCCAGACTGATGGTATCCGCCCAGCCGATAGACTGCTCCAGCAGGCTCCGGCCGATTCCGTATCCCCAGAACTCCTGCAGCACCCCGACTCCGAACTCGGCCTGATGAGCCAGCCTCCGCAGCGGACTTCCTTCACATCTGGCGAAGCCCGCCAGCCTGTCCTGAACCTCGGCAACCAGGAACAGGTTCGTGCCGCTGGCCGTATCGGCCGCTATAAGCGACCTGAAGCCCTCCGGGCCGATGAATGCTTCCCCCTGAACCCGGTCTAAATTCTCCGTCTCCCCGTCGATCTTCAGCCTCAGTTCGGACAACTGCAGGGCATCTTGCGGTGAGGCGGATCTCACCGTGTAGCGGAGCCCTTTATTTTCATATCCCAGTGCAACAATAATCATTCTGCTTCCTCTCCTCCCGAACCTAAGTCTAATGCTGCAATCGCGTTCTCCGGTTCATGCCAGCCTATCCAGTTTAGCATTTACATCCGTATAATCCAGGCGTATAATGCCCATGTCAGACCCTGCACCGGATTATTTTTACATATATTGCATCCTAAAAATTCAAGCAAAGCTGGTGACCCCATTGTCAAGAGGCTTCAGAGCCATGGGACCCGGAGGAGGCTTCGGGCCTGGCAAATTAAAGTTCGATGAGGAGGAGGCGAAGCCGGATATATCCAAAGCGCTGCTATTACGCATCGTCAAATATTTCGCTCCGTACTGGAAGCAGACGCTGCTGGTGATGACCGTGCTGTGCATCTCCGCAGTGCTGGGGCTGCTCCCTCCTATCCTGATTCAGCAGATCATTGACCGGGCGCTCCCGGACAAGAATCTGCAGCTGCTCTTCCTGCTGGTTGCCGCCTCGCTGGCTACAACGGTTGTGTCAGGACTGCTCGGCGTGCTGCAGAATTATTTGAACTCTTTTATCTCCCAGAATATTGTCCATGATATGAAAAACCAGATGTACCGCCATCTACAGAGCATGCCGCTGCAGTTCTACTCAGGCGTCAAGCAAGGCGAGGTCATCACCCGGATGACCAGTGACATTGCCGGAATTCAGGGCGTCTTCAACAGCACCATCGTCAATTGTGCCAGTAATCTGTTCATTCTGATCTCCACGGCGGTAACCCTGTTCATCATGAACTGGAAGCTTGCGCTGCTAGGCATCCTGGTCATTCCCTTATTCATCGTGCCGACCCGCAAAATGGGCAATGTCCGCTGGAAGCTGGCCAAAGAGACGCAGGAGAAGATCTCGGAGCAGAATCAGATCATTGAAGAGACGCTCAGCCTCAGCGGGTACATGCTTATGAAGCTGTTCACCAGAGAGGATACCGCGCTGGCTAGCTTCCAGAGCGTAAACGCCCAGGCGACACGGCTGCAAATCCGCGAATCGATGGCCGGCCGCTGGTTCATGCTGGTCCTTACCACCTTCACCAGTATCGGGCCGATGCTGATTTATTTGTACGGGGGTTATTTATTCATTCAGGGAGAGCTGAGCATTGGAGCAATTATCACCTTCGTGGCACTGCTGAGCAGATTGTATCTTCCGGTTATGCAGATGACCAATCTCTATGTGGATGTGAACCGTTCGGTGGCGCTGTTTGAACGGATTTTTGACTATTTCGATATGGACCCGCTGATTGTGGATGCTAAGCTGGCTCTTCCAAGCCGCGTAGAGGGACAAGATATCGTCTTCAAGCAGGTGAATTTCGCCTACGCTCCGGACAAGCCCGCTCTGAGCGGGATCTCCTTCACGGCAGCCGCCGGATCACTGACTGCCCTGGTCGGACCCAGCGGAGCAGGCAAAACCACCATTACCAACCTGATTCCCCGGCTCTATGAGCTGGATTCAGGCGTGATCCGTATCGGCGGCAAGGACATCCGCGAGTTCACGCTGCATTCGCTTCGCTCACAGATTGGCCTAGTCACCCAGGACACGTACCTATTCAACGGGACGATCCGTGAGAATCTGCTATATGCCAACGCTGAAGCCACGGAAGCCGAGCTGACGGCCGCCTGCGAAGCTGCTTTTATTCATGATTTCA
Organism: Paenibacillus sp. FSL M7-0420; assembly: GCF_038002345.1. Lineage (NCBI taxonomy): Bacteria > Bacillati > Bacillota > Bacilli > Caryophanales > Paenibacillaceae > Paenibacillus > Paenibacillus sp. FSL M7-0420. Next base: position 3,076,219 of record NZ_JBBOCJ010000001.1, on the reverse strand, counting down.
TTCTGAAGCTGCCTGAGGGCTACAACACGGTTGTCGGCAACCGGGGAATCAAGCTGTCCGGCGGTGAAAAGCAGCGGATGTCCATCGCGCGCGTGCTGCTCAAGAATCCGCCCATCATCATTATGGACGAGGCCACCTCGTCGCTGGACACGGTATCGGAATATTACATCCAGCAAGCCATGCATGAATTGCTGCGGGGCAAGACCAGCATGGTCATCGCCCACCGCCTCTCTACCATCATGGCAGCCGACAATATTCTGGTTGTTCAGGACGGCAGGATTGTGGAGTCGGGGCAGCACGCTTCCCTGCTGGCAGAGAATGGGGTATACCGGGATTTGTACAACAAGCAGTTTCAGCGGGAAGATTCATAAGCCAACAGGTTCAGTCACACGCAAGTGGAAACGGCTTTGCCGTCCTTTTAAAGGACGGTACCGTTTCGGCGAGAAATAGAAGGATAAATTATCGTGTGAAACATATAAATTCTTATATTTTGAAAAAGAGATTCCCGGAGCAGCATCACCTGCCCCGGGAATCTCTTTTCTTCTTGTCCGCGATCAGTGCGGCTTACCTCGTAGTACGCAGCGGCTTCAGCTTGTCCATCCAGCCGCTGATTTGTTCTGCCGTCTCCGTGCTGCGCAGCAGCCGTTGATATTCGTCCACATAGCCGCCGTCACCGGCAAGCTGTCCGGCCCACTCATGGAACTCTTCGAACCGTGTCAGTGCGATACTACGCTTCCCGAGAATCAGGTAGGCGTTCAGCAGCTGCTCTAATGTCTGCTCGGACGGATTGTTTTTATACTCCTGCTCACTGAGCTGAAGCTGATCGTCCGCATATCGCTTGGTAAGCAGCTTATCCGGCACATAATTGGTCCCTTCCAGCTGGTAGATGCCCGTCAGCGCCGGACCCAGGGGGGATTGGCCCGGATAAGGACTGGCCAGCAGATCCTCGCTCCCGTCCTGATCCACATCCTCATAATTCACGCTGAACAGATCGTTAACGGTTACCTGCATCGTTCCGTCAATCTCCTCTACCACAATAGACGCGTACGACGGACGGTTATCCATCAGACTGAACAAGAAGGTATTCCGGTTGTTCTGTACCACCGCTTCAGCCCAGAGCTGCTCCTCCTCATTCCAAATGTCGCCGCCTTCCAGGATAAGTCCGGCCTTCTTGCTGTCAAAGACCATTTTGCCCTCCTTAACGATGGCGAACTGTGTATAGCTGAACTCTCCCTTATTCCAGTAATACACCTGAAAAATCTGCCCGTTCAACTGAACCGCATCCATATGTACGAATCCCGAATACTCATCTGCAATCTCAGGGGACACTTCCGCGAGCGCAGCGGCAGCCGCGTCTTCCTCCTGATGCCCTCCAGGTGCTGCTGAGAGATCCGCTGCCGGGGAAGCGGCTGGCGCTGCAGACGGAGCTGCTGATCCGCCACCCCCTGTTCTTGAGCAACCTGCTATGATCGCTAAGGCTATCAATAAGCTTATAATCCGCATGTAATCCTCCTAAATGTCGTGTCGTGGTAGCATAACTACCTGTATACCCGTCCGGGAGCCTGCTTCGGAAGCCTGTACTGGTATGTGAGTTGCGGCTAACCTTCCAGTCTGGCATGAAGCTCTGCGAGCTCTTCCTCCGTCAACCGTCTCCACTGCCCTTGCGGAAGACCGCTGAGCGTGATATGCATAATCCGTATCCGCTCCAGGCGGAGCACACGGTAGCCCAGCGCCTTGCACATCCGGCGGATCTGCAGATTCAGCCCTTGGGTCAGAATAATCATGAACTCCTGATCCGAGATCTGCTGGGTAAGGCATGGCTTGGTCCGGGTCTCCAAAATATCTACACCCGCTGACATCTCCGCCAAAAAGTCTTCCGTGACCGGCTTATCCACGCTCACCCGGTACTCCTTCTCATGACTATGCTCGCAGCGCATCATCCGGTTGACAATCGACCCGTCATTGGTCAGCAGAATCAGCCCTTCCGAGTGCTTGTCCAATCTGCCGACGGCAAAAATCCGGGAAGGATAGTTGATATAATCTACGATATTCCCTTCCACATGCCGGGCGGCTGTACAGGTAATGCCTACCGGCTTGTTCAGCGCCAGATAGACCCGCTCCTCCCGGTCTGGAGTCACAGTAATTCCGTCTACAGCTACCGTATCTCCAGGCTCCACGCTTGCTCCAGGCGTACAGACCTTCCCGTTAATCGTGATCCTGCCGGCGGCAATCAGCCGGTTTGTCTCTCTGCGCGGATAGACACCGGTCTCACTGATATATTTGTTAATTCTCATGAAGTACCCGCTTTCAGGTCCTACATATGAAAGAACACCTGATTCACATACCCATCAGATGTTGCCTCCAACCTATAACCCTTATATTTGGTAATTATCAATGGGCAGATGTCCGCTTATTTAGCGCCTCCGGTTTTGTTGCTGCCGCTGCTGCTCTTAGCCGGTTTGGCTCCTTTGGCACCTGGGCTTCCGGGAGGGCCGCTTCGGGCCGGCTTCACGGGTTTTGCTGTCTTATTCCAGCGGGTCCAGCCCTTGCTGCCTGTTCCTCTGCCTGTGCCGCCGCCTTTACTTTTTGCCACAATATCACTCCGTCAATATTCAGTTTTCGTCGTACATTACTCTATCTTACCATTATTTCGGGCAGATTGTCAGGTCCAACTGCAAACAGCCTGCGCGGAGAGCCTCCGGCAGGCTGCATAACGGGTATCCATCCAAGTACATAGAATTGCTTATTTGGGCTGAATATATCCTTCGGCCTTAAGCAATTCGGCGATCAGTACTGCACCGCCGGCAGCGCCTCTCACCGTATTGTGGGACAGGCTGACGAATTTGTAATCGTACAGTGAATCCTCGCGCAGGCGTCCTGCAGAGATGCCCATACCGTTCTCAATGTCGCGGTCCAGACGGGTCTGCGGACGGTTCTCTTCCTCAAAATACGTGATGAACTGCTTAGGTGCACTCGGCAGACCGAGCTGCTGCGGACGCCCCTGGAAGCTGTTCCAGCGTTCCAGAATCTCCTCGCGGGAAGGCTTTTGCTCAAAGGAGGCAAAGACAGCCGCCATATGGCCGTCAGCAACAGGTACACGGATACACTGTGTGGTGATTACCGGCTGCTCGCTTGGTACGATCCCTTCACTGGTTACCTTACCCCAGATCCGCAGCGGCTCCTGCTCGCTCTTCTCTTCTTCCCCGCCGATGAAAGGAATCACGTTATCCACCATATCCGGCCAGTCCGCGAAGGTCTTGCCTGCACCTGAAATCGCCTGATAAGTGGTTACAACCACCTTAGAAGGCTTGAACTCATGAAGTGCATTCAGAGTAGGCATATAGCTCTGAATGGAACAGTTCGGTTTCACGGCGATGAAGCCGGTCTCTGTCCCCAGACGTTTGCGCTGCTGGGCGATAACCTCCAGATGCTCCGGATTGATCTCGGGAATCACCATCGGAACATCAGGTGTCCAGCGGTGTGCCGAGTTGTTGGAGATCACCGGAGTTCCGGTACGCGCATAAGCTTCTTCCAGCGCCTTGATCTCTTCTTTCTTCATATCTACAGCGCAGAAGATCAGATCCACATCCGCAGCCACTTCCTCCACCTTGGAGGCGTCTTGAACCATAATGCCTTTGACTGCTTCGGGCATAGGGGTGGAGAGCTTCCATCTGCCTTGAACAGACTCCTCATAGGACTTGCCGGCTGAATTCGCGCTCGCCGCAATCGCCGTTACCTGAAACCATGGATGATTCTCCAAAAGTGCAATGAAACGCTGGCCGACCATACCGGTACCGCCAACAATACCCGCTCTGAGCTTCCTCGACATAAGAAATTCATTTCCTTTCAAGCAGCGCCTAGCGAAAGGCGCTTTTTAATAACCGATTATAAATGATAGCGGCATGTTACACAATATGTGATTATAAAGTAAGTGTTTCCTCTTCTTCTAAAATTACCGCGTCATCCCCAGCCGCTTCGCCAATTCACCCAGCTCCTGGCCCTTCAGTGCCCCTTCCACCAGGACAGGCAGCAGTGCCGGAGTACAGGCGAAGCAAGGGGTTCCGTCACGGGCGAGCTGAGCGGCAAGCCGTTCATCATAGGAAGGCTTACCCTCATCGGAGAGGGCCAGCAGCGTCATCGTCCGCACCCCGGATTCCCGCAGCTCGCGCATCCGCCGGACCAGACCGGCCTGATTGCCGTTCTCGTACAGATCCGATACGATAATGAACAGCGTCTTCTTCGGCTCCTCGATGAACTGCTCGCAATACTTCACCGACTTATGAATATCCGTGCCGCCCCCGAGCTGGATGCCGAAGAGCATGTCAACAGGATCATTCGCACATTGCTCCGTCAAGTCTACCACCTCGGTGTCAAAAGCAACGACACGCGTGTTCAGCGCCGGGATACTGGCGAAGATCGAGCCGATCACCGATGCCCAGATCACAGAGCTGGCCATCGAGCCGCTCTGGTCAATATCCACAATGACCGTCCATTCCTTGCTGCGGCGGGCCCGGTCGAAATAGAAGAAGCGCTCGGGGATAATCATCCGCCGCTCCGCATCATAGTGCTTCAGATTGCGCTCGATCGTCCGCTTCCAGTCCAGCCCGCTGAGTGAAGGCAAAGGGGAATGCTGCCGCTTGTTAAGCGCTCCGGTAACGGCACGGCGGATATCGGTCTCCAGCAGCTTGACCAGCTCATCCACAAGCGCCTGGACCAGCATCCTTGCGGTTTCTTTGGTTTTCTCCGGGATTTTGCCCTTGAGTGCCAGCAGCGTACCCACCAGCTGGATATCCGGCTTCACTGCCGCCAGCAGCTCCGGCTCGAAGAGCAGCTGCTTCCAGCCCTTGCGCTCCATCGCATCGGTCTGAATGACCGAGACCACATCCTCCGGGAAGAAATTACGCACATCTCCGAGCCACTTGGACAGGTTAACCGCAGCATGTCCCGAGCCTGCACCTCTGCCCTTCGATCCGGCACCGGCACTCCCGCCTGCCTGACCTGCGCCTGTCTCATTATAGATAGCCGCCAGTGCCGCATCCATAATCAGCTCTTCCTCACTTAGCGTCCGGCCACTGCCTTGGCCATAGCCGGGCAAGGCCTCTTCAGCTTCCTGCCCCAGAATCAGCCGCCAGCGTGTAAGGGCACCGTTCTGGTTATCCTCCTTCAGCTCTTCCTTCAACTCTTCTTCACCCATCTACAGATCCCCGAAGTCAAAATCATTCAGATCATCCAGCATTTTGGCTTCCTCCTCCTTCAGTTCTCCTGTCAGAATCTCGGCGGCCTGCTCTGTGTTCACGCCCCACAGCTCACCCAGCAGCTCAGCGATCATCGTCTTCTCACGCGGGGAGAAGGTACTGAACGCCCGGCGCAGGAAGACCAGCGCACGCTTGAATTCCTCATCCTCCAAGGCGTTGATATAGTCATTTAGCTGCTCCCACAGGCTCATTCGCGACAGCAGACCATAGCGGTTACGCATGGACAACCCTTCGAACCAGCCTGCCCCGAGGTCCGCCGGTATCCCCGGAGACAAGCGGCGCGACACCTCCGCCGCTACCTCCCCGGCAGGGATGGCTCCGCGCTCCATCAGGATCGCGCAGGCGAAGCCAGACAGCCGCGGGTTGCGGTCATCCCGCTGCGCCAGCTGCAGCAGCTCCTGCAGCCACAGCGCTGTATCCGCAATCTCGCTATGCTCCTGCGAGATGTTGTTCAGGTCATTCATTGCACTTATCATCAGCGCCGCCGCTTCATCATTGCAGCCGCTGGCATCCAGCAGGAACAGGCAGCCCCGGCGGAACAGCTCCTCCAGCAGCGGTACGAACGGGGCCGTATCCACCTTGCGGATGTCGCCATAACCAATGATCTTGGCCAGCTCTCTGGCCGCTGTGGCAATCGAGACAACATCGCGGCTATCCACCGCAAGGCGCTGCAGCACGCGGCTGCTCTCCTCCATCTGCGTGGTCATGGCACACTCGCAGGCGGTGACAATCAGCGCAGAGGCCTCAGCGATAGAGCTGCATTCCAGCAGCTTCTCGCGCAGCACGTAGGCTGCCGCCACCTCAATGGTCTCGCCCAGCAGTGTAGACTCCACGATCTCAATCTCTACCTCCGGCGCCCACTGGAGTATCCAGTGCTCCGCCCAGGTCGCCCCGGACTGGCCGCTCGGCACATTCCGGGCGAAGTGGATGCCGAGCAGCTCCAGCCGGTGGAACAGCACCGAGCGGTGCAGATCGAGATAAGCCGCTTCACTGCTTGACACCCGGCGGTTCTCGCGCAGATCCAGCGTCAGGTCACTGGCTACAGTCGATCTGTACTTCTCCAGCTTGTAGCGCTTCAGCAGCCGGTTCAGGTCATCCTGAATCGGCGTCTGGCTGACGCCATCGGCCAGCCTTCCGATATTCGTACCGACATCCACCCGGGCCAGCGAATCAGCGATAACGGCCAGATCACCGTGGCCAAGCAAGGTCTGTGCGGCATCGCGCAGATCGCGCAGCGTAGGTGCGCTTCCGCCGTGCAGCGCCGCCAGCGACTCTGCCAGCCGCACCGCTTCAATGACTTCGGCCGTGGAGCGGTGTGTCCCTGCTCTGCGCACCATCCGGGCCACAGAAGAGAGATAGAGATGGGGCAGCTCCTCAGCGCGGCCCGAGGCCATCAGCTCCCACATCATCTGGAAGTAGTGCGGAGCCGCGTTGCCCGCACCGTAACCCGACATGGTGGAGAGCTTATAGTAGGAATACGGCATCAGCGTCAGCTTGGTAGAGCGTACAGGCAATGACGCCAGCTCCGTATCGCTCATCCCCTCCGAGAGATCAGCCAGTGCGGCTGCGTGGTATGCACCGCAGATCACAACAATCTTCTCCGGCAGATGCCCTTCTTCAATCTTGAGCTTAATTCTCCGCCTCATATAAGATTCACGCAAAGCGTTATAAGCATATTCCCGCGGCTGCTCTGCACGCTCCGTGGACTCCGACAGCTCCCGCATCTGGGCAGAGAAGGCCAGTATCGCGGCGCGGTATGCGCCGCTGCTGGCGTTATGCTCGTAATTACGCTCCCAGTACATATCATAGTCATGCTCACCGGCAAGCCGGGCAATCCGGCTGTATACGGACTCCGGCTCACTGACTTCCTCTTCCTCCGGCTCCCCCTGTTCTTCAGCCACAGGCGCAAGCTCCGGGCGTCCGCCGGCATCCTGCCGCAACGCATCCTGCAGCCCCAGTGTTACAGAGGAAGGCAGGTCGATGAACTCTGCCTGTGCTCCATGCTCCTGCGCCCATTTCATCCCCTGATATTCCGGGGAATACACAGCGAACGGCCAGAGTACCGTCCGTACAGGCAGATCCTCGGTGAAGGCCAGAATAGCTACCGGCGGCTTCGTTACCGCATGGGTTAAATGACGGATCTCTCCGCTTGCATCACTCGGCCCCTCAATCAGCACGGCGGTCGGCTGCAGCTCGTTCAAGTATTCCAGGACATGCCTGGCACCCCCCGGAGACAGATGCCGGACTCCGAAGACATGAACGCCGGCAACCGCTGCCCTGCTCACTCGTTCATCTCCTTGCAGGCTTGATAGAGTCCGCGCCAGTCCGCTCCTTTTTTCTTCATTACATTATCCAGATATTCCTTCCACACCAGCTTATCCTTGTCGTCATCCTTGACGATCGCCCCTTGGAGTCCCGCTGCCAGATCCTCGTCGGTCAGCTCTCCGCTCCCGAAGCTTGCCGCCAGAGCCATGCTGTTCGTCAGCAGCGAGATGGCTTCTGCCGTGGAGATTACACCGGCTGGAGTCTTCACCTTCTCCTTCTTGTCGAGAGTCATGCCGCTGCGCAGCTCGCGGAAGATGGTGACCACCTTCAGCAGCGCTTCATCCGCCGGAACAGCAGCCTGCAGCTCATAGGAGGAGGCAATCTCGCCGACACGCTTCTTCACAATGGACAGCTCCGTCTCCAGGTCCGATGGCGCTGGCAGCACAATGATATTGAAGCGCCGCTTCAGGGCAGCCGACATCTCATTGACTCCGCGGTCCCGGGTATTTGCAGTGGCAATAATCGAGAAGCCCTTGCGGGCACTGGTCTCCTTGCCCAGCTCCGGCACGGAGATCGTCTTCTCCGAGAGAATCGAGATCAGCGCGTCCTGTACCTCGGAGGCACAGCGGGAGATTTCCTCGAACCGGGCAATGCCGCCGTCCTCCATCGCCCGCATAATCGGGCTCTTGACCAGCGCCTCCGGCGTTGGTCCGTTCGCCAGGAGCATGGCATAGTTCCAGGAATAGCGTACATGCTCTTCGCTGGTTCCTGCTGTCCCCTGAACAACCATGCCTGAGTTGCCATAGATTGCCGCCGCCAGATTCTCGGACAGCCAGGATTTCGCCGTGCCCGGCTCTCCGATCAGCAGCAATGCCCGGTCGGTGACCAGTGTGGCAACCGCCATCTCGATAAGCCGGGTGTTCCCGATATATTTGGGCGTAATCACGGTCTTGCCCGCCTTGCCGCCAGTAATGAACGTGAGAACTGAACGCGGGGACATCTGCCATCCGGCCGGAATACGCCCGGTGTCCTCCTTGCGCAGAGCCTCCAGCTCATCCTGATAAAGGATTTCGGCAGGCAGACGCATGTAATCCTGAAGCTGATCTTGTTCTGTTGACATGTACACCTCTCCTTGCAACTGTTTTGTGAAAAGCTAAAGTTAAGAATGTATGGCTTCGAGGAACAGGGTAGCTGTTATAAGGGTCAGGTATTCTTGGCACTCCGCAGGCTGTTCAGCACATATTCCAGCTGCTGCTTGCATTCATATCTATAGTTGGGAATAACCGCTTCCACACGGCTGGCATAGCTGGCAGGGAAGCGCTCCATCATTTTAAATATATACAATTCGAAGGTATACGGGTTATGAGGACTCTTAGTCTCCAGGGCACTCATCAACAGTTCCAGACGCTCCGGCTCAGGCATCCCGGCCCTTTCCAGTCCCTTGAAGATGTTGGGAATGAAATCACTGGCACGGCGCTTGGACAGGTCCTGCAGCTTATCAACCAGAAAGTTCCGCACGCCCTTGTGACCCGGCCGGGCAAAGGCACTGGCCAGATTCACAGCATTGTGCTGGATGAACCAGTCCAGCCAGCGGGGGTCCCAAGCTGCGGCAATCTCCTGAGCCGGAAGCATCTCCCTGCTGTAAGGCTGTCTGATTCCCGCTGCATCCCACTCTACTTCATAATTCCTCCGGCGGATATCCACAACCTGATCCTCAATGGTATTAATCAGCAGCTGGGAGCGCTGAGCCGCATCCTTGGCCTCCTTACCCACAAGTGCTTTGAGTTTATCCAAGAAGGTTCCGCCGGCGAACCGGTCGAATAGCTCCTTCGGACTTATAGACTGCTGGGCGGCATGGAAATAATGCGGCAGGAAACGCACGCTCCGCTTCTCCAGCTCTGCAAGCTCTGCCAGAGCAGCACCGTCTGGAGTTTTCTCTTTATACAAGGCTGCGTGGTCCAAAAGCGGAATCCAGCCCAGTGACGAGAACCGGGGATACTCTTGAAGGATATAGCTGTAGATTTCATCCAGCTGCGGACTCCGTACCCGGCGAAGAGCGGTAAGGAAGGGAAGAAGCTCATTCCATATCTTGTCTGTCAGCTTCACGCCGTCATTTTTCTGCGGGGCTGCCTGCAGCTCTTCCATGAATAATGCCGCCAGACGGGCACTCACCTCTGCGGAATGCCCGTCCGCCAGCACTCTGCCCAGAATCTCGCGGTCCTTCTTCTGGATGAATGCCTCAACCAGCCGTTCCCCTCCCTGTAACGTACCGCCTGCCGCCAGCGCTGCATAGGCCGCTTCGCGGATGGCTTTCTTCTTGTCCGTGGACCACTCCAGCAGGTTGGGCGTGAATTGTTCATAACCGCCCAGGCATCTGATGGCTGCAGCGCGGACCTCCTCGCTTCCACTCTCGGCAGCGTGGAAGATCTTATCCAGGTATTCGTCTGCACCGACCTTCCAGATTACCTCCAGTTTGCGGACCTCACTTCTTCCCCCTGAGAGATTAAGACTCTCCAGCAGGTGGCTGGCAATGACCGGCCCGTAGGACGGGAGAATATGATTCATCGCATATTCCGCCAGCTCCGCATACGGGTCGTTCAGCGCAGAGACCGCCAGCGGCAGCAATCGCAGGTCCTGGAAGACCCCATCCTTATACGCATCCACTACAATCTCATATCTGCCGCTTCCGGTAGTGGTGAGTGCTTCCAGCACAGGCGCAAGCTTCCGGTAAGTCTGTTTCGTCTGCAGGGTGAACTTTCGAACCGGCATGGGTCCGGGAGTTCCATCCACGGTTGTCGTTCCCTGAGTGTACAGAACAGACTCCAGCAGCAGGGTATTCTCCTGCAATTGAATGCCCGGGGCAGGACCGTCCGGGCTCCCCGGTTCAATCAGTGCCGTCATTCCCTCGCCTAGCTTCTTAAAGACCGGTGACCGCTCGCCTAGCTGCTGAAATTGCGGAAGCAGCCGCTTCAGGCGGAAATCTCCAGCCGCCAGCTCACTTCCGGCAATATACAGTCTTCTGTATTCCTGATGCAGCTCTTGCAATAACGCTGTGCTCATGGATTGTCCTCCCATATGAATAAAGGTTTGTGGATAATGTTGAATTACACTAGTACAGCAGACGAATGATCTCTTCGCCCTTAATGACACTCAGCGGCTGGGCACGCAAACGTCCCTGGTCCAGGTCATGCTCGAACATGACCAGAACGGTACAGTCCTCGCGGGCGCCGGCCGGAAGGAACGGCAGCAGCTCTACCGTGCCTTGCGCGACTGACGGAAGATCCTCCAGGAGCAGCCTTGTTCCTTCCCCGTCCGTCATAACATACTGGCCGTTCTCTGTAACGCCCAGAGCTGCGGCATGCAGCAGCATGACCGGCTGCTTGTCGCTCAGCGGGTTCTTGATCTGGTTCTTCACCTTCTTGAAGACCTCCGAATATGAACGGTGAGCCTTGGCGGCCGCCCGCTCAAGATCCGTGCCTTGCACCGGTCTTGAAGACATGGACTCGTATCTAATCCGGGCATTCATATCCCCGGGATAGGTGTACAGCTGTGGAACCACGGCAATGTCGAAGAAGCTGTCTTCCTCGCGCATCAGCTTCGCCGCCTTGTAAGGGCGGTAGTTAAAGGTCCGGCGGATCTCTCCGCCTTCCGCAGAGAGATCCAGCCAAAAGCCAAGGTCTACGAACTCCTGGCGGGCCCCATCGTTGTAGCTGTAGAAGGATAACTGCAGCAGCTCTGCCCCCTCTTTCACCAGCCCGTATTCCTTCAGCTCGCTAAGCTGCCAGGCATGGCCCAGCCATTCATCAATCGTTGATTCGTGATCGAGCGCCAGCTCCGGGTCCTCGCTCCGGGCCAGCAGATACGCCCGGCCCTTCTTGATAAATGCGTGTAGCCGTGTCAGCTGCTCCACCGCATATGTATAGTTCTGCTCCTGATCCTTGCCGCTGAACATCAGATTCGCGAAGCGGCGCAGCTCAATCTGGGCACCGGACAAATAATAGTTCCCGAGCTGCTTCACATGCCCCTGAAGCGTCTTGGCCGCAGACTTGTCAATCGTGGACAGGCCGCTGCGTACGAAGGAGAGCACCAGCTTTTCCAGCAGATCAAGCCCTTCGAGCTGCGCGTTGATTTTTTTCTTCAGGGCGGATTTGTTAACCTTCTTCGGCTTGGGGTCTGCTCCTTCAGCCGCCTGCTTCACCTTGTTCTCTTCCCGCTTCTCCGCCTTCTCGCGCTTCGATGCGATGTCTTCGGGAACCGGAGCAGGTGTGAACGTCTGGCCCTCGGTATAGGCATACAGCAGACCTAGTGCGTGCTTGCAGGGGAATTGGCGGCTTGGGCAGCTGCAGCGGAAAACCGGGCTGTCTGGTACGATGAAGTCCACTGAGCACTCATAGGGCGTTTTGCCGCTTCCGGCACATTTTCCGAATAATAGCTCTCCGTTCTCCGACTGATGGAGCTCCACAAAGCTCTTTTTGCGGACCAGCCCCTGGCCGTTCTTGATCGCAGCAGCATTGGGTGCAAGTGAATCGACGTACGTGGATGTTAGCTCTGGCAAATTAGATTCCTCCCGGCTGAATTAGGATGTAAGCAGAATGAATAAACGTGCATACGGGGCACAAGTATTTATTACCCAACTTCACATGAAACGACTACAAATAGGATCATATGTTTGCATTTATTTTAGCAAATTTTAGCGTCCGATCCAATAGAGTAACCGCTTTCAGATGAAAAATGGGTGATAGGTCCTAGATTCGCTTCTAGTCAAGCTCCGTTCTAAGCGGTTTATGTACACTCTATAATCGAACAAAATAACCCCACAAAGTGGGGCTTTAGCGTAGGTGATGACTCAGGTACTTTGCGGGGACCCCAAAACATATAAATTCTTATCTGTCAAAAAAACGGCCAGCCCTCCTAAAAGACAGCTGCCGTTCCCGCTTCCCCGAAGGGAAATTTTATTTATTTGAACCAGCCCTTCTCCTTAAACCGCGTAATCGCCTCGATCCGGTTGCCCACATCCAGCTTGTCCAGAATGACCGAGATATAGTTGCGGACCGTTCCGGTGGTGATGTAGAGCTGGCTGGCGATCTCCTTCGTATTCTTGCCGTCGGCAATCAGCCCCAGCACTTCCTTCTCCCGCTCGGTCAGCGGATTCGCTTCCTTGCTGTAGGCTTCATCCATCAGCTCCGGCGCATACATCCGTTTGCCGTCCATGACACTGCGGATCGACAGCGCCAGCTCCTCGCTGGGACTGTCCTTAAGCAGATAGGCATCCACTCCGGCCTTGACCGCACGCTCGAAGTACCCTGCCCGGGCAAACGTGGTCAGAATCATGATTTTGCAGCCTGCCCCCTTCAGGGCTTCTGCCGCTTCCAGGCCCGTCATAGCCGGCATTTCAATATCCATAATACAGATATCCGGCTGCAGCTGCTTCACCAGCTTCACAGCCTCTTCCCCGTTGCTCGCCTTGCCGACCACCCTCATGTCTTCCTCCAGGTCCAGCAGCGCCGACAGTGCTCCCAGCAGCATCCGCTGGTCTTCGGCTATCACGATTGATATCATTGCGCGTTCACCTCCATGTCCGGCTGCTGCGACGCATTCGGCACCTTAATCACTAGCGTAGTTCCTTCATCCTGGATCACTTCCATAGAACCGTTCACGAACTCCAGCCGCTCCCGCATTCCCTGCAGGCCATGCCCCTTATGATACAGCCTGGTCCCCTCAATCCCCGTGCCGTTATCCTTCACCTTAATCACCAGGTCTGTCCGGGAAGGCTCAATCTGGATCAGGCAGAGCGAGGCGCCGCTATGCTTCACCACGTTGGTTACGGCCTCCTTCATGCACATGCTCAGCACATTCTCGGTAATCAGCGAGGTATTGGTCAGAACGGGATCACCCTCCAGCATATAACCGATCTCCGCCGCCTGGAGGAATTGCCGGATGCGCACCAGCTCATCTTCAACCCGGATGCCCCGCATCTGTGTGATCATCTCCCGGACTTCCTTAAGCGCGCTGCGGGCGGTTACGCGGACATCGTTAATTTCGATCATGGCCTGTGCCGGATTCTTGCTGATCAGCTTGCCGGCCAGGTCACTCTTCAGTCCGATCAGTGACAGGCGTTGTCCCAGCGTATCATGCAGATCCCGGGAGATCCGCTGACGCTCTTCCATAATACCCAGCTCGGAGATCCGTTTGTTGGCATCCTCCAGCTGTTCCTCCAGCTTATCCTGCCTGTTGCGGTTATAGGTTGTGACCGGAAGCAGCACCACAGCAATGATACTGACCAGCACGAACGGCAGCTGCGAGAGGAATACGGGATTGCGCATAATCAGCTCATAGTTAATGGCTACAATCGTCGTCAGCAGATGGATCGGATAGAGGGTGAAGAAGGCCGCTCTTTTCTGAATATTCCCGATAAAAAAAGCCAGAAACAGCGCAAAGTACATGTATCCGAACAGCAGCGTCATCGTAACAGAAACTATCATCTGCACACTGGTCCAGAAATAGACTACCCAGCCCCTGGCCTTAAACGACAGCACGTAGCAGGCGAAGAAGACCATAATCATCAGAATGCCATACACCCAGCGGTCCGCCGAGGAGGATCGGAAGATGAAATAGAACGGAAGAATGTAAAAAACAACCCATACATAAGGGCTCAGTCCCGTACTTTTATGAAAAATATGATGCCACTTCTGCATGTTAGCCATCCTTTTTGCCAGCAAGTTTATACCCCCATTTTAACATAAACCAGCCTCCGACCGGCAACTTCCTTCGAAACAACCTGTGTGTATTCTAAAAAAGAAAGACCAGACCCGGCATCCTGCTCCCCGGATCTGTCTTTCTGCATATTATCAAGTTACCGCTTCTATTCGCTCTGGAACCCCGGTTTGATTACCTTCAGCCCCTCTTTCACGGCAGGCTCACTCTTGCGCAACCGCTGCTTCAACTGCTTGAAGCTGACGAAGACCTTATGCTCTTCATCCCAAAGACGGTATTTCAACGCTTCGAGACTGGTGCTGAGTGTAATGGTGGTTGCCTTTTGCAAAGGCGGGCTGGCATTGTGAGCCAATTCCAGATTATAATTCGGCACCTTTGGACTCAAGTGATGTACATGGTGAAATCCGATATTGCCGGTAATCCATTGTAGTAGCTTAGGCAGCTTATAGTAAGAGCTTCCTTCTACAGCGGCGTTCACGTAGCTCCACTCTTCATCATGCTCGAAGTAAGTATGTTCGAACTGGTGCTGTACATAGAACAGCCAGATGCCGAGGAACCCGGACACGAACACTATTGGAAGTTGCACCAACAGGAACGCCTGCCAGCCAATGAGCAGAATAATTCCAGTATATAGAGCCACAATGGACACATTGGTCAGGTAGGTATTCATGCGCTCCTTGCGTCTTGCCCCTTTGGCATTGAACCGGTACTGGATGAGGAATACGGCAATCGGTCCGATGACGAACATTACCAGCGGGTTGCGGTAGATCCGGTAATAGAGCCGCTGAAGCGGCTTGGCAGCCGCATATTCATCCACCGTCATGATCCAGATATCCCCGATGCCTCTTTTGTCGAGATTGCTGCTTCCGGCATGATGAATCGAATGACTGTGCTTCCACTGGCGGTAAGGGACCAGGGTAAGCACACCGGTGATGGTGCCGACAATATCATTGGCCTTGCGGTTCTTGAAGAACGACCCGTGACAGCAGTCATGAAAAATAATAAAGGTGCGGATGACAAAGCCGGCAGCCGGAATAGCGAACAGCAGCGTCAGCCAGTAGGACACGGATAAGCTGAAGTAAGCGGCGGTCCATAATAACACTAGCGGACCAAGCGTATTAATGAGCTGTTTTATACTCGTGCTGAGGTCTGTTTTCTCGTAAGGGGCTACGCTTTTCTTCAATGTAGAGAGCTGGGGTATCTGGTTGTTGGTCATCGGGATCGGTTCCTCCTCGGATGCATCCATTCAAGGATACTTCTTATATTTCCAGTATAAAGAAAGAAGTGTCATCCCCGTAAGTCATAAATATCAACTCTGATGTATGACAAATGTCATAGTCGGCTCTGGAGTGCTTGTCTGCCCGCCTCCTTCGTTCTGAGCAGCGGCAGCAGAATCAGCACCGCAATCAGGAACAGCACGCCGCTCCCCGTGAAGACTGCGGACAGAGAGAGCATTCCTTTAGCATAGCCGGCTACAGACATTCCAATCACCATGAAGCCCATGAACATCGGCCCCATAATGCCGCCCACCCTGCCCATATAAGCAGTCTCCGTATGACGGATCAGCAGTGTATTGATACCGATATGAATACAAGGGTAAAAGAATCCGCTAACCGTCTGGAGCACCAGCGTGAGCGCTGTGTGATGCGACCAGCCTACTCCTACCGTTCCAGCCGCACTGATCAGCAGGCCTAGGGATAACATTGTTTGCGGCTTCATAGTTTTGCCTTTACTCATAATAAACATTCCGCCCAGCAGCATCGCCGCTCCATTCGCCATCATCACCCACTGCAGGAAGCCTTTGTCTCTGCCCAGATTCTCCATAATGATGAAGACACCCAGCGGCTGAACCAGTCCGGCGGCAAGCCCGGCGAAGGCAAACGTTACTCCAAGGTTCTTCAGTACCCGGCTTGCACGCACATAATTCAGTCCGGATATCATCTCCGCCAGGAACCCGCTGCGGGCCTGTCCGGTCTCCTCCAGCCGGTCAGCGGGCAGCTTGACCAGAATGAGCGCCGAGCCGATGAACATCCCGCCCATCACAGCAAGTGAGGCCTCAATGCCGTAATGACTATAGATGAAGGTGCCGATCACCGGACCAATGACCATGAAGAATGCTGTAAGCGACTGAAACATGGCCATAACACTCTGCAGCTGCTCTTCAGGCACATGCTGCTTAAGCAGCTTCATCGCTGAAGGCTGCGAGAACTGGGACAGGACGGCCGACACCATTGTTGCAAACAACAGGGCACGCCATGAGCCTGACATAACCACCAGCAGTACAACAAAGATTGAGCACGCGGACAACAGATCGCTTACGATCATGGTCCGTTTGGGACGCCAGCGGTCTGCGAAGGTTCCCCCAATGATGGCGAACAGAAACAGCGGGCCGTATTCAGCCACCGAAATGAGCGAGACATAATAAGGATCATTTTGCGTAATCTCCGTCACATACAGCAGAATCGCAAAATTCCGCACCCATACCCCGAGCTGCAATAGCACATTTGACAGCATAATCGTCCGTACATACTTGTTACTTAACACGTTAACATCCTCCATCATTTGAATATATTCTAAATAGACAAACGTCTAATCTGTATATTAATATATAGACTTTTATTTATTTTGTCTAGTTATAAATAGATATATTTTATTTTATCTATAAAAACATAAATGAGGATGGATGGTTATGACGGGATGGTTTATAAGAGGCGTTTGGCGCGTTTTCCTGGAAATAACGTCTTTCAGGTTCGTTAAGGCTGGATTGATGGCGTAAAATAACTAGGTGTATAGCGAGTCGGAGAACTGGCGGATGGCCGATATTTTGTAGGCGGTTGGTAGTCAGGCAGGATGGCGTTCAGGTGGGTGACTCTCAGGGGGTGACTCTCAGGGGGGTGGCTGGAATATCCTCCTCAAGTTCCATTTGGAAGACAAAGTTAATCCGTGAATATACAAAGAAATCGCTCCTTTGGGGATGGTTGGGTGGTACCTCCATTTACCAAAACGAGCGATTTTTTTTGTTTCTTTTTTAAGGTTCCGTCCTATTCAATTGCATATTACTCGCCCGGGCTAGGCCTGCTTCACATGCTCCTCACGGTACTCTGTGGGCGTCTTGCCGGTCGCTTTTTTGAATACCTGGGTGAAGTATCTCGGGTCCTGATAACCGACCAGCGGTGCGACCTGATACACTTTCACATTGCTGCTGCGCAGAATGTATTTGGCGTTCTCTATCCGGCAGTGGGTGACGAATTCGAGGAACGTGTAGCCGGAGATTTGCTTGAACAGGGTGCAGAAATGGCTGATGCTGAGATCGGCCACCTCGGATACCTCCTCGATGCTGAGATCCTTATGGTAATTGGATTCAATGTACCGCTGGACCTTCTCAATGATGCTCCGGCCGTCCTCCCGGGCTGCGGTCTTATGACTCTGCTCCAGCCAGTCGCGGAAGGTGGTCTTCAGGACATTCATCATGTCCGGCAACGTGCCCAGTCCGTTCAGCTTGCTGAACAGCCCTTCAATGGACCAGTCACTATGCGTATTCAGATGTTCGAATTGCCGGTATAGCACCACACTCATCTCAATCATCAGGCGTTCCGCCAGCGGCTGGGGCAAGCTCTGGGCTTCAATGAATACGGACATCTCGTCAAAAAGAGTCAGCATCCGCTCCATATTCAGAGTACGGATGCTCTCAATCAGCGACAGCTCCAGCTCCTTCGGATACTGCACCTCGCGGTTGCCTGCCGCTGCGGTCTCTTCTTCCAGGAAGACACCGGCCTGGCCGGAATAGAAGCGCTGGTACAGCGCCTGGGAGGCTAACGGGTATACCGTACTAAGCTGATCAATCCCGCTGGTACTTCTGCTGATGCCGACAGAGCAATTCAGCTTGGAATAGCGCTTGATTCCGGCTATAAGCTGCTCCCCGAGTTCCCGCTTGCCATCATTCAGACTTGCCGGGAAGAGCAGAATCCATTCCCCGTTATAGAAGGGAAAGATGGACAATGCCCCGTTCGTAAGCGACCACTCCTCCAGGATATTGCGCACAGCAAACAGCCACAGACGCTTCTCCTCGGCGCTCCATTTCGCCGTCAAGGCGGCGTAGTCGTCCAGACGGACCACAGCCATGAAGTATTCTCCCTCCAGCTCGCTGTTCTCCAGCCACGCAAGGTGCTGCAGCGGCCGCGGATTGCCCAGCGTGAATTCGGCCAGCATGCGCTCGCGGGCCAGCAGCGACAGGGTCTGCACCGAGAGCATAAGCTGCTCGTTCTCCTTCTGGCGGTCCAGGCGCTCCCTGGCCCGCTTAAGCATCTCCACCAGCTCGTCATGGTCAATCGGCTTCAGCAAGTAATCAAAGGCCCCCAGCCGCAGGGCCTCCCTGGCATATTCGAATTCCCCGTAGCCGCTGATGAAGATGAAGATCAGCTTGGCGCTGCGCGGCAGCACCTCCTTCATCAGCGTGATCCCGTCAATCACCGGCATGCGGATGTCGCTGATAATGATGTGTGGTGCGGTCTGCTGAATCTGCTGCAAGGCAGCCTCCCCGTTCTTCGCTTCCCCCACAATGCTCAGGCCCAGTTCATCCCATGGAATCGCAACCTTCAGGCTGCGCAGTATAATCGGCTCATCATCTACGAGCAGTACCTTATATTTCTCCTGCTGCTCATTCATCACTTACACCCCCAGGCTTATTGACCCGAAGAACTCCGGATCAGATTCCAATACTGCTTGGACGCATCCTGCAGCTGCTGCAGGGCCTGCTCCGCCTGCAGCCCTCCGTCAATCATCTCCTCGATGACACTGAGGAAGGTCTTCTTCACTTCAGGCGATAAGAGATTGTCATACGGGACGAAGCTCTGCTCATTCTCCTCCATCATATCCATCACCTGGGCGAAGACTGGTCCGGTCTTCTCCGGGTCAAATGCAATCCGCATCGACGGAATTCGGAGTCCCTCATAGACAATCCGCGTCTGAATCTCTTTCGTATAGAAGCCCTTCATCAATTCCAGGGCCGCTGTCCGCTTCGCTCCGGTGAGGCTCGAAGACAGCCCGATGCCAATCGTATACCCTCCGGCGATAGACGGCTCTGTGCCGGCCTCCCGCGAAGGGAAGGGAATGACTCCAACCCGGCTCTGGAAATCGTCCGGGGCATTGTCCCCCGAGAATAAATTGATATCCCAGTTGCCGTTCAGGTACATGGCTGCCCTGCCCTCAGTGAACAGACGGACCGCACCCTCGGTGGAGGTATCATTAGAGTCCTCACTGAAATAGCCTGCCTTCACCCATCTGTTCAGGTGCCGGAACGCTTCCAGGTAGCCGCTGTTCTGGAAGCTCGACCTATCCTCGCCAGTAACCAGCTTCTGAATCAACTCCGGACCCGCGTAGCGGTCCATCAGATAATGGGCGAATATCCCCGCAGGCCAGCGGTCTTCGTTCCCCAGCGCAAACGGGATATACCCCGCTGCCTTCAGCTTCGCCATCACCGTATCCAGCTCGGCCAACGTAGCCGGAGTGTTAATGCCCAGCTTGGTGAAGATTTTTTTATTGTAATAGAGCGGTTCCGCATTGCCCTCAATCGGCAGTCCGTAGATATGCTTGTTGAACGTCCAGAGATGCAGATCCTTGAACTGGTTGCTGAGACCGTTCTGGGCAGTGAAATCGGTCAGATCCATCAGCCGGGCTGAACGCACGTAGGGCTCGATCTCCGCTCCGCCGAACAGAACGAACATATCGGGCGGTGTGCCGGTTACCATCTCACTCTTCAGCTTCTGCTCCCGGTGGATATTCTGGTCCAGTCCCTCGAAGTTCACCTTCACATTCGGATGGCTCTCCTGGTAGCTGCGCACAACCTCCTCGAAGATCGCCAGCAGCGGCCGGTCATGCTCCTTAATCCAGAAATGCCGGAAGGTCAGTGTGATCTTCTCAGGCGAGGTATCCTCGATCTGCTCCCGGTCCTCCTGCATAATGAACCATACGGCGCCTGACATCAGCACAATATAGAGGAGAATCCATCCCCAGTTGGTCAACCATCTAAGCACATGCCGCTGATCCTTCATTTGGCTTCTCCCCCTCATGTCGGCTGTATCCTCGGAATCCGGATGCAGATGGCTGATCCGAAGCTCGGTGAAGAACAGACCAGAATACCATAGGGATTGCCGAACCGGATGTTCAGGCGCTCATGCACATTTTTCAGCCCAACCCCGCTGTCGCTGTATTTCTTGAGATTGCTCCGCTCCTTGTTCCACTGGCTCATTAGCACCTCAAGATCGAAGCCCGGCCCGTTATCCTGCACAATAATGATAATATCCTTGCCGTTCTCCTGAGCGGTGACTGTAATGGTCCCGTGCTCCTCCATCTGCTCAATGGCATGATACAAAGCGTTCTCCACAATCGGCTGAACAATCAGCTTCTGGGTCATCACGTATTTCAGCGGCTCAGGCAAGTCCAGCTCATAGGAGAATTTGTCCTCGAACCGGAACTTCTGGATATCCAGGTAATGGCGGACATGCTCGAACTCCATCTGCAGCGGGATCAGCTCCTGATTCTGACTGATGCTGATCCGCAGCAGCCTGCCGAGCGAGATGACCATTTTGCTGATATCCCGGTTGCCTGCCAGCACCGCCATGGAGTTGATCGATTCCAGTGAATTATAGATGAAATGCGGGTTGATCTGGGCCATCAGCGCCTGCATCTCCGCTTCCTTCTTGCGTCCCTGCTCGGTCTGGACCTGGTCAATCAGCTCATTGATCTGCGAGCTCATCCGGTTGAAGCCGTCAATCAGGGAATCGCTCTCATCATTGGCCCGCAGCGGTACCGGAATCGGGGTGAAGATCCCCTGCTTGACCCGCTTCATGCCGTTCACGGCACTGTTAATGCTGCGGACAAGCCTGCGGATGAAATAACGGTCGAACAGGAAGGCCGACAGCAGCGACACCATCCCGAGAATAATCGCAATATTGCGGATGGAGACCGATTCGGAGGAGATCAGGTTCATCGGCGTAATGGCCGCCAGATACCAGTCCGCGTTATGTGAAGGCAGGAAAGTGATCAGTGACCGCTCCCCCTGATAATTGTCAATGTAATAGTCCTGCTCCTGGTTATAATTCTCCTGCAAAAAAGGAAAATCCGTCCGTTCCCCGATATGCTCCCCGGACTTGTTAAAGACGATATTGCCCTGCTTGTTGACCAGCAGGATATCCCCTTTCTTCAGGGTCGCAGCCTCCCAAAAAATCTGATCGAGCAGATCCGGCTTCACATATACAACCAGATAGCCGATATCCTCCAGCGAATAATAGTCCTTAATCACTCTGGCATGGACCAGCACCGGCTTATCGCCGCTGGCCGAGCCGTTCTCTCCGGGACCGGACCATATAGGACGCCCTTCGGCACCTTCCATGGCTCCGAACCAGACCTGCTTGTGCATATCTGCAAAAGACATCGGCGCATTGTATTGATACAACAGCCGGTCTTTCCCGTACAGGCTGAACGAGGTGATCATCGGATGATTAATCAGCAGGTTGTTGATTTCCTGCTTGCGGTCATAGGTAAGGACGAAATTCTGCTGCTTCAGCGACTGCTGGATCGCAGGCTGCGTGATCGCTGAATTGGTGATCGATGAAATCTCACTGAGGGCGAACTTCAGCTTGCGGTCCGTCTCGAGCAGGGAGATCCAGTAGAAATTACTTGATTTCTTCTCCATAGCATTCGAATAATTCACATACGTCACAATCCCCATGACAATCACGGGAATGAATACTAGAAGAATAATAGCGAACAAGATTTTGCGGCGGAGCTTCATGACGGGTCCCTTCCTCCTGCGGTCTCTGTCCAAATAGAAGAATTCATAGGTTTCACACGATTACTTATCCTTCTATTTCTCGCTGAAACGGTACCGTCCTTACAAAGGACGGCAAAGCCGTTTCCACTTGATTATTATTCTTCACAGCATTCTGTAAATCCTCTTACATACCAAATAGACAGAGAGTTAACTCTTGATGGCACCTGAAGTCAGTCCGGCGATCACCCAGCGGCTGAATAACAGGAAGACAACCAGCAGCGGCAGCGTGGCCGTGAAGGTAGCGGACATAATCATCCCGTAATCAAGCCCGTCACGTGTAGTGAACAGCTGCTGCAATGCAATCTGAATCGTGAAATGCTCCTTGTTCTTCAAGACCACCAGCGGCCAGAAGAAGTCATTCCATACCGTCATGAAATTCAGAATACCCAGGGTAGCCATCGCGGGTGTAATGACCGGAACGGCAATCCTCCAGAAAATCCGGAAGTGGCCTCCCCCGTCAATACGTCCGGCTTCAATCAGCTCGGTAGGCACGGCCGAGGAGATGTACTGCCGCATCCAGAAGATTCCGAAAGCATTTACCATAGCCGGAACAATCAGCGCCTTGAAGCTGTCGATCCAGTGAAGCTTGGCCATAATGACATAGGTTGGCAGTACGCCGAGCTGCTGGGGAACGATCAGGGTGGCAATAACGAATACGAACAGCACGTTTTTACCGGGGAATTCATATTTGGCAAAAGCATACCCGGCCAGCGTACAGAAGAACACGACCGAGACCGTCACCATGGACGAGACGAACAGCGAGTTGCCGAGCGCCTGGAAGAAGTCCGATTTGTCCAGCACCCGCTTGAAGTTCTCGAAGAACTGGTCTCCGATGGTCAACAGCGGCGGTACGTGGAATACGGCTCCCTTGTCATTGGTCCCGACCACAAACATCCAATAGAACGGGAAGATGGAGACCAGTGCTCCGAGAATCAGCAGAAGATAGAAGCCCAGCTTGCCGAAGAAGCCGAGATCATCCGGTTTTTTTCTGAACATACGCAGTGTGCTCACGCTTTTTTCCCTCCAGTCTGTCTGCCGCCGCCTCTGGAGATCAGCATATTGAGGACAGAGAACAGAATCGTAACGAGGAACAGCAGAACCGCTGTAGCCGCCGCTGTGCCGAAGAAGCCGTTGCGGAAGGCCTCACTGTACAAATAAGTAACCATCGTAATCCCTTCCTGCCGGGTAGATCCGGTGCCGGATTGGCCGAGGAAGACATAAGGCTCGGTGAAGAGCTGCAGCGCACCAATGGTGGATTGCAGGGACACGAAGATAATGAACGGCTTAAGCAGGGGCAGTGTAATGAAGAAAAGCTGCTGTCTGCGGTTGGCCCCGTCGATTTTGGCCGATTCGTACAGATCCATCGGAATACTCTGCAGGCCCGAGAGGAACAGGATCGCATTGTAGCCCGTCCAGCGCCACATGACCATCGTGGAGATGGCAATTTTGACCCCCCACCAGCCGGAATTGAAGGCCATGCTCTCTACCCCGATTCCGTTAAGCAGCCAGTTGATCATCCCGTTATTGCCGAACAGCGTACTGAATACCAGCGTAACCGCCACGATCGAAGTGATATTCGGCATGAAATAGAGGATGCGGAAGGTCTTCTTGAACCGGGTCATCCCCGAATGCAGCAGCACCGCCAGAAGCAGCGCAAGCATAACCTGCGGCACAGTACCCATAAGCCCCATAATCAGCGTGTTGCTGAAAGAGATCCAGAACGTCGGGTCCGTGGTGATCAGCTCGAAGTTTTTGAAGCCCACATATTTCATTGGACCCAAGGCGTCCCACTTGAAGAACGATAAATAGAATGTGAAGAAGATTGGATATAGTCCGAATATCGAGAACAGAATAAAGAACGGTGAAATGAAAGTATACGCAGTGATGCGGCTCCGTCTTTGTTCAGTGAAGAAAGGTCGTTTGCTCTCGGCATGCGGACTCGTAATTACGGGCTCAGCCATGTCACACCTCCAGAGAATTCATATCTAAATCCGGATTCACAGAGAGATTGCTCCGTGAATCCGGACATTTGGGGAAGTCTGTTCCCCGCATATTACAGGTTAGCCGCGTTCTGCAAGCGTTTTTGACTGTTTGACAGCATCGTCCCACTCTTTGGCCGGATCGGCTTTCTTCTCCAGCACGTTCTTCAGCGCATTCTTGAAGAAGGTATCGGTCTGGTCATGCAGTGGTCCGTAGTATACCGGCTTCACGCGGTTAGCCGCTTTGCCGAATTCCACTGCCGTCTGCTGTCCGCCGAAGAAGTCATCCTTGAAATCCACGAACGCAGGATCTTCGTACAGTGCAGGGATAGAAGGCATCAGGCCTTTGGTCTTGAAGGATTCCAGCTGGTTATCCTTGTTCACGAGCCACTGGATGAAATCATAGGCTTCCTTGGAATGCTTGCCTTCCTTCGGCAGCGTGATGAACGAACCGCCCCAGTTACCGGCGCCCTCAGGAAGCTGGGCAATTTTCCATTTGCCGGAGGAGTCCGGAGCGTTGCTCTTGATATTGCCGGCCATCCAGGCCGGACCCATCACGACAGCGAACGATCCATCGTTCATGCCTTGGCCCCATTCAGGCGACCAGAGCATGACATTGCTGATCCAGCCTTCTTGAATGCCTTTAACGGTAAAATCATATGCTTTCTTCACCTGCGGATTGGTATCGCCGATGAAGCTGCCGTCTGCTTTGCTGAAATAGATCTCGTCCGCCGACTGGTCACGAAGCGCATTGTACGTCAGGTCGGTCAAGTCGGAGAAATACTTTCCGGTCTTGTCTTTGAACGCTTTCGCTACAGTAGCGAATTTGTCCCATGTATCGATGGCTGCGCCGAAGCCCTCAGGATCGGCCGGCAGGCCGGCGGCTTCAGCCAGGTCAGTACGGTAGTAGACTACTGTCGGGCCGATATCCGTCGGAAGTCCAAGCTGGAAGCTGCCGTCGATGGAGGAAGCCTGCTTCCATTTCCAGTCGAGATAGTTGGCCTGGATGTCTTTGGCTCCGAGGTCGTTCAGGTTGTAGAATTTGTCCTGGGCTCCCAGGAAGCGTTCCATGAAACCGATCTCAAGCTGGAAAATGTCAGGTGCGCCTGAACCCGCCGAGAGTGCTGTGGTCAGATTGTTGTGGTGGGCCGTCTGGTCACCGGTATTCTGAATTTTAATGGTTACGTTAGGGTGTTCCTTGGTGTAGGCAGCCGCCAGCTCTTCATAGTTCACGTTGCCCAGCGTCCAGAATGACAGCTCGACCTTCTCTGCCTTGTCTCCTTCAGCTGCGGATGCTGCTGTGCTTGACGCGTTGTTACCCGTATTTCCTTCCGCAGACTTGTTGCCGCCGTTGTTATTTCCTCCACATGCCGCAAGTGAGCTCATGAGCATGATGGAGACCAGCGCGAGCGCCAGGTTCTTTGTTTTTTTCATTCCTCTGTACCCCTCTCAAAGGTTTCTTTTACAAGATTTAGTGTACCGTAGGCCACGATTTTTTTTGAGGAGGCATATTGCCGATTTATGGTGGAAATTATTCTGATTATCCCCCGTGCAGTAGCTTACCTTCCATTCCCTGCGGGTAAATAATGTATTAGTTACCAGGAAAGGAGCTTCAGCGATGAAGAAATTAATAATCATAGTTCCCGTGCTTATTGTGCTGATTGCCGCGCTGGGCTGGTACGGGTACACGAAGCGCTCAGGCACCGCAGCAGACATCGAAGGCAGGTGGGCCTTGTCTTCCGGAGACACAGGCTGTTATACGACAGTCCGTTTTGTTGCGAACCCTGCTACTTCTGGAGACGCCGTCTCTATAGAAGAGACTAGCGGGAACGTTGTACAGATGTCTTATGGAAATTATTCAACCGGCAAAAATCAGTCCCTTGAGGTGCAGCTGACCAACCCGGAAGCTCCTGCTTTCTCCGTCGAGGCCGAAAGGAAGGATGAGGTTCTTACCCTTCAGTACGATATTCAAGGCACTCCGTCCTCCTGTACTTATAAAGTGACGGAGCTGACCAAGTAAGTGTTAAGTGGATTTCCGGCAGGCAGACGGGTATACTGATCGTATTTGCTGCAACTGAAGTTATCCCTAACTAAAGGAGATTTATTCCATGCCCATCAACCGACCACTACTCACTGACCAGGATCTGCAGGAAGCGATTGACCGCAAGCTGCCCGTCCGCGTCTTCCAGGATGACCATCTGGTGAATTCCGGCGCTACTATAGTGCGGTTCACGGATTCGGATGTTGTGATCCAGTCGCGGGTCAGTGATCTGACTTATTACTCGCGCAGCCGCTGTGAATTCTTCGAAGTCCGGCCTTAAGATATGACTGCCCGGGCCTTGGACACGTGTGAGCTGTGCGGCCGTTCTCCTCTTGCAACTACCGTTCATCATCTGATCCCCCGCGAGAAAGGCGGCAGCCTGCTCCCGACGGCCCTTCTGTGCAAGGCTTGCCACCGGCAGATTCATGCCCTGTATACCAACAGCGATCTCGTTGTTCTTGGCCTTACGACACTGGATAGCCTGCGCAGCGACCCGCAGATTGCCGCTTATCTGAAATGGATCATGCGGCAGGCGCCGGGCTCGGAACCGAAGCTGCGCAAATCAAAGCACGTACGAAGCAAACGTTAACCTGCCGGATGGCAGGTGCGCTCATGTCCAGGACGCAGCAAAAAGGTGCCTTCCGAGTTCCGGGAGGCACCTTTTTGCTGCTTTTGCTGAATACTCTATGATTTGCTGCGATGTCTTCTGCATAAAATAGTTCTGCGGTTCTATTGCTTACTTATTTCTTCATGTCGCCATAGCTGCTCAGCTTCTCGTTCAGGACTTCCTGAAAGCTCTTGACCTTATCTTCCTGTCTCTGCACTTTGGGGTCGAGAACAGGCTGAGGTCTAAAAAACTGATGATTAAAAGCCATAAGGTTATGTACGCTCATACTCATTGAAGTTCAACCTCCTTCCATAATCTTCACCTTATTTGCGTGAGTGCGAAGCATCTTATCCCTTATATAAACCGCTCTTTCCAATCCTAAACAGTTTTATCTGAATTTTAGGTGAGGATGCTATACATTTATCCAATTAAAAAGAGCAAGCGGTTCCCCTCATGGAGAATCGATGCTCTTTGTTACGGCTTACAAGCCGGTATCATACTCATCAATCAACTGGACTAAATAGCGGTAATTTTCCTGCGTGATCCCGAAAGTGTTCGCCGGATTCTGCTGATAATATGCCTCTGATTTCTTTACCGTATCCTCCGGTACCTGATTTGCCTCAAGAACATTCTTTTTCCAGTATTGAACACATTTTTCCGCTCTATCATCTTTTGCAGACAAGCGGTGTTCAGCACAGAAATTCAATTCCTTGATGAAGGTATTCCAATGCTTGAGGTTAAAGGAAGCCGGTTTGCCTTTTGGAGAATCGCCTGTAGCCGGCAGCTGTGAAAAAAGCGGAAGAATATAAGGGGTTACGTCCTGTCCCTCACTAACCTTCTCCTCGAGAACGGACAGACGCATGAATCGAAGCTGCAGATCCGATAGCACTGTCTGAATCCTGTCTTTTTCCTCACGGATAAAGAGCCTGACGTCAAAGCTGTCATTGTTAAGATATTGCTGAATATCGCTGAGCGTCATCCCCATATTTTTAAGTGAAAGAATAACAAACATGCTGGAGAAGGAATCTGAGTCATAAAAGCGGTGCCCCTGCTCATTGACATAGGCCGGAGTGAGAACCTTTATGTCATCATAATACTGCAAGGTACGCACACTAACCCCAGTCAGCTCTGCAAATTCTTTGGTTTTAATGTATTTTTCCATAGTCATACACTCTACTCTATCGTATTTTCTGAGATCACCTTTGCTAAACAGGACAACCTCCCGGGAACCTGCCCCCAAGGCAGTTGTCCCCATTCCTTAGCTTGATATACCAGTTCATAAGCAGCCTTTCCCATCAATTGGTTATCTGCGAAGGGTAAGGGCTGCATCAAAATCCCCCTGGAAGCATTGTCCTCACCGAGTATAATATGACTTGGAAGCTGCTCGCTCTGTACTGTAAAGTGAGAAAACAGCATAACAACGCTATCCATATACGCTTCAACTGTACTAGTGTGTATCCCTGTCTCCCAATTCCCTGTCGTTACCGAGACCACAGATTTATCGTCAAACAGATCAGCGGCTGTCCCGTCAAATTCATTAATTTTAGCACTATACTCCATAGTAAACTTCGCATCAGAGATCTGGCAAAAAATTGAGACGCCTTGAGAAAGGCGGAAAGAAAAACTTATTTTAGAAGGGGCATCATTGATGGAAGATAATAATGCACAATTCGTTATGGTCTCCTGCAAAAGGCTGCGCATTCCGGTTGTGCCGGTAAACGCATTTAATGCTTTTACAGCTATCTGACGGGTATCCGCAACTGCCATTCTGAAATCTTGGTTCACGGACAGCATTCTTACAATATTGTTCATTTCTATCACCTCTTACACCAATCGTACTGTATCACGTTACGTGATACACAACCCCTGATTGATACAAGTGGAAACGGCTTTGCCGTCCTTTGTAAGGACGGTACCGTTTCAGCGAGAAATAGAAGGACAAGTTATCGTGTGAAACATATAATTTCTTATATTTTTAAGAATGACTTATAACGAAAAATCAGTCACACCTTTCTTGGCGGCATACTTCAGTGTATAGGTTCCTCCGCCCTCAAAAGGCATCGTGGCGATGCTGATGCGGGTATAGTCAAGCCTGTGCTCTTTGAGCACTCTTTTAACCATAGCAATTCCGCGTGCTTCATCCGTCACTACACAGAAGAGGTTAAGCACATATTTTGCCGGGTCGGCTACGCCCTTCCCCAGCTCAAAACCATCTACATAACCAAGTTCGGCATCCGCCAGGAACAGATTCAGGTATTCGGTTACTTTGTCTCTAAGCCATTCATCACGCTTGCTTCCCTTTGCGCTCTTCAAGGGATACTGTACCACGAGCCAATGCTTCTCATTCATTTGTGTTCACCACCAGACTTATTGGGTTACTTCTTCAAGGCAGCCCAGGAGGCCTCGTTCAGCAGCTCCAGCTCCTCCGTCTCCAGCTGGAAGGTCATGGCACCGACATTCTCCCGGGCATGACGGACCTTGGACGCGCCGGGAATCGCAACTACAGTGTCGCCATGATAATAAATCAGCCAATTCAGTGCAATCTGTCCCGGTGTGCACCCGTATTTGTCAGCCAGTGCGGTCAGGGAGGTGATCAGCGGCTTGCTGCGGGCCAGGCTCTTGTCGTCCAGGCCGGACATCATCCGCCGGGACCGCGAGACGGCAGCCACCTGCGACGGATCGCTATGGAAACGGCCGGTCAAGATGCCCTGCTGGAGCGGGGAATAGGCGATGATCGAGATCCCCAGCTCCTTGGCCGCAGCCATGATGCCGTTCTGATCGATGCTGCGGTGCAGCAGATTATATTTGACCTGATTGGATACGAGCGACAGACCGTAGGTCTTTAGCAGCCGGTGTGCTTCTGTCATTTGCTTGGCGGAATAATTGCTTACCCCGACATACCTGATTTTGCCGGCCTGTACCAGTCC
The DNA here is from genome assembly GCF_038002345.1 of Paenibacillus sp. FSL M7-0420. Taxonomy (NCBI): domain Bacteria; kingdom Bacillati; phylum Bacillota; class Bacilli; order Caryophanales; family Paenibacillaceae; genus Paenibacillus; species Paenibacillus sp. FSL M7-0420. The sequence goes on along the minus strand of NZ_JBBOCJ010000001.1, from coordinate 3,046,600 downwards.
TGCCATTGCCTTCATCTCACTGGCAATGGAGGATAACGAGAACGGCTGGTGAATCTGGTACAGATCAATGCCTCTGCCACCAAGGCAAGCGATGCGCTGGTCGATAGTAGAGGTGATGGAGCCTGCCGTCCGCAGCATCGGCCACCATTTGGTCGCAATCAGCGGAGCCGCATGCGGGCTGCCTTCCTGCTGAAGCTGATCCAGTACATGAGCGAGCGCCTCCTCCGACTTGCCGCCGCCATAGATTTCTGCCGTATCCACCCAGTTCATGCCGCCTTCCAGGCTGACCCGCACGATATCCAGAATCTCCGCGTCTGTGATATTGCTCCAGTAACGGCCTACGAATCCTTTGCCCCGGCTGAACTGCCAGCAGCCCAGGCCAAGCGGCGATACCGATAACTCAGAGCGTCCCAGAGGACGCAGCTGGACCTTGCTTGCCAATGTCTCCACGGTTCATCCTTCTTTCCAAGTGTTAGTTGAATACACTGTTATATAAGAGCCAATATAGCGATGAGACAATCTGACTGTACACAAAGCTTATGACTTCCGCAGCAGGCTGTCAATGACAGCAGTGCAGGCAGGAGCGGGGGGTTTATGGATCACCTGAAACTGAGGAACGGCCCCATCCTCTTTTATCGTGGCTTCAAAAAAGGATGATATGGTATAATTACCCTGCCTATTCATATCCAATTTGCAGGAAGCGCAATCGAACCACACACGTAACGGAGGGAATTCATATTCATGATTAAAATTCTAGGTTTCCTGCTGCTCTACCGGCTGCTCGGCAATCCTATTCTGGCCCTAGTTATTCTGCTGGTCGTTCTGTATTTCGTGGACCGCCGTTATGTCGGCATCCTGCCCAGCTTCTCCAAGCCCTTCCGCCGCAGCCGTCAGATGTCCAGACTGCGGACGGCCATTGCCCAGAACCCGAACGATGTCACCGCCAAATTCGATCTGGCCCGGCTGCTGATTGAACGCAAGCGCTACAGCGAGGCCAAGGAGCTGCTGACCGCCATCGCTGACCGTTATGAGACTTCCGCCGAATACTGGGTGGAGCTCGGCTATGCGAACCTGAAGCTGGGCCAGCTTGCCGAAGGCGAAGCCCAGATGCTCAAGGGGCTGGACATCAACCGCCGGGCGCAATACGGGCAGCCTTACCTGCGTCTGGCCGAGACCTTCCGGCATATCGACCAGGACAAGGCGCTGCATTATGTGAGCCAATTCCAGGAGATCCAGACCTCCTCCAGCGAGGCTTATTATCTGGCCGGGTCGATGTATAAGGCGCTGGGCCGGACAGACGATGCTAAGCGCGCTTTTGAGGAATCGCTTGCGGTCTACCGTTCCTTGCCCAAATACAAGAAACGCCAGGAACGCGGCTGGGCGCTGCGCAGTTATTTTGCGAAGCCGCGGTGAGCGGCAGACTATAGGCATATAGTCTCTTGACCGCAGAACAACCTCCGGCTGCTGCATGTTACAGTGGCCGGAGGTTGTTTTATTTTAAGGTATAGGGACGGTCATCTCAAGCTCGGGGATGTACTTCTTCCCCCCATCCTTTAATGTAACGAAAGACTTAATAATCACACGCTCCGGCCTATTCTCAAAAGGTTCAAAGACCATACTGTGTGAGAACGTATCCCCTTCACCGCTGCCGCTTCCACTAACAAAAACAGCCTTTTGCCCTTGATCATCCCACAGCTCAAACCCGATCATTAATATCCCCGCATTCTTGTATTTATCTGGAATGGCTTCCTCCATCGCCTTGAGATCCGCGCCAGGGTCTCCCTTAATTTCGGTTAGCAAACGGGTCGATGTCTGGCTCAGTTCCAGCCGTGTGTAACGGAGATGGATATGATCATGTACCTTGGTCTCCCCAGGGCCAAGAACAAGGTCGCCCAGAGTATTCTTGCTAACGGGAAACTCAAAGCGAAATGGCTCATCCATTCCATCAATAAGGACTATCATAGTAAGGTCAAACTGGTCAGGGATTTGTAGATTCGGTCCATCCAGTGCTGAAACAATGATAGAGTCAGGTGCGCCGGCACCTCCCTGGGCAAACCCGAATCCGGTATTTACCATTTTCCCGTTCACCAAAAACTCGATATTATTTATTCCGCCTGCTGGCTGCCCCCTGCGGGTCAATAAATCCCACCAGCCCTCCTTTTTTTGATCCTCCTTTGCCTGAACACGGGTCAGCACCACCGAGAAGCGGCTTCCGTCATACATTTGTTCCGACACCTTGAGAGTCATTCCATCCAGAGTGACACTCTGCTCAACATTTGTGGTTAACCCTGCTTCATTTGCTTTTCGCAGCCCGGCATCTCCTGCAAGCTGGAATACGCTTGACATGAACGGTAACTGCTTCAAGGTCTCTGCCATGGCAGGGGAGATGAATCCCAGGCTAATCAGGAGCACCAGCCCTCCTGCCACAGATGCTGCACTGATCATCACCCGGGACAGCCACCGGGGCATTCTTTTACGTCTAACGGTCTCTTGATGTTCTGAAGCCGCCTCAAAGCTTGCCTCATCCTTTCCACTGATGATCCGGTAAGTCTTCTCCATACGCAGATGCACAAGCTCCGGCAGTTCAGGAAGAGTCTCTTCCTGAAGGTCTGCCAGCCTGCTCTCCAACCGCTGCTGGCTCATCCGTTCACCTTCCTTTCTACAGGTTGCTCCAGGGATTGCTGTAACGTCTTACGGGCGCGGTGCAGCCTGGTCTTGACAGCACTCTCTGACAGCTCAAGCAGCCCGGCAATCTCCTGCACAGTTAGCCCCTGATAATAATGAAGCTTAACAATGGTCCTTGATATCTCTTCCAGCCTGCCAATGGCCTGACGAAGATCCATCTCTTCTGCAAACGAAGATATGGCTTGTACGCTCTCCGGAGGATTTGACATGACGACTACCCTTTCCCGTTTGCGAAGAATCAAGTTGCACTCGTTGATCAGAATACGAAACAGCCACGTGTTGAAATAAGCCGCTTCTTTCAGTCCAGAGATTGCTTTAAAAGCTTTCAGTACAGTCTCTTGCATCGCGTCTGCACAATCCTCATCATTCGTTACCATAGACTTGGCCACACTGTACATCCGCCGCTCCTGACTTTTCACCAGTTGGATGAAGACCTCGCTGTCCCCAGCCTGGGCATGCCTGACCAGCTCCTCTTGTCCGGTATTCAAATATGATTGCCTCCCCTCTTCCGGGAAGCCGCCGCATCCCTCATTCATTACTTCCATATGCTCTTTAGATGAAGCACAAGCCGATAAGGTTACATCAGCATGGTGATTTTTTATTTTTTCTGCGTAAACAGCCAAAGAGCAGGCTCCATTTAACAGGAAGCCTGCTCTTTATTGTTTCATCTCTTGTAATACTGAACATTACATATCCAGTGATTTCGGGTGATCCTCCCCGGCCGCCGGACGGAACGGCCACCAGTTGGCCCGGCCGAACATCCGCACCATCACCGGCACGAAGAACGGCAGGAATACCAGTGCATACAGTGCCAGACCGGACAATACAACCGTCGCAATCTGCATCATCGACAGTACCCCGGAAGGGTACATTGAGGCGAAGGTACCGCCCAGAATCACTACAGCCGAGAGAATCACGGTCCCCATATTGCGCATGGCGTGCAGTATGGCTTCCCGCACATCCCAGGTTTTGTTCTCATTGAAGCGGTCCATCAGGAAGATACTGTAATCCACCCCGAGGGCAATCAGCATCACGAAGCTGAAGAACGGCGTCGTCCAGGTAATTCCCGAGTAGTTCAGCAGATGCACGAAGATCGCTTCAGTGATGCCCAGTGCCGTAAAGTAAGTGATTAACAATGAGGCAATAATATACAGCGGCATAATCATCGAGCGGAACAGCACCACCAGAATGATGAAAATACCGCTAAGCATCAGAATTACTGTACGCGTGTAATCTTCATTGGAGATGGTCTGCAAATCATTGTAGGTGCTGGTCACGCCGCTCATGGCTGTCTCCGCATTCGCAAGCTTGGTGCCGGCCACGGCACGGTCCACCGCTTCCTGGATCTGTCCGACGCTGTCAATAGCCTTCGCGCTGTATGGATTCCCGGCGAAGACCACATCCAGGGTCATAACCTTGCGGTCCCCGGACAGATAGGTATCGAATACCTGCTGCATGCCCTTGGCCTCAAGCGCCTCTGCCGGAACCAGGAACCCGCTCAGCTCATCATCCTTGGCATCCTGAATCTGCTTGAGATAATCCTGCGCCGAGCTTAAGCCTCCGGTGATTTGTCCCAGACCGTCCGCACTTTGCGTCAGTCCGTCCGTCAGCTGTCCAAGCTGGCCCGTAAGCTCGCCGAACCCGTCAGCAAGCTGTTTCTGCCCGCCTTGCAGCTGTGTAAGCCCGGTGGTGATATCCGGAAGCTTGCCGACAATCTGCCCTTGGCCGTCAGCCGCCTGCTTCAGCCCGGACTGCAGCTTGCCGATACCGGCTACCAGCTGATCCAGCCCTTTCGCCAGCGCAGCCTGCCCCGCTGCCGCTTTGGAATACCCGGCGTTGGCCTCGGTCAATCCGGCCGCCGCTCCGCTCAGCTGGGCCGAGATCTGGCCCAATCCTCCGGCAAGTCCCGCAGCTCCCGTACCGCTCTGCGTAACTGTACCTTTGATCGTCTGGTAATTCACATCCTGGAGCAGCTCTGGATAGGCGGCTTCCAGTCCGGTGAAGGAAGCTCCCAGACCGTTAAGCGCATCTGCCACGCCTTGAAGCTGTGTCTGCAGACCAGTAAGACCTCCGTTCAACGCTGTCAGGCCGCCGCCAATCTTCTTGTACCCTTCGAGCAGCGCGGCATTGGCCTGTGCCAGTTGCTTCGCACTGTCTGCCGCCTGCGCCAGGCCGGCTTTGATCTCTCCCGCTCCGGCCCCGCCGCTGCGGATACCCTCCTCGATCCGCGTTAGGCCATCGCCCAGCGCGTCAATGCCTTTTTTCAGCTCAGCCGTTCCTTCTGTCAGCTTCGCGCTGCCCGAGGCGGCCTCGGCAAGCTTAGGCCCATTATCCTTCAGCTGCTTGCTCGCTTCGCTCAGCCCGCTCTGGATCTTGGTTAACCCTTCACTGCTCTGATCCAGACCGTCCGCCAGCGTAGCCACCTGAGTAGGAATCAGGAAGTCATTAATCTGCTCCCCGGTAGGCCGGGACATGCTGCGCACAGCCTTAACGCCATCGACCTTTTCCAGCTCGCGGCTGATCTTCTCTGCAAGGCCCATGTACTCAGCAGTGTCCATCCGGTCGTCATTCTTGATGACAATCTTGCCCGGCATGGATTCACCCGGTCCGAAGCTCTCCGATATAATATTGAACCCTTTGACCGAGGCGTAGTTAGGCCCGATCTCATCCATGCTGTTGAAGCTCAGCTTCCCGCTGTAGGTGAGCAGGAACGGTGCCACAACCGCAGCCACGATCAGCAGCGCGGCCCAGGGTCTCTTCAGCGAGAACGAACCGGCCGCTCCCCAGATCCGGCTCTCACTATGCTCCAGCTTGCCGCGGGAGGGCCAGAACATCTTAGGACCCAGCACCGCCATGAAGAACGGCACAACGGTCACAAGTGCAAGCAGCATCACCGCTATGCCGACAGCCACCGCTACCGCCGAACGGTAGAGCATGAACTTGGACAAGCCGATCGCCACGAAGCCGACAAAGACCGCCAGCCCTGAATAGAACACCGTTCCGCCAGCCTTCCGGTAAGTGGCGATAATGGCGCTTTGCGTATCCTCCGACTGGGCAAGCTCCTCCTTGAACCGGCTGATCAGCAGGATACAGTAATCGGTCCCGATCCCGAACATGACAGCGACCATGAAGATCTGTGTGAACGTCGAGAGCGGAAAGTCAAAGCGGTCCACCAGGAACGCGACAACCGACTGGGACACGATATAACTCAGCCCCACCGTCAGCAGCGGCACGAACGGAGCCACGAACGAACGGAACACCACGAACAGAATCAGCAGAATAAACACGACCGTGATGTATTCCGACTTTTTCAGACCGGCTTCCGAGCTGGCAATCGTATCCTCCGTGATCAGTCCTTCGCTGGTCATATAATGCTCCGCCGTAACGTTGCCCAGCAGCTCAGCAGACTTAGCCGGGAGTTCCTTGACTGCCTCCTCTCCGCCTTGCACCGACAATGCGACCATAATCGTCTTGCCGTCCTCCGCAATCAGCGTATCCTTCAGCTCAGGCTGTGAGAACGGATCTGTAATCGCGCTGAGCTTCAGGGAATCCTTGTTCCCGGCCAGCTGCTCCACACCCTGCTTAATACTCTCGGTGTCTGCGGTCGTCAGCCCCTCCGGCTTATGGAACACCAGTGCAACCTGATGTACCGTTTCCCCGTCTTTGGCCGCAGCGACCTCCTTCATAATCTCCGCAGCCCGCGATGAGGTGTAGCCAGCCGGAACAGCGATCTGACCCTTCTCGCGCACCAGATCGGACATCCCGGGAGCCGTGAGGAATAGCACAACCGCCACAGCCAGCCACACCGCGATAACCGCCCATCTTGCCTTCAAAATCGTTCTCAATTGCTTCTCCCCCCTGTATCCTGCATCAGAAATGCCAGCTTCTCAAACATCGTAATAAACAGCTCTATGTTGTCATCCTCGAAGTGGAACAAGTATGGGGAGATCACCTGCTGCATCTGCTTCTCAGAGGTCTTGTAGACGCTCTGTCCGTACTCCGTCATGGTCAAATACACCTGCCTGCGGTCATTCTCGTCCCGGGTCCGCTGAATCATCCCGGCTTCATCCAGCCGGTTGATGATGGCAGTAATCGAGCTTTTGCCTACGGCGACTGCTTCAGCCAGGTACGTGGAGGTACACCTCTCCTGTCCGCTGATCAGCCTGAGAATCAGGAATTGGTCCGTTGTCAGACCTTCGCCAAAAATATCCCGGAGCCGCGCATTGATCTGCCTCGTAACGACCATATAAGCATCTACGTAGCGGTTGATCCATTCTTCTGCGTCTTTCTTCAATGCTGCTTCCGCCTTTCCATATTAGTTCACGTGTCGAACTGTTTCACAGTAAAACTATATTGTCCTTTGCGTTAAAAGTCAACTGGTTTCATGAATTTTACATTGATATTCATCAGGGGGATTAAATACGCCTCATGGACGCAAAAAACCACCCTGCACGCAAAGTGCTGAGTGGCTATTGTGAATTTCACCTATTGCATCTCCCGATACCGTCCTGGCCGCTTACTCCTCGTCCTCCGTCTCTTCCACCTCATAGACACAGCGGAACATTTCGATGCCGGCAGCGTTCTCGCCCAGGCTGTACACCATGAAGCCCAGACTGCGGTAAAAGTCAGCGGCAATCTCGTCCTCGGTCTCCGCTACCAGATAACGCGGTTGACGGGAGGTGACGAGCTCAAGGATCATGCCGCGCGCATACCCTTTGCCCCGGTTCTCCGGGAGCACTGCGATATGGCGGATGTCGAGCGAGCCGTCTTCGGTCTCTTCGTAGCCGGTCAGTCCGACCAGCAGCCCGTCCTCCTCCCAGCCGCACAGCTGCATGGCCGCAAGCTTACTGTATTCCTCCGAAGTGCGGACCAGCGCATCCGGGTCATCTATAACCGCATAAGCCAGCAGCTCATTCACCTGCGGTGTGCCGACAAGCGGCTTCAAATCAATCAACATATGTCTCATCCTCCTAAAAGTATACCTGACCCGAAATTATACCTGACCCGGGTGCCTCCGCTATCCCCGCACCAGCCGCAGCAGTGCATACCCTGTCCACACACCCAGCAGGTTAAGCAGCAGATCATCGATATCCAGACTCCCGACATGCAGCAGCATCTGCAGCAGCTCCAGCACCATAATGCCCAGTACAGACAGAAGCGTAAGCCGGATAAAAGAGCGGTAGCCGGTCACCACCAGCGGAAGCAGAATGCCAAAAGGCGCAAATACCGCCACATTCCCCAGAAGGTTCACCAGCCTGTTAGCATACGATAATCCATTGGTCATGTCAAAGTATAAACGCACTGTCCGCAGCGGTTCAAGATTGTAACGGAGCGGCCCGTCCAGCTGAACCGTCCGTCCGAACCCGATGAACATCCAGTACAGCAGCATTCCGCTATAGGCAATCAGCAGCAGCCAGGCCAGGAACCGGCGTCCGGGTGGAAGCGCCTGCTTGACTGTAGCGGCCTTCCCCTTCCGGCGGCTTGTACGCGGCTTAGCGATCCTGGCCACCTTCAATAATCTCAATCGTGCCGTCACTCTTGCCGATAATCGCCAGATCTGCAATTCCGATGAAGAGGCCGTGCTCGACAACTCCCGGAATACGCTGAAGGGCAAGCGCCAGCTCTGCGGCCGATTCAATCGCTTCAAACCGGCAGTCCGCAATATAATTGCCGTTATCCGTCTTGTACAGGTCTTCTCCGCTGCGTCGCAGCTCCGTTGTGCAGCCCAGCTTAGCCAGAGCGGCAACCGTCCACTCCCAGGCGAACGGCACAATCTCCACCGGCAACGGGAACTTCCCGAGCGTGGTCACCGCCTTGCTCTCATCGGCTACAACGATCATGCGGGCGCTGCCCATAGCGACAATCTTTTCCCGCAAAAGCGCACCGCCCCCGCCCTTAATCAGCTGCAGCGCCCCGTCCAGCTCATCCGCCCCGTCAATCGTCAGGTCGAGGCTGTCCACATCACTGAACGCTACCAGCGGGATGCCCAGCTCACGGGCCTGATCCTCAGACGCCTGTGAAGTAGCAACGGCTGTAATCTGCAAGCCCTCGCTTACCCGTTCCCCCAGCTTGCGGATGGCCCAGTAAGCAGTGGAGCCTGTTCCCAGGCCCACCTTCATACCATCCTGCACATATTCGACTGCCTTCTCTGCTGCCAGCTGCTTCACATTGATACTCATTTTATTCCCTCCATGTTATCCGTTATAATGAACGAAGTGGAATCGGCTGTGCCTGTCCACAAGGAATTCTTATCCTTACTAATCAGCCTGAAACTAATAATTCATCAGGAGGCATCGGCATGAGAACCGAGAACCAAATCCAATCCAAAATCAACGAAATGACGCTCCAGCGCAGATCCCTCGAGTCGCGGCTGGCTCCCCTGCCCCCCGGTGACCCGCAGAGGGCCGCGCTAGACGCCCAGCTGAACAGGCTGGAAGATCTGATTCTAATGCTGGAATGGGTGCTGAACGCACCCGTAGGCAAGTATCACGCCTGAGTTCCGGGCTTCTGCCCCGACAGGCTTTTACCGTTCAGCTATAATTCCCGAGCATGGCCCCGTACAGCCCGGCATTCTCATGCTCGAAGCAGACGAAATCAATCTGCCGCAGCGGGAGCTCTGCCGGGCTCTTCGCGCGGACATACCCAATGACTGATTCCAGCGCCGTCTTGCAGGCCAGCTCCTTCGGGAAGCTGTAAACACCCGTGCTGATATTCGGAAAAGCGAGGCTCTTCACCCCATGGGCGCAAGCCAGATCAAGGCTGCTCTTATAGCATCTCGCCAACACAGCCGCTTCACCAGCCGTACCGCCCTTCCAGATCGGCCCCACCGTATGTATCACTCCGCGAAAAGCAAGCCGTCCCGCACTGGTGAGCGCTGCTTCGCCGGGAAGAATACCGCCCTGCTTCCGGCGGATTACCGCACATTCCTCTGCAATTTCCGGGCCCCCGGCCCGGTGTATAGCCCCGTCCACTCCCCCGCCTCCATACAGACCGGAGTTCGAGGCATTGACGATCATCTCGCCCTGCCAGGAGGTAATGTCGCCTTCATGCACCGACAGGATTACATCATTAACGTTGATCTGCATAGCTGGTCTCCTCCTTCGCCGCAGTCTCCAGCGCCTGAATCAGTTCCTTCTCACCCCTGCGGGCAGCCTTCCCCAAAAAAGAAACATACGTAAGCCGGCCCCCCTGCACTGCGGCCTGGCGGAGAATGCCCAGCATATAATTCTGCGCATCAGATAACACCAGCTCACCCGTACCAGCAGCAACCCTGCACAGGGCACGGGTTGTTCCCGCCTCTGCCTCCGGCAGGTCCTCTTCCCCGGGCTCAACCACCGTGAATTGGAACAACGGCACCGCCTCCGGCAGCTCCTCGCCCGCAGAGAACCTCTGATTATATACCGAATACATCAGATTGCCGGTATGCGCTCTGGAAGCATCCGTCTCTTGCTCCGCAAGAATTCTGCTGTTCTGATATGCAATAATTCCGGCTGTGACCAGCAGAAACAGCACCACTCCCGCAATTAAAGTATACATCCCTGTCACCAGCCCATCGCCTGTAATGAACAATACCGCTTCTATAGTATCATGGACAGAAGTAACCGTGAATGGTCCCACCCGCGTAAAAACCATTTTTTGCGCCGATTCCATAAAGTTATTTTGAGAGATTCAAATTAACAGTTGAAACTTCACGTGGCATGTCTCATAATGAAGTGGAGCCTGCTGTTTTGTCAAATCCATACGAAATCAAGGGAGGATACCTGGAAATGAAATTTTTCTTGGATACCGGAAATATTGAGGAAATCAAACGTATTACCCGCCTCGGATTAGTGGATGGCGTAACGACGAACCCGTCGCTGATCGCCAAGGAAGGCAGATTGTTTAAGGATGTAATCAAGGAGATCGTAGCTATTGTCCCTGGTCCTGTAAGCGCTGAGGTTATCGGCCTTACGGCTGAAGAGATGCTTAAGGAAGCTTACGAGATCGCAGAATGGGCTCCGAACGTGGTCATCAAGCTGCCTATGACCGAAGATGGTCTGGAAGCTTGTTATGAACTGACCAAAAAAGGCATCAAAACCAACGTAACCCTCGTATTCTCCGCTGCTCAAGGCCTCATGGCCGCCAAGGCAGGAGCTACTTATATCAGTCCGTTCGTCGGACGTCTGGATGATATCGGTGTGGATGGCATGAAGCTGATCAAGGATCTGAAGACGATCCTGACCAACTACGACCTGAAATCCGAGATCATCGCCGCCAGTATCCGCAACATCGCCCATGTGGAGCAAGCGGCCATTGCCGGTGCTCATATCGCTACCATCCCGGGCTCACTCCTGCCATCGCTCTGGAAGCACCCGCTGACCGACAATGGTATCGAACGCTTCCTGAAGGACTGGGAGAAGGTTCCACAGGTTTAAAACAACATAGCTTACTGTTCAAGCCCCCTTCCGCATCATGCGGAGCGGGGCTTTTTTGGTGTTGTCAGATTGGAAGGACGCATTCATCCTTGACTCATTTACTTGTTATGCTTATACTTGTTGTAACAAGTAATTACAAAGGAGCAGCTCATTTATGACTCTTTCATCTCCTCAGCAATTCCTCGGGTTCCTGCTGGGCTCGACCCACCGGAGAATCTCCGTGAGCTTCGCCCGGGCGCTGAAGCCGTATGACATCACACCCGAGCAATGGTCCACCCTGCTGATGATCTGTGACCGCAGCGGAGTCAACCAGAAGGAGGTTGCGGTTGCCTCTGCCAAAGACCAGCCGACTACCGCCCGGATCGTGGAGCTCCTGCTCAAGAAAGGCTTCATTACCAAAACGGCTAACCCCGGGGACCGCAGGGCGTTCCAGCTCTATGCCACCGGAGAGGGGCGGGCGTTAATAGAGAACACTATAGCACTGGAGCAGCAGACTATAGATATGGCTGTAGCCGGGCTCGAGCCGCAGCAGCTTGAAGACCTCCGCAGTATGCTGGAGCAAATCTATCACAACACCGGAAATCTACATCAGGAATAGGAGTCAAAACACTTGAATCAATCATCTGAACGTCTATGGACAACATCCTTCATCACACTCACCCTTTGCAATCTTCTGCTGTTCATAGGACTGCAGATGACCTTATCTACCCTCCCGGCTTATGCGGAAAGTGCCTTGCATGCTTCACCCGTGCAGGTTAGCCTTGTCACCAGCCTGTTCGCCTTCAGCGCGATTGCCTCCCGCCTCTTCTCCGCCAGGGCCTTGGAGAAGGGCGGGCGCAACCTGCTGATCTTCCTCGGCCTTGCCGTTTCCCTCTCTGCGGTGGCGGGCTATTATTTCGCTGGCAGCATCTTCACCCTGCTGCTGTTCCGCATGCTGTTCGGCGTAGGCTTCGGCATGGCCAGCACGGCGTTCCCGACCATGGCCTCTGATGTCATCCCTATCCGCCGCATGGGTGAGGGCATGGGCTATTTCGGATTATCCACCAGCCTCGCCATGTCGGCTGGCCCGCTAATCGGACTCAGCCTCCTGCAAGGACCAGGCTTCGGGACCCTGCTGCTGGGGACGGCTGTCGCGCTTGCTCTGATCCTGCCGATGGGCTTCCGCCTGGCGAAATCACTGCCCGGCGGACATCTGGAGCCGGCCGCAGTTCCGGCTGCAGCTGCGGGAAGCAATCCTTACCGCAGGCTACTGCTTCCCTGCCTGCTTAACTTCCTCTTATCCATCTCCTACGGCGGGCTGCTAGGCTTCCTGGCGCTCTACGGGCAAGAGAAGCACCTCCAGCAAATCGCTTACTTCTTCCTGTTCAATGCCGTAGCCATTGTCGTGATCCGGCCGCTCTCCGGCAGAATCTACGACCGCTATGGTGCAGCTGCCTTGCTCATCCCGGGAAGCCTGTTCATTGTCGCCGGTCTGCTGCTGCTCTCCTTCGCTTCCACAACGGCGGGCTTGTTCCCGGCCGCACTATGCTACGGCTTCGGCTTCGGCTCCATGCAGCCTGCACTCCAGACCTGGATGATCCAGTCTGTCGAGCCGCGCCAGCGCGGGTTAGCCAACGGAATGTTCCTGAATTCCCTGGATCTCGGTGTCGCCATCGGCTCCATGCTGCTTGGCGCTGTCGCCATGTTCACCAGCTACGCCGTAATGTACCGGTATTCGATATTGGCGCCTCTCCTGCTGCTCGCTGTCTATCTTTTGGCACTTGTGGCCCGGCAGAACAGTAAGCGTAAAGCTGCCCTACAGGGCTAGCTTTACGTTTACGTGAAGTGGAGATATCACCACCCTAACAGGATGAAGAAGATTACCTTCGCGCGGGCACAACGTATGCTGTTTTTGACATACATTCAGGCCCTCTGCCTGCTTACACACCGAATGTATACTGTTTTTGACATACATTCAAGCCCTGTGCCTGCTTACGCACCGAATGTATACTGTTTTTGACATACATTCAAGCCCTGTGCCTGCTTACGCACCGAATGTATGCTGTTTTTGACATACATTTGATCCAACACACACCTGTCCACAGCAGCAGGAAACTATGGTTCCCTAATAAAAAGACAAAACCGCCTCGCGTCACACGCGCAGGCGGTTTTATATTTACTCACTTCTCCTGCGTACCAGCCGTAACCGTTTCACGCACAGCAGCAGGCAGGAACGGGCTTGGCTGTCCCAGACTGTAGATATGAAGCAGATGCATCGCCCGGGTACAGGCGGTATAGAACAGCTTACGTTCATGTTCACGCCCGTATTTCTCAGCGGAACCATCATAGATGATTACGGCATCGAACTCGACGCCCTTGGCAAGGTAGGCTGGAAGCACCAGCGTCCCTTTTTGAAAATTAGGCGTTTCCTTCGTGACCAGCCGCACCGGCAGCCGCTTCTCCAATTCACGGTGTACCTGTGCACTCTCTTCTGCTGTCTTGCAGATTACGGCCACATAATGATAACCCTCCGCATGTAGCTTAAGCACATCCTGCTCCACTGAGGAGAGCAGATCGTCTTCACTGTCCACCAGCGTCAGGAGCGGCTCCTCCCCCCGGCGGTTAAAGGGTACGATCTTCTCGCCGCCGGGAATCATCGCCCGCGTGAATTCAACAATCTCATACGTAGACCGGTAGCTGCGGGTCAACGAGATCACCTCGGTGTTCTCTTCGCCGTAGATGCTCACCAGTCCGGCCAGATCTCCCAGCACCTCGCCTTGGGCATAGATGGCCTGATTCAGGTCGCCCAGCACGGTCATTTTGGCCCGGGGAAACAGGCGGCGCATGAATTCGAGCTGGAACGGCGAGTAATCCTGCACCTCATCCACAATAACATGACGGATCAGCGTGTTCGTCCGGAAGCCCTGGCTAAGCTCCTTCAAATACAGGAACGGCGTCGCATCTTCATAGGCCAGCTCGTTGCCCCTAATTGCAGCCAGCGTCTGCGCGCAGATCTCAGCCCATGCTTCAGGCAGCGGCTGGCGGGTATCCAGGCTCTCTATCAGCTCACGACCCTCGAACAAGCGGCTGTACAGCGCCTTCACATCCACGAAGCGTCCGCGCTTGGTCCAGCCGCGCAGCGGCTTGAGGCGCTGGCTGACCACGTAGCGGGCAAGCAGGATCCGCTCCGCATCATAATCATCGAAGCTGTCGTTATGCCCTCCGCCCTTACGGCGCATCTGGTTGTAGGCCCGCTGATAATCGCTGTTGTCCATCAGCTCAATCTGCTCGTCTACCCATGCCGCACTCCGCTCTTCAACGCCGAACGCCGCAATTTTTTTGAGCAGCCAGCCCGTCATCAGCTCAATCCGGTTCGCCAGCTTGATGCCCGGGTCATAGCTGTAGAACTGGCGCTCCATCTCTTCCTTAGAGACAACCGCCTTCCCCTGGAACATCAGCGGCTTGAACAGCATGCCTTCATGCTCCAGCAGATTCACATATTGCCGGATGGCGCTAAGGAAGGCTACTGACGATTTATAAGTAATACCTTCCCGGCGGATATAAGCGTCCTCCCCGTCCGGGGCATTCAGCAGACTCTCCGTCTGGCTGAACACATCCTCCAGCTGAAATTCCTGGCCCAGCCGGTGCTCCAGGTACATCTGGAAGGTGGTCTGCTGCATGTTCTCTTCCCCCAGCTCAGGCAGCACAGTAGATACATAGCTATTGAACAAAGGGTTGGGCGAGAAGAGCAGCATCTGGTCCGCCTGAAGCACCTCACGGTACTTGTAGAGCAGATAGGCTACCCGCTGGAGCGCCGCTGACGTCTTGCCGCTCCCGGCGGCTCCCTGCACAACCAGCATCCGGCTCCGGTCATTGCGGATGACCGCATTCTGCTCCTTTTGGATGGTGGCTACGATCGACTTCATCCGGTCATCGGCGCTGTGGCTCAGTACCTGCTGAAGCAATTCATCGCCGATGGTGACCCCCGTGTCGAACATGACTTCAATCTCACCGTTATCAATCACGAATTGGCGCTTAAGCTCCATGGTACCCGTAATCTGTCCGCCCGGCGTCTCATAGGATGCAGGTCCCGGCGCCCCGTCATAATACAGGCTGGAGATGGGCGCACGCCAATCATAGATCAGGAAGGTCCCGTTATCCTCCATCAGCGAACCGATGCCCAGATAGATGGTGTCAGCCGCAGCATCCCCCGCCTCCGAGAAATCAATCCGGCCAAAATAGGGCGATACCACCAGCTTTTTATATTTTTTGAGCGACTTGCTGGATTGCAGATGATGGCGTTCGCGTTCGTTCAGAATCTGTGCCTGCTGCCGCAGACTGGTTGAAGTCTCCCCCAGATCGTCGGGGCTGCTGAAGTTCACTGTGACCTCTTCCCAGAAGTCTTTGCGCATATCCACGACATCCGTGCGGTGGAGTCCCAGCTCCTCTGACAGCAGCCGGATATGGGTAGACAGCAGCTTGGTAATGCCGTTGACCCGCTCCTGCTCCTTTTGCCACTCGTGATCATGTTTATCCAATTCATTTCATCCCCTTCGGAAGGTTGACTAACAATGTTACCAACTCTGTAGTCCTTTTACAAGTTTTTGCTATATTCATTACGCTCTAGATTTTCTCGCTCAGCACTGCACTTTCCTTGTCGTCTGCGTTCATCCGGTGGATCTGGTCAGCCACCTTATCCAGACGCTCCAGCTGATAGCCGTAGTCATAGATGGCCGCAGCCACCACCGACAGCCGAAGCTGCCCGGATTTCTGCGGATCATACCCGTTAATAGCGGACTTCAGGAAGCGGTCATTGTCCTCCGCCAGCGGCTCGGAGTCATTGGCTCCCGGCTTGAGCTTATCCTCGAATTTCAGCAGAATGTACTCATGATACTTAATCAGCTGCTCCAGATGCCGGTCGAACAGCTCATCCGTTTGCTCCGTCCGGTCGGCCTGGAAATAATGCCGGTCGATCGCCTCAAGCACCTGATAGCCCTTTTGCAGGGAATTCAGCAGGTTTTTGTAGACTACCATCTGCCTCGTCTGACTGTATTTAGCCCTGCGGAGCTGTTTCTGTTCTTCCTCGAACAAGGCGTATTTGTCAGCCAGCGCCTTAATGGAGCCCTCCAGGCCGTTCTTCTCATCCCGGAACACACTTTCCTTCATCTCATGTGACACCGCCGTCCGCAGCAGCAGCGACAGACTGGTGAACACATTCTCGATCTGCTGGATGTACTGCTTGCGCGGCTGAGGCGGGAATACAGAGATATTGATAATAAAAGCCGACAGAATCCCGGTCAGGGTCAGCAGGAACCGGGTTAACGCGAACTGCCACTGGCCGGAAGCCTCCATGACAGAGATGACTGTGACCAGCGTCAGGCCGATGGTATCGGCGCGGTTCATTTTCATGCTGATCATAATCACCAGGATGCATACCAGTCCAACCGCAATCGGTTCATTGGAGAGCAGCATTCCGCCAAGCAGCGCAATCACCGCCCCCATCGTGCTGGTCTGGATCTGATCGAGGAAATACCGCCATGATCTGTATATGGAGGGCTGCATAGCAAAGATTGCCGCAATAGCCGCACCGACAGGAGAGGCGAAGTTGAATAGAACGGACAGATAAAGGGCAAGCGTTACGGCCATTCCTGTTTTGAGTATGCGGGCACCGAAAGCCAAGTCCATCCCTCCCAAGAGCTTGAAGCTTATCATAATTACTGCGGATGTTCATCCTTTATGTATATCTTGTTATTACCCATGAACTGCGCTGGCGAATTTTAGTATGTCTTAAGCCGGGCTTCAGGATTCTTTCAGCTTTCAGGGAATACTGTTATACCGGGTAGTAACTACAACCAACAGAAGAGGTGTATCCATGAAAAAAACGACCCGAACCCTAACCGCATGGGCAGCAGCCATGATGCTTGCCCTGTCTCCAGCCGCCGCCTTCGGCGAGCAGCTTCCCAAAGGCACAGCTACCCCTCCCCCGGCCTCACCGCATACCGGCAGAGAGCATCCCCCTCACCGCAGCGGGGACCGGAATCTCAGGGCCGGAGGCCATTTCATTATCAGCGAAACGGCTGAGCTGCTCGGAATGGGCCGCGAGGAGCTGATTGCCAGCCTGAAATCGGGTAAGACCCTGGCGGGTCTGGCCCAGGAGAAGAAGGGCTGGAGCGAAGACCAGTATGTCCAGAAGCTGAGCGATGCCGCCAGCCTGAAGCTGGATGGATTCGTCAAGGATGGGAAGCTGACGCAGGAAGACGCGGCGAAGCTGAAGCCGGGCCTGCCGACGCTGATTAAGCGCAGCCTCAGCCGCGCAGCCCAGCTTCACCAGGGCAAGCCGTCACCGCCGCCTGCTGCAACGAAGGCCCCCTGAGCGGTAAGGCATCCGGCCTTGAGGAGGACAAGCCAGTCCTCCTTACAGATGTACGCAATATGTAAAAGGACAGGCGCGGAAATGCCCGGAGTTATTTCTTCCGGGCATTCTTTATGTGGTGCGGATTCGCCTTGTAATTCCGGTAAGCCTCGAAGCAGGCTGCCGACAGCATCAGCCAGGCTCCGCTCGCGGCATAGCCGCCGATCACATCACTCGGATAATGCACCCCCAGATAAATCCGGCTCCAGCCGATCCCCCCGGTCATCAGCACAGTGAACAGAATCAGCAGGAACCGCTCGCTCCGGCTGTGCATATGCCGCCACAGCAGGTAGGCAATGACCCCGTATAACGAGAAGGCTGCCATTGAATGTCCACTGGGGAAGCTATAACCAGCCTGCTCAATCAGCCTGTGAATGGTGGGGCGTTCCCGGTGGAACCACAGCTTCAAGAGCGTGTTCAGCAGCTGGGAGCCAAGGCCCACCCACAGGAACAAGGCAAGCTCCAGCCGGTGCTTCAGCGCGAAGAACAAGATGAGCATGGTCAGCACGGAGATCCCTATTGCCAGCTTCGAGGAGCCGACCAGGGATAAGCCTTTGGCCAGCGCAGTCAGCGGCGGAGATTCCATCGATTGCACGAACCGGATCACCGCATGGTCGAAGCCCTTGGCGAAGTCCAGCTTAACCATTAATGCGATCAGGATAAAAGCCAGCAAAAACCATATAAAACGCCGGAATCCGCGGGACCAGTAATGATAATATAGCATAACTACCCCCTTGTCTATTTGTCAGGCCTTATGAACACATTTCCTGGGATGGTCTGTCCCGTGTTATAATGGCCTGGAGAAATTATTTTAATTAAAGATGGAGTGCTGCCAAGTGGAAAGTCTAAAATTGCAGGAACGTTTGTTGAACCAGTGCATCTCAACAAAGATGCCGGTGACGATCTTCACAACTAACGGAGTCAAAATGCAGGGACTGATAACCTCTTACGACGCTTATACGATCACCTTGCAGGGTCAGGGTGACGGAAGACAGAACGTACTCTTCAAATCGGCCGTCTCCACAGTGGTGCCGCTGAAGCCCGTCTCGCTCAAATAAGCTGTCTGCACGGCGCACATTCTAACCTAAGCTCTTACCCATGAACTGTCTACGAACTCAAAAGGAACACCGGAGCAGCATCCCGGTGTTCCTTTTGCCGTTGTCTCCTCAGGTCCAGCAGGGGCAGGCAGCCTGTCCTACGCGGGGAAGACCGCCGGCATTACACACACCGGCTTCGACAGCTCGGCTGTATTGCCGGTGAAGCTCAGGCGGCCGCTGCCTTCGTCCAGGGAGAAGACAACCAGATTATTGCCGTCCCGGTTGGCAACAATCAGATAGGCACCATCCGGTGTAACCGTGAAGTGACGGGGATGTCCGCCTCTGGTGGATACATGCTCTACCAGGGTCAGTCCGGCCGTCTGCGGATTTACAGCGTACTGAACGATGCTGTCATGCCCGCGGTTCGAGCCGTACAGATATTTGCCATCCTTGGAGAAGGTGATCTCTGCACAGCTGTTCTGTCCGGCCCCATATCCATCAGGCAGTGTGGATACGGTAGCAGCCGTCTTCAGGGTTCCTGCCGCAGCATCATACAGGAAGGATGTCACCGTGCTGTCCAGCTCATTAATGACATAAGCGGACTTCCCGTCTGGATGGAACACGAAATGCCGCGGTCCTGCCCCGGCATGCAGCGGGGTGTCTCCAATCGCTTCCAGCGTTCCCGCCTCTGCATCTATCCGGTAGCTGCGGATCAGATCCAGTCCCAGATCCGAGACGAACAGGTAGCGTCCATCAGGGCTGAAGATGGCAGAATGCGGATGGGGACGGTCCTGGCCCGGAGTCCCGCCATGTCCCTTATGCTGAGCGATATCCGTCAATGCTACAGGTAGTCCGTTCTGGTCCAGCTTAAGCAGTCCGACCGATCCCCCGTGATAGCTGCATACGACCAGATGTTCATTCCTCACATCCCGGTTAATGTTACAGGTCGTGCTCTGGCCTTTGCCTTCCGAAGGCATAGTCTGAATCCGCTGCAATTCGCTCAGCTTGCCTGTCTCAGGATCGATAGCGAAGGTTATAACCTCCCCTTCTTTGCCGCCCGTACCGTTCGGCTTCTCCCCTATGGCATACAGCTTCCGGCCGGAAGGGTCCACATTGACGAACGTTGGATTCGTCAGGCCTTCTGCGGTATCCAGCCGCTCCAGCGTGCCTCCGGCTTCACCGTCAAAGGCAAACACCTGGATTCCGCTCTCATCTGCGTTGGCATAGGAACCGGTAAATAACAGCAGCTTCGATTTCTCGTTCATCTAGAATTCCTCCTCAAGTTAAACAGCCATCTATATAATTTACAATTTTTCGTGAGGGTTGACAAATGCAACGGAAAAAATGACAAAAAACATTTCAAAAATAAGACTTCTCAAGCCGTTCAGAGTATGATATAATGAAAGCGCTAACATTAATGTTATTAATCAAGATAAAGGGGGAACACGAATGAGCAGCCTGCTGGAAGCCAGAAATGTATACGAGGACTTCGAGGTGGAGACAGACATTCTGTTCTTTAAGGTCGGGGACCATGACCTGGTCATTTTTCACGGCAGAAACTACAATATTAAAAAGAGAATGACTGCCGAGCAACTGAACCGCTTATTGTCGAGCAACAGCTATTACCATGTGTACGGTGGCTGCTACGTGAACCTGAACAAGATCAGTTCCATTGAGGACGACTGCATCTACTTCGGTGAAATGGGCCTCTATGCCAAGTCTGTACGGGTTCCAAGACGCAAGCAGGAGAACATCCGCCATTTGCTTAAGGGACTGAGCTCTTAAGCCGGAGCGTTATCCGCACACAGCTTGCACCTTGGTACTATTCTATGCGAATCATTACAGTCTCTCTCATCAGGCCGGAGCGCATATGGGGACACCCGTGCTGCTCCGGTTTTTCCTGTGTTTTACCTGTTTCTTAATGGAATCTTAAAAAGTAATTGTGCTTTTTTATACTTTCTTAAGGTTTGGAATTCTGTTTTCTGGTAAAGTTGTAGAAAGACAGGCACCACCTATATTGAAGGGAGTCATTAATTATAATGGACAAAAAAGATTTCAATGAAAATGAAAAGCTAGAAAACGGCATTACGCCGGAAGAGAACGACGCTTCTGTGAGTACTCCGGAAGAAGTTATTGAACCTGCCGGAACAGCCCCTGTACCGCAGGAACCTGTACGAACAGCTCCAAGAGTTGAAGAAAGCGTTCCCGTGATGAACAAAGTCGGCGGCGGCGGTACTCCTCCTTCCTCACCTGCTCCATCCGGCGGCGGCAAAGGCTGGATGATTGCATCGCTCGTACTGGCAGCGGCGCTAATCGTAGTGCTGATTGTACAGCCTTTCAAGAAAGATGACAGCAAAGTTGCCGTTGCTTCCGTGAACGGAACAGACATCACCAAAGCGCAGCTGTATGATAAATTGGTTGAAGCCGGCGGGGAATCCACCCTGCAAAACCTGATTACCACCACACTGGTAGGCCAGGAAGCCAAGAAAGCCAACATTAAGGTTACCGATGCAGACATCAATGAAGAGATCGAGAACCTCAAAACCCAGTTCGGCGGCGAGGAAGCTCTGAATAACGCTCTGCAGCAGAGCTCGATGACCATTGAAGACCTGAAGAAGCAAATGCCGCTCCAGGTTGAAATCCGCAAGCTGGTAGAACCAAAGGTAACGGTTACCGATGATGAAATCTCCAAATATTTCGAAGAAAACAAAGCGAAATACAATCAGGAGGAAGAGGTTCGTGCTTCCCACATCCTGGTGAAGACCAAGGAAGAAGCTGACGCCATTCTGAAGCAACTCAAAGACGGCGGGGACTTCGCCGCACTGGCTAAAGAAAAATCCGCTGACACCGGCTCCAAGGACAAAGGCGGCGATCTGGACTTCTTCAAACGCGGCGACATGGTTGCTGAGTTCTCCGATGCCGCCTTCAAGCTGAAGGTTGGCGAAACCAGCGGCGCTGTGAAATCCGATTACGGCTACCACATCATCAAGGTGACTGACCGCAAGGAAGCCAAAGAATATACACTGGCCGAGAAGAAAGACGAAATCAAGAAGACACTGATGTCCCAAAAGGTATCCGAAATGTCCGCTACCTGGCTCGCTGATCTGAACAAAAATGCCAAGATCACGAATACTTTGACCGATAAACCGGATGCGTCTGCTACTCCGGCAGCCAGTGAAGCACCTGCTGCTGCAACAGAAGCTCCTGCAACGAAATAACTCTGTTGATGGACAAGCTAGTTATACAAAGAGGACAGGCGGATAACCGCTTGTCCTCTTTGCTTATGTCCAGATGGACGCCTTACCAGCGGAGCCCACGCTGAACGGTCAGTGATCCTTTTTGCGGATCTGCTTATCGTGATTCTCGCCCCACTCCTTGGCTTGTGCAGTGGCAATGGCGATAGCCCGCCCCTCCTCGTAGCCTTCTTCCAGCAGGGCGTTGGCAATCTCCACCGCTTTGTTGCGAACGGGGGCCATGAAGTTCTTCAGTGAATCCGGATAGTTATCTTTATCCCATGGCATTATAAAAACCTCCTTGAACGGGCTATATTCATAATTAGCCGGATCAGGGAGGTTCTAAACTGCTTATCGCAGGGTTTCCTTACTTGATTACCTTCACACGTTCTTCAATCGGCTGGAATTCCTTCTCGCCTGGAGGGGTTAAGATGTTGCCGAATGGCATCTGGGCAATCAGCTTCCAGTCCGCAGCAATACCGAAGGTCTCCTTCACTTCATCATCGATCAGCGGGTTATAGTGCTGAAGGGATGCTCCCAGACCTTCTTCGGCGAAGGCAGTCCATACTACGTATTGCAGAATCCCTGAGGATTGGTTGGACCAGATCGGGAAGTTCTCAGCATACAGTGCAAAGTTCTCCTGCAGGTGCTTCACTACTGCCTGATCTTCGTAGAAGAGCACAGTGCCGTAACCGGCCTTGAAGGAGGACAGCTTCTGAGCCGTGCCTTCGAATTGTTCAGTAGGAACGATCTTACGCAGGGTTTCTGCAGTAATATCCCACAGCTTATCATGTTGTTCGCCCAGCAATACTACAGCTCTGGAGCTTTGCGAATTGAAGGAAGTTGGGCTATGTAGAACAGCCTCTTCTACAATCTTCTGAATTTGTTCATCAGAGATTGGGGATTCTTTACTGATGGCGTATATGGAACGTCTGCCTTTTACCGCTTCAAAAAAAGTCTTAGACATAAAATAACTACCTCCATTTAATTAAGTAACTTACTTTTTTTAATCATAACACTGTTCCGGTCTGAATACAACACATCATTCACAAGTTTTTCCTGTACCAGCGCTTTATTTTGTATATCCGCTCTTAGTGTCGCTGAATTGCCTTCAATTATGCACCTTCCACTATTTTCTATAAGCTATTATAGAGGTTTAGAAACAACGGCTAACATATCGTATATACAACCCCCTCATAAATAAGCTACAATGGTTCAGCCAAAAATACAGAAAGAAGGTTAAGCCATGCGCGCCTCTCTTCATAACCGCACAACCCATGCGGTAAAGCTCACCTTAATGATGCTCCTCTCCTCCACCCTCATCCTCAGCGGGTGTGAAGACTCCGCTTCTTCTGCCTTGAACGCTGTTCCAGCAGTTGCTGAGGCCGTGACCCCTGCTATAGAACCCGGAGAACCTGTATCCTTCTGGGTCGCGACCGATACGCATTATCTGGACAAATCCCTGGAGGACGGCGGTCAGGCCTTCCAGACCTATGTCACAGGCGGCGATGGCAAAATGCTTCCTTACAGCGATGAGCTGACCGAAGCTCTGGTCCGGGATGTGGAACAGAACAAGCCGGCTTTTCTCATTCTGAGCGGAGATCTCACCAATAACGGGGAAGCGGACAGTCATCAGGAGCTGGCTGCGAAGCTGCACCGGATGGAGGCTGCCGGAACCCGCGTCTACGTGACTCCGGGCAACCATGATATCAACAACCCCTGGGCCAGATCGTTCGACGGTGACAAGCAGATCGTTGCCAAGCATATTAATGTAGAGGATTTCCTGCGCATCTATGACGATTTCGGATATAACGAGGCGGTCTCGCGGGATGCGGACAGCTTAAGCTATGTGGTGAAGGCCGCTCCGGGCCTGTGGCTGCTAATGCTTGATAGTGCCCAGTATGCACATAACGAAGAATATAATTTTCCGCAGACCGACGGGCGCCTGCTGCCGTCCACCCTTGCCTGGATCGATGACAATGTGAAGCTGGCCGCTCAGGAGCATGCTTCGATTATTACAGTGATGCATCATAATCTGCTGAGCCATACCTCCATGGCCGTATCCGGTTTCAAGCTCAACAACAGCCAGGAGACGATGAAGGCTTTTCGCAAGAGTGGGCTAAACCTGGTATTATCCGGGCATATTCATATGCAGGATATCCGCCGCGATCCTCCGGAAGCCTCGATAGATCCGGCCTTGCCTGTCTATGATATTGCTACAAGCGCCATGGCGGTGAATCCGCACCAGTACGGCAGAATGACCTTCGATCCCGTTTCACGGGCCGTGACCTACCACACCGCTCAAGTAGATGTTGACGGCTGGGCCAAGGCCAACCACAAGACCGATCCGCACCTGCTGAACTTCAAGGCGTATGCGGAGCAGATTTTCGCAGAAAACTCATATGACAAAGCGATGAACCGGTTGAAGGAGAGCAGCTTCACGGAGGCGCAGAAGCAGTCGATGGCTGAGGTGATGTCGAAGCTGAACGTGAAGTATTTTGCCGGGAACGCTGCTGATTCGCTGGAGGAGATCCGGGCGATGCCGGGATTCAAGCTGTGGGAGAGTATGGAGGGCGGCTTCATGTCGGGATATATCCGCAGTATGGCGGAGCATGCAGAAGTGAGCAATACCTCGCTGGAGATGGTTCTGACTACACAATAGCAGACAGCAAAGCCTCCCTTACGTTCGGCAATTCCTTGTGCGAATTGGTACATAGTTAAGATTTGAAATCCAAGCTGGGTCGTCGCTGCGGTGAACATTTGGACTTACGGCCGCTGTTGTCCCCAGATTTCTTAATATAAACCACTGTTCGTGGTAGAAATCCGGTGACTGCTGATGCTTCCGATGCGAGCTTTCCTACGGAAAGCTTTCAGGCGGTCGCTATCGCTCCTACAGTTCCAAATTTCCCCTCCGCTTCTTTTTGCTTTTTTTACGGATAACAGAGCTATGCCTTACGCTTACTTTGCAGTCCGCACTGGAGTAATTAGAAAAAAAGTTGAAGAAAGATCATTCAACGGGTGTATGACTATTGGGCTCATTTTGCCGGCGAACCTCAAGCGTATGAACTCACTACTCGTACCATGCAGGATGTCTGCAACATACTTTCCATTTAGCGAGATCGTGAAATCCTCCCCGTTCTTCTCTAGTATAGATACCTCGTCCTCAATAT
Source organism: Paenibacillus sp. FSL M7-0420 (assembly GCF_038002345.1). Taxonomy (NCBI): domain Bacteria; kingdom Bacillati; phylum Bacillota; class Bacilli; order Caryophanales; family Paenibacillaceae; genus Paenibacillus; species Paenibacillus sp. FSL M7-0420. Next base: position 3,021,670 of record NZ_JBBOCJ010000001.1, on the reverse strand, counting down.
CTCCGATTTCTGCGGTTTGGGATGACAAACGTAGTCTGTCGGCAGTGGTCTCTAACCTTATAATACTTTCGCTGGCCAATACCGTCGTCCGTTCGACGGCTTTTAACAGAGGAGCTGTTCCAATTGTAATCTCTGATATAAAAGTGTGCGGAATCACATGGTGCAGGGACGGGTACTCCCCTTCAATTAAAGCAGATTGAACCAAAATATTGTTAGCTGTGAATCTAACATGATGGTTACTTACTTCAACTTCTGTTGTTCTGTCCTCGCCATCCATGATTTTAACCGCTTCAACTAAATTTCTGCCAGGAACAATAATATGCCTCTCCATCTCAGCATCATGTTCCACATCTATAGTCCGGGAAGCCAGACGGATACCGTTAGTAGCCGTTAACTGAAGTCTGTGATTTCGATACCGAAAAGAAACCCCTGTTAAAACAGGTCTTTGTTCTGATAAAGAAACCGATCCTGCCACCTGTTGGATGGAAGACTTCAACTGATCATTATTAACGACTAGTTTGAGTGCAGGATGATTCTCCGCAGAGTGTATGGCCGGATAATCCACAGCATTCATACAGGATAACCGTATTCTTGTATGTTCTGAGGAGATGGTGAGCATTAAGGATCTGTCGACTTCTAAAGTAATCATACCGGAGTCAGACTTACGTATAACTTCGCAGAAATACTTTGCCGGAACAACTACTTCCCCAATTCTCTGAACCGTCAAAGAGGTATTCTCCTGGGGAATATGGTACTGAATAGTCATACTGTTATTGCTTGCGGTAACTATCAGTTCGTTGGTTAGAGCTCGTATATGAACCCCTGCCAGCATGGGAATCAGAGGGTTTGTCGGTACAGCCTTTAGCACTAGCTGAAGGGCTTTGAGAATAGTATCCTTGCTTACGTTGATCTGCACTGGCCTCACCCATTTCCATAAGTTACATTATAAATTACTAGACTCAATCAGAGATCGGATCAGCTCCGACCGGGACAATTTATGCTCTGTGCAATGCTGTTCGACCTTCTGCCAAAGCTCATTAGTTAAGGTAACCGAGACTTTTTTCGTTACACCTATGCTCTTACGGCCCGCCCCCTCCCGGGGACCTCCTCTTGCGGACATGAAGCCTAATTGACCTTCTTTATTGGAAATACCTATTTTTAGATCATTTTGACTCAATTTGATTCTTCCTCTCCTCAAATGATTTTGGTTACCTTTTTCAATTCCATCTGATATTATTTTATCACATGATCTATGGGCTTACAATGCTACGAAAGGATGATGCATCTGGCTGTATACCAAAAAAACTGACCTCGCAATTAAGCAAAGGCCAGTTCAATATGGAGCATTCCATGAGTTATACGCTTAAGTCACCACCCGATCACCATTCCACCCGCCGCACCGGCTACTACAACCATCCAGGGCGGTAAGCAGGATTCTGTAAAAATCGGCATTTAAGGAGTCAGCTTGACACTATCCAGCCGGTCGATCAGCTTACGAAGACCTGCTTCATCCGCTCCATACGGGCGGACATCCTCTCCAAGCAGCTTATCTATCTCTTCTCTGGCGAACGTGAAGCTGTAAGTTATCCCTTCATCCGCAAGTGAGTAATTAATAATATCCGCGTTATCAATCAGGGTGAACAGCAGGACCGAATTCTTCAGGAGAGGGTCCCGGCTTAACGCCTGAAGCTCATCATTCCACATTCCCTTAATATCGTTCACTGTATAATTGATGGTTAACTCATACGGCCGGGAGCCGGTTGTCAGCTCAATGCCTGCCCTCTCCAGTCCTTGCGGCAGCGGCATTGCACCAAGCAGCGCTGTGACCTTGCTGGCGTCGCCAATATACTTTGTCTTGCTCTCCAGCAGCTGATCCACCGTATAACCGGAATATAACAGCTGCGACGGATGCTGCACAGGCTTGGGATTAGCCGTACATCCAATCAGCAGGATCACAAGAACGAGGGTAAAAGCGGCTACACTCCCCGAGGTCGGCTGGCGGTAAGCAAGAATATGCTTAATCCGCGCCTTTACACTGCTCTCTCCAAAAGCCAGCGGACTGCCGGTCATAAGACCGCTCCGGCGGGATGAGAAGCCAAGCAGGGAGCCTGAGTAACTCCTTTTAACCTGCGGACCCAGCTTCCGGATCACCGCTTCATCGCAGGACATCTCCATATCCTTGCTCATGAGCACAAAAGACAGCCACATCAGCGGGTTGAACCAATGGAGAATGACCAGCAGGAACATCAGCGGCTTGATCAGGTAATCCCGCCGGTTAATATGAGTCTGCTCGTGCAGCAGGATATGGGACAGCTCCTGTTCACTCATCCCGGCCGGGATGTAGATCCTTGGCTTCCAGAAGCCGAATACGAATGGAGTCATGATCTGGTCCGTCTCAAAGACATGCCCCTTCACAATTGTTGCTGTACGGACACTGCGCATGACTCTCAGGTAAGAGATCACGCTGTACAGCAGCAGGACTATAACACCTGTCAGCCAGATCATACTGCCGGCCCACAGGATGACTTGCACAGGATTCACGCTTGCCGACGGTGCTACCGGCGGAGACAGACTGTTCCACAGGCTTCCTGCTGAACCTGTTCCGGTGTCCAATGCAGGCTGCGCTTGCTTCCCTATATGCTGCGGAACGAATTGCAGCTGCCCTGTGCCGGGCGAGCCTGCAGGCTGCCCTGCCAGCCTCAGGATACTGAAGCTTGAAGTGAAGCTGACGGGCAGGATCAGCCTGATCATTACGGCTGACCACAGGATATAGGAGAAGATCTTGGGCGCGCGCCGCAGCAGGACTCTTGCCAGCATGACGGCCACGGCTACATAACTGGCTGTAACGCTCATATTCAGAATGCTGATCCACAGGTCCGTCATCGGGAGGCCTCCTCGATAATCCTTTTCAGCTCCGCCGCTTCCTTCGCGGACAATTTCTTATCCCCGAGAAAAGCAGTCAAAAACTGCGGCAACGACCCGCCAAAGGCTTTGTCCACTACCGTCTGGCTCTCATGCCGCTGCGCCTCCGACTTCGGGATGATAGCTGTGACCGTGGCCCCCTCGTTTCTGAGAATTCCCCGCTCACATAGCTTTCTCAATACGGTATAGGTCGTGGACTTCTTCCAGCCCAGTTCCGAGAGACTCAGCTTCACCAGCTCTGTAGAATTAATCGGCTCATGATCCCAGATCAGGCAAGCGAATTTATATTCGGCATCATATAATTTGTAGGGCTCCATCCTGTTCACTCCTTATAAGTTTATTGCAGTAGACCTAATGACGTTAAGTCTATTGCAATAAACCTATATTGTCAAGGCAAGACCCGCTAACTCCCGCACACAAAAAAACCGGAACCGCCTGATTGCTCAGGGGTCCCGGTTTGTTGACTATAACTGTACTTCTTACGGACGTTCGATCCAGATATAGCCGTCATCATCTACTTCAACCGTAGCATGCAGGCCTTCAGCCAATACACGCAGCGGCACATTAGCATCTCCATACTCATCTACGAATACTGCTAGCGGAAGCTTCACGGTCTTGCCGGCAATTTGTGCCTGCGCGGAACCGATTTTGAATACGAGCTGATCGCCGTATACATCGTCAGTTACCTTGATCGATTTGTTAGGTCCATCCCACTCTACCTTAGCATCCAGATCCTCTGCCACATAGCGCAGCGGTACATAGGTAGTACCATTCTTCACGACCGGATAATAGTAATCGTCATCCGGTGCGATCATCAGGCTCTTGGAGGTAATTGCCATCTCCTCTTTGAGCAGCTTATAGACGGATGAATTGGCATCGAAGTTTCTCAGCGTTTCCCCTGGAGTAAGGTCACCCTTGGAATAATCAATTGCACCCACGGTGCTGATTGGATCAGCCGTTACCGGACCGTTCACATTCCAGGTCTCGGACACCAGCTTCATGCTGATGCTCTGCAGCGGCAGATATTCATCGGCCGGAAGAGCAACATTGAAGTCGATGTTCTGTTTGCGGACATGGAAGCCGTTATCTACGAAGATATCCGCAGTCAGCTTCGTATCCTTGCCGAGAACAGTCTTGAGTTCAGGGGTCGATTCATAGAGGTTCTCCAGTTGCTTGTCATAGACCAGCAGGAGAGCATCCACAGCCAGCTTGGCTGCATCATGCACTACGGTGACTACCCCTTCTTTGTCTTCCAGCGGAATATCGCCCAGACCGATGCTGTTCAGATCTTCAGCTCTGTCTTTGATGAGCGGATACATGTAATCATACAGACCGCTAATCAGAGCGGTGAAGCCTTCGGTATCCTTCGACACAGATCTCAGGAAGCTCTTAAGCAATACCGGAAGCTCTTCCCCTGTAATTTCCGTATGTAGCTTCGTCAAGCTGGTTGGCTGGCCGTATACGGATTCATTAACGGATGTCACTGTGATCGCACCCGGATTCGGAAGATTCTTGATCACAAACTGGGAGGCCAGCTTAGTGAATTCCAAGGTCTTGGCCGGATCGGTTGCTTCCAGACCGAGCAACATTTCATTGCTCTGAAGCGGCATGTAGAACGGCTGCTTCGCGCCTTCAGCGGTGAAGACCAGGTTCTTCTGGTCCGTGAAGAGGGAGAAAGGAATCTTGAACTCCTTGTAACCCACAACTCCCGTGGCCGAGACGTTGCCGTTATCCTGAACCTTCACATGGCCGAGCGTAAGCGATAAGGAATTAATAAGATCAATAACTTCCTTGTCCTCTGCGGTGATACCTGCTGCAGGAACAGCGTTCAGGGTCATCGTAGTGCTGGATTCAGAGGATTTGACATCCAGATCCCCCAGCAGTGCCTTATTGACATCGAAGCCGCCAACCGCTTGGCAGCCTGACAGAATCAGCAGCAGGGCGAGAATCGGCACCAGCCATTTGGTTCTTGCTTTCATTTTCTTCATAGCATGTCTCCTCTAGCTCATAATTTGGCAACGTACCCATCATCTCAGAGGAGCATGGATTTGTAAATACAGCACCTGGAAATGATGAACCCTCATACGCTAAATAAACTCCGCCATTCTATAAATACCCATTCTTTGAAAAAGAGAAACTTTACCAACGCAAGTATTGCTAAATGGGCCGGATAAAAGCACCACCAGACCCAGCGCGGCAGACGCTTCTTCTCCAGCAGCACCCAAAAACCCGGAGTCAGCGCAATCAGAAGGGTCGGAATAATGCTGGCCATCTGCACCAGCCAATTATAATAGAACAGATAGAATACATTCAGCGCCAAATGCGCCAGCACCAGCACGTAAGAACGGGTATAACGGAAGATCAGCACCAGCAGCAGGCCGTACGCGTTGTAGTCGAGCGGCAAAGCATCCATCAGCAGCACAGCCACGGCTACTACCGGAATACCCGTCCATAGATTCGGCAGCTTATCAAGCAGGGCAAGGACCAGCGCTGAGATCAGCAGGGTGAATACGACGTTCCAGCCTCCCGGATGAATCGCCAGATTGTACGGAATCTGTGCCAGCACAGCGATGACGAGCAGCCGCCGGAAATAGCGGGGTCTGGAGGAGGTATGGATATAGCCTTGCGCCAGCGCGTAGCAGTAGATCGGAAAGGCAATTCTCCCCACATATCTCCAGGCAAGCTCACCCGGGAAAAAGATCAGGCCGACATGGTCAATCAGCATGGTCAGCATGGCAATAATCTGCATCTGTAGCCTCCTGTACTATATAAATTGAACTAATGGTTTTTATGTTTTGGGATTAGCCGTGACTCCAGAGAAGTTTTGGACTTCCGGCCGCTGTTGTGTTTGAATTTCCTAAATTAAACCGCATTACGCGGTAGAAATTCAAACACAAAGGCGGTCGCTTCCGCTCCTCCAGTTCCAAAATTCCCCTCCGCCACTTTTCCTTTAACTTAAATTTTAGTTCAATCTATATAACATGAAATATAAAGCACCTTAGGTGCTATTATCCATGCCAGAGCCGTATGCTGCAAGCTGTGCGGGAGAACTTGTACGACAGGCAAGCCGGAGCCGCTCCCTCTGGAGCAGTTCCGGCCCGGTTCTATCTTATATCAGGCTGTCTTCGACTTGTTATAGATATCAAAGCCTACAGCAAGCAGCAGCACCAGTCCCTTGATCCCTTGCTGCCAGTCTACGCCGAGGCCGACGAGCGACATCCCGTTGTTCATGACGCCCATGACCAGACCGCCGATAATGGCACCGACTACGGTTCCGATTCCCCCGGACGCGGAGGCTCCGCCGATGAAGCAGGCAGCGATAGCATCCAGCTCGAAGTTCGTACCGGCCTTAGGGGTAGCCGAGTTCAGGCGGGCCGCGAAGACCAGACCGGACAGGGCAGCGAGTACACCCATGTTAACGAATACCCAGAAGGTCACCCGTTTGGTTTTGACGCCGGAGAGGCTGGCCGCCTTCTCATTGCCGCCCAGGGCATAGATATGCCGCCCCATGGTCATGTGGTTCATGACGAAGGAGTACATCACGATCAGCACCATCAGAATCACAAGAATGTTAGGAATCCCGTTATATTGCGCCAGAACATAGGTGAACAGGTTGATGACAATCACCAGCGCAGCAGCCTTGGCAACGGACATCCAGATTGGAGACCGCTCAAAACCGTACTTCACCGTGATCCGGCGGCTGCGGATTTCCTGATAGATCACCAGCAGCGACAGCAGAACACCGATGATCAGGGTCAGTACATTCAGCGAACCCCCGCTCGCAACATCGGGAATGAACCCGGAGCTGATCTTCTGAAAAGTCTTCGGGAAAGGCGCAATCGACTGCCCGTTCAGCACGATCATCGTCAGTCCCCGGAACAGCAGCATGCCCGCCAGGGTCACGATGAACGCCGGGATTTTGACATAAGCGACCCAGAAGCCCTGCCAGGCCCCGACCAGCGCGCCCATCAGCAGTGAGATGACTACGGCCAGCACCGGATTCAGCTCCATATCCACCATCATAATGGCCGACAGGGCACCGATGAAGGCAGCTACCGAGCCGACCGAGAGGTCGATATGCCCAGTGATGATTACCAGCACCATCCCGATAGCCAGCACCAGTATGTAGCTGTTCTGCAGAATGAGATTGGTCACGTTCAGCGGCTTCAGCAGAATGCCGTCGGTCAGAATTTGAAAGAACACCGAAATAAAAATCAAGGCAATGATCATGCCGTATTGGCGGATATTTTTTTTGAACAGTTCACTAATGGCTCCCATGCGGTGTTACCCCCTGCTTCGTGTCATAAATTTCATCAAAAGCTCCTGCGTGGCGTCCTTCCGCTCCACTTCCCCGCTGATCCGCCCTTCACACATAGTGTAGATCCGGTCGCACATCCCGATAATTTCCGGCAGCTCGGAAGAGATGACCAGCACGCCCTTCCCCTCTGCGGCAAGGCTGTTGATGATGGAATAGATTTCGTATTTGGCCCCGACATCGATGCCCCGTGTAGGCTCATCGAGGATCAGCACATCCGGCTGGGCGTAGATCCATTTGCTGAGTACCACCTTCTGCTGGTTGCCGCCGCTGAGATTCACTGTTTTTTGCAGGATGCTGGGGGTCTTGATGTTCAGCTTCTTGCGGTATTCCTCTGCGACCAGTACCTCCTCGTTCTCATTAATGACACCATGGCGGGAGAGCTTCTTCAGGCTGCTGAGCGAGATGTTCCGCTTGATATCGTCGATCAGGATCAGCCCGTAATGCTTGCGGTCCTCGGTCACGTAGGCTAACCCATGCTCTATCGCCTGGCTGATGTTATTCAGGTGTACCTCCTTGCCGTGCATAAAAGTCTGGCCGCTGATCCGCTTGCCATAGGACTTGCCGAACACACTCATCGCCAGCTCCGTGCGCCCTGCGCCCATCAGCCCGGCAATGCCGACCACCTCACCCCGCCGGATGTGGAGATTAATTTGATCCAGCATTTTGCGGTCCGCCTGTGTCTCGTGGTAGACATTCCAGTCCCGGATCTCGAAGATCGTCTCGCCCGGATCCGGTGTGCGCTCAGGGTAACGGTTCGTCAGATCACGCCCGACCATGCCTTTGATAATGACATCCTCTGTAACGGCATCCTGTTTCATATCCAGGGTCTTGATGGTCTGTCCATCCCGCAGAATCGTGACGGAATCCGCTATTTTCTCGATTTCGTTCAATTTGTGGGAAATGATAATCGAGGATATCCCCTGCTTCTTCAGCTCCAGAATGAGCAACAGCAGGTTCTCGCTATCATCCTCATTCAGCGCCGCTGTCGGTTCGTCGAGAATGAGCAGCTTCACTTCCTTGGAGAGCGCCTTCGCGATCTCTACAAGCTGCTGCTTGCCGACACCTATCGTAGAGACTCCCGTAAACGGCGATTCCTTGAGGCCGACGGTCGTTAGCAGCGCCTTGGTCTTGACCGTCGTTTCGTTCCAGTTGATCACCCCGCGTCTGGCCTGTTCATTGCCGAGGAAGATGTTCTCCGAAATCGACAAATACGGAATCAGCGCCAGCTCTTGATGGATAATGACGATCCCCAGGCCCTCGCTGTCCTTGATATCCTTGAACTGGCATACCTGCCCCTGGTAATAGATATCCCCTTCATACGTCCCGTGCGGATACACTCCGCTAAGCACCTTCATCAGCGTGGACTTGCCTGCCCCATTCTCTCCGCAGAGGGCGTGGATCTCGCCTGCCTTCACCTGCAGATTGACTGACCAGAGCGCTTTGACGCCGGGGAATGTCTTGGTAATGCCTTTCATCTCCAAAATAATTTCACTCATGTGCCTCTCACCCAGCTTTCCTTGTGACTGTGCAGCGGTTCTCCGGCAGCATTTTCGTTGTTAGACGCCGCCGGTTAACCGCGAGAAATTGCTGCGGATTATTATTTTCCGAGCTGCTCTTTGGTGTAGTACCCGCCGTCCACCAGCACTTTATCCACGTTGGCCGCATCCACAGAGACCGGCTCCAATAGGTAGGACGGGACGATTTTGACTCCGTTGTCGTAGGTGGTAGTATCGTTGACTTCAGCTTCGGTCCCCTTCAGCACACTCTCCGTCATCTCCACTGCCTTCTTGGCCAGCTCACGGGTATCCTTGAATACTGTCTGGGTCTGCTCTCCGGCCAGAATGGACTTCACGGAAGCCAGCTCGGCGTCCTGTCCGGTAACCACCGGAAGCTTTTTGTCGCCGGAGCCGTAGCCTACACCCTTGAGTGAAGACAGGATACCAATGCTGATGCCATCGTAAGGGGACAAGACGGCGTCCAGATTATCGCTTGCATAGTTCGCGCTCAGCAGGTTATCCATCCGTGACTGGGCGGCAGCGCCGTCCCAGCGCAGCGTAGCTACCTTATCCATCGTAAGCTGCTTGCTGCGGACCACCAGTTTACCGGAATCAATGTAAGGCTTCAGAATCGACATGGCACCATCGAAGAAGAAATAGGCATTATTGTCATCCGGCGATCCGCCGAACAGCTCGATGTTGAACGGGCCTTTGCCGTCCTTCAGGCCAAGCTTCTCTTCAATGTAAGAGCCTTGCAGCACACCCACCTTGAAATTATCGAAGGTCGCATAATAGTCTACGAATTCACTTTTTTTGATCAGACGGTCATAAGCGATCACCTTAACGTTGGCGTCATGCGCCTTCTGCAGCACATCCGTCAGCGCCTCGCCGTCAATTGAAGCGATTACAATCGCGTTCACACCTTTGGTGATCATGTTCTCAATCTGTGAGACCTGATTCTCGACAACATCCTCCGCATATTGCAGATCCGTCCCGTAGCCCAGCTTCTCGAACTCCTTGACCATGTTGTTGCCGTCATTCACCCAGCGCTCCGAAGATTTGGTCGGCATCGCAATGCCCACCTTGCCCTTCGATGTGTCCCCGCCGCCGGAAGAGCTGCCAGCGCTGCTGGATGAATTACCACTGTTGCCGCATGCAGATAAGATGAGTACCAGTGTTAGCAGAAGCGTAATCATTGAATATTTTTTCATTCCTGCACTACCCCCTGAACTATTCTGATGTCTTCCACAGGTGTTCCCGTGTGACAGATCGAGTATAGCAACCGGGGGCAGGTGCCGTATTTACACTGAGACTACTGTTTTTGTGAAATTTCAACTTTATATATATAAAAAGGAATGCGTCGCGCCTATAGATGGCTGCTGAAGCATTCCCCCACTGTTAATTCAGTATCTTCAGTTACTTGCGTACCTCAGCCTGCACCCCTTTACGGAACTGCATCGGCGCCACCCCGGTCTGCTTCTTGAAGGCGGTGCTGAAATAATGCTGGGTCTCATAGCCTGACTGCTCTGCCACCTCGTTAATACTGAGCTCGGTGGAATGCAGAAGCTGGGCGGCCCGGCGGATACGGGTCTGGGTCAGATATGCGCCGAAGGATTCGCCCACCTCCTGCTTGAACAAGCGGCTCAGGTAGACCGGAGAGGCTTGAAGCAGGCCTGCTGTGGCCTCCAGGGTAAGCCCGTATTCGCTGTAATGCTCCTGGATATGCTGCTTCGCCCGGCGGACGAGCGGGGACAGCGGCTGCTCCTTGACCAGCCCCACCCGGCAGCTCCGGTAGGCGGCGGCCAGCTCTGTAATCTCGCCCTGGATCAGCCGGGTGCCGACTTCAACGGCGATTTTGAGATGGCTGCGCACCGCGGCCTCCACTCCGGCCAGGATGCGCTCCCCTGCGGCATCCCACAGCAGGATAACGATCAACCCGGCGGCGTCCCGGAACATCACCTTGGGATACGGGTCCAACAGTTCGGCGGCGATATTCTCTATGGCGAATAAGAAGAGCTGCCGCTCCTTCTCCATCATCGCCGGATGCTGGCCCTCCCACCTCCAGCGGATGATGCCGATCAGCTCCGGCCGCTGCGGCGGAAGCTTGAGGAATTGCAGCTGCTCCCGGATCTCCGCCTGGCTCAGATTACCGTCCAGCCATTCCTGGCAGAAGCGCTCGCGCAGCAGCGGGAAGTTCTTCATCAGCTGCCGGGAAGCCTGCTCCAGATGCTGGCTCTGCTGCCGCTCGGACTCCAGCTCATCGCGGACGCCCCGCAGCACCTGCATCAATTGCTTCGGTTCCGCAGGCTTGAGAATATAATCATTCACCTGCAGCCGGATCGACTCCTGCGCATAAGCGAATTCATCGTGGCCGGTGATTACAATAATCTTACAGCCGGGCAGCGCTTCCCGCAGCCGCTTCATCAGCTCCATGCCATGCATAATCGGCATGTTCAGGTCCACCAGGGCGATATGGATGGCATGCTCCACAGCCAGCTCCAGCGCCTCCTCCCCGTCTTCTGCCTCTGCCGTCACCTCCATACCCAGGCTATCCCAGTCCACGCATTGCCGGATGCCCTCCCGGATAATACGCTCATCATCGGCAATGATTACTTTCCATTTGTCCATCATGTACAGATCATCCTCCTCTATCCTATTGCTTCTCTGGGTAACTCTCACGAACAACCGGATGACGCACCGTTACAAGAGTTCCCTGACCCGGCCCGCTCTCTATCTGGATACCGTACGGCGCTCCATAGGTCAGCCTGATCCGCGCCTGCACATTCAATATGCCGTAGCCGCTTCCCGCGGTGCCTGTTACAGCTATTTCCGTCTCCGGGCGCTCCAGTTCTTCTGTACCTACCGCTTCAAGCCGCCGCCTGAGCTCCTTCAGCTTATCTTCAGACATCCCTGCCCCATCATCACGTACAGTAAGATACAGGTCGTTGTCCCGTTCCACGACTGCAATGGAGAGGTGTCCGGGGCCGCGCCGCTCCTTGATGCCGTGATAGATCGCGTTCTCCACCATCGGCTGCAGCAGCAGCTTAAGCACATACAGCTCCTGTAAGTGCGGCTCCAATTCAATGGAATACGTCAGCTTGGTGCTGTAACGGACATGCTGAATTTTCAGATAGCTGACGATATGCTCCAGCTCATCGGAGAGCGGTATGATATCGCTCCCTTTGCTTAAGCCCAGCCGGAACAGCCTGGAGAGGGACTGGACGACCTCGGCGATATCCTCCGCTCCCTTGCTGCGGGACATCCAGTGAATCGTATCCAGCGTATTGTACAGAAAATGCGGCTTGATATGCGCCTGGAGACTGCGCAGCTCCGCCTCACGCTTTTGCCGCGCCTGAAGCTCGGTCAGGGATAGCAGCCGGCCAATCTGGGCCAGCATTGTATTGAAGCTGCGGCCGAGCAGCCCGATCTCATCGGAACGGCTGCCCCAGTAGCGGATCGTCAGATCGCCGGACTGCGCCTTGCTCATGAAGGAAGCCAGCTGGCCGATAGGACGGGAGATCGAATAGGCCAGATAGAACGATGCGGTCATGCCCAGCATACAGACTACAAATACAAAGGTAACAACATTGAACGTAATCTCACGGATTCCATAAGCCGACTCATCCATCGGGAACACGCCCATCGTGGTCCAGCCGGTAAACGGCGAGGTCCGGTAGATCAGCTGAAGCTTGCGGCCGTCTACCGTCTCCGAGGTAATGCCCGAGGACTCGGTGAACAGACCTGCCGGGATGGTACGCATTAAAGGATGCTGCGGCGCGTAGATCATCTCTCCACGATTGTCCACCACTGTCAGATATCCGGTCTTGCCGAGCGTGACATCTCTAGCCGTCTCCGCGATCACCCGCAGCTTCAGATCCACCAGCACCACGCCCTGGACCACCTGCGTCTCAGGATTCACAATGGCCCGCACAGCAGAGACCACCTCGCTCTCCTTATAGTCCACATGGGACCTGACCGCACGGCCATACGGATGCCCGACGATCAGGAAGATCCCCTTATTCTCTGCCGCCTGCTTGTACCAGCTCTCCTCCGTCAGCCGGGTACCGGAACGGGTATACATCTCGTTGCTGATGAAATCGCCTTCACGGTTAACCAGCATAATGCCGGCAATCTCCGAGCTGAGCGTGGTGAAGCCCTGCAGAAATTTGCGGATATTGTATTCCGCCGATTCCCCGTTGCCCGCTGCGGGGTCCGGCTGTGCCGGAACCGGCGGCGCCCCCTTCAGGAACTTCTGGACGCCCGGATCGAACGAGATCAGGTATGTAATTTTCTGCAGATTCTCCACATCACTCTCAATGGCGGTATTCACCTTGCGGATGAGCTGCATCGTGTTCTCGGTGCTCTGCTCCTCCACGATCCGGTCCACCGTCCAGCCAATCAACAGCCCCAGTCCAATAGAAGGCAGAATGCTAATCAGCAAAAAGTGAATAATCAGCTTATAGCGGATTGGCATATTATTCAGCTTCAGCTTCTCCATGCTCACGCCGGCCTTGCGCATCACAGGCTCCCCCTCTGCCGCCTATTTGGCATAATAATTGTCCACATTCTGCCGCGTGACCACATCAATTCCGGTATCTACAGAATCGGGGACAGGCAGGGGCTTGTTATTGGCATAGGCCTCAGGGTCAGCCTCCAGATCACGGTGCAGATGAAACAGCTCGGTCAGCGACCAATAACCCATATTCCAGGTACCCTGGGCCATGGTTGCGGCAATCTTGCCTTCCTTCACCAGATCGAGTGTGCCTTTATCCGTATCGAAGCTGATAATCTGCGGGACCGGTCCGCTGCCAGGGGCGGCTTCCACGGCTTCCGCAACCCCGATACCGCCATTACTTTCCGTGGCAAAAATCCCTGCCAGCTGCGGATAACGCACCAGCAGCTGCTCGGCAGCCTCCCTGGAGGCCACCTGATCTCCCCGCCCATCCTTGACCGCCACCAGCTTCATCTGCGGGTACTTGCTGCGGATGGTATCCGTGAAGCCGTCCGTCCGCTCCTGGTGATTATGCTGATCCGGTGTGGTGATAATGGCGACCTCGCCCTTGCCCCCGGTCAGCTCGGCCATCTTATGCGCCGCCTTCGTTCCGGCATTATAATTGTCCGTTCCCAGGAAGGAATACGCCTTGCTGCCCTCCGCTCCCGAATCAAACAGCACTACCGGAATGCCGCTCTCCACAGCCTTGTTAATCGTCGCTGTAAGCAGCTTGGAATTCACGGCCGAGATGGCAATTCCCGCCGGCTTCTTGGCGATGGTCTGCTCCAGCACCGTCATCTGTTCACTCGCGTTATGCTGGGTAGAGCCGTGATACTCGACGGATACATTAAGCTCCTCTGCGGCATCCTCGAAGCCCTTCAGCACACTTTTCCAGTAATCAATGCCGATCTGGAACGTGACCATCACATATTTGTCCTCAATATTACCGCGCAGTCCGGTAGTCTCCCACGGGTCTGCCGCCTTTCCCTGCTGCTTGTAATTCAGCACGTAGAGCACGAAGATGCCGATTAACAGCACATAGACGAGCCACAGCTTTTTCACATATGTAACCCCTTTCATAACAATGAATGCCGAAGGCCCACAGGCCCCAGGTTCTTCCATCTATGACCAATCTAGTCTACTGGCTTGGCAGCCGTTCCGTCAATTACGTTACAGAGCCTATAGATAAAGATCGTTATCTGCTACGACATTTTATGTCGTACCGATTGTTCTATACTGGACAAGTACCATCAATTCAATGAAACGAGGATTACAAGAATGTCAAAAACCAAACGCGGACGGGTACTCTGGACCCTCCCTTCCCGCGGACGCGGCACCTGCCCGGTCTGCGGGTCCACCCGGATCAAGCTGCTCTACACCAAAATAAAATCCGACGGCACCGCCCTAAAGGTCTGCAAGCGCTGCGACAAAGCCACGCAGGTTAGAGTGGACGCAGCAACCAAGTAAGGCGATACAGGGATGTCTGCCCTGCTTCATGCTTCGTGCATGGGAGCAGGGAGCATCCTTGTTTTCTTATTCAGGGAAGTTGTCCCGCTGGTCTTCATAATCATCAGGAGCTATACTGAAAGCTACTGAAAGGAGCGGGAGGAGCAGCATGAGCCATATTCACCGGATTCAGTGGTTTGACCAGCAGGTCCGCCAGCTGGCGTATCCGAACAGCAGCAAGCTGGCGGAGCAGTTCGAGATTTCCAGGCGCCAAGCCCAGCGGGATATTGAATACCTGACAGAATCGCTGCGGGCTCCGCTCCGGTATGTGGCGAAGCAGCGCGGATATATATACGAGGACAACAGCTTCGTGCTGCCTCATCTGTACATTACGGACGAGGAGCAGCGGGTGCTTAAATATCTGGCTTACCGGTATAGCCACTATGATTATGAGAATGCCCAGAGTATACGCAAGGTCGGGGGGCTGCTGGAGCGGTTCACGGAGCAGCCTCTTACGGACAGGGAGCTTAAGCTGCCTGTCTTTGAAGTGAATGCCCACCGCATACAGATGATGGAGATGCTGGAGCAGGCGATCTCGGCCCGCAGGGTGGTCCATGTTCTCTACCTTGCCGGGGAGGACACTTCGCAGGAGCTGTATCTCTGCCCTTTGCGGCTAAGCCGGCGGGTGGAGGAAGATTATCTGGAGGCCGCTATGGAGGGCGATGGCCGGAGTGAGTATTTCAGCCTGTCCGGCATCCGTCAGCTAACGCTGACCGGCAGGGTCTTCACAGCCGGAGAAGACGGCCCTGCGGCACCGGCGGAGCAGGCCAGACCCTTGAAGCCATTCACGGCGAGAATATGTATTAACCAAGTACCTCAGGACAGCTCATGGGGTGGTTATCGGCTCCGTGCTGCTGCTGAGCATGTCTATGAGGTTGATTTTTATGATACCAGCGCGTTCATTGCACATCTGCTCCACTCGGAGTGGAGTGCCCTCCTGTCTCCCAAATGGCTGAAGGACAAGCTCCGCAGCATCTGTGAGGTTGCAGTGAGACGGCTGGATGAACAGGAGAATGAACAGTGAGCAAGCGAACAGGCGTAATTCTTGACGTTCAGATGAAGCGTGAATCCAAATCTTTTACCGATGCGCTCTATGCCGTAGTGACTGCCGCCGGTTTATTCGAGAGTCCGAAATTCATGCTCTCCGGGCTAAGCGGCATGGCCTTCAAATTCACCGTACACGAGAAGCTCCTCCCCTTATCCGTTACGGCTTATGGGCAGTGGGGCACAGAGCATAGTGCGGCCGCCGATAACCTCGGCATCTTCTTCCAATATGACGGCGGAAGAACCAGACATGATTCGTTCGGGGAGTATCAACGGATCGCCATTGACAATGTCAAGCAGAGTCTGGACCGCAGCCGGGCCTGCATCTACTGGATACCGGAATTCGGCGTGATTCATGGTTATGATGAGGATGACCGGGTGTTCTATGTACAGGATGGCTGGTCCGGTGAGACGCAGGTTGTGCTGTATGATAACTTCGGCCTGAACTTCACGCCCTTCTGGTTTTACCAGTATGTGGGGGATGGGGTGAACATTCCGCTGCATGAAGCTGTGTTGGAGTCGCTGCGGCTTGCGCTGGAGGATTGGGAGACTCCTCACAAAACACTTCCTGACTTAAGCCTCGGTTCAGGCCGCCTGGCCTACAGCTTCCTGATCCGGGCGCTTCAGCAGGGCGGATTCGACAGCTACGGCGCTATTTACATCCTTGAATCGTACATGACTTCACGGACCGAGATCTCCGCTTATCTGCAGGAGGTTCAGTCCGTATTGCCGGGGTTGGAGGAGGTTCAGCACTTGTATGCTGAGCTGGTGGAGGGGCTGAGGGGACCGCTCGCGGCTGCAATCTCTGAGAAGAACAGCGGCAAGCTGCTGAACCAGGAACAGCTTCCTTCCCTCTGCTCTGCTTTGGAGAAGGCCTTGGAGCTGGAGGAGCGGGCCATGCAATTGGTTCGGATAATTTCAGAACAGTACCCGGACCGGAAACGGTCCACACTGCCGAGATGGGGGGCGCATACCGCACGATGAGTGATTATCATAACAAACAAGCTTCACCCGCTACGGATCAGCAGCGTGTGCCGCTCTCTTCTTCTTTTGCAGATGCCATGCACCAGGTCCTCTCGGCCAAAGGCTGGTTCAGCCTGCCCGTCCATATGCTGTCCGGCATGACGGCCTTATGTTTCCGCCTGTCCGTGCACAGGCAGCTTCACCCGGATTCAGCTACAGCTTATAACTGGGCGGCTGAACATTTCGTAGCGGCAGATCTGATCGGCCTTATCGCCATGCAGGGTGCAGGCTTTAACTTCAGTCCTACCTTCCCTCTCTATCAGAAGCAGGCCATTGCGGCAATCCGTCAATCACTTAAGCAGGGCACCGGGGTGGTCTGCTGGAAGGACCGGTTCGTAGTGATTACCCGCTGTGATGATGAGCAGCAGCTCTTTTATTACAAGGAGCTGAATTCAGCCGCTGAGCACGAACTGCCTTACGAGCAGCTCGGGAGGAATGATTCACCTTATTGGTACGGCCAGATCTATGAAGGTCAGGTCCCGAAAGATAGGCTTCAGGTAATCAGAGAGTCCTTCATTCAAGCGGTGTACAAGGCAGAGGTTCATGATCCGATGCTGCCGGAACCGCAATATGCCTGCGGCCTTAAGGCTTATGATGCCATGCTGGAGGCCTTGGCGGAGAAGACCTATGATGCTGCCGGAGCCTATGAGACGCTGATCTTCTATGCAGGAATGAAGCAGGATACGGCAGCCTACGCATGGGAAGCCAGCCTGTACTGGCCCGAGCTTGAAGGGATTGCCGAACATTATACGGCTCTAGCCGCTGTCTATAATGAAATTACAGACGCTCTTAACGAGAGGCCCGTACAAGCTGCAGAGGCTCCATGTTCCATTAATGCTGAGGGCCTGATTCCGCTCCTCCGGGAAGCGAAGCGTATCGAGACCGCAGCGATCCAGTCCATTCGTCTGCTGCTGCGGGAGCCGATTGAGAACCGCTTCCATGATGTGGGGCTGCGCTAAGCCACGGCGGAGTGCTCAGAACATCAGCGACTCCGCATATTTCTCCCCTTCCAGCAGGTCATATTCGACCAGACGGTAGTCATCCAGCAGCGCCTGCTGCTCAGGGGTCAGCTCCTTCAGAATTCCGGTATCGCCCGGCCCGATTAGCACCTTCTTGCTAAGTCCCGGAATTTCCGCCCGCACCTGCTCCAGCAGCTTATAAAAGGCCGGCAGCGTCTGCCCGGATAACCGGAAGACCGCAGGGCCGAGAAAGGCCGGGCTAAGCGTCCCGAGCGGCTCCTTCCCGATCTCAAAGTTAGCGAGTACCAGCAGCTTCGTCTCATGCTTCAGCCTTGGCTCCTGATCCCAGCCTGCTGCGGTATAGATCCCGGCGCTGAGCGCAGGCAGATGATCTCCCCAGAACACCGCGATGGTGGGCCGCTTGATCTTCAGCAGCTCCTGCTGGAGATAAGCCATGGCCTCGTCTGTCAGCTTGGTATCCTGCACATAAGTCTCCAGCTCATCCTTCTGCTCTGGCAGTCCGCCTTGAACGGTGATGGTATTCGGTCCGTTCAGGCCTTTGGTGAAGGGAAAATGATTCTGCATCGTCACCAGATGCAGGAATGCCGGGCCCGATGCCGCTTGAAGCTGCCGGACCGCCTCCTGTACAGCTGCTTTATCCGAGACATACCCCTCTGGAGTCAGGCGGTCAGCGTCCGGCAGATCCTTCTCACTTGTGAAGCGGTCGAACCCCAGCACCGGATAGACACGGTTACGGTTATAGAAGGTATCATCGAACGGATGCAGCGCCAGTGCCTCATACCCTCTGTCCTTCAGAATACTGACGATCGACGGCAGGGAGGACATTTTGACGATGCGCTGTTGATAAGGAATCGTTCCATCCCCCAGAAAATACATCGACAGCCCGGTCAGGGCCTCGAACTCCACATTAGCCGTATTGCCGCCGAATTCCGGGGACAGCAAATAACCGGACGGCGTCTGGCCCGCCACCCCATGGATGAACTTCAGCGGATCTTCGCTAAGCGTATATCCGGGCAGGCGCGTAGGGTCGAAGAACGCCTCATTCATCATAAACAGAATGTTCGGCTGCTCCCCTGGCGTGGCCTGTACCGGTGCCTCCGGCAATGCCGAATACTTGGCAGCTACCGCTTCAACCGCTTCACGGCTGTAGCCTTCCGGCTTGTCCATCAGGCTCTGCCGCAGATTCCCGGCGAACGCATAGACGAACCCGTTCTGCGTATAATTCACCTTCTGGTTCCAGAAGATGTTCTGATAGCTCATTGCTGCAACGACAGGAGATTGACCGGTGACCAGCACAAGAAACCACGCGCTTAGCCCCACAGATATTCCCGCCAGCGTCACGCGCAAGGACAGTCTGATCCGGTTCTTCGGCAGCTTAATAATTACAAGGACCAGACCGGCAACCAGCAGAACAGCGGTCACTATAGCAAACGGAGAGATCATCCCGCTGGTAATCTTGCTCATGCCTTCGGCATTCTTCAGCAGCATCAGATCCCACGGAAACAGCGGTTCGCCTCTCGTAGCCAGCTTCTGATCACTGGCAATCCCCAGCAGCACGAACAGCGCCGAGACCACCGCCGGCCCCGCATACGCATTCGGCACAATCACTGAGCTTAAGAGCAGGATGAAGAAAATAAACAGACTTCCGGTACAATACAGCCAAGGATAAGCGCCAACCCACTCCAATGCATGAAGCACATCCATCCGAAAAGAAGCAGCCTGCAAAAACAAATTCAGCCCAAATCCCACAGCCAGCAAAATGATCAATAAATACGACAAACGCTTCGATGGCAATAACCGTGACAAGTTCATTCACTCCTAACTGTTAAAGGAGTAGTATACGCCTTTTAGCTTAAAACCGCCTTAAAATTTAGTAGCCAAATGGGCACAACGCCAAAAAAAGAACAGCATCCAAACATCAGGCGCTGCTCTCTTCTTTATGTTCTACTCTCATCCCAGCGGGATAGACTGAAAAGGATAATAACTAATTAGGCCAAGGATTGGAGGGGGATTTTGGAACTGTAGGAGCGGTAGCGTCCGCCTTTGTCCCCGGATTTCCACCGCGGTAAGCGGTACAAATCAAGAAATCTGGGGACAACAGCGGCCGGAAGTCCAAATATTCACCGGAATGACGCCTGTGCCTAAGCCTACTTCACGTATATCCGGCTGCTCTCCTCCCAATATTCCCCAGGCTCCAGCCCGAACAAGCCAATTTCATCGGCAGGCAGATCCACCTTCGGGGCGTTCACCAGGTTGATCTGCGGCTCCGGGCAAAAGAAGCCTTCGGTCGCGCCGTTGTTCCAGATCATCCATTGCTTATACGAGGTGCCCACATCATACACCAGCGTAACTCCGGCCTTACTGTCGGTAAGCTCCATCCGGTTCCGTCCATTCTGGGCGGCTGCGGTGTAGTGGTTGTCCATTGACGCGTAGAACGGATACAATCCTTCGCCGCGCAGAGCCACTTCATCGGCAGTCAGCTCCTGGAATTTGCCGGTTGGCAGCATCCGCTCGTTAAGCTCCCAGCGTTCGCCGATCGTTAGCTTAACACGGTAGTCCTGCGCGCTGCTGCCTGGTGCGAACGGAGCATTAATCGCGGTATGGAACGCCAGCAGGCAAGGCATCAGCACATCGCCGTCATTGTGGACCAGCAGCTGCTGGGACAGGCCGCCTTCACCGAGCGTATAGCGCAGCTTGACCGTGTATTTGAACGGCAAATACTGATAGGACGGATGGTTCTCATCCACCTTGATCGCTACAGTAACGAAGCTTTCGCTTGTGCCGGTGCCGAATTCCTCTACCTCCCATGCAGCTGTATGTAGGAAGCCGTGCAGATGATTGCCGGTTTTGGCTTCATTGACAGGCAAATGATAGGTCTGTCCATTCCACGGGAACTCTCCATCCTCATAGCGGTTCGGCGGAAATAGTACAGGAATACCGTGAATGCCCGGGTTCGCCTTGAACGCTTCCATCTCTTCCGCGCCAGGCTCATGCAAGAAACGGTAACCGCTCTCAGTATCCCGGAAGCAGATCAGATTCCCGCCGATGCCCGGCAGAATAGCCGCTTCATAACGGCCGGCCTTCAGCCAGACAGCGGCTTCTCCCTCATAGTGTCCTTCAAATGCTGTAATCGGTGTCATTACAATAATCCCCTTCCATATGATCAAAATGACTCTCTCATAGATAGAGTACCACATCTGCCGGAATGGCAACATGCCATTTTTACAGCTGCTCCACTTCGACACTCATGACATGCTCGATTTTTTTCACATCATAATAGATTTCCGTAGCATAATCCTTGTCTGGCGCAGAAACGACCATGTCGATCATCTGCCTGCCATCCTCAAGATCCTTAATCTTCATTCGCCGGATGGTCCGGCCGGTTTTACGTGTTTTGCGCTGGTCGGTAATGACATTCCGCTGCTCAATCTTCTGAATCACATCCGTCAGAATATAATTCGGTTCCATAATGATTTTGATGGAGATCTCGTGCTTGTTCAGCACTTCGGGTCCGATGGCTTTGATAAGCAGCGGAACGGCGTTAACCGCGAACATAAGCAGTATAACCGCGTAACCCGCCTCTACATAAAAGCCCGCACCGACCGCGATCCCGATACCGGAAGCCGTCCAGATCAGCGCCGCCGAGGTCAGCCCGGAGATGGCATCTCCGCCTCTGCGCAGAATAACACCCGCCCCCAAAAAACCGATACCGCTGACAATCTGCGCCGCCAGACGCATCGGGTCCATGTTCGGATGCTCCGGTCCGCCGAATTTGTCATAGGCATGAATGGATACCAGAGTTACCAGACAGCTGGCGATGCTGATGACCATACTGGTCCGGATTCCCAGCGGTTTCTGTTTCAATTGGCGGTCAATGCCGATGAACAGCCCGAACAGCATGGCCACAAGCAGCTTGATGATTGACTCCATATGCAGCAGGTCCATATTCATAATTCATTTTCCTCCTTTCTCGCCCGTCATGGCACATAGAAACAGTATACCTGAAAAACGCTGCAATCTTTACTGAAATTTTCTGCTGCCAGGGTTACAAAAGAAACGGACGCCTATCCCCGCTAACCGGGAGCTTCAGGCAGTACTGCCTGAGGCTCCGGCCAGGAACATCGTCCGCTTCAGAGAAGACTTCACTTATTCCATCATATGAGCGATGAGTGACTTATAGAAGGATTAGCCGTGCAGGAGGGATTCCGCGCCGTCACAGTAGATTTCCGTACCCGTGATGTGATCCGAATCCTCAGAAGCCAGGAACAGCGCCAGCTTGGCCACCTGATCCGGACGCCCCGGCCCCTTCTCCAGCGGCTGCCCGCCATCCGGGAATTCCACTTCAATCTGCACTTCCTTAAGATCATCCGAAGGATAGGTATTATCATCGATATTCGTGGTAATTGCTCCCGGACAGATAGCGTTTACACGAATCTTGTACTGGGCCAGCTCAAGAGCAGCCATTTTCATAAAAGCCACCTGACCCGCCTTGGTCGTACTATAGGCAGAGAACCCGACATTGGAGAATACCCGGTTACCGTTGATCGAGCTGTTGATCAGAATGCTGCCGCCCTTCTCTTTGAGATGGGGGATGACATACTTGACAGTGGCGAAGGTGCCCCGCAGATTAATCTGAATCGTCTGATCCCAGGACTCGATGTCCATCGTCTCAATCGGTGTCATGGCCCCGTTAATTCCGGCATTGGCGAAGACCACATCCAGCTGTCCCCACTTCTCGATAACCTGTTTCACAGCATGCTCCACCTGCGGCGGATCAGCGATATCGCATTCAAACACTGCAGCTTCCCCGCCCTCCTTCGTGATCTGAGCGGCCACCTTCTCCGCATTCTCCACCGTCCGGTCCAGAAGTGCCACCTTGGCTCCGCTTCTGGCGAACTCCAGCACAGATGCCCGGCCGATGCCCGAGCCGCCTCCTGTAACAATCGCTACCTTGCCTTCCAGTTTCTTCGCAGTCATATGTCCAGTCGCCTCCATTTGGTGTTTGATGTTCAAGTTATGTTCTTTCCCTTAACTTTACCTCTCATACCCGGAAGTGAATCGGACCAGAACACCTGATAATGACAAAAAGCTTGACCCGCTGCCGGTTTAACCGGCGGCAGATCAAGCCCTAACATACATGAATGATAAGCCGTAAATCAGCCCAGCATCATCCGGTCGTCGGCCAGCTTATGGCCGCTGATCGCTTCGAATTCGCCAAGCAGACGCTCAACCGTCAGATCCTTCTTGCGCGTCTCATCGAAATCGAGGATGATGGAGCCTTTATCCATCATGATGAGCCGGTTACCCAGGCGGATCGCCTGATCCATGTTATGGGTAACCATCAGCGTAGTCAGCTTCATCTCACGGACAATGGATTCCGTAAGGGTGGTGATCAGCTCGGCGCGCGAAGGGTCCAGCGCAGCTGTATGCTCATCCAGCAGCAGAATCTGCGGCTGGGTGAAGGTCGCCATCAGCAGGCTCAGCGCCTGCCGCTCGCCTCCTGAGAGCAGTCCCACCTTGGCGCGCAGCCGGTCTTCCAGGCCGATGCCCAGGCGGCTGAGCTGTTCGCGGAACAGTGTGCGTCTGTGCGCATTGACACCCAAGGACAGCCCGCGGGGCTTACCCCGCTTGTAGGCCATGGCCAGGTTCTCCTCAATCGTCATATGCGGCGCAGTCCCGGCCATCGGGTCCTGGAAGACCCGGCCGATCCAGCGTGCGCGCTGATATTCCGCCAGATGGCTAATCGAGCTGCCCTCAATACGCGCTTCCCCCAGATCGGGCTTCATCACACCTGAGATAATATTCATCAGCGTAGATTTGCCGGCACCGTTGCTGCCGATAATCGTTACGAAATCCCCGGCGTTCAGTTCAAGATCAATCCCCAGCAGCGCGACCTTCTCATCCGGCGAGCCGGGGTTGAACAGCTTACATACATTATCAAGCTTTAACACTATCGGCCCCTCCTCTCTGCTTGCTGCGCTGAGCCAGCTCGGCAAGCTCTGCGGTCCGTCTGCGGGCCGTGCTCTTCTGCTTCACATACCGCTGAACCGACGGGAAGACGAGGGCAATAATGACGATAATTGCGGTGATCAGCTTCAGATCGGAAGCCTTGAGCCAAGATACCCGGAGGGCCAGAGCGACAACGATCCGGTACACGATTGAGCCGAGCAGCACAGCCAGTGTCGCCCGGAAGACGTTCTTCGCACCGAAGATCGCTTCCCCGATAATTACCGACGCTAGCCCGATGACAATCATCCCGATTCCCATCGAGGCATCTGCGAAGGTAGAATACTGGGCGATCAGTGCGCCTGAGAGCGCCACCAGCCCGTTCGACAGGCTGATCCCCAGAATGGTTGTTGTATCCGTGTTCACTCCGAAGCTGCGGATCATCCGCGAGTTGTCACCGGTGGCCCGCAGGGCCAGTCCCAGATCGGTACGCAGGAACAGATCCATCAGGATTTTGACCAGCACGACGATAAACGGCATGACCAGCAGAGGATTGATGGAGCTGAATAACGTATCCTCCCCCATCAGGGAGACATTCGGCTTCACCAGAATCCGCAGATTGATCGAATAGAGGGCAATCATCATCAGAATGCCGGACAATAGCCCGTTGATTTTCCCTTTGGTATGGAGCAGCCCGGTACACATCCCTGCCGCCATTCCGCCGAGCAGCGCACATAAGGTCGCCAGCAGCGGAGAATACCCGTTACCGATCATCACTGCGGCAATTGCGCCGCCTGTTGTGAAGCTTCCATCCACTGTCAGATCGGGAAAATCCAGAATACGGAAGGTAATATACACCCCAAGTGCCATGAATGCGTAGAGCAGGCCCATTTCCAGAGCCCCGATTAATGAATTATACATTGCTGACTTCCTCCTCAAGCGGCAAAGGGCGCCCAGCTCGGACGCACCCTGTTTATGAACTCTGTAGGTTATTGAATAATATTATTGCCCGGATCAGCCACTTCAGCCTTCATAGCATCCGTTACTTCAATTCCCTGTGCTGCCGCCGCCTTGAGATTAAGGACCAAGTCCAACTTCTCTTGCATCGTCACCTTCATATCACCGGGACTTTTTCCGTTCTTAAGCACTTCTACCGCCATTTGGCCGACCTGATAGCCATGATCATAGTATTTGAAGCCTACTGTAGCAAAAGCACCCTTCTCCACCGTATCACGGTCTGCCGAGAAGAACGGAAGCTTGTTGTCGTTAGCCGTCTGGATAATCGCGTCTACGCCACTGACAACGGAGTTATCGAGTGTAATGTACAGCGCATCGACGCGCCCTACAAGCGATTCCGCAGCCTGCTTCACTTCCGAAGTGTTCGTAATCGCCGCCTTCACCAGCTCGATCCCGTGCTTGTCCAGCTCACCCTTGGCGATATCTGCCATAACTACAGCATTGGGCTCCCCTTCATTAATGACCAGGCCCAACTTCTTCACCTTGGGGAACTGCGTCGCAATGAAGTTCATCAGGCGGGTAATCGACTCCGGATTGGTATCCGATGCGCCTGACACATTACCTCCGGGATGCTCCAGATCACTGACAATCTTGGCATCGAGAGGGTCGGTTACCGCAGCGAACAGAATCGGAGTGTCCTTAACATTCTGTACGACAGCCTGAGCCGAAGGTGTAGCAATCCCCAGCACCAGATCGTTCTTGTCGCCGGCAATCTTCTGGGCAATGGACAGGTTGTTCGCCTGGTCTGCCTGAGCGTTCTGAAGATCCACCTTCAGGTTCTCCCCTTCAACAATCCCTCCATCCTTCAGCGCAGCCAGGAATCCCTCACGGGTAGCGTCCAGTGACGGATGCTCCACGTATTGCGAGATGGCAATCTTATAGGATTTGGCATCGCCGGAGCCTGCATTTGAGGCTGGAGCTTCCGTCGCTGCGGCCGGGGCATTCCCGGTGCCCGCGTCATTCTTCACTGCTGCATTATTGTTCCCGCAACCGGCAGCTACGAGCATCAAGGCCATACTTAGCCCCATCCAAATCTTCTTCGTCTTCATCAGATTACCCCTCTTCTTGTACGGGTTCAGCGCGAGAACCTGGGCTAGCGGTCCAGCATTATCGCTTTCATCTTTAAAAGCATTAAAGCGAAGGCCCGCACCCTGTCCCCATCTGCTCCCCGAATCTATTAAACATATATTATATGTAGGTTGATTTCCCGTCAATCATTTAAGTAAGGTCCATATTTTACAAAATACGCACAATGAGTGTCTCCCCGCTTCAACAATCTGTGGTTTCTCTTGACATTGTTTGCTAAGGCCTGCAGCACATAAAAAAAGCGGTCCTGCACAAACTTACCTTAAAGTTTGAAGATGGAGCGTGCCCCATGCCAATAATCAATCTGCGTACCAGCAAAATTTTATTATCCTCCGCCATCCTTGCTACCGCCATTGCCGGAACAACCGCCTGCAGCTACACCAGCAAGGACAGCACTCCCAAGGTTAACTCACTGACGCCAACCGGAACGTTCGCAGGCAGCTATTATGAGAAGAATTCTTTTACCGACAAGGAAGGCAAGTATTGGATTCCGCTCAAACCGGCTGTCGCTTCCATCGGCTTCCGGATGAAGGATGACACGGCAAGCGGCGGCTATACCAAGCTCGGCTATAGTGATGTCATGTATATGCTGCGGCCGGATTCCAGCCAGGCATTCTCATTAGGCCAGCACATCACCCTTCCCGATGTCCCCGTCCGCCGTGAAGGTCAAATCTATATCACCCCCACCGCCTTGTCCAAGCTGCTGCAGACAGAGGTCGGCTGGAATCCCGGCACCGGCGAGATTAACATCGCAACCCCTTCCGAAAGGGAGAGTACAGAGGACTCCGGCAAGGTGGAGGCTGCAAAGCCGCTGCGGATTCAGAGTGTATCAAATGTGGACACGGGAGAGCTGGTCGCCTATGCCAAGAAATTTCTCGGTGTCCCCTACGATTTCGGTGCTGGCTCCTATGAGGAGACCAAGCGCTTCGACTGCTCGTCCTTTACACGCCATGTCTTTCAGAAATTCGGGGTGGATCTGCCCCGGCTGGCCAAAGATCAGGACAATATCGGCAGACGGGTATCGCGCAGCTCGCTGGAGCCCGGCGATCTGATCTTCTTCACCGTACCCGGACGTTTCGAGAGCGACGCGGTTCCCGGTCATGTCGGTATCTACATCGGCGGCGGGAATTTCATTCACACCTGGGGTGACCCCGGCGTGCAGATCAGTGAGCTGGACAGCGGATACTGGAGCAACGTAATTCTGCACATGCAGCGCGTACTCTAGACCCGGACACAATAAATGCAAGGAAGCTTTCCCGGGCTCGCTCACTTAGCGACAGGTCCGCTTCCTTGCATTTTTTTGCTGCAAATAAATGTTATTCCAAAGGTTACTTCCAGCTCTTCATGCAGAGATTCTCCGTTCGCTTCAACAATCACCCGCTATCCCTCTGCATCCCTGCCCGCACGAATCCTTTGAACCGGCTGCCCTGGTACGACAGCTCCCCCCGGTCCCCCTCAACAATCATGGCATACGCCCTCGGCTTCACTTCAAGCTCTCTGCGGCTGCCATTATGGAATTCAAAGGTCACATAATAACTCGTATGCGTCCCCATATGCCCTCTTCCGCCCCAGACCTCTGTCCGTTTGGCAACAGCCGTAACTACCCTTGATTGCAGAGGGCTGGTCTGGTTCGTCATCCAGATCTTGAGTCCTCTCCAAATCGTGTAAGCAACAACGCCCGCAATCAGCAGCAGAATGAGCTTTAACAAGAATGGCCCCTCCGTGAAAAATCCGCTCTGGCTGCTGGCCGCTGCCGGGTACAAACCGTTAAATACGCCTGCATTATGCAAATTAACTGCTCCTTCCGATCATTTTTTCACAAAAAGTTCAATTTACTAGAGAATACGCAGCGTAGCAGCTCCGGTTTCGTTATTCCTCAGTCGCAGGCCTTGAAATAATAGCGTATTATATTTGGTCCTGCTAAGATCCTATGATATGCTTTAACTACAATTTACAAAAAGGGGGGTGTTCTCATGAGGAGAGATTGGACGCGTCTGACGCTGCTGGATCTGCTGAAGGCTGTGTTTCTTCCGGTGCTGCTGCTGACTTTTCTGATCATGGCCCTCCAGATGCTGCAGGAACAAGAGCCTGAGATGCATTCTGTAAGGCCGGACCGCTATGAGCATAAGCTGGCCCAGCCAGTGCGCGTGCATCATACGCAGATCTATGACACCCAGGCCGTCCGGCTTGCTCCCCGTGAGAACCCGCTGACGCTGGAGTCCGGACCTCCCGGGCTGCTGCTCTGTGTATCGCTGCTCCCCTTCATTTACATTTTGCTGAAGCGGCGGCTGCTGCTTCCGCTGAAATATAATTCACATTTCGTAGGAGTACGGCTGTACGCTGAATGAAGCTGCAAGCGCCGTAATCCGCAACACAAATTCCGGTTTCCTGCTGAAAGGAGGAAATCTTATGAGAGTCAGATATAGAAATGCTGCACCCTTACGTTATTCCAAGACCTTGCGTCTGCTGTCCATTGTAGGCGGAGGATTACTTGCAGCCGTTGGTCTGGAGCTGTTCCTGATGCCGCATAAGCTGCTTCCGGGCGGCATTGCCGGATTATCCGCCCTGCTGTCCCATGTGACCGAAATGCGGCTTGGATTATTCCTGTTCCTGTTCAACCTTCCCTTTATTCTGATGTCGCGCAGGCAGATTAATCTCCGCTTTGCCTTGTATACGATGCTTGGCCTAATTTGTCTGACGGCAGGGTCTCTGGCCTTGCACCATTTCCCGGCGGCAATCAGCGAGCCGCTGCCCGCAGCTATTGCCGGGGGGCTATGTCTCGGGTTCGGCCTGGGCATCTCTGTACGCTTCGGAGGGCTGACCGCCGGAAGCGAGAAGCAGAGCGTCCGGCTGCTGAACGGAGGGCCGCCCAAATCGGCTGAGATGCCGATTATGCTGTTCAATATGCTCATCCTGCTCTACGGCGGATCATTATTCGGCTGGGATCAGGCGATGTACAGTATCATTGCGTATCTGCTTGCCTTTGAAGCGCTGCGGTTCTCCTTAAGGGACCTCTCGCTCACGCAGGCGGTCTTTATTACCAGCAGCAAATGCGAGGAGATCCGCCGCAAGCTCCAGCAGTCGCTGGACCGCGAGGTGAAGCTCGTAAGATCCACAGGACCGGAGGGCGAGCCTGGTACGGTCTTCTGCCTGGCAAGCAGGCTGGAGGAAGAACAGCTCGCCTCTATCGTGCATGACTGTGATCAGGATAGCAAGATTGTGATCAATGCCGCGCGGAACAACCGGATTCGTGCTCTGTTCCGCAATAAGCCGCCCGGCTGAGCTGTATGGGCTTCCAGGGTGGCGAAACGGATGAATTAACTACCTTCGCGCGAACACAATGTATGCTGTTTTTCATATACATTTGGTCCATATGCCTGCTTGGGAACATAATGTATGCTGTTTTTCACATACATTTAGACCGTATGCCTGTTTGAGAACATAATGTATGCTGTTTTTCACATACATTTGGTCCATATGCCTGCTTGCGAGCACAATATATGCTGTTTTTCACATACATTTGTTTCAAATGCCCCTCTACTATCCACAAATCTACACTCACCTTTTCCACAGCAGCAGGAAACTATAGTTTCCTATATAACAAGTAAAAAGGAGCTGTCCCAAAAGCCGTGAAATGGCTACTTGGGACAGCTCCTTTTTGAGTGAGGAATAGGATCAACGTGGGCACTTGGGTGGACGCTCCGCGAACGGACCGTTGTTACAATCGCTGTGGTCTCCAGATTTTATTTATTTCCCTGATCGGTAAAAATCCGCAGACTGCTGATGCTTCCGAAGCGAGCTTTCCTGAGGAAAGCTTTCAGGCGACCGCTGTCGCTTTTCCACAATCGTTCCGTCCTCTCCGCTGTTTAAGCGGGATACGAAACACCCAAACCTTTTAAGTTCCTGCTTCGATCAACAAAACCTATATCTTATTCAAACTTAACATGCAATTGGTCATTTGCAGCTTGGTTTAATACATTATGGGCACGCTGCCGTGCTTGTTCCATGTGCGGCTGTAAATACGGTTTCGAGAACGGTCTTCATCCGCTGGGAACAGAAACGATTCAAAGTACGAAAGTCTGGCCGCTGCCGTCCGGCGAGCCACATGAAGAGGAGGTTCTCCCGGACGGATTGGCGATTTGACGAGAAGAATAGATTCGCTGGGTGTAGGCGTAAATGATGACTTTGATCAGCATTTTGGGATGGTAGCTGTCACGGCCACCACCAGGGTAGGCCGCGTCAAAGATGGCGTCATCCAGCCGATGAACTGCGGCATTCACGACACGAACGAGGTGATGTTCAGGAATATCTTATTCAAGATCCATTGGCAAGCAAAGTTGGTCCATGGTCCATTTCCCGCTTAAACAGCGGAGAGAACGAAATGACCCGCGGAAAAGCGATAGCGGTCGCCTGAAAGCTTTCCGCAGGAAAGCTCGCTTCGGAAGCATCAGCAGTCTCCGGATTTTCACCGCTAAGGGGAATGAAAAAAATTCTTACGAGTACAGCGATTGTAACAACGTTTCGTTCGCGGAGCGTCCTCACCGAGCGTAAACGTCCATCCAACCCCAAAACAAGGGGTGCCCCAGCCAGTTCATGGCTATGGACATCCCCTTTTTGGATTACAAACCTATCGGAGATTCCTGAATCCCGCTATTTGTCAGCGGAACATCCCCCATAAGCGGATCAGGTGAAACGTATTGTTCGGATCAATCTTTTGGGCAATGACGAATTTCACAATTTGTTCTTCCTGTGCGTTCGTCAGCTTCTCATGCATCACCGCCGAGGCATTACGCACCAGCTTGCGCACGACTGCTGTATCCTGCAGCTCCTGTTTGGAGATGCCGGTAATCATATTCTTGACGCGTTCCTTGACCGCCGGATTCTTCATCTTCAGCTTGATGCGATCCACCAGCTGGGGACTGATTCCATATTGCTGATAACCCAAGTACAGCACCTCCTGTCATATCCAATCATTCACAGTATATGAGGGCAGGTGCCCGGATGTGCCTGTTCAGTCAATTAAATCCCCCTGGAAAATTTGTTCCTGCTGTAAATACCCGCGCAGCGGCGCAACATCCGCCGAGGTCCAGAATGAAGCCTCCCGCAGCAGCTCAGCGGCATCATCGCGCGCCTGCTCAAGCGTCTCGAAGTCAGCAGTCATATCCGCCAGACGGAATTCCGGCAGGCCGCTCTGCTTCGTCCCGAAGAAATCCCCCGGTCCCCGCAGCTCCAGATCCCGCCTTGATACCTCGAACCCGTCATCCGTATCTGTCATCGCGGTCATCCGCTCGCGCCCGATCTCCGACTTCGGATCAGCCATCAGCACACAGTAGGAAGCATGCTCCCCTCTGCCGACCCGGCCGCGCAGCTGATGCAGCTGAGACAGCCCGAAGCGGTCAGCGTCCATGATGATCATCAGCGTAGCATTCGGGACATCGACACCGACCTCTACGACCGTTGTAGACACCAGAAGCTGCAGTTCGTTACTGTAGAAGTTCCGCATGACTTCATCCTTCTCAGACGGCGTCATTCTCCCGTGAAGCAAGCCCACCTTATAGTCCGGAAAAGCCTGCGACATCTGCACATGCAGATCAATCGCATTCTGCACATCCAGCTTCTCCGACTCCTCAATCAGCGGACAGATCAGATAAGCCTGCCGCCCCTGCCCGATCTCGCGGCTGATCAGGTTCATCACCCGCTCCATCAGATCCGGCTTCACCCAGTAGGTGGTGATCGGCACACGCCCCTTCGGCCGTTCGGACAGCGTAGACACATCCATATCGCCAAAGACAGTGATCGCCAGCGTCCTCGGAATCGGAGTGGCGGTCATCGTCAGCACATCCGGGTTGTACCCCTTGCGCCGCAGAACACTGCGCTGATTCACCCCGAAGCGGTGCTGCTCATCCGTAACCACAAGCCCCAGGCTGCGGAAGAAGACATCCTCCTGAATCAGCGCATGGGTTCCGACAACCACATCCAGCATCCCCATCTGTAGAGAGGCCAGCAGGTCCTTCCGTTTGCGGCCGGATACGCTCCCGGTCAGCAAGCCCACGGTGATGCCGAACGGCTCGAACATCCTCGTGAGCGAGCGCATATGCTGCTCTGCCAGGATTTCAGTCGGGACCATCAGCGCACCCTGAAATCCGGATCTTACAGTCGCGTAGAGCGCAATCGCTGCGAGTACGGTTTTGCCGGAGCCCACATCGCCTTGAAGCAGCCGGTTCATACAATACCCTGAACGCATATCCTGCAGAATCTCAAGCTCCACATGCTTCTGGGCATCGGTCAGCTCAAACGGCAGGCTGCGCACGAACTGTCTTACGGTTGCATTGTCCACCGTATGAACCACACCATCCATCCGGCCGCGGTTCAGCACGCGGAAGGCTTGTACCTTGAGCTGGAACAGAAACAGCTCCTCATACACCATCCGGCGTCTTCCCTGCTGCCCCTCGCGCGTATCCTCCGGCTGATGGATCGTGGCAATGGCCCGCTTGCGTGACATGAAGTCATATTTGCGCATAATGCTGTGCGGCAGAATCTCCGGGATCAGGTCCCCGTACTGCTGCAGAGCCTGGCCAATAATTCGGCGGATCCAGGACTGTGTAATCTTGCCCCCGATTGAGTATACCGGTTGCAGTGTTCCTGTCTTGCCTTCGCCCCGGTCCGGGAATTCATAGTTAGTCACCGTAATCTGATTGCGCTTCTGGTCCCACTTCCCCGTAAGCACCACTTCACGGCCGACCGTCAATTGTTCACGCGCATAATGCTGGTTGAACCACGTAGCAGTGAACATCCACGGCTCTGCCACCATCTTGCAGCTCATGCGGGACTTGCCCCCGAAGCGCTGGAGCACCGGAATACCGATGACCTTGGCTACTACGGTCGCCTTATCGCCGTGTTTGACCTCACTGAGAGATTTCGGACGGAAATCCTCATACCGGAAAGGGTAATACTCCAGCAAGTCCTTCACTGTAAAGACGCCAAAGGCGTGAAGCTCACTTTGCTTTTGAGCGCTCACGCCAGTTATTTGTTTCACTTCAATTGAATCCAAAGTAAGCACCATGTTCATCCCCTATACTTAGGCGGGCCAGATGAATACGGCTAAGGTTCCGTTCCCGACATGGCTGCCCACGACAGGGCCGACATTGGTCAGAACCTTCTCTTTCAAGGTGAAATGTCCGGCTAATTCCCGCAGGAACTCTTCGCCGGAAGCCGGTTCAGCTGTATGACCCACGGCCACATGTATTGTATTCACACCCGGCAGATCTGCCTTGAACAGCTCGATCATGCGGGCGACTGCCTTCTTGCGTCCCCTGACCTTCTCTACCGCATAGATAATTCCTTCCGCATCAATGGACAGGATCGGCTTGATATTGAGCAGCGTACCCAGGATGGCCGATGCCTTGCCGATTCTCCCGCCCTTTTGCAGATATTCCAGTGTATCCACAAGGAAATACAGCTTGCGGGATTGGCGCAGACTCTCCACCTTCGCCAGAATCTCAGCAGGAGCATGCCCCTCTTCCGCCAGCCGGGCGGCTTCCACGACCATGAACCCGAAGCCGTATGAGGCGGAGAGGCTATCTACCACGGTGATAGCTTCTCCCTCCTCTTCAAGCATGGATTTGGCCATGACAGCAGACTGGTAGGTGCCGCTTAAGCCGGAGGAGATGTGGAAGGACAGGATTGAGCTGCCCGGATGCTGCTCCTGTATACGGCGGTACACATTCATATATTCTACAGGAGACGGCTGCGAAGTGGTCGGCAATTGCGGCGAGCGGGGAAGACGCTCGTAGAACTGTTCCGGAGTCATATCCACATTATCCCGGAATGCCTCTTCGCCGAACATCAGCGTCAGCGGAACGACTTCAATGCCGTACTGCTCCGCCAGAGCAGGCGGGATATCGGAGGTGCTGTCGGTAACGATTACGGTACGATTCATAATGTTCCTCCCCATACTATGATTTGGCTGTTCCACTCTGCTTGATTAGGGCACTTAAGAGTAAGAGATTCTACGGCTCAACTGAGAAAAGATAATAGTACAGCGGCTGGCCGCCTTCATGAATCTCTACCTCAACCTGCGGGTACGTCTCTTCCAGCCAGCTGCCGAGGGCATCCGTAATATCCGCCTCGGTGTCTGCACCGGTCAGCACAGTAACGATCTCGTCACCATTCACCAGCATGCTTGACAGCAGCTGCTTGCTGACCGTAAACAAATCATCGGCAGCTGCAACAATCTTGGAGCTCTCGATGCCGATATACTGACCGGATTTGATCTCCAGATTCTCCATTACGGTATCCCGTACAGCATTGGTAATCTGTCCGGATTTGACCTGGGCAATCGCCTCCAGCATATTGCTGGTGTTGGTATCAACCGCATCCTCTTCCTGGAAGGCAAAGGCAGCCGAGATCCCCTGGGGGATACTTTTGCTTGGAATCACTGTAATCTCACGTTCGCCCTCCAGCAGCTCCTTGGCCTGCTGCGCAGCCAGGACGATATTGGAGTTATTCGGCAGAATGTAGATATGCTTCGCCGAAATGGAAGAGATCGCATTCACGAAATCCTCTGTGCTGGGATTCATCGTCTGGCCGCCGGCCAGGATCGCATCGACACCCAGACTGCGGAAGATATCCGAGATTCCGTCTCCCGAGGAGACCGCAATGAAGCCGTACGGCGCCAGATCATCCGCAGGAGGAACCGCCGGCGCCTGAACGCTGGCCTTCTCTTCCGGGATATCGGCGAAGACATCCGGCATCGGTGCGATGTCCATACCGGCAGTCAACAGATCGCGGTGCTGCTCACGCATGTTAAGGATGTGAATCTGGGTAATCTCCCCGTGGACGAGCGCCAGGTTAAGTACCTCTCCGGGAGTCTTGGAATGCACATGCACCTTGATTGTCTCATCATCTGAGATGACGATGATCGAATCCCCGTTAACTGATAACGCTTTCCGAAAAGCTTCCTCATCAAAATCCGCTTTCACGGCTGCGCCAAGCTGACGGTTAATGAAAAATTCCATATCATATAAAAATTCAATGTCTTCCGTATGGAGCTGTGATTGCGCGGAAGACTGTACGGAGGACAACGCATGCTCAGGTTTGGTTAGCAGCGGCGCCGGCACAGATACAGGGGCCGCAGCTTGTCCTTGCACAGGAGTCTGTACAGGTGCTGAGACTGCTCCGCTGGTCAGATGCTGGTGGAAGCCTTCATAGATGTAGACCAGACCCTGGCCACCCGAATCCACCACGCCCACCTGCTTCAGCACAGGCAGCAGCTCAGGTGTATGCGCCAAGGCTTCCTTGGCTTTGGCAAGGACTTCGGTCATCAGCTCGATAATATCCGTTGTGCGGCGTGCATAATACACTGCATGTCTTGCAGCTTCCTTGGCAACCGTAAGAATGGTGCCTTCAACCGGCTTCACCACTGCCTTATAGGCGGTATCTACCCCGGTCTGCAGTGCTGCAGCGAACTGCTGTGTATTAAGCTCATCATATTGGGCCGCATAACGTCCAAGACCTCTGAACAGCTGTGACAAAATAACGCCGGAGTTCCCCCGCGCGCCCATCAATAGTCCCTTCGACAGCACTCCCGCACATTGACCGACAGAGGCTGTGTTGTTTCTCTTCAATTCGTTCGCGCCTGCGGTCATGGTCAGATTCATGTTCGTGCCCGTATCGCCATCCGGCACCGGAAACACATTCAATGAATTGACATGCTCGGCATGCTGCTGCAGCATTTCCGCACCGGCTAGTACCATTGCGGTAAAATCTGTCCCGTTTATAGAACGCTTACTCAATGAGAATTCCCCTTCCTAACTTCATGCCTAATCAATTCGATGATCAACTGGACATAATGCACTAATTTATATTGTACTATAAGAGTCTACAGAAATAAATGTTTTTGAATCGGTTGACGAAGCAATTTTTGCTGTGATATGATATTCAAGTATTGTTTTACGCAGGTGTAAGTAACAAGGAGGTGTAATCTATGTCCCGCACATGTACAGTAACAGGCAAGAAACCGGGCAGCGGTAACCACGTGTCTCACGCTAACAACCGCAACCGTCGCTCTTGGGGAGTTAACGTTCAGAAGGTTCGTATCCTGGTGAACGGCAAACCGAAACGCGTGTACGTCAGCACCCGTGCTTTGAAATCCGGTAAAGTTGAACGCGTCTAGTATCCGGTCATTGCCGGGCCTAGCGGTATCTCATACCAAGTAGAAACGGACATGCCGTCCTTTCATAGACGGTATCCGTTTCAGCGAGAATAGAAGAGATATTATATTTGTAGCAAAAAGCACCCTTTACATTCGTAAGGTGCTTTTTTTCATATTTACTTGTCTTCTTTAACCTAACTCTTCTGAAACGTGTTCAAAATCGCTTTAACAAAACCTCCCAAAAATCTTGGCAGCTTGAACGTATAAAATTTCATAGTTAACCCTCCCATCAATTCATGCCGTGCAGTAGGAGACTATCCTGTCTAGATGAAGAATATACCATCGATTGCAGACCTCCGCAAAAAAGGCTACATGAGATTTCTGCTCATGTAACCATATTTATGCGACCACAACTTGGCCTATACCTTCCGTATGCGAATGCAGCAGATTGAGGGTCAATTCGTTCCATAGTAAATGGGCGTCATCACCTATTACCGGACAGCGCTGTCCGCCGCCTCTCGAATGGCCCTGATCGCTCCTGCGCGGTCGCTGCGGCCGAACACTGCATTACCTGCCACAAGCACATCCGCCCCTGCTCCAGCTACAAGCGGTGCCGTAGCTTCGGCTACTCCGCCGTCTACCTCGATAAGCAGACCCTTGTGATGGATCTCTTCAGCCCACTCCCGGAGCTGCGTAATCTTATGCAGGGTGCGCGGAATGAAGGCCTGCCCGCCGAAGCCCGGATTGACGGTCATCACAAGCACCATATCCACATCCTCCAGAACCTCACGCACCGCAGCAGCCGGCGTAGCCGGATTAATGGCCACCCCTGCCATCAGGCCGAGCTCCTTGATCTGATGGATTACACGATGCAGATGTACGCAGGCTTCGGCGTGTACCGTAATCACAGAAGCGCCCGCTGCCGCAAAATCAGCGATATAGCGTTCCGGGTTCTCAATCATTAAATGTACATCCAGAGGTAAAGAAGTATGGGATCTCACCGCGGACACAATCGCGGGACCCAGCGTAATATTCGGCACAAAATGTCCGTCCATCACATCTACATGAATCCAGTCCGCGCCGCTGGCTTCCGCTTCGGCCACCTCTGCGCCCAGCGCTGCGAAATCTGCTGACAATATGGAAGGAGCAATTTTCACCATAAGTTTAGTACCTCCGCTTTTTATCTTTCATTTCATTAAAGAACAGCTTGTAATGCTCGTAACGGCTATCTGCAATATCCCCGGACTTCCAGGCTTCTATCACCTTGCAGCCCGGTTCGTGCAGATGGCTGCAGCCGCGGAATTTGCAATTCTCCGCATAAGAGGCGAACTCCCGGAAGCACACGGACAGCTCATCCACTCCCAGCTCCAGGAAATCCAGCTGGCTGAAGCCCGGAGTGTCGGCCACAAATCCTCCATTACCTATATCCATCAGCTCTACATGGCGTGTGGTGTGCCGTCCGCGCCCGAGACGGAGGCTGATCTCTCCTGTCTCCAGCGCCAGGCCCGGTACAAGGCGGTTGAGCAGTGTGGACTTCCCTACGCCCGACTGTCCCGAGAAGACGCTGATGATACCGGCCAGACGCTGACGCAGCTCATCCGCACCTGATCCGTTCAGCGAGCTTGTGACCATGACCTCGTAACCAATCTGCTCATATAGAGCTTTGACGGCTTCCGTAGCCTGACCTTCATCATCGGCCAGATCCTGCTTCGTGAGCACAATCAGCGTCTCCAGGCCGGAATGCTCGATATGAACCAGGAACTTGTCCAGCAGATTAAGATTCATATCCGGCTCCCGCACGGAGAACAGCAGCACCGCGAGCTTCACGTTAGCCACCTGCGGACGGATCAGCTCCGATTCACGGGGAAGCAGCTCATCTACCATGCCCTCTCCGTTCTCGGTCAGCACATAGATTACCCGGTCACCGACCAGCGGCGCAATTCCTTTCTTCTTCAGAATGCCGCGCCCCCGGCACTGTACCGCCTCTTCCTCAGTTACAATCTGTTCATCCTTGAGTGGCTTAACATAGTAATATCCGCTTAACGCTTTGATTATGATTCCTTCAGGCATACATGCTGAGCCTTCCTCTCCTGATATTTACGCAAATGACCCAAGTGTGTAGAACCCCGGGTCATTTCGCTGCTTCAGCCCTGCCCGTATTCCCGGCAGCCCGGCTGAAGCTTATCTCTGTTCTATTATTTAGAGCCTTTATCCTTGCCGGGCTTGTTGTCAGAGCCCTTACCGTTACCTTTTCCCTTACTGTTACCCTTGCTGAGGGCAGAAGCCAGCTCATTGTTATTCTGTCCGTTACCCGGAACATAACCCGTCTGGTCCGTCTCGCCCGTCACCTCTCCTTCTCCAGTGTCCGGCGGAATAATCGCCGGCTCTGCTGTCGGCTCGGGAGCCGGAGTCTCAGTAGGCTGAACAGGCTCGGTAGGAGCAACTGTCGGTGCAGGCGTCTGTGTCTCCACCGGAGGCGGTTCAGGCTGCTGCACCGTGTTATTCTTGACATCCACATAGGTGATCGGGTAAGTCTCCAGGAACTCCCCGTCCCGGTATACAGATACCATGCCGTCTTTATTAGGGGCAAGCAGCATGTTCACGGATAGGGTCTGGCTTTTGCCAATCGTGCGCGTGCCCCACTCCTGGTTCTCGCCTCCATTGCGTGCATCCGCAAACACAATACGGATCTTGCTCTTCTTGCCGTCTGCAACCGGTGCAACCGGAACATTGAACGTAAATTCCAGAGCCTCCGGCGGGTACCCTGTGCTGATGTAGATCGTAATCTTCTCGCCTGGAGGGACCAGATCCCCTGCCTCATAGGCCCACTGCTTCGTAACCTCACCCTTCTTGTAAGTGAAGCTTGGCTCTTCCTTGACCGCATCCAGCACTAGACCTACACTCTCCAGCGCAGCCTTGGCTTCCTTCTCCGTCTTCCCGATGAGATCCGGCATCTGGGTGCTCTCTTTGCCTTTGCTCACGATCAGCTTGACGGTTACCGTCTCAGGATCATATTCAGTGTCTGCGGCAGGCTCAGAGCTAATGACCTTACCCTTGGCAAATTCCTCACTGAAGCGTTCATCAGGAGTGATTCTGCTCTGGGCTATGCCAAGCGCGATTAACTCCTTGACGGCATCGTCATAACTCAGGTTAGAGACATCCTTAAGCTTAGGCAATACCTTGGCAGCACTTACCGTCAGGATAATATGAGTTCCTTCTTTGACCATCGTATTGGTCTTGTTCTGCTTCCAGACAATATTCTCTTCGAAATTAGGATTATACTCAACCAGCGCAGGCTCCTCGGCAAACAGCCCCACAGCCTCAAGCTCAGCCTTGGCCTCCTGGAAGGTCTTCCCCGTCACCGCAGGCACCGAGACTTCATCGACCGACAGCTTGGAATTGACATACCATACAATTCCGGTCATGGCGATTAACACGACCAGCGTAAGGCTGATCCACAGCGCTGCACGGCCCTTGCGCTTCACAGCAGCAGGCGGCGGAGCTTCCTCCATACTGCGGATTCGCTCCTCTCCGCCGCCACGGCTGCTTAGCCCGCGCTGCAGCGGCTTGATCGCCGGAATGATGCGTGTTCTGTCCTCATCATCATCGTCCTGGAACAGCATCTTGGCTTCGCTGCGCCGTTCAGGCAGCAGACAGGTCTCCAGATCCTGCAGCATTTGCTTGGCAGACTGGTAGCGCTCCTCCGGGTTCTTGCGCATCGACTTCAGGATTACATTCTCCACGCTTTGCGGAATCAACGGATTCAGCAGTCGCGGCTCCTCGAATTCCTCCTGCAGATGCTTCAGCGCCACGCTGATCGGACTCTCCCCTAAGAAAGGCAATACACCCGTAAGCATCTGATACAGTACGATGCCCAGGGAGTAGAGGTCCGACTTCTCGCCTGTAGTTACGCCCTTGGCATGCTCCGGCGAGAAATAATGCACAGAACCGACCACAGAGCCTGTCTGGGTAATCGTCGTGGAGGTAACGGCCCGGGCGATCCCGAAGTCGGTAACCTTAACCCGCCCGTTACGGCCGATCAGAATATTATGAGGCTTAATATCGCGGTGTATAATCTGGTTCATATGCGCATGATCCAGCGCATCACAAATCTGCGAGGCAATCCGCACGGATTCATCCACCTGCATCGGTGCCCGCTCTTTGATAATCTCATTCAGGTTCTTGCCTTCAATATATTCCATAACGATATAATGGACTTCATCTTCCTGGCCGACATCGTATATGCTGACTACGTTGGGATGAGATAATGATGCAGCTGATTGCGCCTCCCGCCGGAACCGGCGGATGAATTCCTCATCATGCACAAATTGATTGCGCAGTACTTTGATAGCAACATTCCGGTTAAGCAGAATATCATGGGCTCTATAGACAAGCGCCATGCCTCCTCCGCCGATCCGTTCGATGACTTGGTAACGGCCGC
The DNA here is from genome assembly GCF_038002345.1 of Paenibacillus sp. FSL M7-0420. Taxonomy (NCBI): domain Bacteria; kingdom Bacillati; phylum Bacillota; class Bacilli; order Caryophanales; family Paenibacillaceae; genus Paenibacillus; species Paenibacillus sp. FSL M7-0420. The sequence goes on along the minus strand of NZ_JBBOCJ010000001.1, from coordinate 2,981,246 downwards.
CCAATTCGTGACCGATCATCTTTCCCACTCCTTTGTCTCGGGCACTGCGGCCTCTCCTTGGTGTTCCAGCATAGCAACGCTTATATTATCGCTGCCGCCCGCAAGCAATGCCAGTTGAAGTAATCGCTCTGCTCTTTCTTCCAGAGATATTTCATTGATTCCGGCTACCTTGCCCAGATGCTCCAGACTGACATAATTGCTGAGTCCATCACTGCACAGCAGCAGGAGCTCACCAATTGCAAGCGTAACATATGCCAGATCCGCGGATACCACTGTATCCGTCCCCAGCGCCCTGGTAAGCACATTGCGGCGCGGATGATTATCCAGCTCCTCCAGACTGATCTGGCCGTTCCTGAACAGCTCATTCACCAGCGTATGGTCCTCGGTTAGCTGCCTGGCTTCACCGTCCCGGATCAGATAAGCCCTGCTGTCTCCGATATGGCCGATATAGCCTGCCGACCCTTTCAGCAGTGCAGCAACGATGGTGGTCCCCATATTATGGAGCTTCTCATCGCTCTGAGCTTCTCTGTGAACTGTGTTATTGGCTTCCATGATGGCGGTAGTCAGCGCTTCCTTCAGCTCTGCCTCCGGGAGATCAGGCTCCAGCTGGTCCAGAATACCCCTGACCGTCTCAAGTGCAAGCCTGCTCGCGGTATCGCCAGCCAGATGCCCCCCCATCCCGTCGGCAATAATGCCGAGGGTATAACCGTGGCGCGTAGCGCCGATCCAGACTGAATCCTCATTGACGGTACGTACCCGGCCAATGTCGCTGGCTTGAACTGTTCTGATCAAATATCCTCACCCCAACTCCATATGTTTGGCGCGCAGCTGTCCGCATGCGGCCGCAATATCATGGCCCTGCTCACGGCGGATGGTAACATTCACGCCATGATCGGCCAGTATACGCTGAAATTCAAAGATATCATTGCGGGAAGTCCGGACATACTTGCGCTCAGGCACATGATTGACCGGAATCAGGTTCACATGGCAGAGCATGGTCTTGAGCACACCCGCCAGCTCCTCTGCATGCTCCTTCTGATCATTCACGCCGCCGATCAAGGCGTACTCGAAGCTGATCCGGCGGCCTGTCTTAGCCTGATAGTAGCGCAGGGACTCAATTACATCGTCGAACGGATAACGGCGGTTCACCGGCATCAGCTTGGAACGGAGCGTATCGTTAGGAGCGTGAATCGAGATCGCCAGATTAATCTGTGTATCTTCATCCGCGAATTTGTAGATGTTCGGCACAATTCCGCTGGTGGATACGGTGATATGGCGCTGGCCAATATTCAGGCCCTTCTCATGGATCATCAGACGCAGGAATCTCATGGTTGCATCATAGTTCTCGAAGGGCTCGCCTGTACCCATAATGACAATGCTGCTTACACGTTCGCCGCGCGCATCAAGGATCTGCTGGGAACGGACAACCTGGGCAACGATCTCCCCTGCAGTCAGGTCCCGCTTGAGACCGCCAAGGGTAGAGGCACAGAAGGTACAGCCGATCCGGCAGCCTACCTGGGTGGTCACACACACACTGTTGCCGTAATTATGCTTCATAATAACTGTCTCAATCGCATGATCATCATGCAGACCGAACAGGAATTTCACGGTGCCGTCCTTGGACTCCAGCTTCGTAATCTCGGTGAGTGCCGAAATACTGAACTGATCAAACAGCTTGGCTCTGAGTGCCTTGGAGAGGTTGCTCATGGACTCGAAGTCATTGACCCGCTTCACATACAGCCAGTCAAAGATCTGCCCGCCGCGAAAAGCCGGCTCTCCGTTGTCCTTGGCCCATTGCTGCAACTCTTCTAAAGAAAAATCATATATTAAAGGTTTCATTGTATTTTTGCACCTGTGCTTTCATAAATTATATGCGTATTGTTTCTCATTCTTCCTATTTTAACACAAAACTCAGAACCGGTAAAAGAAAAGCCCGCCGCGCGGAGGATTCTGCGGGCGGGAAGCTGTAGTCCTGAAGCACAATCAGTATATTACAAGAGTCGCTCCAGCCGGGCAATATAGAAGCCGTCGCTGCCATAATGATGCGGGAGCAGCTGTATGCCGTCACCGGCAGCAAGCGCGGTTCCTTCCAGCCGCTCCCAGACGGCTGACTTGAAGCTGACCTGCGCGAAGCCGGGATTGCGCTCCAGGAAAGCAGCGACAACCCGGCTGTTCTCCGCCTGCTCGGTAGTACACGTGCTGTAGACCAGCACGCCTCCCGGCTTCAGCAGCCCGGAGACTGATTGCAGCAGCTCAAGCTGCAACGCAGCTACGCTGGCAATATCCTCCGGCTGCTTACGCCATTTCAAGTCAGGCTTGCGGCGGATGACCCCAAGCCCCGAGCAAGGAGCGTCCAGCAGAATCCGGTCATAGGATTCCGGCTGGAGGGCTGCACCCAGCTCCAGGGCATCCCCGCTTGCGGTGGTAATGCATTCCAGGCCGAGGCGTGCTGCCTGCTCGGCAATCAGCCCCGCTTTATGCTCATGCAGGTCATTGGCCAATATGGAGCCTTCGTCCTTCATCAGCTCGCCCATATGGGCGCTTTTGCCGCCGGGGGCAGCGCAGCAGTCCAGCACCTTCATCCCGGCTTCGGGAGCGACAACCTCGGCTACCAGCATGGAGCTCTCATCCTGAACGGACAGATAGCCGTCCCGGTACCAGGAGGTCAGCGCCAGATTGCCGCCGCCTCTGATGACCAGCCCGGAAGGACTCACCTTCGATTCTGCGGCATCCAGACCGGCTTCAAGCAGTTCTGCCAGCATGGCCTCCCGGCTAATCATCGTTGTATTGACACGCACACTGACTGCGGGCGGCTCATTATTCGCCGCACACATGGCTTCTGCCGTATCCGGGCCGTATTCCGCCGACCAGCGCTGCACCATCCACAGGGGATGGGAGTGCAGGATGGAGATCCGCTCTTCCCGGCTCAGCCCCTCAGGCAAGACCGGCAGCTCTCCCGCCCGCAGCACACTGCGCAGCACGCCATTGACCATACCCGAGATGCCCTGATGGCCGCGTCGCTTGGAGATATTCACAGCCTCGTTAACGGCTGCATGCGAAGGAACCCGGTCCAGATACATGATCTGATACAGGCTTAACCGCAGCAGACTCCGTACCCAGGGCTCCAGCTTGGCCATCCCTTTGCTGACGAAGCTGCTGAGAACATAATCGAGGGTAATCATCCGTGAGAGGGTTCCGTACACCAGCTCTGTAGCAAGTCCCGTATCCTCCCGGCTGAGGTCCGCTTTCTGGAGGCTGCTTCCCAGCAACAGGTTACTGTAAGCACCCTGTTGCTCTACGCGCACCAGAATATCAAGAGCAACCTCCCGCGCAGAAGCTGGCGCAGCAGGCTTGCCGCCCGGCCGATTCCGGCCCGCTCCGCCGGTTCTGCCGGGGGCAGGCTTTGTGCCGGAGGCCGCAGGCTGATTGCCGGAAGTACGCGGACGCGGTCCGCCGCCTCCCTTACCGCCCGCGCTCAACCGAGCACCGTGCCGGGTGCGAGGGTTGCACCACGGCTGAAGTCGGCTGCGCTCATGGCTTTTTTGCCGGCAGGCTGGACGCTTGTAAGCCGCAGCGTCCCGTCACCGGTCTTCACCTCAACGCCGCGTTCGCTCACGGACAGCACGGTGCCCGGAGCCGCGCTACCGCCCGGCTGTTCCTCCGCCTGCGGCTTCACCGCCGCCCATGCCTTGAAGGTCTCGCCGTTCCACAGGGTGAACGCACCCGAGAACGGCACCAGGCCGCGAATCTGGTTGTATAGCTCCAGCGAGCCCCGGCTCCAGTCGATCCGTTCATCTTCCCGGTTTAGATTCGGCGCATAGGTTGCTTCACTGTCATCCTGCACGGCAGCTTCTACACGGCCGGCAGCCAGTCGCGGCATCTCTGCCTTGAGAAGCTCCCGTCCGGCCACGCTTAGCTTCTCGAACAGCGTTCCTGAAGTATCGTCATCCTCTATCGCTACCTCCACCCGCGAGATCATATCTCCGGTGTCCAATCCTTCCGCCATATACATCAGCGTCACACCGGTCACCTTCTCGCCGTTCATGATACAGCGCTGTATCGGAGCACCGCCCCGGTACTTGGGCAGCAGTGAGCCATGAACATTCACACATCCGTTCGCCGGCAGCTCCAGAACGCTCTTCGGAAGAATCTGTCCATAAGCGGCGGTAACAATCAGATCCGGCTCATAGGCCGCCAGCTCAGCCACCGATTCAGGGCGGCGCAGCCGTTCGGGCTGAAGGACCGGCAGTCCCAGCTCCAGTGCAGCCGCCTTCACCGGGGATGGGGCCAGCGTCTTCTTGCGGCCTTGCGGCCGGTCCGGCTGAGTCACCACAGCCACTACCTCATAGCCCTCTTCTAGCAGCATCCGCAGGGAGGGGACTGCAAAGGCCGGTGTTCCCATGAACACTATTCTCATTTCATTCACTCCTCAGTTTCACTGCGTTCTGCTGTGTATTCATAGACCTTCTCAGCAATGTCTGTGAACAGCACGCCATTCAGGTGATCGATCTCATGCTGAAAAGCCCGGGCCAGCAGGCCGCTTCCGGTAATGGTCACTTCCTCGCCCTCGCGGTTCAGGCCACGTACAGTTACTGTCTCCGCACGGCGGACATCCCCGTTCAGGCCGGGAATACTCAGGCAGCCTTCGGGTCCGAACTGTTCCCCCTCCATGCTGAGAATCTCGGGATTGATCAGCTTGATCAATCCATGCTCCTCATCGGCATCGATTACAATCAGCCGCTTCAGGATTCCTACCTGCGGAGCTGCGAGACCTACTCCTTCCGCGTCATACATCGTATCTGCCATATCATCGAGCAGTTTTTGTACATTGGGGGTAACGGTGGTTACCGTCTTCGCTTTTTTGTGCAATACTTCATCCGGTTCTTTCACAATCAGCCTGATTGCCATTTACACTAACACCATCCTTGTTCAAATATAAGAATGTATATGTCTCACGCTATACATTATCCTTCTATTTCTTGCCGAAACGGCAGGGCAAAACCGCCTTACCATTGTAACACGCCCGGGAATTACATCAACATCTGCGGATCGACATCGATGCTGATCTGCAGTCCCTTATCGCGGACAGAATCCTCCAGCTCCTCCGCCACCTGGCGGGCCAGTGCAATGGCGTCAATCGCACCGCGCCATTTGATAATGCACTGGAACCGGTAACGCCCCTTCAGCCGGGGCAGCGGCGAGGCGACCGGTCCCAGCAGATCCAGCGCATCCGAGGAGAGCTTGTCCAGGCTGCCGTACCAGCGCAGCTGTCTGGCTTTGCCCTGAATGCTGAGCGCATAGTTCTCTGCAAGCTTCAGCAGCAGCGGAAGCTGCTCATGCGACAGGGTAACCAGAATCAGCCGGCAATACGGCGGGTAATGCAGCTCTTTGCGGTGCTTCAGCTCGTCCCGGACGAATGAACGGTAATCATGCCCGCTGGCGTGGATAATCGAATAATGCTCCGGTGTATACGACTGGACCACCACCTCGCCGGGGAGCTGGTGCCGGCCCGCACGGCCGGCAACCTGCGTCAAGAGCTGAAAGGTCTTCTCCGCCGCCCGGAAATCAGGCAGATTGAGCGCAGAATCCGCAGTAATGACCCCAACCAGTGTTACATCAGGGAAGTCGAGTCCTTTGGCGACCATCTGTGTACCCAGCAGCACATCGGCCTTCTTGTCCCTGAATTGGTTCAGGAGCTTCTCATGCGAGCCCTTCTCCGTGGTCGTGTCCACATCCATACGTATCACCCGGATACCAGGGAACAGCTTGCCCAGCTCTTCTTCTACCCGTTGTGTGCCTGTCCCGAAGAAGCGGATATGCTCACTGCCGCATTCCGGGCATACCTTGGGCGCAGGTTCTGCATGCCCGCAGTAATGGCAGCGCAGATTGTCGCTGCGGCTGTGATAGGTCAGCGAGATATCGCATTCCGGGCAGCCAGCAACGTAGCCGCAGCTCCGGCACATGACGAAGGTCGAGAAGCCTCTGCGGTTGAGCAGCAGCACTGTCTGTTCGCCACGCTCCAGCCTGCTCACCAGAGCGGCATGCAGACTGCGGCTGAACATGGAGCGGTTACCTTCCTTCAGCTCCTCACGCATGTCAACGACAGCCACCTTCGGCAGCTCGTTGCCCAGTGCGCGGCTCGGCATCTCCAGCAGAATCGGCGAGAAGTGGATGTCACTCTGCGATCTGGCGGCATGATAGCTCTCCAGTGAAGGTGTTGCAGAGCCCAGAATTACCACGGCCCCGCCCTGCTCTGCCCTGCGGACAGCCACATCACGGGCATGGTATTTCGGATTCTCCTCCTGCTTATATGATCCTTCATGCTCTTCATCCATAATAATCAGACCCAGATTGGCGAACGGGGCAAACACCGCAGAGCGGGCTCCCACCGCAACCATTGCCTTGCCTTCCCGGATCTTCCGCCACTCGTCATAGCGTTCACCCACAGACAGCCGGCTGTGCATCACCGCCACCCCGCTGCCGAACCGGCCCTTGAACCGTTCCACCATCTGCGGAGTCAGTGCAATCTCGGGCACCAGCACCACTGCCTGCCGACCCTGCTCAATGCAGCGCTGGATCGTCTGCAGATAGATTTCCGTCTTCCCGCTGCCGGTCACCCCATGCAGCAGGAAGACTTCATGCGTCTGCTGCCCGACAGTGCCCACAATCCGCTTATAGACAGCCTCCTGCTCCGCTGTCAGCGGAAGCGGGGTGCTAGGCTTGAAGTCCCGTCCCCGGTAGGGATCACGGTAGACTTCGATTTCGCTGATCTCTATATACCCTTTGTCCGCAAGCGTCTTGACCGTACCCGCAGTAACCTGAAGGATCGCCAGAATATCCTTGAGCGGCATCGGCAGCATCGCTTCCATATCAATCAGGTAGGAGAGCACTTCCTTCTGGCGCGCTGAACGCGCCGGGAAGCTGGAGAGCGACTCCCGGGCTGCTGACAAGCCAATAGCCAGGTCGACGGCCTTAAGCTTCTTTTTGCCCATCTTATCCTTGATCGACTGGCTCTCTGCCAGGACTCCGCGCCGCACCATGAACTTAACCGTCTCCGCAGCCTCGGGGAAGGTACGGGTCAGCAGCTTCATGGATACTTCGCTGTGACGCCTAACGAAGTCAATGATCTGCTGTTCTTCGTTGTCCGCCTCAAGAAAGAGCGGAAACAGCTCATCTGTGGGAGCGCTGGACGCTTCCTCTGTATCTCCAAGCGAGATCAAACGCTCGGCTTTGCCCTTCAGGGCAGTCGGAAGCATCGCCTGCAGTGCGGAGATCCGTCTGCAGGCGTATCTTTGGCTCATCCAGTCGGCCAGCTCAACCAACTCCGGCGATAGGGGAGGAAGCAGATCCAGTACTTCAACAATCGGCTTCATCCGGGAGACACTGCCGGTCTCCCCTGATTCCAGGGACACTACGAACCCCTGAACCGTACGGGGGCCGAACGGAACAGCGACTCTGCTGCCCACCTCAATCCACAGCTTCAGAGCATCCGGGATAATATAGTCAAACGGCCGGTCGGTGCTGCGTACAGGAACATCGACAATGACCTTGGCAATATCCATTATAATAAGGCTCCGGCAACACGCTCAGCCGCCAGCCGCAGAATCCGGCGCGCCACCTCATCCTTGGAAGCCAGCGGAAGATCCAGCACCAGGCCTTCGGCATCATACACTTTGACAATATTGGTATCCGTGCCGAATCCCGCACCCTCCATGGCCACATCATTGGCTACAATCAGATCGAGGTTCTTTCGGACCAGCTTGTCCTTGGCATAGACCTCGGCATTTCCGGTCTCGGCGGCAAAGCCGATCAGGAACTGCTTGTCCTTGATTCTGCCCAGGCTCTCCAGAATATCAGTCGTCTTCACCAGCTCAAGCGTCATGGTGCTGCCGCTCTTCTTAATCTTCGAGTCACTGCTCTCGCGTGGACGGTAATCCGCAACCGCCGCTGCTTTCACAAGAATATCGCAATGACTCCAGCGGGCCATGACTGCATCGTGCATCTCCTGTGCTGACTGGACACGGATCAGATCGATACCGGCATCACGGGGGGGCGCCTCATCGGTACGCGCGGCAATCAGCGTCACCGCAGCACCCATGGCACGCGCGGCGCGCGCGAGGGCGAAGCCCATTTTACCCGAGGAATCATTGGAGATATAACGGACAGGATCAATACGTTCTACCGTGCCTCCTGCGGTAATCACCACTTTTTTACCCGCAAGCGGTCCGGAGGTCTTCTCCTTCTGCAGTACAAAAAAGTTCTCAACCACCTTCACAATCTCTTCCGGCTCCTCCAGCCGTCCCTTGCCCACATACCCGCAGGCCAGCAGCCCTTCACCGGGCTCAATAAACTGAACGCCTCTGTTATAAAGGATATCCATATTGCTGAGGACCGCCGGATGCTGATACATATGAACATTCATCGCCGGAGCTACCATAATAGGCGCTGTTGTGGCAAGCAGCGTGGTGGACAGCATGTCGTCTGCCAGCCCGTGGGCCATCTTGGCAATAATGTTGGCCGTAGCCGGCGCAATCAGGACCAGGTCGGCGGCATCCGCCAGATCAATATGTGAAATCGAGGACGGATCGCGTTCCTGGAACGTATCACTGTACACCCGCTGCTTCGACAATGACTGGAGCGTCAGCTCCGTAATGAACTGCTTGGCCGATGACGTCATAATGACATGCACCTCGGCGCCCTTCTGGGTAAGCTTGCTGGTCAGCGCCGCGGCCTTATACGCAGCAATCCCGCCGGTAATTCCGAGTATAATCGACTTCCCTTGTAAGCTCTTCAATCTGATCTCCCTCCGTTCCTCAATCTGCACCCATTCTATATTCTGCTATGAAAAGAAGAAATGAAAATCTTCATATTTACGGCTTCGTTATGTCATATTTACGCTAAAAGAAGCCTGCGCTTCAAATGATCCTTATATATAGAGAAAAAAATAACAACCTTCCGGTTGTCAGGAACAGCCCGGTACGGGCCATTATCACTTCATTGTGCAGCTTCAGCGGGCAGAAACGGCTGCGCCGCCCTTATTCAAGGGACGGCACCATTTCAGGGGACTATTCCTCGCCGCGCGTTACTATAATGCGGTCTTCATAGATTTCTTCAAGTGCAACCCCAACGAATTTGTGGGATTTCGGAGCGATGATATCGGTCTTTCCGCCTTCACGGAGTGCTCTGGCCCGGCGGGCTGAAGCGACTACCAGGGAATACTTGCTGTCGACCTTAGTCACCAGTTCGTCAATGGATGGATATAGCATGTAAGGCACCTCTTCATCTTTTACTGTGGATAGTGTACCAATCCTGTAGAACCGATCATCTCACCTTACAATGTTCGGCGATAATAATACTTTCTATTCGCTTGCAGGCCAGATCAATCTCATCATTCACCACGGCATAATCATAGTGCCGGATCAAACCGATCTCATCCTCGGCCACAGACATGCGGTGGCTGATCACATCAGGATGCTCTGTTCCGCGTCCGCGAATACGGTCCTTCAACTCGTCCATGGACGGAGGGAGAAGGAACACAAAGATCCCTTCGGGGAATTTCTCTTTGACCTTGAGTGCTCCCTGAACCTCAATCTCCAGAATAATATCTCTTCCGCTCTCGAGGGTTCTCTCTACAAAGTCACGCGGAGTACCGTAATAATTGCCTACGTACTCCGCATATTCCAGCAGCTTGTCGCCTTCAATCATGTCGGCGAACTGCTCTCTGGATTTGAAAAAATAATTGACTCCGTTCTCTTCACCTGCACGCGGAGAGCGTGTGGTGGCAGAAACGGAATAGACGAGTTCAGGCATCTTCGGCCGCAGCGCTGTGCATACCGTGCCTTTGCCGACACCGGAAGGGCCGGATAGTATAATCAGCAATCCTTTTGACATAGTACACTCCAATTGTTGTTATTCGTCGTTATCGTCGTCTTTGCTGGATAGGCGGTGAGCTACCGTCTCAGGCTGTACAGCCGAGAGAATCACATGGTCGCTGTCGGTAATAATGACAGCCCGCGTCCGCCTCCCGTAGGTGGCATCGATCAGCATATGCCTGTCTCTGGCCTCCTGGATAATTCTCTTAATCGGTGCCGATTCCGGGCTGACAATGGAAATAATACGGTTCGCTGACACGATATTCCCAAAGCCGATGTTGATTAATTTGATTGCCATGTTCCGGTTGTTCCCCCCATAAGTAACATCATAGCTTGCTCCCTGGTTCCTGTCATTCCAGGTTCGCCGCCTGCTCCCGAATCTTCTCGAGCTCCGCCTTCATATCAAGCGTCAGATTCACAACCGCCAGATGACTGCACTTCGACCCTATTGTGTTGGTCTCCCTGTTCATCTCCTGGATGAGAAAATCAAGCTTGCGTCCGGCAGGCTCGCTGCCCAGCAGCAAGGCCCGGCACTGGCCAAAATGGCTGTGAAGCCGGGTCAGCTCCTCATCTATATTGCAGCGGTCGGCGAAAATAGCCATCTCCATGCCGAATTTATGCTCATCCCAGGGGAAGCTCCCGTCATTCAGCAGGTTAAGCCGTTGCCGCAGCTTCTCGCGCTGCTCCTCTACAACCAGAGGCGCATATCTGCTGATTCCGGCATGCAGCTCTTCCAGACGGTCAAGTCTGCGCATCAGATCGGCCGCCAAATAGGAGCCTTCCCGCCCGCGCATCTCCAGCAGGGCCTCCAGACTAAGCTGGAGACCCTGCTCCAGAAGATCTGCAAGTTCTCCGGAGGAGTCAGCAGCAGCCGTCTCTTCCTTCGGTTCCATTACACCGGGCATAGCAAGGATATCCCGCAGGGACAACTCTCCCTTGAAGCCATACTCCCGGACCAGTACCTCCGCTGCATCCAGATAGGAGCTCACCCTGCGGCGGTCCAGCACATGCGTGTCAGCCGCCCCGTCGGTGAGTTCTCTATTAATAATAACATCTACCCGTCCCCGTCTGATATGAGCCTGAACCATTCTGCGCAGCCTATCCTCATACCCCGTCCATTCCCTGGGCAACCGCAGCACAACTTCGCAGTACCGGTTATTCACCGATTTGACCTCGAACGTTATCTTGTGTCCGCCGTATTGCAGGGCTGACTGACCGTATCCGGTCATACTATATGACAACGGAATCACATCCATTACACTATTGTAATTGATTATTACTAGCGAAACAAGGGGGATAACTTACGTCCTTGCTTCTCCCAAATATACTCCAGCAGCTGCACGCTCATATCATAGAACATAAACGGTGTAATCAGATAGATTCCGTTAAAATGTGCAATCGCCGCATCCAGCAGCTCCTTGGCGATCAGCACCCCTTCGGCCCGGCCCGCCTCGCCTTCGAGTCCGGCCATCCGGCTGCGGACCTCGGCGGAAAGCTGAATGCCGGGAACCTCATTATGCAGATACTCTGCATTGCGTCCGCTGGCCAGCGGCATAATGCCGATGAAGATCGGAATATCCAGGTGCTCGGTAGCCTTGGCAATCCGGGCAATCAATTCAGGATCATACACGGGCTGGGTCATAATATAATCCGCACCCGAGGCAATCTTCTTCTCCAGGCGCTCGACCGCTTTGTCCAGATGCTTGACATTGGGATTGAACGCTGCGCCGATGACGAACTTCGCGTTCTGCTTGAGCGGCTTGCCGGAGAAGGCCACGCCGTCATTGAGCTGCTTGATCATACGTATAATTTCAAATGAAGTCAGGTCATAGATCGAGCTTGAGCCGGGCAGATCCCCGAACCGGGCAGGATCTCCGGTCACGGCCAGCACATGGTCAATTCCCAGCGCGTCAAAGCCCATCAGATGCGACTGGGTGCCAATCAGATTGCGGTCACGGCAGGCAATATGCACCAGCGGCCGCAGGCCTGTGCGGGCCTGTACCAGATGCCCCAGCGCCATATTACTCATCCGGGTGACAGCAAGCGAATTATCGGCCAGCGTCAACGCATCGGCTCCGGCCCGGCGCAGCGCCTCTGCCCCCTTCATGAACTTCGCGATGTCCAGATCGCGCGGAGGGTCAAGCTCTACGATAACGGTATGGCGTTCCTTGACCAGATCGACAAGCGTCGGTTCCCCGCCTCCCTGTCCCCCGTCATCCGCCAGATGCTCCTGCACCGCAATGCTCTCAGGCGCACTGAAGACAGCAGGCTCAGGCAGCGGCTCCACAACATAGCCCTTCAAAGCAGCGGAGATTTCAGCGATATGCTTAGGAGTGGTGCCGCAGCAGCCCCCGATAATCCGGCTGCCCATATCCGCGAACACCGGTGCCATCTGGCCGAAATACTCCGGCGATGCCCCGTAGCGGTACTGGCCGTCTACATAATCGGCTACGCCAGCATTAGGATAGATCGACACCGGCAGCGCCAGCTTGCCCTGCAGCGTACCCAGCGCACGCTTGATCCCGTTCGGTCCGGTGTTACAGTTGAAGCCGATCACATCCGCTCCGTCCTGCTGCAGAATATGGAACGCTTCCGGCAGGGTTAATCCGTCCAGTGTCCGTGCCGAATCGTCCACAGCCAGCTGGCAGATCACCGGCAGCGTACTGAGCTTACGCACAGCCTTCAGCGCCAGATGAAGCTCCTCGACATCATAGAAGGTCTCCAGCATGATCCCGTCCGGCGCTTCCTCCAGGAGCGCAGCAATCTGCTGCGAGAAGAATTTCTTCAGCTCAGCGGAGGACAGATTGGCCCGTTTGCCGGCGCGGATCGAGCCGATGGCTCCGACTACATAACCGTTCTCGCCGGCAGCCCGGCGGGCAATGCGGACCCCCGCACGGTTGATGTCCGCCACCTTGGCCTCCAGTCCGAACTTCGACAGCTTGTCGTAGTTCGCGGAGTAGGTATTACTCTCCAGCAGTACAGCACCTGCATTGATATAGCTCCGGTGCACATCCTCAATGACCTCCGGTGAGGTCAGATTCAATTCCTCGTAGGAGATGCCGACAGGGAAACCCTTTTGATACAAAAAAGTTCCCATCGCTCCGTCTCCGACCAACACATTATTCTCCCATGCAGAGCGCAAATCCGGCTTCACCGCAAGAACCTCCCCTTGACTGACATTAGTTTCATACTAATGTAACATAAATCGGGATGGATGATAAGCTTTAGCGGGCAAAAGAGGCGGCCGTCCGTTATTCTTGTATGCCAGTCCGGCAAATGATTCATACTACGCTTAATCTTGCCAAAAGGAGAGTGTAGGAATGAAGAAAAAAATAAGAAAACTGCTGCTGCGCAAATATGCCGTAATTCTCCTGCTGTCGGCGCTCTCGCTGCTGTACCTGTACCTGCTGGACTTGATGTTAGGCTACGGCGCGGAGAATATCCGCTATATTCTGAATTATCTGCTCTATACTACTTCGGAGAAGCTGACTGCGGCTGTACTGGTGCTGCTGATGATCGTGCCGGATGCCATCTATTGGGTGAGCGGCCGTCAGCCCGGCCGGGGAGCGGAGAAATGATCACGAACCGCCGTCACGACGACCAGCAGCACCGGAATGACTATCATTAAATAAGGATATACCCTGTACAGCAGGGTCCCGCCCTCATCGAGATGTTCAATGAAGCTGCGTGCATCCAGCATGGAGGTGAAGAGGATGATCAGTCCGCAGGGATAGAGCATTCTCCGGTACGGCAGCTTGAACAGGTCCGAGATTCCGATCAGCGCGGCAGCAAAGAAGACGGCCATTTTAAAAAACACCCCGATGATCAGCACCATAACCACGAAAATATCCACCCGCTGGATGATATCCGAAACGGAGATCTTGCTGATTGTCGGCATCAGCGGGAGCGGTGAACGCTCAACAATGTCAGCACCCAGAACCGAAACATTCAGCGCCATCGTGAAGCTGAGCAGCAGCGCGGAGAACACCATGGCGGCGGCGATGATCCACGGTCCTTTTTTGACACTGGACAAATACGGCATCAGCATAGTGAAGCACACCATCTCCCCGAACGGAAACATATAATTCTGATGAATCACCGAGCTAAGCACGGGCTGGAAGCCATTCTCCAGTACAGGGAACAGTCTGTGCAGATTGATTGTACCGGAGAGTATCAGCATCACTGTCCCGAACAGGCCGATCCCCAGAACGGCAAACGCAAATACCATGGATGTTCTGCCCAGCACCTCCACTCCCTTATGCAGCACATAAGCTCCCGAGAGCAGCATCAGGGCGCTTAAGATGAACAGCGGAGTATGATGCATAGTCGACATTGCGAGCATGGTGCTGCCATCGCGAAGATCCCGGGCGGCCAGGTTTATGTAGAGAATAATATAGAGCAGGCCTACCGGTGCCCCGATATATTTTCCGAGAATTTGCCGTGTATAGGCTGTAAAAGGCTGGTCCGGGTGCTTACGGTACAGATAGGCGTATCCCGTGAACATGATCAGCCCCGCCGCGCAGCCGATCAGGATCGAGAGCCAGGCATCCCGGCCTGCCCCCATTCCCAGATTAACCACCAGCGCCGTGCCCAGCTCGAACAGCACCGTCAGGCTGAAGAATTCGACGAGTCCGATTTTGACCTTACCCATATTCTGTGGACCTCCTCACCCGGTTACCCTACCGGCAGACTTAATGAATCTGAAAAGAGTTGCTGCGCATATCCGTATGCCGGATGACCACATCCGCATCGAACCGGATTTCACAGTCTGCGAATACGTCCTCCCAGTGGTCCCTGACCTTCTTCCAGCCGCGCGGGTCCTTCCGCTGCAATGCCCGTCCAAAGCCGAGATAATCGCTGCCCAATTCTTTGGCGGTACTTATAGCTGCTTGGATATGCTTCACGCTTTCTTTTATAAGCCGGTCTGACAGCTCTTCCAGCACTTTAGGCGAGGTAAGATCGAGCGGATACGGAGCTTCCTTGAGCGCAGCCTGCTGCGTGATCTTGACCGTAAAGACAGTATGCTCTGGGTCAGACGAATTGACTGCAAGCGATACCTGGGACTGATAGATGTTGAAGGAGAGATAGCCGCCCTCCTGCTGCTTGAGCAGAACCGGGAATTCTTTGATCCGATTATGCAAAAGAACGGTACCGAGAGCAGCGTCACCCGTAAGCCAGCCCTTCAGCTTGTCATCCTTGAACGCCGCAAGGGAGGAGACTCTCAGGATCGACCGGGGTTCGATATTCTTCAGGCTCTCATTGCTGCCCGATGACGGAGTCCACTCTCCTCTGGTGTATACCCCGTTGATCACCGGACCGCCTCCTCTGATCTGAATCCCCCGGATCACATCATCCACGGCCATCCGGAAGTTATAGCCGAACTGCTTGGAGGTCGTCTCCAGCTTCTCTACCAGATCATTGGCCGGGATTTTGCTGAACACAGTCATTGTGGACATGATCTCACGCGCAGGCTGTCCCTTGGAGATGAAGATCAGGCTGTTCAGCCGGGTATCGCTCTCCCGCTCCAGCACATCCAGAAGGTCCTTGATGCCTTCGCGGGCGAACGCCTCCGAGATCACCAGCACACGCACATGGCCCAGGGAGAGGAAGCGTGCCGTCTGGCGGGAAGCGTCTGCCAGTGCCTCGAACATCGTGCGGCCTGTTCCTGTGTACAGCGCAACCGGCGATATACCTCTGCTCTTCTCTCCGGAGATTTCTTCCGCCACAATCACTTGAAAAGACAGCTTGTACCGCTCAGCCTCAGTGTCTCCCTTGTCGATCGCTACCCCCGAGACAATCGCCCGCCGGTTGAGTTCAACACTGTCCCAGCAGCCGGTAAGCAGCATTGGAAGGACAAACAGTACACCTATGCCGCATAAGATTCTATTCCTCACGGTTCTCCTCCTCAGTCCTGCTATTCTTGCGGATTAACGGGGGGAGCTGCTCCTCATGACCGGTCGTTAGCAGCATGTAGTCCGGCATTTCCTCGCGCATCTGTGCCGGCGGCTTGTCCGCGCCGTTCAGCCAGAGCGGAAGTCTGAGCAACGTGTCCTTCTGCCCTTTAATGGAGAGGGGCACGAAGGGGAAGAGATAAGGAACACCGAAGGATCTCAGGCTGTTCATATGTGCTACAAGCAGAATCATGCCCAGCGTAATTCCATAGAAGCCGAATATACTGGCCAGGACCAGAAAAGCAAATCTTATAATTCTCCCGGCAATCGCCATGTTATACGCAGGAAGGGCAAAGCTGGCGATCCCGGTTAACGCCACTACGATGACCATGATGGGGGTAATAATTCCGGCCTCTACCACCGCCGTGCCCAGAATAAGCGCACCGACCACAGAGACCGTCTGCCCGATGGCGCGCGGCATGCGCACCCCGGCTTCACGCAGAATTTCAAAGGCCGTCTCCATCAAGAGCAGCTCCACAAAGGCCGGGAAAGGTACATTCTCCCGCTGGGAGAGCAGATTAATCAGCAGCGTCGTGGGTATCATCTCATAATGATAGGTGGTCAGCGCGAGGTAGACCGAAGGCCCCAGAATCAGAACGATGAAGCTCAAATAACGGACCAGCCGCATCAATATGGCAATGTCGAACCGCTGGGAATAATCCTCGGCAGATTGAAAAAACTGCGTAAACACCGCCGGGAGAATCAGCACAAACGGCGTGCCGTCCACAATAATAACCACCCGGCCTTCGAGCAGATTACCCGCAGCCACATCCGGCCGTTCCGTGTTGTAGATGGTCGGGAACGGTGTGAACGTCTTGTCCTGGATTAATTCCTCAATGTACCCGGATTCAAGTATCTCATTCAAGGCAATTTTGTTCAGACGCTCTCTGGCTTCGCGGATCAGATCCTCCCCCGCAATCCCTTTCATGTACATCAGCGCCACATGGGTATGAGTCTCGGAGCCGAGCTTCAAGACCTCCAGGCGCAGCTTGGCGGATTTGATTCTGCGGCGGATCAGCGAGATGTTCGTGGCCACCGACTCGACGAACCCGTCCTTCGGCCCCCTGACCACGAGCTGGGAGGAAGGCTCACTGACCGCCCGCTGCTCCCCGCCCCTGGTTCCGCACAGAATCGCTGACCGGCAGCCCTCCAGCAGAATCGCTGTGTCCCCGGAGAGAATAGCGAGCATGATTTCCTTCCAATTCTCCTGGAGCTCCGCATCACCTATCGCCATAGCACGGCTAAGGATCTGCTGCGGGAGCGAAGCTTGCTCCCGAGGACTGTCAGCGCCGCCAGCCGTGCTATCGAGCAACAGCTCCTCCGTATGATTCAGCAGCGAGCCCAGCACGAATTCATTCACGGAGCCTGAGTCCGCCAGCCCGCTCAGATGAACAGCAGCCGCTTCCAGCCGGCGTTCTCCCCCGATCTGGATTCTGCGGATCAGGAGATCCGGACTGCAACCGAGCTCCGTCTGAATATGGAGCAGACTTTGGGCGACCGTATCCGCGAGGCCCAGGGCAACACCACCCTCAGGTTGTCCCGGTCCCGGTGCAGTATCTGCTCCCGCATTCTGTGCTTTTCGGCTGGACCCTGATTTCATCTCCGCTCCTCCTCCCTGATTCTATGCAGAGTTCTATTATTCGCGGATATGCCTGCCATTATTCGGCTGTTATCCCACACTCGTCCTGTTCCTCTTAAACAACACAACAAATCCCCTGCATCTGGTATGCAGGGGATTGCAAATAGTTATATGGGAATCAGATATCGACTGAGCCGGTATATACCACCTGCGCAGGGCCGGTCATATACACATGATTATCGTCCTCGTTCCATTCGATGAACAAGTCGCCGCCCTTCAGGCTGATAACCGCCGAGCGGTCCGTCACTCCGTTCAGCACGGAGGAGACCAGCGTCGCGCAGGCGCCTGTTCCGCAGGCCAGAGTAGGACCGGCACCGCGTTCCCAGACGCGCATGTCCACGTGGCCGCGGTTGACGACGGTGGCGAACTCTACGTTTACTTTACGCGGGAAGAGCGGATGAACCTCAAGCTTCGGTCCCCAGGTTGCGAGATCGAACGATACCGCATCGTCCACATAAATGACTGCATGCGGATTCCCCATGGAGACTGCGGTGAACCGGAACGCTGTGCCGTCCGCTTCAATCGGCTGGTCGAGCACAGGCTCTGCGTCGATCGCTACAGGAATCTGCGGTCCGGACAGGACCGGCTCACCCATATCCACTGTTACGCTCTCCACAATCCCGTCCTTCACCTTCAGGGAGACCTTCTGTTCTCCGGCGCCAATCGTCTCAATGACAATCTGCTCCGATTCCACCAGACCCTGCTCATATACATATTTGGATACACAGCGGATCGCATTGCCGCATTGCTCAGCCTCGGAGCCATCGGAGTTCATGATACGCATCATGTAATCGCCGCGCTGCGAAGGAAGAATGTACACCAGTCCGTCTGCGCCGATGCCGAAGAACCGGTTGCACAGCGTAACTGCCAGCTCCGGGGCATTGCCCGGCAGCTCATCCTCGCCGAATACGATGATAAAATCATTGCCCAAACCGTGCATTTTAGTAAATTCCATTGTCAGGTCCACTCCTATAAGTAAGATCAGCTGTTTCCACATTCCTGGTTCATCATAAACCAAGCTTCTCAGTGAAACCAGCATACCTTATAGGAGTGGAGTGAGGCTATTGATTTTATGCTGAAAACTTTGTACTTTTTATCATCTGCCGTCCGCCGCTGCGGCTGCGGTTCTTCTTGCCGCCCCAGACGCTGCCCGCTCCCATCAGGAAGGTCGGGATTCCGGCCATGACCAGCACCAGGCACCATTCACGGAAGCTGAGCGGAACGGTCTTGAACACCGGCTGAAGCACAGGGAGATACATTACAGCCAGCATTAAGATGACAGAAGACAGGACGGCCAGCACCAGATATCTGTTCTGGAACGGATTCCGGTAGAAGACCGAGCGCGAGCTGCGGCAGTCGAATACATGAATGAGCTGGGCCATCACAAGGGTGGCAAAAGCAACCGACTGCGCGCGGATCAACTGCTGCGCACTGCCTGGATCAATCCGCAGCGTCAGCCAGAAGGCAGCCAGGGTACAGAGGCCGATCAGCAGCCCGCGGCTGACAATCTTCCAGCCCAGACGCCGGGCAAAGATATTCTCCTTCGCCCCGCGCGGCTTGTGCTCCATCAGATCCTTCTCCGGCTGGTCTACGCCCAGCGCCATTGCGGGCAAGCCGTCTGTAACCAGATTGACCCACAGAATCTGGATCGGAACCAGCGGCAGCGGCAGCCCGAGCATCATGGCGAAGAACATGGTCAGAATCTCGCCGACATTCGAAGCCAGCAGATACCGGATGAACTTGCGGATATTCTCATAGATATTCCGTCCCTCTTCAATGGCAGCCACAATGGTCGAGAAGTTATCGTCCCCCAGGACCAGAGCCGAAGCCTCCTTCGTCACATCCGTGCCGGTAATCCCCATCGAGATCCCGATGTCGGCAGCCTTGATCGCAGGCGCATCGTTCACCCCATCGCCGGTCATCGCAACGACATGGCCGTGGCGCTGCAGCGACTTGACAATCCGCAGCTTATGCTCCGGCGATACCCGGGCGTAGACGAACACGCTGTCGGAGACCTTATCCAGCGCGTCATCGTCCATCCGGGTAAGCTCGCTCCCCGTCAGAACCCTGCCGCCGCGCTGCAGAATGCCGAGTTGATGGGCAATCGCCTCTGCCGTCGTCCCATGGTCGCCGGTAATCATCACTGTCTTTATGCCTGCCCGGCGGGTTACGCTGATTGCATCGCGTACTTCCTTGCGCGGCGGATCGATCATCCCGGCCAGACCCACGAAGACAAGCTGGCTTTCCGCTTCCTTCTCGCTGCCGGCCGTTTCTCCGCTCCGCAGATCGCGGTAAGCCATCCCGAGCACACGCAGCGCGCCGGAAGCCATCTGTTCATTGGCATCCAGCACCTTCTGGCGCAAGGTCGGCGTGCAGGGCACGACTCCGCCCTCCCACAGCATATACGTGCAGCAATTCAGGAGCACGTCAGGTGCGCCTTTGGTGCAAATCATCCGGCCGCCGGGGTGATTCACAACCACCGACATCAGCTTACGTTCGGAATCGAACGGAAACTCCGTCTCACGGGTATAGGTTACGGCAAGCGCCTGGGCAGTTAGTCCCATTTTGGCAGACAAAGCGACCAATGCACCTTCCGTAGGATCGCCCTTCAGTTCCCAGACCGGCTGGGCGTTAGCCCCTTTATCGGCCTCTGCGCCTTTGCCTTTCTTTTTGCTGCGCGTGTCGGGGTAGCTCTCAAAAATCTCTGCATTGCTGCATAATGCGCCCACCTGAAGCATACGCCGCAGACTCTGGTCATTCTTCAGATCAACGGGCCGGCCCTTCTGCAGCACACTGCCTACCGGAGCATAGCCTTCCCCTGATACCTCAAGGGTCCGTCCGGCATTCCAGAGCTGGGTGACTGTCATTTTGTTTTGTGTCAGGGTTCCTGTCTTATCCGAGCAGATGACGGAGGCACAGCCCAGCGTCTCTACCGAAGGCAGCTTGCGGACAATCGCCTTGCGCTTGATCATCCGCTGTACACCCAGCGCAAGCGCAATCGTCACAATGGCCGGAAGTCCTTCGGGAATAGCTGCCACTGCCAGACTCACCCCGGCCAGGAACATCGCCGTTGCCGGCTGACCATGCATAATTCCTGCCAGGACCACAACAATGGTCAGTCCCAGTGAGACGTAGATCAGAATCTTGCCGAGCTGCTCCAGACGGTGCTGCAGCGGGGTCTCCTGGGATTCGGTGTTCTGAATCAGATCGGCAATCTTGCCCATCTCGGTAGCCATACCGGTGCGGATGACCACAGCCCGGCCGGTTCCCCGGGTCACCATCGTACCCATGAAGCCGATATTCTTCTGATCGCCCAGCGGGATGTCTTCAGCATAGATCGCCGAGGCATGCTTGGAGACCGGCAGCGACTCCCCTGTCAGCGCCGACTCTTCGGCATAGATGCTGCTGCACTGCAGCCAGCGGACATCTGCCGGTATCCGGTCCCCGCTCTCCAGCAGGACGATATCTCCGGGGACCAGCATTCTGGCGGGAAGCACCTCCTGCTTCCCGCCGCGCATCACTTTGGCCGTAGGCGCGGAGAGCTGCTTCAGTGCTCTTAACGAACGCTCGGCGCGGAACTCCTGCACGAATCCGAGTACCCCGTTAAGCAGAATAATCGCGATAATCGTAATGGCGTCTAAGTATTCGCCGAGCAGGCCGGATACCAGTGTCGCCCCCATCAGCACCAGTACCATGAAATCCTTGAACTGATTGAGCAGCAGTGTAAAAGGCGATACCCTTTTGCCCTCAGACAGCTCATTGTACCCGCTCTCTTTGCGTCTTGCGGCGGCGTCCTCGGCGCTTAGCCCCGTTCCCGGCTGAACGCCGAACATCTCCTGCAGCTCCTCTGCACCGAGCCGGTGCCAGCTTTTTTGTTCCATAACTAATCTTTCCCCTCCCGGTCGTTTCTTGACTTCCGGCGGCGCACAGCTTTTCCACCTGTTCATGTCCAAGTGTATTCATGGTCGTCCCAAAATATCACCGTATCTGGGTTTCTCCTTTTGCGCGAACCGGTAAAAGTATGGCATCATAGAGGGAGTACTTTATTATCAGGCGACAGGAGAACCTTATCATGGCATTAGACGGCATTGTTACCCAAGCGATCGTGCATGAGCTTCAGCCCTTCATCGGTGCACGCGTCGGCAAAATATATCAACCCAGCACACATGACCTCATCTTCACCCTGCGCGGTGCGGGCGGCGGCGGCAAGCTGCTGCTGTCGGCGAACCCGACCTACCCCCGGCTGCACCTGACCGAGAGAAGCAGCATCAACCCGGCGGAAGCGCCGATGTTCTGCATGCTGATGCGTAAGCATTGTGAAGGCGGCACCATCGAAAGCATTACCCAGGTGGGGCTTGAACGAATTATTCATATCACCATCAGAACCCGGGATGAGCTGGGGGATGTCTCCGCCAAAAAAATCATCATCGAGCTGATGGGACGCCACAGCAACATCATTCTGACCGAGCTGGCTACGGGGACGATTATCGACGGCATTCATCATGTCACCCCGTCCATCAGCAGCTACCGGGTCGTTATGCCGGGAGCGGCTTATACCCAGCCGCCGCAGCAGCATAAGCTGAATCCGCTGCAGATCAGCCAGCCCGATTTCCTTACCCTGATAGCCTCGGCAGAGGAAGCGGCCCGCTACGCCGCCGAGCATCCTCAGGAGCCGGAGGAGGATATGATCGAGGGCGAGATCGCCGGACTGCTGGCCTCACTTGAGGCTCCGCAGGCTGACGGCTCCGGCGGCCCGGCCCCTTCAGCCGATCCGGCCGGCTGGCTGGTCCACGCCTTCAGCGGCCTGAGTCCGCTGATCGCCGGAGAGATCCTCCACCGGTACAAGGAGATAGGCGGAGAAGCTGAGGACTTCCGCAGCGGGATGGATAAGCCCGAACAGCTCTGGAAAGCCTTCCATTCCGTCATGGAGCCGGTCAGCAAGCAGGAATTCGCTCCAGTCACCGGTTGGAATGCCAAGGGCAAGCCGGTATTCTCGGCCATTCCGCTGAAGCTCATGAGCGGGAATGTGAAGCATTACAGCTCCATAAGCTTGTGCCTGGAGGATTATTACGGGGACAAGGCGGAGAAAGACACGGTTAAGCAGCGGGTTAGCGACCTGATCCGCTTCCTCAGCAACGAGCGCAGCAAGAACATCAAGAAGCTGGCCAACCTGCAAAAGGATCTGAACGAAGCCGAGGATGCGGACCAATTCCGGATCTGGGGCGAGCTGCTGTTCGCTTCCCTGCACACCGTGAACAAAGGCGACAAGGAAGCAAAGCTAGTAAACTACTATGATGAGAATCAGGCGGAGATTACCGTTCCGCTCGACCCGCTGCTAAGCCCTACGGACAATGCACAGCGGTATTTCAAAAAATATAACAAGTACAAGAACAGCCTGCGGGTGATCGGCGAGCAGGTCAAGAAGACGCACGAAGAGATTGCCTATATGGAACTGCTGCTCCAGCAATTAGCCCATGCCTCACTGAATGACATTGAGGAGATCCGCGAGGAGCTGGTTAGCCAAGGCTACTTACGCGACCGCAGCAAGAAAGGCAAGAAGAAAAAGAAAGCTGCCAGACCTACGCTGCAGGTGTTCACTTCCTCTGAAGGGGTTGACATCTATGTCGGCAAAAACAATCTGCAAAACGAGTATGTCACCAACCGGCTCGCTGCGCCGAACGATACCTGGCTGCATACCAAGGATATTCCCGGCTCGCATGTGGTGATCCGCAGCGAGGAATTCGGCGATGCCACCCTGGAGGAAGCCGCCCAGCTCGCCGCCTATTACAGCCAGGCCAAGCAATCCAGCAGTGTGCCGGTGGACTGTACGCTCATCCGTTACGTGCGCAAGCCGAGCGGAGCCAAGCCGGGCTTCGTCATCTACGATCATCAGCGGACACTCTTCGTCACGCCCGATGAGGAGCGGATCAAGCAGCTGCCGAATGTGCTGCGTAGTTAAGCGAAAAACCGAACACATTAAGCTGGCGCGAAGGTAACTGGCACATTGTGTGCGAAAAACAGCATACAATCGGCTCGTGAAAGGCGCATGGGCCTAATGTGTGCGGAAAACAGCATACAATCGGCTCGCGAAAGGCGCACGGGCCAAATGTATGTGGAAAACAGCATACAATCGGCTCGCGAAAGGCGCACGGGCCAAATGTATGTGGAAAACAGCACACAATCGGCTCGCGAAAGGCGCACGGGCCAAATGTATGCGATAAACAGCATATAATAGCAGGTGGTTTACTCTTACTGATCATGTGCTCTACTAACAGTAAGGATTGCTCTTACCAAAAAACCTCCGTCCTGTAGCGCCTGCGCTAAGGGTCGGAGGTTTTTAGTGTCTTGTGTCTTGTGTCTTGTGTCTTGTGTCTTGTATCTGGTGTCTGGTGTCTGGCGATTTGTGTTTTTGTATCCTGCGCTCTTTACTGTGTCCTGCGTTCAGCCTCTGGCAGCCTTAAGCTGCTGCAGCACAGCGGCAGGCACACTCACACTGCCGAGATCCCCATGGAAAACAACGCCCTGCCGCGCACCATGGAAATCCGAGCCGCCGGTTACCCGCAGGCCGAATTCCGCAGCCAGTGCAAGGTAGCGCTCATGCTCTGCCGGGCCATGATCGGAATGATACACCTCAATGCCGTCCAAATCACATTCCTCCACGATTCTGCGCACCAGCGCGTCATCCCCGTAGATTCCCGGATGGGCCAACACCGCTGCACCTCCTGCTTCACGAATCCACTGGCAGGCCGTCTCCGGGGTAATGCGCGGAGGCGAGACATAGGCTGCCGCACCTTCACCCAGATACTTGTCGAAGGCATCCCGCATATCATCGGCTGCACCCAGCCGCACCAGCTCATCCGCGATGTGCGGGCGGCCGATGCTCTCATCAGGCTTCAGCTCCCGGCCAAGCCCTGACACTACCTGCTCCAGGGTGATCGCAATGCCCAGCCCGCGCAGCTTCTCCAGAATTGCTTCATTACGCCCGAGCCGGATACCCCGCTGCTCCTCCAGGCGGGACAACAGCAGTTCCTGTTCTATGTCGATATAGTAACCGAGAACATGGATCTCCTTGCCGCTCTGCCGTGTGCTGATCTCTACACCGGGAACTACAGTAATCCCGTACCGCTTGCCTGCTTCCAGTGCTTCCGCTACTCCGCTGACCGTATCATGATCGGTAATGGCTACCGCTGCCAATCCGGCCTCGTAACCAAGCCGCACATTCTCTGCCGGCGGCTGCATGCCGTCCGAGGCCTGGGTATGGGTGTGCAGGTCGCATCTGCCGGCAGTATCAGCAAGACCCGCTGTAGCGAACTCCGCCTCTGATTGCCCGATATGACTTGTAGGGTCTGTCATGGAATTCCTCCGTTCTTTCAAGTAAGTTTACATGCTTTTATGCAGCTACACGCAGCCAGCTATGCATATCCGTTACTGTCCGCCGGCATGCTGGCGCAGGAAGCTTAGGAAGGTTACCGCCGAGATCGGCAGCAAGGTCGATTTCAGATGAATGGCGTAGAATTGCCGTTTGAAGGAGGCATCCGTCAGATTGACAATCTTCAGCAGGCCGAGCGCTACTTCATGCTTGACCGAGGAGGTCGAGATAATCGTAATCCCCAGCCCTGCCTCTACCGCCGACTTCACCGCACCGGTACTGCCCAGCTCCATCACAATCTGCATCGCCGCAGGGTCAAGCCCGTTAGCCTCAAGCTGCTCCTCCATCACCCGCCGTGTACCCGAGCCGCGTTCGCGCAGCACGAACGGATAGGCGAGCGCCTGCGCCAGCGTCACTTCCGCCTGACCGGCCAGCGGATGCTCATGGGGCACGATCAGCTTCAGCTCATCGCCCATTACCGGCTCAATCACCATGTCCGGGTGGGAGACCGGCGCTTCAATCAGCCCGAAATTCAGCTGATGCTTATGAATCTCATCCATAATCTGTGAAGTGTTCATCACCTTCATCATAATCGAGATATTCGGATATTCCTTGCCGAAAGGCCCCAGCAGGCGGGGAAGCACATATTCACCGATGGTCAGGCTGGCTCCGAGCATCAGGCGGCCCTCCAGCATGTGGGTGAAGGCCGACATCGCCTGGTCCGTCTCGCGCATCAGCTGCATGCTGCGCACCGCGAACGGCATCAGCGTCAGGCCGGCCTCGGTGAGTATGATTTTTTTGGTGGAGCGGTCGAACAGCTTGGTTCCGAAATAATCCTCCAGCGCCTGAATCTGCATCGTCACCGCAGGCTGGGTCATATGCAGTGTCTGCGCCGCCGCCGAGAAGCTGCCCCGTTCGGACACGGTATAGAAAATATGAAGCTGATGAAAATTCATACGTTACTGACTCCTTCGCTAATTACAGTTGTAGAGTGTAGAGCAAAAAGGCACGCAGCCCTAAGCCGCATGCCTCCCTCATTTCAAGTATCTTACTTGCGCCTGCGGCGTTTCTTGGACAGCTTCATGCGCCGGGAATGACGCAGCCAGGAATAGTATCTCTTGAGATCCCGGAGCTGCGGAGTCACCGATATTTTGCCCAGAAAAGACACGATTACCATGACATACAGAGGCTCTCCGGAGAGGGCCGTGACGCCCTCAAGCTGCCTGAAATCAACCACGATCACCGTATCATTATCGATCAGATAGGCATTATAATCACTGCTCGAGTAAGGCCTCAGCCGGTTCTGCTTCAGGGCCTGCCAGATCCAGGCGGTCACCTCTACATTTGCGCTGTCCTCAGCTGCTACCCGGTCCGCATAACGGCTCTTGGCATGCCGGGTCAGCACGATGTCGGCAATCCCATAGTTATTCAGCATGATGTGGAAGGGTTCGTGCACCCCCCACCAGTCCATCCCCTTGCCCTGCAATAGTCATCACACTCCACGTAAAAAGGGTCTTGGCATGCTCTTATTGTTGTCAATCTTACCGCATTGACGGCCGTTGTTCAAGCATACCGCCATCCCCGGCAGTCTTGCAGTGCGAAACGTCAGCTGCCCGCCCGGTTAATCGTATAGAGCACAGGGATCGCCGCTCCAATGAGGATCACCCCCATAAATGCCGGTGCAGCCGCTCCAAGCGATACATAGAGCTGTCCGCCAATCAGCGGTCCGATCATTCTCGCCAGCGCCTGAATCGATTGGCTGCCCCCTTGAACCCGTCCCTGCTCGCCCGCTGCGGCAGATTTGGACAGCATTCCGTTGAACGAAGGCCCGAAGACTGAATCTCCGAAGCCGAAGATAAACATCCCTGCGATAAAAAGAGGATAAAAGGCGAACAAGGCCGACAACGCAAACAGGACATAACCAACAATTTCCGAGACCATTCCGAGGAGGGCAATTTGCCTGTCACTGTACCTTTTCAGGAGCTTCGGCATAATGAATCCTTGGGACAGAATATCCTGCAAGCCCATGATGGAGAACATCAATCCGATGATCACCGGCTTCCAGCTGAAATTATCCAATGTGAACTGTGAAAAAATAGCCTGGAATGATCCATTCGGTATCCACAGCAGGAAGGCAGAGACAAACAGTCTATTGAGGTTCTTCATGGACAGGAGGTTCGCAAGCTGCGAGAAGGGGTTCAGCCTGACTAAGGGGATTGCCTTCAGTCTCTTACTTTTCTCCAGACTCTCCGGCATGAACAGGAAGCCATAACCCGCATTCAGTAACGTTACCGCTGCACCAGCATACATGGGCACCGAATACCCGAACTTGGCCAGCAGCCCGCCCATCGACGGACCAATAATAGTACCGGCCCCTACCACCGCGCTCACCCAGCCAAAGTACTTGGTCCGTTGCTCCGGTGGAAGAATGTCTGCAAAATAAGCGAAGATTGTACCGATGCTCCCGCCTGTGATCCCTTCAATAATCCGCCCGGCGAACAGCACCCATAAAGCCCCTCCAAGGCCAAATATGAAGTAACCGGCAGCAGAACCCAGCAGGCATAGCAGAAGTAAAGGACGCCGTCCGTATTTATCACTCAGCGCACCCAGCACAGGCGCCGCACAGAACAGGCAGGCCGCATACACTGAGGTCAGCAGGGTAATCATCACCGCTTGTTTTCCGGGATCGCTAATGTAAGGCTGGACGAGGAATGGAACCACAGGAGCTATAATGCTGAAGCCTATTCCGCATAAAAATACAGAGATTAGACCGAATATAAGCGCGTGCTTATCTACTGTTGGTTCAGAGGATTGATCTTGATTTTGAGCGGGTCTGGATGTGGACATGCATCTTCTCTCCTTGGAGTTTATGAATTGTTTCCTAAGAAACAATATCATACTAGCACATTTTTGATTCCAAGGAAACATAATTTTTAGCGTAAAAAAACACCCTTCCGGGTGAAAGTAACTCTGCCTCAACTATTCTGCTGAAGTATAGAGAGGAAATTAATCTTCTTCCGTGCTGTTCTCCAGCCCCAGCCCCAGCTCCTGCTTCTTAATCTCTTCATCCAAATGCCTGTTGTACTTCTCCATGAAGCTGAGCATACCGGCATACTGGCTATCGGTCACCTGCTCAAACACGGGTCTGTCCCGCTCCCGGAACTCACGGTGCAATTCGTCATGGATCTGATACACAGCCTCCCCTTGACCGGTAAGCCTGAAATAGATTTCCTTCTGATTGTCCGGCTTCCGGTAGCTCTCGATAAGCCCCTTATGCAGGAGCTTCCGTGTAATCTTGCTGATCGCCCCTCTGGTCATGTACAAGGCCTCTGCAAGCTTGGTCACGTTGACGTCTGCATGTCGTCCGATGTATTCAATACAGTGCACCTCCGAGGGTTTATTGCCCTTAAGACTGATCTCCATCTTCGACTTGTTCAGCCAGCTCATCTTATTGAATAATTCCCGGAAAGCGGTTAAGACCTGTTCCTCTTGGTTCATTGCCGGTCCCCCTCTAAAAAAACAGACGCCAGCGGCGTCTGTCTAAATAACCTTTATCCCTGAACTACAGACCGTAGTACTTGGACTTGTCCGGTCCGTTGCTGGTATATTCCGTCTTCAGTTCATTGCGGTACGAACGCTCAATCTTGCGCACATAAGAAAGTCTGCGGACATTCTTCATGACTTCCTCGGCGCGCTCCGCATTGACGTACATTACCGCATAGTGCATTTTACGGGAAACGTAGTGCAATGTGCCGTACTTCTCCAGGTTGCGCGCCGCCTTGACGTCGCTAACCCATACAATATAACCTGTCCGTTCCGCAAACATAAGCTCATCCGCCTCTCTTTCTCTATCTCCTCGCGGGTCAGCTTATCCGCAGGAGCATTTGCCGCCGCTGCCGCATCCGCCTTTGGGGGAAGGATCATTGCTGGGGACCTTAATACTGTCCGAGACCGAGAATGCGATCGCCTCAGA
Organism: Paenibacillus sp. FSL M7-0420; assembly: GCF_038002345.1. NCBI lineage: Bacteria > Bacillati > Bacillota > Bacilli > Caryophanales > Paenibacillaceae > Paenibacillus > Paenibacillus sp. FSL M7-0420. The sequence continues at coordinate 2,952,442 of NZ_JBBOCJ010000001.1, read as the reverse complement.
CATGGAATGAAGAATATCATCCAGCGTCTTCTCCGCATTCTTGAAGCGGACCACCGCTTCGAACTGCTCCAGCTCCCGCTCTACAGCCTCAACCTCATCCTTGGCCGAGTGATAGTTCGGGTGAAAATGACCAAACCGCTGTGTCTCCTCAAACAGCTCCTTCTTGCCTTGCAGCCGCTTGATGATGGCCTGGATTTCGGGATGGTTATCCACCTGTCCCTTCCAGTATAGGTAATCCGACACTTCTGCGGATTGATTTATCATATCGCCTAATTCATAGGCGTATGTCAGCACTTCGGCCATATCGACCGTATTTAATTCCGCTACGCTCATGAACTTCAACTCTTTTCTGCATTTAATGTTCTACCGCAGCGATAGACTACCTTATCATAACATATCCGCCCGCCTCAGCAGAAGAAGAATTTCTGTGCTTAAGCGGATGCAGCAGCTGAATTTCCTGCCAGTCCTCCGCTGCAAGCTCCGTCTCCTCTGCGGTCTCCGTTCCCGGGAGCAGCAGAATGCCCCGTACCTTCCATGGACGTCCGCTGATCCGCTCAGGAATGAAATCCGCCGCCTTGCCCCCGTAGGAGAGCCGGACCTTGATTCCCCAGCTTAGCGCCTGCTCCATTACCTTTTGCGCTGTAGTGACATGATACTGCCTCCACTGATTGAACCACATCTGCGGCACGGCCTCCTCACCCGGCAGCTCCAGCATCGGGGGGCCGCCCCTGTCCAGCGGCAGGAGCTTCGGAGACGGTCCCGTTCCCAGCAGGCCCCGTTCCCCGGGTGCGGCAGGGAGCTCGTAGCGCAGCTCTGGTTCGTACGGCCCAGACAGCTCGAACAGCCGCTGCTGGCCCGCAGCCCCGTTCAGTTCCCCGGCCCTTACGGACGGTGCCAGACCGGCGGCTGCCAGCTCCTTGCGCAGCTGCCCGGCAGCCTCCGGCCGGACGATGAAGTGGAGCGGGCCGATACGGGTAACAATGTCCTGCAGCCGGGGATGGGCGGCGATTATCTCGCCCTCCTGCTCTCCGGCGCAGGACAGCAGAAGAACCTCCGCCAGTTCGGTCCGCCCGATCGCTCTGGCCCACTGCCGGAGCGCCAGTATGACCTGCTCCGGCAATCCTCCGGCGGCATGGGCGTTCAGCCAGGAGATCACTTCACCCGGGGCGAACCCCTGGTCCGCTGCGGCTTCCAGCCGCTCACGGGTCAGCCGGAAGCTCCAGAGATCCTCGTGATGCAGCAGCTCCGCACACCCGGCCAAGGTCCAGCGGACCGTATAAGGGACCTCCGGCGGAACCAGCACCTCGAAATCCGGCTGAACAATGAAGCCGGGGGACGCGGAAGCTGATGCTTGCGGCAGCGGGCTACGTGCGGCTTCAGCTGCTACGGGTCTCGGCGGGCTGAGGACGGTATCTTGAGCTTCGGCGGCGCTGTCCAGGATTGCTTGGCTGCTGGCCGATATGCTTGGGTTGCTACTACCTGCTTCCGGGATACTGTCTGTTCCTTGGACTCTATCTGGTGATTCGGTGCCGCTGACAGCTGTCGCTCGGGTGCTTTCTGCTGTGCTTGGACTGCTGCTGGCTGTTTCCCGGTTACTGTCTGCTTCTTCTGCACCCTCTTGATGCTGCGGGGTTATTCCCAGGCTATGTCTGGTCAGCTGCGGCTTCATTGCCTTCCAGCGGAAGCACTCCGCCCCTTCCGCTGAAGACCCCAGCTCACACCAGCCGAAGGCGGCCAGAAGGCGAATCCAGGCAAGTGACGCCTGCTTAAGCCCTGAGTCTGAGCCTGTCCCTGCCGATCCCGGTACAGGCCGATCCCCGGCAAGACCATTCTGTCTCATCCAGCTTAGAACAGGCTCTACCGCAAACCACTCGTCCGCCTTAAACTCTGCTGCCGAGAGCAAATGTCTGAAATGCTGCTCCTCAGGCAGCGGAGTGCCGTAACGGCTGATTCCCAAGGTGTAGAGCGTATCCGTCATCTCTTGTGCGGTAAGAGCCAGCCAGCGTTGCAGCATCGTTCTGTCTAATCCATACCCGCTGCTGCCGCGGGTAATCAGCCCCAGTGTGCTCAGCAAATCAATCATTAATGTAACCTGCAGCGGATAGCTCTGGTGACCGGCAGAGGACTCAAGCAGAGCCAGATACTCCCCCGGTATGGACAACCTTCCGGCTAACCGGCCAAGCTGCTTCTTATGTATCACTCCCTTAGAGGTCAGAGGCAGGCCTTCCTGGGCTATGAACAGCAGTCCCTGAAAAATCTCCCCTGACAGTTCTGAACACGCTGCATGCTCAACCCGGACTGCCCCCTCCACCCGCACCTGCGGGCAGCCCGTCCAGAAGCTCCTCAGGATCAAGGGATACTGCTGCTGCGGAATCTGATACAGCCGCTCCCCCCACACTTTCTGACGCAGCTCCAGCATCCCGGTGTGAAGCAGTTCCTCCAAGGCTAGCAACTGCTCGGCTCTACACAGGAATTCAGGCCGCAGCCGCTCTACAGAATCCGCTGTACATGGCGAAGCCGCATGCTCTGCCGCTATCCGCAGCAGCACTTCACAAGCATCCGCAGACAGCCTGCTGATATCATCTGCCGGTTCCAGTTCCATCAGAGAACAGCTCCTTCCGCCGGGTCCAGCATCCGGACCCCGTATTCGTAGCCTTGCTCTGTCAGGAACATCCGGCGGCGCAGGGCGAAGTCCTGCTCCCGGCTGTCTCCTGTGACCAGCGTGTAGAAATACGCCCGGTTATCCCCCGGCTTCGGACGAAGGATGCGGCCCAGCCGCTGAGCCTCCTCCTGCCGGGAGCCGAAGGCGCCGGATACCTCAATTGCCACAGAGGCATCCGGCAGATTCACAGCAAAGTTCGCAACCTTGGAGACAATCAGCACCGGCAGCTTGCCTTCATTGAACGCAGCGTAGAGCGCATTCCGCTCCTTCTGCGGAGTCTTGCCCGTGATCAGAGGGGCCGCAAGCGCAAGCGCCATCTGCTCCAGCTGGTCGAGGTACTGGCCGATCACTAGAATCGACGCTGCGGGATGCGCCGCAGCAATCTGCGCTGCGGCCAGCGCCTTAGCCTGATTACCTGCCGCCAGCCGGAACTGCTCCTTCGCACCGGCATACACATATTGCTGCCGCAGCTTCTGGTTCATCGGAACGATGACCTCGATGCAATCGACAGCGGCAATCCATCCCTGCCGCTCCAGCACCTTCCAGGGCAGGTCGTAGCATCTCGGGCCGATCAGGGAGAACACATCCCCCTCCCGCCCGTCCTCCCGGACGAGCGTTGCTGTCAGCCCCAGCCGCCGCGTAGCCTGAATATCTGCGGTCGCCCGGAAGACAGGGGCCGGAAGCAGATGGACCTCGTCATAGATAATCAGCCCCCAGTTTCTTTCATGGAACAGATTCATGTGGGCAAACGCTCCACCCTTGGAGCGCCTGTGGGTCAGCATCTGATAGGTTGTAACAGTTACAGGCCGCACCTCCCGGTGCTCTCCCGTGTATTCCCCCACCTCATCTGTGCTCAGCGTGGTCCGCAGCAGCAGTTCCCCGCGCCACTGTTCTACAGAAGTCGTGCTCGAAGTAAGGATCAGTGTCTCGCACTGCAGCTGCTCCAGCACCGCAAGGCCGACAACTGTTTTGCCTGCCCCGCAGGGCAGCACGACCACACCGCTGCCGCCATGTCCGCCGGTTCCCTGGAACTGGCGGACAGCCTCCCGTTGATAATCCCGAAGCCTGAATCCGGCGCTGCTCTCTTCACCCATTTCCCCAAGAGTTTCCCGCCAGGCTATCTTCAGCTTCTGCCCGTCCCGGTACCCGGCATAGTCAAGAACCGGATAACCCAGTCTGGTCATCTCCTGCTTCAGCAGACCCCGGTTCATCTTCGGACAATGGCTATGCAGCTCCCCGGTCCGGCGCAGGCCCAGCTCCTTCAGCTTCTGAGAGTCATCCAGTTCATCCAGCACACTCGCCCGGTCAGCGGTTAGCGTAACCAGCTGCGGATCACTCTCATCCGCGTGCAGATGCAAGCTTCCGTAACGGGACATCAGCAGCTCCATCTCCCCCTCGACCTCGGAAGGAATGCCCCACCTGGACAGCCTGCGCAGTCCTTCAATGACCTCTGCCGCTGTCTGTCCCCCGGCTGCTGCATTCCATAAGGACAACGGTGTGAGCCGGTAAGTGTGGTAGGCTGGAGGACTTTTAACAAGCTCGGCGAATCCGCTTAGAACCGCCCGTGCCTCCTCAAATCCCGGATGTCCGCATTCCAGCAGAATGGTCCGGTCATTCCGTGTGATACATGGCCCCGCCCCTGCTCCGCTCATCCTATTCCCTCCTTCTGTGCTATAGTGGTTCAATTTGTCCCTACAACGAAAAAGCCCACCTCCGCCTAACGGATATGAGCCATTCGTCATTCTATTAATGCGGCTGCTGCCGCTGTCAAGAATGAACCCTCCTGTCCACGTTACCATGGCATTTGAGAGTAGTTTTTCCTGGAGCGGTAACATTTATACGGATAAGGACTCATTCAGACAGGAGTCGGCCATAGCGACCAGCAGCTTCACGCCATAGAGCATGGCGTCCTCATCGAAATCAAATTTGCTGTGATGATGCGGATAGACGGCATCCTTGGCCGCATTGCCCGCACCGACGAAGATGAAGCAGCCGGGAATCTCCTGAACATAATAGGAAAAGTCCTCCGCCGGCATAATCTTCTCCATCAGCATCACATGGGCATCTGTACCCAGCGCCTCAGGGGCAACACGGGCGAAGCGTTCATACTCAGCAACGTCATTCACCAGCGGGGGGTACCCCATCAGATAATCCACCTTCGCCTCCGTACCATAGGCTGCGGCTATGGACGCCGCCAACTCTTCAATGCGGCGGCGGATCAGATGCCGCGTCTCTTCATCAAAGGCCCGCACCGTCCCGGTAATCCGGCAGCGCTCGGCAATGATATTCTGGGCGGAACCGCCTTGCAACGTTCCCACGCTGACCACAGCAGGGCGCAGCGGATCCACGTTGCGGCTGACAATCGTCTGCAGCCCGGTAACCAGCGCCGCACCGGCCACAATGCTGTCTGCTGTGCGGTGGGGCATACCGCCATGTCCGCCCCGGCCGGTCAGATCAATGAAGAATTCATCGGCCGAAGCCATCAGCGGCCCCGGCGCACTGCCTACCGTCCCGAGCGGGAACGGCGTCCACAGATGCAGCCCGTAGACAGCATCCGCCCCCGCAAGCACGCCTTCCGCAATCATGTCCACTGCACCGCCGGGACAGACCTCTTCCGCCGGCTGGAACAGAAAGCGGATCTCCCCCCTCAGTTCCTCCCGGCGGGAGCTGTAATACGCCGCCGCAGCCAGCAGCATGGCGGTATGCCCGTCATGCCCGCAGGCATGCATAACCCCAGGATACTGGGAAGCATATTCCCGGCCGCTCTCCTCCGTAATATTCAACGCATCCATATCTGCACGCAGGACTACCGTTCTTCCAGTCTCCCGGCCCTTAAGTGTGCCTGTCAATCCGTAGCCTGCTGCACTCCGCCGGACCTCAATTCCCAGCTCCGTGAGCCTTGCCCCGACATAAGCGGAGGTCTCCTTCTCCTGATAGGACAGCTCCGGATGACGGTGCAGATGGCGGCGCCATTTGATCATTTCCGGGAGCAGCTCCTTGATCTCTAACCTCTCCATAACTCTCCATTCCCTTCTCTTACAGCATCCTGCGGATAAGCCTGCGGGGCAAGCCCTTGAGCTCTGTCCGCTCCGCAGCCTGCCAACTTTCTTTTATTGTAGCAGAAACGCAAAAAAGTGGGTATTAATCCGCCCGTTCTACCTTGCACAACCCCGGGAAACAGACTATCATGAGGAAGAACAATAACAAATTTTAATTACAAATGAATCATTATACTTCATTAAGGGGAGTTGTGCGCTATGATATTTGAGAACACGGGCCTCGAAGGATTGAAGAGCGACCTTCTTTATCTCGACGAGAGTGCCTCCAAGGCAGGATTCATCAGATGGCAATGGGAATACTACCGCGCGACCTATGACTGCAAGATCGAAGACCGCAAGGACGGCGGCGAATACTTCCTGCGCATTAATACCCGTGCTGTGGAGGGGAAGCTGGAGAAGGCGGACGCGGTACTGGCGATTGAAGCTGTCTATCTGGGTAAGGCCACATTCCCCCACGGGCTGGAATATGAATCTCCGGTGCCTCAGCCGGTGCTTGAGGTAGCCCGGAAGCATATTAATGAATTGAAAGCGCTGCTGGAAGTTTGAGTGCCGCGAAGGGAAAGACGGCCGCCAAAGCCAACCCGTCCAAAAGAGGAACGCCCGATTTCCAGCTGCTTATTCTCACCCTGCTGTTCGTGGGCTTCGGCCTGCTGATGGTGTTCAGCTCCAGTTCCAGCTTAACCCTTGCCAGTGAGAAATACAGCAATAATGCATTTTTCTTCGTCAAAAAACAACTGATCTGGGCTGTGCTGGGCAGCTTCATCATGTTCGTTGTCATGAATATCCACTACAGCAAATTCAAGAAATGGTATGCCCCGATCTTCGTGATTACACTTGTACTGCTGCTGTTCGTAGCCACCACCGAGGGGATTAACGGCGCCAAGAGCTGGATGAGTATCGGAACTCTTGGCATTCAGCCTACCGAGCTGGCCAAGATCTCCATCATTCTATATCTGGCAGCCCTGATCACCAAAAAAGGCGAGCGCCTGCGTGATTTGCGGACAGGGTATATCCCTGTCATGATTATCGTCGGCATCGTAGCCGGACTGATTATGCTTCAGCCGGATTTAGGCTCCTGTATGATTCTTGTCGCAACCAGCGGACTGATCATCTATGCCGGCGGCGCCAGTATGAAGCACATTATGGGCTCAATTGGCCTGTTGATTCTGGGCGTGGCTCTCGTCTGGGGAGCCAAGACTGCCATTGACTCCCTGTCGCCGCACACCGAGAAGGCTGAGATTAAGCAGGATTACCGTCAGGGCCGTATTGAAGCCTTCCTTGATCCGGAGAAAGACGCCTCGGGCAACGGCTATCATATCATGCAATCCCTGATCGCCCTAGGCGAAGGCGGAACACAAGGCTCCGGGTTTGGTAAGAGTATCCAGAAGCTTCACTACCTGCCTTATCCTTACACCGATTTTATATTTTCCGTCATCGGTGAGGAGCTCGGCTTCGTGGGAACAGCCTTGTTCCTGCTGCTCTACCTGTATTTCATCTGGAGAGGAATTCTGATTGCACTGCGGTGTACCGATCCCTTCGGCACCCTGGTCGGCATCGGAATCATGGGGCTCATCGCCATTCAGGCCTTCATCAATATCGGCGGTGTGACCAATACGATTCCGCTTACAGGGGTTACACTGCCCTTCATCAGCTACGGCGGCTCCTCGCTGCTCGTCACCATGCTCTGCATGGGGATCATGCTCAGCATCTCACGGGAGACCAACCGTCCGGCCAAGGAGGAAGTTGTGAAGTCTGTGACTACAGTCAGACAGGTACGCAACAACAGAAGTGCTGGCACCCGCGCACGCTAAATAGGCTACCTACATACAAATGAGGGTTGAGCCAACAAGTAGAAAGGCAGTCCGGAATAAATTCCGGACTGCCTTTTGCATGGATGCCTAATATAATTGTGCTTAAGAAATCTCGTCGTTCTTGAAGGCTACGCCTTCGACCTTAACGTTAACCTCTACGATGTGAAGCCCGGTCATACTCTCCACAGCCTCGCGGACATTCTGCTGAAGCATGCGGCACACTTCATGAATCGGCGTCTCGTACAGTACGATGATGCGTAAGTCTACTGCAGCTTCCAATTGGCCAACTTCGACAGTAACACCCTTCTGCACGTTCTTGCCGCTCAGGCGCTTTGCCCAGCCCTCTGACAAACCGCCAGACATGGCTGCAATTCCGGGAGTCTCAAGCGCGGCCAGGCCGGCAATTTTTGAGACAACGTCATTCGATATCCGTATATTTCCCAATTCCAGTTGAAGCTGTTCTGCCATGCCATATCCCCCCTACTCTCATTATCAATTATTGTAATTCCAAAGCGGCCTAAAAAGCAAATGACTTTCTCTCACCCCCGTTTACAGTCAGGAACAATTTGGGTATATTGATTATGAATTCAACCTACATATAGAGACTGGAGAGTGCTAAACCTTGAAAAAATGGATCTCACCGGCGCTGCTGGTCATCAGCTTCATCCTCAGCGCCATAGGGCATTACGCGAACTGGGATCATACCCTTCAGTTCATATTGTCTGCCGTATCGGTCATCTTCGTGGCCGGTTTCCTCGGCCGGGCCACCGAGAGTGTAGCCCACTACGCCGGACAGCGGCTTGGAGGGTTCCTGAACGCAACCTTCGGCAATGCGGCCGAGCTGATCATCGCCTTCTTCCTGGTCAAGGAAGGACTGTTTGACATGGTCAAAGCGAGTCTGACTGGCTCCATCATCGGCAACCTGCTGCTCGTCCTCGGACTCAGTATTTTTGCCGGGGGCATGAAGTTCAAGGTTCAGAACTTCAATGTCACCCTCGCCGGTCTGAACGGCTCACTGATGATCGTTGCTGTTATCGCCCTGTTCGTCCCCGCCATGTTCTTCAACACGCATTCCATCACCGAGAAAGACACCAATGTGCTTAGCCTTGTCGTCGCTGGCCTCCTGATTGCCGCCTACCTCGCCTGGCTGGTCTTCTCCATGATCACACACAAGAAGTACCTGGCGGATGTTACGGACGATACTGCGGAAGAGCTGCCGAATGAGCATGCTCCGGTCTGGTCCCGGAACCGTTCAATCCTCTATCTGGTCCTTGCCACAGTCATGGTCGCCTTCGTCAGTGAGTGGCTGGTCGGAACGCTGGAGACTCTCACCGAACGCTTCGGCTTCAGTGAGCTGTTCGTGGGCGCATTCCTTGTAGCGATTATCGGTAACGCCGCAGAACACAGCGCTGCCATTATGCTCGCCATGAAGAACAAGATCGGAGCCGCAGTCGAGATCGCCGTAGGCAGCAGTCTGCAGATTGCCTTGTTCGTCGCCCCTGTGCTGATCTTCGCCAGTTACTTCATGGGCAACACCATGTCGATTGTCTTCACCACGATTGAGATTGTAGCGATTGCCGTATCTGTGTTCATCGCCAAATCAATTATTCAGGATGGCGCAACCAACTGGTACGAAGGCCTGCTGCTGCTGGCGGTCTATTTGATTCTCGGTGTATCGTTCTATCTGGTCTGAAGCCCTTCTGAGGCCCTATAGCTCCATTTAAAAAAAACGCACATGATCGACCCCCGGGTCTGTCGTGTGCGTTTTGCTGAAAATATAAGAATTATATGCTGAAACGGTACCGTCCTGTAAAAGGACGGCAAAGCCGTTTCCACTTGATGACCGGGTCCTTACATCTCCCGTTCTTCAGCTTTCTTGTTCAGTGCCTCATATAGTACCGCCAAGTTGCGTTCCAGCTTGCTTAGCACCTGCTTGCCTGTAAGCTCCGGCACCAGCCCCGCTCTGACCGCAAAATCGACCTCTCTGGAGAAGCCGTACATCTGGGTATCCAGCACTTCCTCATAGAGAGGGCAGTAACGGGTTGCCAAATTCTCCATCTGTACTTCAATGAGCTTCTGAATTTTATCGGCATCTTCTTGAAGAAGATTGATTGCTTTGATATTGAGCTGTTCCTGCAAATCCGATGAAGTCATGCATTTTCCCCCCCATGTCCAAAAGTTACAGCAGCGATTGCTTATTATTCTTAATATTAGTCGAAATTAGGACCTAATACAAGATTTCAGTTTGGGTTATTCCTGAAGTTCCTGCAAAACCGCCTGGTTCCACAGCAAAGACGCCCAGCCGTAAGGCCGGACGTCTGAGAAGAAACTGGAATTACTCTGCTACTACTGTAAAATTCAAATTGTGTTTGGCGAAAACTTCACTCATGGCTTTCTTGGCTTCCTCGGCATCTGTGCCATGTACATGCAGCTCATAGCTTTGGCTGGATACCAGGGTGGTGAACAAGCCCAGGATGCTCTTAACATCAATGTACTTGTTGTCCGCTTGAAGAACGATAGATGAATTAAATTGGCTTGCTGTCTGTGCAATATCCACGATTGCCGCATTGTTGGACATAGGAATCCCTCCGCAACTTGATTATATACTTATGTTCACTTGTTACCAATTCCATGATACATTGAATCCGCTTACTCACGCAAGGTGTTTCTTGGAAACCGGCCTTTACGTGCTTTTGGAATCCCGCTTTTATACCATTTTATTTCAGGTTCTCCGGATTCAGACCTTCCAGCTCCGGCACCACAAAAATTCCGTCCTTACGGATCAGCACATCGTCGAAGTAAATTTCGCCGCCGCCGTAATCAGGACGCTGAATCAGCACGAGGTCCCAGTGAATGGACGAACGGTTGCCGTTGTCCGTCACATCATACGCCTGGCCCGGTGTGAAGTGCAGACTGCCGGCAATTTTCTCATCGAACAGAATATCCTTCATCGGATGCAGAATATAAGGGTTGAAGCCGATGGCGAACTCACCGATATGGCGCGCTCCGTCGTCGGAATCCAGAATTTCATTCAGCCGCGCGGTATCATTGCTGGAAGCCTCTGTGATCCGGCCGTTCTCGAACATAAACTTCACATTCTCGAAGGTCACCCCGTTATAGATCGATGCGGCATTATAGCTGATCGTTCCATTCACGGAATCCCGGACAGGTGCGCTGTACACTTCTCCGTCCGGGATATTTTTCTGGCCGGAGCATTTCTCCGCCCCGATTCCCTTGATGGAGAATGTAAGGTCTGTTCCGGGACCGGATATACGCACCTTGTCGGTTCTGCGCATAAGCTCAGCCAATGAATCCTGGGCCTTATCCATTTTGGCATAATCCAGATTGCAGACCTCGAAGTAAAAGTCCTCGAAGGCCTCAGTGCTCGTGTTGGCGAGCTGAGCCATACTGGCGTTAGGATAACGCAGCACCACCCATTTGGTGTGCTTGACGCGCTGCTCGCTATGTACCGGGTGGGAATACAGGGAGTTGTAGAGCTTCATGTTCTCTTCCGGCACATCGGACAGATCATTGACATTCTCACCGGCACGGATGCCGATATAGCAGTCCATCTGCTTCATCCGGTTCAGGTCGATCTCCGCCCAGGTCTTGATGCCTTCAGGTGTTGCATATTTGAGCATACTGCGCAGAACAGTGCGGTCGGTCAGCTGCACAAATGCACGGCCTCCGGCCTTCCCCACTTCCTCCACAACGGCTTTGATCAAATCTCGTTCACTGCCGATCATTTCGACGAGCACATTCTCGCCGGGCTGTACGTTTACGGAGTAACCTACAAGGTTCGCCGCAAGCTTTTGAATCCGGGGATCATTCATCTGTCTCTCTCTTCCTTCCTCTTGCTGAAAATAAACATACCGTTATATTGTAGCACGCCTGTCATAGAGCGCAAGCCATCTTCGGGAAGGGAGCCGCTCACTTATAACCATAGAAATCCACCTGCGTAATGTAGGCTTCTTCCGTGGTCGCACCGGCCTTGCCGGGGTAGGTTAGGGTGCGGTTCGAGGTCAGCCGGGTGGGCAGATTCCGCTTCGGGTCAACCTTAAGATAATATACTGTGCGGATATCCGCCTGGTTCAGCCTCTGCTGCAGCTCTGTCTGCTTCTGTTCCCACAGTGCGCTCTTTGCCGCAAGTGCCTTAGCCTGAGTGTCAGCAGGCGCAGCAGCGCCTATTCTGGCAGCCGGCTTAATAGCCTGCATCTTCTGCGCAAGCTCTGCCGAGAGCTGTCTGCGCGCCTCCTCTGCCGTTAATTCAATCCGCAGGACCCGTGTCCCTCTGGCGCTGCCCGCTTCCTCCGTCACCTTCTTGCCCATCTGCTCCAGCTCCTCCAGCTGACGCAGCGGATTCAGTGCCTCCAGGGGATTACTGCCACCCAAGGCCGGAGAGGCCTGCTTCATCGTCCATTTTCCGTCCTCCTTCACCATCCGGGTATAGTAGACGGGCGCATCTCCCGAGCCCTGCTCCAGAGAACGCGGACCGGACTCCGCCGCAGAAGCGGGATGTCCGCCGTCCGGCAGGAGCGAATAGAGGCTGACCCGGTTATGATCCGCTACCTTTCCACCATAGTAGAGCGAGGATTCCGGGATCGTTTTCCCGTCGATCAGCAGGGCAGCCGCTCCTTCAAAGGACACCCCGTCAGTGCCATCCATCCCCGCCATTACCAGATTCAAATCCTCCGCAGCCGGTTTGTCCTTCACACCCGCGCATCCACTGAATGCAAGGCTGGAGAGCATCAGCAGGGCAAGAATTCCCGTGCGGACGCATCGTAAGTTCATCATGGCCATCAAGCCCTTTCCGCAAGAAAGTAGAGTGTACCTGCATTCTACCTAGGGTCTCCCTGAATGCAGGGCTTATACGCCGGATGACGCAAAACACCGCCATTTAGCGGAGCTTTAACTTCGATGTCTATTCAGGTACTTTGCGGGGACCCCGGAACATATAAGTTCTTATATTTGCACAAAAGAAAAATCCTTAAGGCCTAAGCCCAAGGATTCTTCGAATTATTCTCTACGGTTTTGTTATCGATCACTACCTGGTTGCGCCCGTTGTTCTTGGCCTCGTAGAGCGCCATATCCGCCCGGTAAAAGAGAGATTCGACACTGACCCGGTCATCGGTCCAGCTCCACTCGGCGACCCCGCAGGACACGGTCACACGCGGCTCTGTCTCTCCCATCACACGCTTGCGGATACGTTCCCCTACGAATACGGCCTGCTGCACCCCAAGCTGAGGCAGATAGACTGCAAGCTCTTCTCCGCCCCATCTGGCGGCGACATCCCCCTGGCGGATCGAGGTCTTCACGATGTCGCTGACCTGCTTCAGGATTTTGTCCCCCTTCTGATGTCCATAGGTATCGTTCACCATCTTGAACTGGTCAATGTCCACCACAATCAGGGTTCCGCAAAAATCACTCGACTGCCGCTGCTTAATCTCTTCATCCAGATAGTGGCGGGCAAAAAGTCCGGTCAGCGTATCCCGGTTCGCCAGGCGGTGCACCTCGGCATGAAGCCTCGCATTTCCGACAGCCAGCCCGATATGACCGGCCATCGCCTGCAGCAGCCGGTAGCTGTCATAGGAGAAGAAGTGGGCCTGCTTATGCGCCAGCATAATGGCTCCCCGCACCTCTCCCCCCACATTCAGCGGAGTAGCGATCAGCGACTGTGAGCCGGTAGCATCCATCAGCGTCGAGGTCTGCCCCGCAGCATACTTGTAATCGGAGACCAGCAGCGGCTCTCCCGTAGCATAGACCTTACCGCCGAGTCCCTGACTGCCATCCAATATTTCACCCAGCAGCGGCAGATAATTGCAGGCGATAACCTCAAGCCCGCCGCGCTCTTCATTCTTATGGAGGATACAGCAATAATCCGCCTCGAACATTGCCAGCAGCTCTTCGAAGGCAAACTGGAAAATATCGCCGAGCCTGAGGCTCTGATTCAGCCGCTGGGTAAGCTCATTGCTCATGCGCAGCTCCCTGATCAGCTGGTTGGAGCGTTCATACAGCTTCGCATTCTCAAAGGCGGTACCGGCGGTATCCGCGACCATGGTCAGGAAGCTAAGATCCAGCTCATGGAAGGACGCCTTGTCCATAATCATATGAAACACACCGTATACCCCCTGCTTGCCGCCGAGCGGAAGCCCTACCTCAACAGTCCCGTTCTCATCACGCCCGGCATGAAGCGTGACCCGCCCATCCTTGAAGGCCCGGTCACAGACATCATTGCCTGCCCATGTCAGCGGAAGCGGCTTGACCTGAGGATGCGTGCTGCGGTGGTCCTGGGACATGAACAAATCAAGCCGCGCCCCCGGATACATCGCAGCGATACTGTCAATGACCTCCGTCAGCACGGCATCTACATCAATGTTGTCATGCATACGCTGGACAATCTGAAAAAGCAGCGAACGGCGGCTGCCCTCACGCTCGGCATGCAGATGAATTCCCGCAAGATCCGAGACAAACACATGCTCAAACCGGTGATAAAAGCAGGTCTGGAAATGCATCGACATGGCTTCAGCCGTATGCTTCCCGCCCGACTCGTACTGCTCAGCAGGCATTCTGCAGCCAAGCACGGCAAAGATTTCCCGGTGCCCGCGCGTAAATACCGGCAAAGCCAGAAGTGAATAGGCTTGTCCTTCCTCCAGAACCTCGGCGGCATACATCCCGCCTGTCTGCAGGCAGATTCCCGCCGCTTCTTCCCACTCTGCTCTCCAGCGCCCCTGCCGGAATTCAGAGCCGGGCTCAATCCAATCACCTTCATAATTCAGCACACACCAGCTCCAGGCCTTCGCGAAGGAGGGGACTCCCTGTCCTTGCCATTCCCTGAAGCTCTCGGCAATCAAGCTGGCGGCGTAGGGGAAATCGTGAGACACGATATCCGTCTCCTTCAGCCAGGCGGCGGGATCTACATCTTCTCCGCCGGATTGCCTCATGTCCTGTAACAGCATACGGCTGTCCCGATCCTTATGGCCGTATGCCTCCTGCTCTGACATAAAGAGGACCTCCTTTGCATCTTCAATCAGGCCAGACCGGAGTACGCCCCCTGATTCTATAGTAGAGACATTACCAATCCAGCGTAAATATAGTCAGGATATTTGAAATCACAGTTTTCCGATAACATCCAATTAGTTATATTTTACTCCCTTTCTTGAGGTATTGCATTATATTTTCCGCAAAACCGGGATTTTTTTTAGGACCAAAGAACTAACGACAAACATAGACAAAAACTCTTTTAAGTTGCGCTTGACTTTGACTGTCATTTTCATATAATATTTATTGTTGAACAAGACTGTAACAAGTCTTATTGGGCGTAACGTTGTGTCACCCTCTACGCATTTCGTTACTGTCAGGGCAGCGGCTGAACTTCCCTCGGCAGTGTGAAACCATTTAACGCTTTCACGGATACGAATTGCGGCGCAAATAGGCCCTACAATACATTTTTTCATTAAAAGGAGTCTACTATAATATGGCACGTTACACCGGACCTAAATTCAAACTCAGCCGCCGTCTGGGCATTTCCCTTAGCGGTACAGGCAAAGACCTGAAACGCCCTTTCCCACCAGGACAGCACGGCGCTAACCAACGCAGAAAAGTAAGTAACTACGGAATGCAGCTTTTGGAAAAACAAAAACTGCGTCACATGTACGGCCTGGGCGAAAAGCAGTTTAAAACTCTTTTCACTAAGGCACAAAAGCTCCAGGGTATTGCGGGCGAAAACTTCATGTTCCTGCTCGAAAGCCGCCTGGACAACCTGGTTTACCGTCTTGGATTCGCTAACTCCCGTGCAGGCGCACGCCAGTTGGTATCCCACGGCCACGTAACCGTTAACGGCAAAAAAGTCGACATCGCTTCTTACCGTGTAAGCATTGGCGACGTTATCGGACTCCGCGAAAGAAGCCGCGCTATGGCTTCGATCAAAGAAGCTCTCGACAACCGCTCCCACCTTCCAGGCTACCTGGAATATGCTGACGGATCATTCGAAGGTAAATTCCTTCGTCTGCCGGAACGTGCCGAGCTGTCCCAGGATATCGATGAGAAGCAAATCGTCGAATTCTACAACCGTTAAGATTCGCTTACAGCGGAATCTGATCAAAGCTCCCGGATTTCTATCCGGGGGCTTTTTTTTGCTCATTTATTCAACATATTTTAACAGGAAACCGAACATATTGGACTGGGTGCACCGCGTAGGCCGTGTGTTTATCGCAGTCCCAGACGTATTTTCAGGATGCCGCTGCGCGGAGGGAAGGGCCACATGCATCACAGCCAGTAATATTTTAAGAGGAATCCTGCCAAAAGTGCAACATTACTGCCCCAAAGAAGCGGTCTATGCTGAAATCTTGCACGAAATGCAACAAATCCAGCGCTAACTTGCTCTAAACACCGAAATTTGTGCAAATCATGCAACATTGTACTTCAACCCGTAAAAGGTATAGAGAAATCCTGCAAAAAGTGCAACATTACTGCTCCTTAAAAGCGGCCGATGAGAGAGGCATTAGCACCGTTCACCCGCAGGGTGATTTAGTTCTGATTTATATGTTTTGGGACCCCTGCAAAGTACCTGAGTTATTTTTGAAGCTTCATGTGGCTGTCTCAAAAGTAAATATTCCATCCTTACTCTCCTGTTGAAAATACAGCGCGTGTCAACTGCAAAAAAATCCTCTCCGGCAGAAGCGCATTCAAAATCGCCAAATTGTGCTATAATAGTTCCGTTAAAAGGAGGATTATCGTCGATGGTTGAGGAGAAGAAAAAGAAGACCGCAAAACAGCGTCCACCGCGCAGATCCTGGCTCCGCAGGTTCGGTTCAGTTGTGAAGTGGATGTTCATACTCGGTATACTCGGCTGCCTGTTCGCCGGCGGCGCTGTAGCCGGCTACGTCACTTCAATAGTGAAGGACGACCCGGTCCGGCCCGAAGAACTAATCCAGCAGCAGGTTGGGCTGAACGCCATTACCGGCTTTGCCTATTTCAGTGACGGACAGCCGATTGGCCAGCTCCGCACAGAAGAAGACCGCAGACTTATTGAATTCAACGATATTCCGCAGCTTGTGATTGATGCCGTTCTCGCTATAGAGGACAATAATTTCTACAATCATAAAGGGGTGGATTTCAGCGGCACCCTGCGGGCCGTCAAGCAAAAGGTACTGAATGAATCCGTTCAGACCGGGGGCAGTACCCTTACCCAGCAGCTTGCACGGCGCGTGTTTCTGAACCTGGACCGCACGGAAGACCGCAAGGTGAAGGAAATCCTGCTGTCTCTGCGGCTGGAACGTTTCTTGTCCAAGCAGGAAATTTTAACGGCTTATTTAAATAAGGTTCCTTTCGGGAACGGTTCCAACGGCTATAATGTATTCGGTATTAAGGCCGCCGCCAAAGGCATCTTCGGCCTGGATGATCTGGAGAAGCTGAATGTGGCCCAGGCGGCGTATCTAGCCGGCTTGCCCCAGCTCCCCTCCAAGTACTCTGCGTTCAACGGCATAGGGGAATTCAACGAGACGGCCTTCGGCCGGGCGATGGACCGCCAGAAACTGGTCTTACGGCGGATGCTGGAGGAGAACAAGATTACCACTTCCCAGTACGATGAGGCGCTGCTCTTCGATATCAAGAGCTCCCTTGCACCGCATACGAAGAAGGCCTATGCCACCTTCCCTTATCTCATGATGGAGACCGAACGCAAAGCGTCCGAGATCCTGCTGAAGCTGAACCAGGATACGGCAGACAAGGCAGCCACTGCTGCCGATTCCGCCCAAGCGCTGGAGGAAGCACGCCAGCAGCTGATGACCGGCGGCTATCGGGTGTACACCACCATAGATAAGAAAGTGTACAGTGCGATGCACAGTGTCTCGGATGACAGCAGTAATTTCACCAAGGACAGCAAGGCTAGAGGCAAGGAACAGACAGCCGGCATGATGATTAACAATAAGACCGGCGCGATTCTCGGCATGATTGAAGGACGCGATTTCAACATCGAGCAGATGAACTATGCCACTCAGATGATCCGCCAGCCCGGCTCCACCATGAAGCCGATTGCAGCATACCTGCCTGCACTGGATGCAGGGCTCATTCAGCCTGCCGGCATTCTGGATGATGCGCCGATTGTCATGAAGGACGGAGGCAAAGGCTACCACATTCCCAAGAACGCCAACAACCGTTATCAGGGTCTGGTTACCGCCCGTTATGCCCTGAACAAATCCCTGAACCTTCCGGCCTTGAAGCTGTTCAATGACAAGGTGGGAATTGAGAAGGCCTGGGCCTTCTCCAAGAAGCTGGGGATTACCACCATCCAGGACAATGACTATAGCGCTCAGACCGGGGTTATCGGGGGGCTGCGTTACGGGGTATCCGTGGAAGAGCTGACCAACGCCTACTCCTCCATCGGTAACGGCGGTGCCTTCAATGATGCTTATATGATCGAGAAGATCGTGGACAGTCAGGGCAAAATCGTCTACCAGCATAAAGTTAACCCGGAACAGGTCTTCTCCAAGCAGACCGCTTATCTGATGACGGATATGCTGCGTACCGTAATTACTGACGGAACAGCAACTACAGTGAAGAGGAACTACAAGCATTTCAAGGAAGTTCCGATTGTCGGCAAAACCGGCTCCACCCAGAACTACGGGGATGTCTGGTTCATGGGCTATTCCCCGGATGTCACCCTTGGAATTTGGGTGGGCTACAAAGAGCAGGTCAATACCCTGCAGGGGGATACGCAGAAGCGTCAGGCGCAGACCCTTTGGACCAAGGTTATGAATACAGTGATTGACAAGCGTCCCGAGCTGTTCACCACGAAGGAATTTGCCCAGCCGGAGGGCATTGTCAAGGCAACCGTCTCGGCATACAGCGGCAAGAAGCCTTCCAAGCTGACGGATAGATTCACAACGGATCTGTTCAACGCGAAATTTGTTCCTAAGGAGAGCGACGACGGAATCTCCAATGCCAGATACATCACTTATAACGGGGTGAACTACATCCCTCTCGAAGGAACTCCTGAGGATTTCTTGAAGGAAAAGATCGTCGTCAAGCGCGAGAAGCCGATTCAGGAGCTGGTCAAAGAGCTGCTGGCCGCCTTCCCGGCGATGAAATCGCATGAGTCACTATCGTACTACATGCCGCAGGATGCCAAAACCGACTATCCGACTGAGGTCGATCCGCGGGTCGATGACGGCAACGGGCCAAGTGCTCCCGGTGAAGTCATGGTCTCCTACAGTACAGGCAAGGCTGTAGTTACCTTCACTCCAAGCGGTTCGCCGGATGTTGTCGGCTACCGCCTCTACCGTTCCCTGAACGGCGGATCTTTCCAGAAGCAGGCCGTTCTCGCAGCTGGAGAGAGCACCGTATTCAGGCCGGGTACTCCGGCAGGCGCTAATGCTACCTTCTATGTGGCTGCCGTGGACGTAGCCGGACATGAGACTGCTTCCGGAAGTGTGGCTGGCGGCATTAAGCCTACACCTGAGCCTACACCAACTCCGGAACAGACGCCGGACGCTGAGCCGACACCGGACGCCGGAATCATCCCGGACAGTACAGAGGACCCGGGCATGATCATTGTTCAGCCGCCTGCTGTGGATCCTGCAACTCCGTCAAGCAGTAATGGAGCCGGCGGAAACAGCGGGAATACGGGCGGCAATGCCGGAGGCAGTACCGCTACTAACGCAACAGGCAATACCGGCCGTTAAGCTCACCAGGCAGACTTCAGTATAAGCTTCAAAAGCCCGTTCCCCTTATCCCGGGGAACGGGCTTTTTCAATAGATTGCAACACTCCGGATCTGCCTAGTCTTCGATGGTAGACAGATCGCCTGCCGGAAGATGCAGCTCCCAGGCCTTCAGTACACGGCGCATAATTTTGCCGGACCGGGTCTTGGGCAGCTTATCCTTGAACTCGATTTCGCGCGGTGCAGCATGGGCAGACAGGCCCGCTTTGACAAATGCTGCGATCTCTTCCTTCAGCTCCGCGGTTGGACTGTATCCATCCCGCAGCGAGATGAAGGCCTTGATGATCTCTCCGCGCATGACATCCGGCTTGCCGATTACCCCAGCCTCCGCTACAGCCGGATGCTCCACCAGCTTGCTCTCGACCTCAAAGGGTCCGATCCGCTCCCCGGAGGAATTGATCACATCATCAATCCGGCCCTGAAACCAGAAATAGCCGTCCTCATCCATGTACGCAGAATCCCCCGAGATATACCATCCGGGAATTCGGAAGTATTCATCGTATTTAGCCTGGTTATTCCACACCTTGGCCATCATGGACGGCCAGGGGGTGCGAATGGCCAGATTGCCCATAGCATAAGGCGGCAGTACGTTGCCGCGGTCATCAAGGATAGCTGCTTCGATCCCCGGCAGCGGCCGGCCCATGGAGCCTGGCTTGATGTCCATTCCCGGGTAGTTGCAGATGAGCTGCGCTCCCGTCTCGGTCATCCACCACGTATCATGAATCCGCTGCTGATAGATTTTGTCGCCCCAGCGCACGACCTCCGGGTTCAGCGGCTCGCCGACTGACAGCACATGACGCAGACTGCTGAGATCAATCCCCTCCAGCGTCTCCTTGCCAGCCCCCATCAGCATCCGGAAAGCCGTAGGCGCACTGTACCATACGCTCACCCCGAAGCGCTCAATCGTCTTATACCAATCCAGAGGGCTGAAGCGGCCTCCCCGGACTACATTGGCTACTCCATTCAGCCAAGGGGCAAAAATCCCGTAAGAGGTTCCGGTCACCCAACCCGGATCGGCCGTGCACCAGTACACATCGTCCGGGCGCAAGTCCAGGACTACCCTGCCTGTATAATATTGCTGGATCATGGCTCTCTGCACATGGTAGATGCCTTTGGGCTTCCCGGTGGAGCCGGAGGTATAATGCATAATCAGACCATCCTCCAGGCTCAGCCACTCCGGTTCCAGCTCGGCAGAGGCTTCGGCCATTTCCGTTTCATAGCTCAACAGTCCGGAATCCTCATCAGCAGAGGCTCCGACGACAAAGATATGGCGCAATCCGGGGAGCTGCTCCCGCTTCACCCGGTGCAGCAGCTCCGGTGTAGTCACCAGCGCCACCGCTCCACTGTCCTCCAGACGGTCCTTGACCGCCGTCTCCATGAATGCCTCGAACAGCGGACCTGCCACTGCTCCCGTCTTCAGAATGCCAAGCAGGCTGAAATACAGCTCCGGGGTACGCGGCATGAAGATGAACACCCGGTCGCCTTTACCGATTCCATATTTGCGTAGTACATTACCGAACTTATTCGACCGCTCCTGTAAGTCGGCGAAGGTGTACCGCTCCTCGCGCACCGCATCGCTGTAGATCAGCGCTGTAGCAGCCCCCCGCCCCTCCTCGACATGACGGTCTACAGCTTCATGTGCCATATTCACCTTGCCGGTCCCATGCCAGGAGAAGCTGCGCTCGACATCCTCCCACCGGAATTCTTCAACTGCCCGGGAATAATCCTCCATATTCGAGTGCTGTACCCGGCCCGGCAAAATTTCGCCTTGAACTTGCCCCATTACTCTTGCCTCCCCTACTGGTTTGCTTTAAGCTTTAAGGGTACCCTCTAATTCTATTAATTCCGTCAATGCTCTAAATGTGAATATTCCGTGTCGGAATCAGTATATCACAGGAAGCGGTTACATTCCATATTATAGTGAACCGGAAGGGAGCCCAAGCATGGAGCACCATAAAATCCCTGTATCCCATACCATAGAGCATCAAGGCCGGCTGATTTCTGTCCGTGGACCCCTATCTCCCGAAACGCTTCAGACCTTAAGCATGCACCGCGATCTGGACGCCTTCCGTAAGCCGCAGGAGCAGCTCGAAGCCTTGATAGAGATATCGGGCTTACCCGAGGGACGCATCGTAGCAGCAGTGGTCTCAGACGTTATCGTGGGCTATGTTACTTTTCATTATCCGGATGAACTGGAGTTATGGTCTCAGGGCGGGATGGAGGATCTGATTGAGCTGGGAGCCATCGAAGTGGCTGACGAGTACCGCGGGAGCGGGCTTGCGAAGCTGCTGGTTTCAAGCGCTTTTGAAGAGGGACAACTGGAGAACTGCATCGTATTCACAACCGAATATTATTGGCACTGGGACCTCAAGGGGAGCGGTCTTAATGTATGGGAGTACCGCCAGATGATGGAGAAGCTGATGAAGACGGTAGATATGGTGTGGTATGCTACCGATGACCCGGAGATCTGCTCGCATCCGGCCAATTGCCTCATGGTGCGTATGGGCCGGGAAGTGCCGCTGTCCTCCCGCGAGACCTTCGACCGGGTGCGCTTCAGACAGCGGTTTATGTATTAATTCAGGCGGCCAGCCTGCAGGTTACATAGCCTTAAGCATATGCTCCAGAATGGCATGCGAATGCTGCGAGGCAGTGACGGTGAACTCACTGTAATTCACATGGGCTGAGCCGTCTGCTTTGTCCGACATGGAACGTACGATTACAAAAGGGATCCCGTTCATATGGCAGACTTGGGCGACCGCCGCACCCTCCATCTCTGCACAGGCCCCGTCCAGCTGCTCACGCAGCATAGCTACTGACGCCCTGCTGGCAATGAATTGATCCCCGGACAGCACAATGCCTGTTACAGACTTCTGCTCCAGCTCTAGACAGGCCTCTTCTGCTAACTTCACCAGCAGCGGATCTGCCTGGAAGGCGGAGATCTCCTGATATGGGATCACTCCTCTGGCAAAGCCGAGCGCTGTAGCATCCATATCATGCTGAATACAGGATGACGAAATAACAATATCCCCGATGTTCAGCTCAGGGTGCAGCGCCCCGGCCACTCCGGTGAACAGCACCTGCTCTACATCGAAGCTGTCCAGCAGAATCTGTGTGGTTACTGCGGCGTTCACCTTCCCTACCCCTGATTTGCAGACTACAGCTGCCTTCCCGAACACTATCCCTGTATAAAAGGTAATTCCGGCCTTCACCGTGGTCTGCCGATTATCCATCTCTTCCAGCAGCAGCTTGATTTCTTCATCCATTGCGCCAATCAGCCCCAGCACTCCGCTCATTTCATATCCCCCTTGAACTTTCTGCCTGCAAACATAAAAAGCTCCCGAAGGAGCTTCTTATGAAACCTATATTCACATGCTGAATATACAAGTCTTATTTGTTGACATGATTGACAGACAGACGAAGAATGGTCTCATGCGGCAAAATAACCCGCGGATTCTCAACCGTCTCCTTCTTCATCAGCTTCGTCAGCAGTCTCATCGCTACAGCACCGAGATCATACATCGGCTGTGCTACAGTAGTGAGGAGCGGACGAACCATTGAAGCCATCCGGATGTTGTCTACACTGATAATTGAGAAGTCATCCGGCACCTTAAGGCCTTCATCCTGAATGCTGTGAATGGCACCAATCGCCATCTCATCGGTAGCAGCAAAGATAGCTGTCGGCTTCTTCTTCAGACCCAGGAAGTACTTCATGGCTTCGACACCGGATTCGTAACGATAGTTACCGATGCGCACCAGATCCTCCTGATACTCGATACCTGCCGCTTCCAGCGCCTTCTTGTAGCCGTGGAACCGGGCATATCCGTTCGCAGGGTCCTGCAGCGTACCGCTGATCATTGCGATCTCGCGGTGTCCGTGGCGGATCAGCGTATTCACTGCATCAAAGGCAGCCGTCTCGTGGTCGATATCCACGGAAGGATACGTTCCCTTCTCATCGCGGGTCGCACAGAGCACGATAGGCACAGCAGAGGTCTGGAACGCCTGAATATGCTCTTCCGTAACGGTTCCGCCCATGAACAGCAGCCCGTCCACCTGCTTCTCGAGCAGTGTGTTAATGACACGAATCTCTTTCTCTTTACGCTTGTCAGCGTTACAGAGAATAATGTTGTAGTGATACATATTGGCAATATCTTCAATCCCGCGTGCAATTTCCGCAAAAATCGAGTTTGAGATATCAGGGATAACAACCCCTACGGTTGTCGTTTTCTTGCTGGCAAGACCTCTCGCCACCGCATTCGGACGATAGCCCAAACGCTCAATCGCTTCAAAAACCTTCTTCCGGGTCTGCGGTTTCACGTTGGGGTTATTATTCACAACCCGTGATACCGTAGCCATAGATACGCCTGCTTCTCGAGCTACATCGTAAATGGTTACCGTCAAATTACTCTCTCCATTGCGATAAATTTTATCGTTCGACTAATTAAAATTATGATACGACACTTTGTACAATTGTGCAATGATAACGCTTCATTTTCCTTTCAAAATTTCTTTCAAAGGTTGAAACGCCAGTCCTGGCGCGGCTTTGACGCCTTCCGCCAATTCCTGATTCTCCAATAGCTTCCAGTGGAAAGCCCTTAAAATTTCAAGAATTCTGTATGCTTTCTCTATCGTATCAAAAAGCGCGTGAAAAATCCAACATTCTTTGAAAGTTTTTCATTGTTTTTGCAGACTTTTTTTCAAAATGTCAAAAAATGCTTCTTTATTTGGCACTTTCTGCCGAATGAGCCGTCAACTGGGAGAGCCGCAGGCCGATCTCTTCCATCCACTTCTTGTCGGACAGATCCGCCGCCGTGCGGTATACATCCAGCAGCAGATCAATCCGGCTCTGCATAGCCTTGCGGATAGCCTCCTCCAGCTCCGGCAAGCCGCCGGCAAACAAGCCCGCAGCAAAGGTATCCTTCAGCACACTGGCCCACTCATTACGGTCCGCAAAGGACAGATGCAGCTTGCCCGCTGGGCGCTCTCCAAGCTCCCGGATCAGCAGGCCCAGGTCACGCTTAATAACCGGCAAGGGCTCATAACGGGCACATTGCCCGCAGGTATATACAGGGACATTCGTAATTTTGATCTTCGCACTATAAATCAGCGTATGCATATGTATGGTCATGATCCCGCCGCAGCCACAAGACTTCTTCATTAATTGTTCCTTATACATCTCCCACACCTCAGAATGATCTTTTAAAAACGCATAGTTTTGGCTTTTCTCTTTCTAGTATTCGACTTCATCCCCCTGAATCCCTGCAAGTTTGCATATCATGTTTTAATTGGCAATAGTCGTAGGAATTTCCATATCGAAAAGTGACTTCATGTGTCTCTTTTGATAGAATGACATAGATATCAATGAGTCGAACCGAAGGGAGCTGTACAGAATGAGACTATCAGGTAAAAAAGTCATTGCGCTGGTGGACGATGAATTTGAAGATCTTGAGCTGTGGTATCCCGTATACCGCGTGCGTGAGGAAGGGGCTGAGGTACATCTGGCAGGCCTTGAGAAGGGCAAGACGTATGTCGGTAAATATGGCGTACCTGCCACCGCTGAATACAGCTGGGACGAGCTGAAGGCTGCCGATTATGACGGCATCCTTGTTCCCGGAGGCTGGGCACCCGACAAAATCCGCCGCTACAGCGCAGTGCTGCAGCTGGTGCAGGATTTCAATACTGCGAAGAAGCCGATTGGCCAGATCTGCCATGCCGGCTGGGTCTTAATCTCCGCCAAAATTCTCGAAGGCGTAACGGTCACCTCCACGCCGGGCATCCGTGACGATATGGAGAACGCCGGAGCCATCTGGAAGGACGAGCCGCTCGTCCGGGACGGCCATATCATCTCCGCCCGCCGCCCGCCGGACCTGCCGCCTTACGGCAAAGCGTTCTGCGATGCGCTGGCCGGGGAATAACAGGCAGTTAATATCTAGTATAAACAACAAGCCCTGCCCTGTCGTCTGACAGGGTTCAGGGCTTGTTGCCGCTTTTATAGGAGGATTAGCGGATAGGGACAGACAGCTTCTCTTTGATCAGGGCAGGATACGCCTCAATGGTGAACGTCAGCGGCTGCGGGTATTTATTGCTGCCCAGACCATGATAGTACATGGTTGGGATTGACTTCGCATTCTCCCACTCAGTGCGCTGCGGAATATCGAACTCAAACTTGTCTGCTGAATGGACTGTACCTGCTCCATCGGTGAATGATTGCCCCAGCATTAAGGTATTGTAAATACTGTTACTCTGTGCCTGAGAATCATATTCCAGCACCAGCGTGGAGCCCCTCTCCGTGTTGTGAATGAACATTTGCAAATTCTGATCTGGAGCCTTAATAATTTGTTGCTTGTCGGTATCGATAATTAATTGGGTTGCCTGCTTATCCAGCGCCAGAATCCCATTGATTTGCAGCTGGAGCGATTGTGCCATGCTCCTGTCGTTCGCAAATATCAGTCTGCCCCCACTGTCCGTAAAGCTGGCGGCGCGTAAAGCCAGATACGTATAATCACCACTGCCGCCCGCTAAGAGACCCGGTTTATACATAGAGAAGATCTGTTTGGAGTTCAGCGGGTCGCAGGTATAGTCCAGATAAATGCCGGAGGCGGCCAGATAGACCTCATTAATTTCAATTTTCTGACCGTCTATTTCCAGTGTTTTGTCTACATGTACGGTTTCTCCTGCCTTAGCAATCTGCTCCCTGTCCAGCGGAAGAGCTACAGAAACTTTAGCGAGAGGGCTATCTGCTGAAGCTGGCGTGAACTGCTTGTACTTACCAAGCTCCAGCTCAAACTTAATTTGATCGGGAAGAGCGCCTGCATCATCACTCTCCCACTGCCTTACCTCATAACCGTAGGTTATACGATTTGGGGAAATTGAACTCCCCGGTTCCCTGGAAGTATTCAATGGGTTTAAAGCTGCTGATGTAAGCTGCATAAGTTCAACTTTGGCATTCTCTTTAGTCTTGTTCTGCAATGAATACAAAATGATAATCCCCTTCTGATCTGCAGCAATTCCATCTACAGTAAGAACAAATCCGTTCTGCTCCGCAGTAACACCAGTGACGCGCTGTACAAGGCCATCCTCGATTGCCGAAGATACAGCGTTTGTGGTCATCACAGCTGGAATGTACTTTTCAAAGGGTCCGTAGCTCTGAAATATTGCTGCCTGATCTGGAGCTGCCCCCTGTGACCTCAACACCTCACTCGCCCGGGGAAAGGAGAACAACAGCACAAGTCCAAGTACTGCCGCCGCTGTAGCCAGAGCATAACGCTTCCTTAATGACATAGAGCTTCTCCGGGAACGTGTTATGCCTCTGCGGATTGCCGTGTTCAGCCGCATTTCCGGGACCTCCTCCGCTTCTGCCGACAGACTGTGGTAGTACTCCTTCAGCAGCTCTTCTTCTGTCTTGACCATGCTATAGTCCCCCTTTGATTTTCATTTTGTCACGTAACTGCTTAAGTCCCTTGTTCAGCCAGGTCTTGACCGTTCCTTCCGGCTTGCCCAGCACCCCGGCAATTTCTGTCAGCGTCATATCCCGGTAGTACTTCAGCACAAGCACCTGACGGTATTTCGGCTTCACTGCTTCCAGGGCCTGTTCCATATCCAGCTTACGGTCACTGGTCATCTCCTGCAGTCCAGCACTTGCCTGTTCCCGAACGGGAGTAGCCAGCCTCTTCCTCCGCTTCAGTTCGTCCTTGCAGCAGTTGATCAGAATCCGGGTCAGCCAGGGTGCGAACCGGTCCTCATCCTTCAGGCTCCTGCGCTTCACCCAGGCCCGGTATGTAGTTTCCTGAACCATCTCGAGTGCCTCCGCCTCGCTGCGCAAGTAGCTGTACGCAATACTGTAGAGTATTTTCTTCTGCTCCAGTACCCGGTTGATAAACAACTGCTCCTGTTCATTCAAGTGGCGCACCTGCTCGCCTTCCCACGTATGCTCCATCCAGGCTTAGTCTCCCCTTTCTTTTTTTGACTTCTGTATATACTGACTGTCCCGCAGCCCAAACGGTTTTACTTTTTTGACAACGGACCTGTCACCCCATAATTTCAAAACAAAAAGCCCGGTGTGTATGGCCCCCTTGACCCTCACCCCGGACTTAATTTAGATATTCTTACTGCTTGTCCTTGAAAACCCGATAACGTTCAGCCGTTACTCGGCTATGATGTCTTCTCTTTGGAATCACCGCCGGCGCCCAGCGGGAATCCGCTCCGTCCGATAAAAGCAGTAAGCTGCTCCTCTGTCTCGGAGCTGGTGCGGTTGCGGAAGCAGACCTTCGCAATCTCCCTGGCTTCAGAAGCTAGTGTGTTCAGTGTGCGGTGCTTCACCTTCAGCAAGGCTTGCGGTGACATGCTCAGCACATTGATCCCCAGCTCCAGCCAGAGCGGCAGTGAGCGCTCGTCTGCGGCCATCTCGCCGCATACACTGACATCGATACCTACGCTGCGTGCCGCATCCACCGTCATGCGGATCATACGCAGCACTCCCGGATGGTACGGATGATACATATGGGCAATCTGCTCGTTCATCCGGTCTACAGCCAGTACATACTGCACCAGATCATTCGTGCCGATACTGAAGAAGTCCACTTCCTCCGCCAGCAGGTCGGCAATCATCACTGCGGCCGGAACCTCGATCATTATACCTACCTTCATGTGGCGGTCATACGGTACCCTCCGGCTGTCGAGCTCGCTCTTCACCTCGTTCAGCACCGCTTTGGCCGCCTGCACCTCTTCGACAGAAGAGATCATCGGGAACATCATCCGGACATTGCCGTAATGACTGGCCCGCAGAATGGCTGTAATCTGGGTTTTGAACATGTCCTTGCGGTCCAGGCTGATCCGGATGGCGCGGTAGCCGAGGAACGGGTTCTGCTCCTCCGGCAGCTGGAAGTAATCCAGATGCTTGTCTCCCCCGATATCAAGCGTACGGATGACTACGGTCTCCTTGCCGACTTTTTCCGCAACCAGCTTATAGACTTCGAACTGTTCATCCTCTGTCGGAAATGTACTACGGTCCATGTACAGAAACTCTGTACGGAACAGTCCCACTCCCTCGGCCCCGTATTTCAGTGCCATGTTCAGCTCCTTCACGGAACTGATATTGCCGGCCAGCCGCAGAGACACACCGTCCTTCGTCACCGCTTCGACGGTTGCCAGCAGCTCCAATTGCTCCCGCTTCCGCTGCTGCTTCGCACGTCTGGTGTTGAAGTCCAGCAGCGTAGATTCATCTGGATGAATCATGACCGCCCCGGTCTCCCCATCGAGCACCAGCATGTCCCCTGTCTGGATAGGAGTCAGGATTTTGTTCTCCAGGCCTGCCACCAGCGGAATGCCGAGCGCACGGGCCATGATGGAGGAATGCGAGGTTTTGCCGCCCATCATCGTCACGATGCCCAGCACATAGGCCGGATTCAAATGCGCCAGCTGTGAGGGGGACAGCTCCTTCGCCACCAGAATGTACGGCTGGGTATCCGACGGCAGAGTAACCTCCGGCGCACCCAGGAGATGCTTCAGCAGGCGGTTGCCGACATCCTTGATATCCACCGCACGTTCTTTCATATATTCATCGTCGAGCAAATCGAACATCGCCACGAAGTGGTCGATCGCTTCCTTGACCGCCACCTCGGCTGCCTTGTATTGGCGTTCGATAATGCCGCGGATTTCGCTCATGAACACCGGATCATCCAGGATCGCCAGATGGGCATCGAAAATGCTCGATTCCTCCGGTCCGACGACCTCGCGGAATTCTTTTTTGATAAACTCGATTTCATCCTTGGAGGTCCGAATGCCTTCGTACAACCGTTCGAACTCCTTAGCCAGATCCACCGGATTCACCTGAGTGTCCGGCAGACTCCATTCCCAGTTCGGCAAGACAAAGGCCTTCCCAATGGCAACACCTGCTGCGGCGCCTACGCCTTGTATCATGCTTCGATCCCTCCAACATTGCTTTCATGTAGTACCACGGACATGACGGAAGACTGCCCCTTTTTCACGTTTTTGAATGGCGCGTAGCTCCAGGATTTGACCCGGTCCGGGTTGGTAATCACCATCGGTGTCGCCAGCGAAGCGGCATGCTCCTTCAAGAAGGCCAGATCAAACTTGACCAGCAGCTGCCCCGGCTCCACGCTGTCCCCTTCCTGTACAAGCGCCTCAAACGGCCCTTTAAGCTGCGAAGTGTCGATCCCGATATGCATGAGCACCTCAAGCCCTTCGGGCGTAGCAATACCCACTGCGTGCATCGTAGGGTATACGTGCATCACCTTGCCGAATACGGGCGAGACCAGCTCTCCCTTTTCCGGGACAAAGGCCACTCCATCCCCCACCAGCTTCGCGGCAAAAATATGATCCGGCACCTCTTCAATCGGCATCATCCGCCCCTGGATCGGCGCACTGAACAGCACCTGCGGCAGATCGCGCAGCATCAGCTTGTCAATCTCCTCGCGGATCAGCTCCGAATACGTCCCGAAGACGACCTGCACATTGCCGCCGCCCAGCTTGATAATGCCTGCGGAGCCCAGCCCCTTAAGCGCCCCTGTATCTATGAAGCGGTCGTTATGCACCGTTAATCTCAGCCGGGTGATACAGGCCTGCACCTGCACAATGTTCTCCTTGCCGCCCAGCGCCTCCAGAATCAGCGGGGCCTGATACGGGATATTGCCCGCCCAGTCGCCCAGCTCAGAGCCTTCCTCACGGCCCGGCGTAGGAATCTGGAACCGGCGGATTGCCCAGCGGAACACGTTATAATAGACAATGCCATAGCCGATCCCGATTGGAATCAGCAGCCAGGCCCGTTGGGACAGATGCATGTTGAGGAAGAAGTCGATGGTCCCCGCCGAATAGGAGAAGCCGTGATGAATCCCGAGCGAGTAGGTCAGCACCATCGCAAGCCCGGACATGACCACATGCAGCGCAAACAAATACGGCGACGCGAACAGGAAGGCGAATTCGATCTGCTCCGACACACCGGTCAAAAAGCAGACTAAAGCTGCACGCAAAAAAGTCTTCTTGATCTTGGGCTTGAGGTCCTCGCGCGCTTCCTGAATGATTGCAAAGGCAATCGCGGGCAGGGCGAACATCATAATCGGGAACAGTCCGGCCATGAACACACCCGCTGTAGGGTCACCGGCAAAAAAACGCGGCAAATCCCCCTGTACGACTGCACTGCCGTCAGGCGTCGTAAAGGAGCCCAATTGGAACCAGAACACATTATTAAGAATATGGTGCAGGCCAAAGGCCGTGAGCACCCTATACAGCACCCCGTAAACAAACACTCCATAGCCGCCGGTCACCTGCACTACCCTGAACAGTTCATTAAGCAGCTCCTGCAGGAGCGGGGACACTCCGAGCATGACCCAGGCGAACAGCGCCGAGAATAAGCCCATGAACAGCAAAACAAAACGCGACCCGCCAAAAAACTGGATCGCCTCCGGCAGCTTGATATTCTTAAACCGGTTATGCGCTACACCGGCTACAATCCCCAGGATAATCCCAATTAATGTTGCAGGCTGTACAGCCCCGTCTCCCATGTTGGACACAATCCGGTCATAAGTGAACATCCCTGCGAGTGCGGCCAGTCCGGCCGGTCCGGCCTGATTGGACAACCCCCACGCCACACCGACAGCAAACAAATAAGGCATGAAATAGAATATTCCTTGCCCCGCGTACGTCGTCACTTCGGATACCGAAGAAAGTCCCCATGCAGACCACGGTAAGCTGCCCAGACTCAGCAGAATCGCTGCCGCCGGAAGCACCATGGTAGGAAGCATAATGGCTCTGCCCAACTGCTGCAAAGATCCGAGCCAATTCAAGGCGACCCTCTCCTTTCTTTCTATATTGAATGGTAAGCGTTACAGCAGTTTTTGTCAAAAGAATCTGGTGTGTGATCGGGGGGGCCTGCGACTCCTGCGACTCCTGCGACTCCTGCGACTCCTGCGACTCCTGCGACTCCTGCGACTCCTGCGACTCCTGCGACTCCTGCGACTCCTGCGACTCCTGCGACTCCTGCGACTCCTGCGACTCCTGCGACTCCTGCGACTCCTGCGACTCCTGCGACTGGATAAGTGTAGTTTGTACAACTATATTTGGCAATACATCCTTACACTTCACTCTAACTGCATTCTGTACAACTATTTTCGCCCAATTTAACTCTAATCGTACTAATGCGTATTTTTAATTGTACGAAGTGCAGTTAAACTTAATAAACACTTTATCAAGCACATTTTAGTTGTACGAACTACACTTATGCCGATTATCGCAAAGATTACATATGTTACATCCAGCGCTCCTCCTTCACCATATTTGATCTAGCCGCATGGAATTCACCTCGTAGTACCGTACCCGTTCTTTTGAAGACACTGGTTTAATGAAGCCTTTATCACTCAACACAACCAGCAGCTTGTGCGCCGTCCGGTAATTAACATGCAGATAATCTGTGACATCCTTAGGCCGAAGCGGCCTGGAAATCCGCCATGCCAGCCTTAATACATCCATTTCCGCCGACAGTAGCTCCCCACCACTCCTGCTCCGCGCCAAATAAGGTGCCAGCGCCAGCTGCAGCAGCATCCGGCAGACTTCAGGACGCTGCTGGATATCATCGAACGAGAAGTGCAGCATTTTCCAGCCCATCCCTGTCAGGAAGGTATCCCGGTTAAGCGCATAGTTGAACTTCTCCCGGTCCATATCCTTAATATGGCTCTGATAACCGTCACATTCGATTCCGAAGCGTGTTCCATTCTGTGGCATAAAGGCAAAATCCAGAAACTGCGACTTCCGGTTCCAGTCATACACCTCATATTCCGGGTGCAGATGCTCCAGTGACTCGAATAGCGGCCACCATACATTCTGCAGAAACAACTTCTCCGCAAAGTTATGTCCGCGCAGCAGCCTCCCCCGGCGTTCACCCGTTCTTACATTCGTATGTGCCTCTATAAAGCTGCTGTGCGCCACCTCAAATTCCATATCTCCTTCCCCCTCCCTGAAAATAAAAAAAACGCCCTTTCCCCATTTAAAATGGAGTAAAGGACGTTCTTCGTCTTGTTCAAATTATAGCCATAATATTTGTTGAAATCCAGTGTGGCAAAAACACTTCTGCTTCCGGCCTGGACTTCCAGTCCACCAGGAATATGCTCCCGATGCAGCCGTCCTGTCTTACCCCCGGCTCCGGCCCTTCATCGTGATCGCTTCCTCCACCTTGATGCAGCGGTCCATGATCGCGATCATGTCATGGGCAGCGGCGATGTCCGCCGCCTCCTGACTGATGATACCCTGCTGCAGCCAGAGCACGCGTGCGCCGATATCAGCAGCCTCCTGCGCAACAGCCGCGCAGTATTCACTGCGGCGGAACACATTCACAATATCCACCGGCTCAGGAATCTCCGCCAGCGTATGGTAGCATTTCTCGCCCAGGATCTCACCATCTACCGATGGATTCACCGGAATAATCCGGTAGCCCCGACTCTGCATAGCACCGGCTACCATATAAGAGGTGCGGTCTGTTTTGTCGGATAGGCCAACTACGGCAATATTGCCTGCGGCAGCCAGAATGTCTCCAATTTGATCCCTGCCTGGATTCTCAAAGCTCATGTCTTTTTCCCCTTCCCTCTGATTTCGTCCATGCCCTCCGCTGCATTACTGCCGCTTAAGTCACAGTTTTATCATTTTCAGCAACAACTACATCATACAGCGCTGCGCCAGAAGTTCCAAATTCTCATCAGCTTGCGTCCCCTGTTAATTCATCTCTGTCTCTATGAGTCCTCTGGGTCCCTCACGCTGCATAACCATACCATTTGAACGGAATCCGGTCCCCAGTAATCCTGCACTGCTGCATAGGGCGTTCCGAACTTCTGCAGCCACTTGGTTTGCGCCCGTCTATAGCCGCTATCCAGGCAGAACTCGGTAATCCCCTGTTGTCTGAGAAATATCATCAGTTCCGCAATCAGGGCCGAAGCAATCCCTTGCCCCTGATAATCCGGCAGAACATATAGACTGCCCAGCTCACCTACAGCATCAAGCTTGTTTCCTGTACAGACCCGGATATCCGGCCCGCAAGGTGCATAAGAGATGGTGCCGGCGACCTTCCCGTCCATTTTGGCCACCCAGAAATACGTATCTGCATTCTGCGGACTCAGGGAAGCGTTAATCATCCGTATCTTGGACTCGATCTCCTGCTGAATGTCACTGTCCAAGTGACCCAGTCCCTCACCTTCAAAAGCAGCCGTAATCGAAAGCCTGTAAAGATTCGTTACTGAGATAACATCGTCCCGGGTAAGCGGAGCTATGCTTAAGTGGCCTGTCCTCGTCACTTCACCCATTCCACATCCGCACCCAGCAAGCGCAGATGATCGAAATACTGCGGATAGGACTTCGCTACATGATGGGCATCCTTGATGAGCAGTGGCTGGCGGGCCCGCAGACCAACTACAGTAAGGGCCATAATCACACGGTGGTCATAGTGGGCATTAATCGTTACGCCGCCTTCCACGCCTTCCGGTGTGCCATGCACAATGATCTCGTCCCGGCGTTCCTCGACCTTCGCACCGGCCCGGGTCAGCTCTGCCAGATAGTCCGTGATGCGGTCGCATTCCTTGTAGCGCAGATTCTCCACATTATAGAAGCGTGAGGTCCCTTCGGCAAAAACCGCCGCGGCCACCATAGCCAGGACCGCATCAGTTGCCGCATCGCCGTCGAACTCCACCGCCTTCAGGATACCGTTCCCCTGCACATGCACTGTTCCGTTCTCATGGGTGAGCGGCACCTCCATCATCCGCAGCACATCAACAATGGCCCGCTCCCCCTGCTTGCTTCTCTCAGCCAGCCGGTGAATGGTCACATCCGACTTCGTCACCGCTGCGGCCGCAAGCACTGCGGCTGATCCCGGATAATCGCCTTGCACCGTATAGGTCTTGGCAGCATAGCTCTGGCGTCCTGGCACCTTGAAGGACATATAATCGTCCGCCGCATGTACGATAATCCCTGCCTGCTCCAGCACCTCCAGCGTCTGCCCGATGACCACCTTGGATTTCAGATCATCCAGCACGATGATTTCACTGTCTTCTTCAAGCAGCGGGGTCAGGAATAAAAGTGCGCTGAGATACTGCGAGCTGACGGCGCCGGAGACGGTAATCCGTCCGCCCTGCGGCTTGCCGCCGCGGATCGTAATCGGCAGTCTCCCGTTATTATGCTCTACTTCCACGCCGAGCTGGCCAAGTGCCAGAATCAGGTCGTCATGCGGCCGCTTGCCCAGAGAATCAGGATACGTATTCACGAAGGTAACCTCCGGGCTAAGCGCGGCCACCGCCATCAGGAACCGGAGGACTGCGCCGGCATTCCCGACATTCAGCTCCTTGACGTCACGGGGATGGCGGCCGAACCCCTGCACTACGATTTTCTCATCATCTTCGGTCAGGACTGCGCCTAGATCGGCGATACATCTGCGGATCGCGTCGCTGTCCTCGCTGTGGGCAGGATGGAAGATCGTGCTGACTCCTTCAGAGAGAGCGGCTACCAGCAGGTAGCGCGTGGTGTAGTTTTTGGAGGAAAGGGCTCCGAATTCTCCTTGCAGCGTCGGCGTAGGCCTAACAATAACGTCCATAGTATAAGCGCTCCTTCATCATATATAGTCTGTATGTACGGTCCTGTTTGACAGGGTAATCCGCAGTTGTGTTATCATTGCGTGAAGAAAGTCCATTCCCATTCAGGCAGAAAAGAGGGTACTATCATGAATGAAATTCCGCAAATTACACCGCAGGAGCTGCGTAAACGGCTCGCTGCCGGCGAAGAGCTTGTACTGATCGACGTCCGTGAAGAGGATGAGGTTGCCTTCGGCATGATTCCCGGTGCGCAGCATATCCCGATGGGCCAGATCCCGCAGCATACGGACAAGCTTCCGTCAGATACGGAGATCATCTTCATTTGCCGTTCCGGCAACCGCAGCCAGCGGGTCTGTGAATATCTGCAGCAATTCGGCATTCAGGGCTCTAATCTTAGCGGCGGCATGATCGAATGGGATGATACCGAAGCGTAATTGAACATCATCCTGATGCTAAGCGCCAACACACATAAAAGCTCAAGCGCGGTGACGCAGTAAAATGTATTGCGAGACCTCAGCCACATTCAGCTCCGTTGTATCGACCGTGCAATGCGCGAAACGGTAAGCTTCCCTGCGCTGTTCCATAATGGAACGGACCCGGTTTGCCGCATTGCCGGCGAGCAGCGGCCGGTTCTCATCCCCGCTGACCCGTTCAATAATGGTATCCTCCGAGGCTGTAAGGGCCACTACGAAGCCATGCTCCAGCATGGCTTCGGCATTCCCCGGCGCAAGCACCGCCCCTCCGCCTGTAGAGATTACTCTGCGCTCTCCCTGCAGCATTTCCTGAAGTACCGCTGATTCAATGCTCCGGAATGCCTGCTCTCCGCCTTCTGCGAAGATATCCGCAATACTGCGGCCTTCTCTTCCCGTAATTACTGCATCCAGATCAACCAGTTCATAGTCAAGCTCCTCGGCCAGAATGGCGCCTACTGTGGATTTCCCCGTAGCCATCATCCCGACGAGAATGATATTTCGATCGTCCATAACAACCTCCAAGCCGCGACATTTGTCATATCATAACACAGGGTGAAAAGTTTGCACAATGCCCGGCAGCCTTCATTTTCAGGCGGACTGTGCCTGCTGTAGCTGTGCCTCGTAGATGCAAAAAACCCGAAAGCTCTCCGCATGAAGCGGAGAGCATCTCGGGTTCCTGAGCATTAAGCTGAACGCTACCTGTTACTCTGCCAGCCAGTTGTGGTGGAACACGCCTTCTTTGTCCACACGTTTGAAGGTGTGAGCGCCGAAGTAATCGCGCTGGGCTTGCAGCAGGTTCGCCGGAAGACGTTCTGTACGGTAGCTGTCGTAGTATGCAAGGGCGCTTGAGAATCCCGGAACCGGAATACCCAGAGTTACAGCCGACGCGATAACCTTGCGCCATGCCGACTGGTAGTTGTCCATAACATCCTTGAAGAACGGATCAAGCAGGAGGTTTTTCAGTTCTGCATTATTCTCATATGCATCCGTAATGTTCTGCAGGAACCGGGAACGGATGATGCAGCCGCCGCGCCAGATCTTGGCCAGCTCGCCGTATTTCAGATTCCAGCCGTATTCGTCAGAAGCCACACGCAGCTGGGCGAAGCCCTGGGCGTACGATACGATCTTGCTGGCGAACAACGCTTTACGCACGTTCTCGATGAATTCAGCCTTGTCACCGTCGAATGGAGCCGTAGCAGGGCCGCTCAGCACCTTGCTGGCTTCAACGCGTTCTTCCTTCATAGCAGACAGGAAGCGGGAGAAGACAGATTCGGTAATCATGGACAGCGGAACGCCGAGGTCCAGCGAGCTTTGGCTTGTCCACTTGCCGGTACCCTTTTGTCCGGCAGCATCAAGGATGACGTCCACCATCGGCTTGCCGGTCTCTTCGTCATACTGGGCGAAGATATCCTTCGTAATCTCGATCAGATAGCTGTCCAGCTCGCCATTGTTCCATTCTGCGAAGGTGCTGTGCAGCTCCTTGGCATCCAGACCCAGGACGTCCTTCAGCAGGTGGTAGGCTTCGCCAATCAGCTGCATGTCACCGTACTCGATGCCGTTATGCACCATTTTGACATAGTGTCCTGCACCGTCCGGCCCGATATATGTACAGCAAGGCTCTCCGCCCACGTGGGCTGAAATCGCCGTAAGGATAGGTTCAACCAGCTTATACGCGCTTTCTTGACCGCCTGGCATAATGGAAGGGCCCTTGAGTGCGCCTTCTTCACCGCCGGACACGCCGGTGCCGACGAAGCGGAAGCCTTTGTCTTCAAGATATTTGCTGCGGCGTACCGTGTCAGGGAAATAAGCGTTACCGCCATCGATGATGATATCGCCTTGATCCAAGTACGGCAGAAGCTGCTCAATGGTGGCATCCGTAGCCTGGCCTGCCTGAACCATGATCAGAATCTTGCGCGGTACTTCCAGTGATTGTACGAACTCTTCAACGGAGAACGTGCCTACCAGGTTCTTGCCTGCTGCTTCTGCGACCAGATCATGTGTCTTCTCCGGGGAACGGTTAAACACGGATACGCTGAAGCCTTTGCTCTCGATGTTAAGAGCCAAATTTTTGCCCATTACCGCCAAGCCAATAACGCCGATTTGTTGTTTTGACATCTGGTTCTCCACCCTTTGCACCCTGTATTTTTGTGAAATCCATTTCTCGCAGTATAAGAATACCACCCTTTGTCAGAGACAGCAAAGTTCTGCCTGCGAAAGAGAGATCAATTTCATTGACAAACTTCGATCCATCAGGGAAATTGCTCACAATGACTATTTTAACGGTTTTGTCCGCAGAAGTGAACCCCCTCCTCCAGAAAGGCACAATAAAAGGACACCCCGCTATGGGATGCCCTTAATCGCAATTATTCACTCTGCGTACTACCACTCCAGCGCTGCCAGCTCCCTGGTTAACTGCTCAAGCCTCGCTGTGCTGGCCGCCACCGCTTCGGTATCGCGCTCACGCATAGCTTCATTCAGCAAGTCGAGCTGTTCATCCACGGCAAGCCTGCGGTCACGGATCCGCTCTTCGCCCTCTATGGAGTAGAACAGCTTCGTCAGCTCCTGATCCGACAGCAGCGGCCCCTTCTGGTACAGCACACGCTGCTGATAACCGGAAATCTCCACCAGGCGGATGACTTCACCGAATAAAATATTCTCTATAATGATCTGACGGTCGCGGAAGCGCTTGACAACGGCATGACCTCTCATATCCCCAATCAGCTTCTCCATCCATTCTGACAGGCGCGCATCACGGATCATGTAGTCTCCCACCAGCTTGAAGCCGTCCTTAATCCGCTGGAAGCGCAGCTTCACAAGCTTGCGGCCGGTGCGCACCGAAATAAGAAAAACACTCTCGTTCTCACTCCAGTACAGGGAATAACCTTCCTTGATCAGGTCCTTGATTAGATCCTGGATATGCTCTCTGTCGAACCGCAGCTCCAGATTGCAGTACTCCACTTCATCGTTTTTGTTCACGGCACTCCCCCCTAACGGCTTGATTTAAGCAATAGTCAGCTTCATGGCCTAACCTAAGAGTAGAACAGACTGCCGGACCTCCGCTTTCACCTTGATTCTTTGTGTGGCTTACACTTATTTTATACTTCATATTATGTAGCGGTAACTTGGTTTATTGACTATTTTTACCCGTTTTTGGCCTTTTCCAAACGCTGGAACCCGTTTTAGGAGAGTTGGACCAGCCCTTTTATACGCAAAAACAGCAATAAAGCCGCATTCCGCCTCCTTTTCAGGCAGTCTACGGCTTATTGCATTTCCACACCGGCTTACTCCCCCTGTGCCCGCTCTACTCAGTGCGCCGTGCCGTGCTTCAGCTTCGTCCGGTGGACGATCAGCAGATGCAGCCCGAATAACACAACCATTACTCCCGCGCTGGCCAGAAAAGGAGCACCGTGGCTGACCGTATCCCACAGCTTGCCTGATACCACCGGACCGGCAACCATCCCTGAGCCCTGCAGCGTCAGGAAGAGTCCCCAGACGGTCCCGCGCTCGCCCTCCGGCACCTGCTTGGCCAGGAAGGCGTTCCATGCCGGAAGAATCAGTGCATAGCTGATCCCGACCAGCGCCACTGCCACGAAGGCCAGCGGCAGCCAGCGGACCTGTGAGAAGAAAGCCATGGAGCAGGCTGCCAGCAGGAAGCCGATATTAAGGAAGATGGAGGTGCCGACCTTATCGACCAGCTTCCCGGCGGGTATAAGGGTTAGCACGGTAATCCCGCCCCCGGCAATCAGCAGCAGGCTGAACTGGTTGGGGGTGACATGCAGCTCCGAACGTGCGAACAAGGTGACCACCGGGGTCATAAGCCCGATCGCAAAAGCCTGCAGGAACAATGCCGGGAACAGCAGGCGGCTTACCTTCAGGGAGGAGGTGACTTGCTGCCAGGTCCGCTTCAGACTCTCCAGGGGCCTTACCGGCTTACGCGTCACCGGTGGCCCCTCCGCCGATATCTCTCGGACAACGCGCGGCGCATGACCGCCGATCTTCGAGGGCAGGAATAACGCCACGGCTACTACAGCAGCAGCGAAGCCCATCAGCACCAGGAAGACCGTCCGGTAACCCTGTCCGCCATGATCCATCATGAAGTTGACGATAATCGGACCGACGCCGGTTCCGGCCAGTGAGGCCATCTCCACTGCCCCCATGGCTGCGCCGCTGCTGCCGCTCCGGGTAGAGCCTGCCAGCTCGGTGATGCCTGTCATCGTACAAGGCCACAGCGGCGAGGTGCCGATCCCCAGAATCAGACAGGCGAGGGACAAGCTTACGGCATCTTTGGCATAGATAATCAGCCCGACTGCCACCAAGAGCAGCAGCAGCGCTCCTGTCATCGTCCAGCGGTAGCCGATCCGCTCCATGACCCAGCCGAACGGGCTGCGGAACAGGTTATCCCCGAGATACTGCAGCGCGAAGGCGAACCCGACCACCGTTACAGAGAGGCCCAGAATATTCTCCATATAGACCGGCAGCAGAGCTACCAGCAGCGATCCTTTGACGAATTCGACCAGGAAAATAATGATCCACATTTTTAATATGAACGGTGAGGCTAAACTGATATGCATACGTTCCGCTGCTTTGCCAGACATTTCATCACATCCTAGTATTATGTTGATTGATTTGTTATACTGATGCTTGCTCAAGTAGAAATAGGTATTCTGTCCCTCCGGGGACGCCTTTTGCTTCAGCGAAATCAAAAAACCACTCTTCGCGAAAGGTTGTGACAGCATTAAATGAATCAACAAGCTACTCCCCTCTTCACTGCTCTCAAAAAGCATGCCGCCGGAAATCCAGTTCAATTCCATATTCCGGGACATAAGAAGGGGCTAGGGACCGATGCCGAATTCCGTGAGTTTATCGGCGATAACGCTCTATCCATAGATTTGATCAATATTGCACCGCTTGATGATCTTCATCAGCCCACCGGGGTTATTCTTGAAGCTCAGAAGCTGGCTGCTGAGGCTTTCGGCGCCGATTACACGTATTTCAGTGTACAAGGCACGAGCAATGCCATCATGACTATGATCCTCTCTGTCTGCTCAGAAGGAGACAAAATTATTGTGCCGCGCAATATTCACAAATCGGTAATGTCGGCCATTATTTTCTCCGGAGCCAAGCCTATTTTCGTCTCTCCTGTACAGGATGAGAATCTTGGGATAGACCACGGCATAACCACCAGCTCGCTGGAACGGGCTTTAAGGCGCCATCCGGATGCCAAGGGTGTCCTCGTTATCAATCCGACGTATTTCGGCGTATGCGCCGACCTCCGTTCGATTGTCGACCTGGCCCACAGTTACGGGGTTCCCGTACTTGTGGACGAGGCACATGGAGTACTGATTCATTTTCATGAGGACTTACCGGTATCGGCCATGCAGGCCGGTGCAGATATGGCAGCAACCAGTGTGCATAAGCTGGGCGGCTCCATGACGCAGAGCTCGGTACTGAACCTCAATGCCAAGACGGGTCTTGTCAACCCACAGCGGGTACAGACCATTCTCAGCATGCTGACCACCACTTCAACCTCATATATTCTGCTTGCCTCTCTGGATACCTCCAGACGCAACCTTGCCCTGAACGGCCATGAGATGGCGGCGAGAACCATCGCCTTGTCCAATTATGCCCGCAATTCGATCAACGAGATCGAGGGGCTGTACAGCTTCGGCAAAGAAATTCTCGGAACTGAAGCCACCTTCAATCATGATCCGACGAAGCTGAACATTCATGTAAGGCATCTGGGTATTACCGGTTACGAGACCGAGAACTGGCTCCGGCAGAAGTATAACATCGAAGTTGAACTCAGCGACATGTATAATATTCTTTGCCTGATTACCCCTGGAGATACTAAGGAATCTGTAGATAAGCTGCTTGCGGCGCTGCAGGTGCTCTCAGCGATCCATTACAGCAAGGGTGAGATCTATGAGCTTAAGGTACAGGTGCCGAATATTCCGCAGCTGGCCCTAATCCCGAGAGATGCCTTCTATGCGGATACGCAGCTGATTCCCTTCCGGGAGTCTGCCGGCTACATTATTGCAGAATTCATCTACGTCTATCCGCCGGGAATTCCTATTCTTCTCCCTGGAGAAGTTATTACCCAGGATAATATCGACTATATCATTGACCATGTAGAAATCGGATTGCCTGTCAAGGGACCCGAGGACCGCAGCATTACCAATATAAAAGTCATTGTCGAAGCGGAGCCGATCTCCTAAGGCTTGTCCTATAGCAGTGCGACATGCAAAACCCCGATACGTATAGAGTATCGGGGTTTTGCATGAATGCCTGAAATCTATTCTTGCTGGGCAAGCAGCTCGTTATAAGCTTCTTCAACAGCTTTCCATTCAGCTTCATCTTCAATGTTGTACAGAACCATTTCCTCGTCTTCTTCTTCCATACGAAGGATGATTCCGTCTGCTTCCGGATTCTCGCGCTCAAGCAGCAGGGCGTACAACTTCTCGCCTACGTCGAACGTTTCTACCAGTACCATTTCTACATCTTCGCCCTGCTCGTTCGTCAAGGTCAGCACAAACTCCTCGTGCTCATGGTCGTGATCATGTCCGCAACCGCATGCTTCACCATGTTCATGGCCATGCTCATGTTTGTGATCGCTCATTGTAATACCTCACTTTAATTGAATTATCCTACATTTGGTATCGTAACACGTAAGATAAGGACAGGTCAATTTGCAGGAGGGACTTAATTTTTGGATGAAGCCGTAACTACCTTCTCGGACACAAGAACGTAATCTCCGTTCTTCGACGCCTTCATGAAGAAGCCTACGCTATATTTGCCCGGTTCCTTGAAATCATAGGTAAACTCCGGTGTGGAGAACCAGAAATCCTCATTCTTGGAGCCGACGGCATCCTCGAGAATATCCTTCACATTCCCGGCAGGATCGGTGATTGCCACCTTCACGGCAGCGATGCTGTCCTTCAGGCTGTCCACCTGCGTCAGAATCTTCATCTTCAGCTTGCCTGTGTTGACATTGCCGAATACCGTGTCGCCTTTGAACAGGACGATATGAACATTCGGCTTGAGGATCGTCACTCTGCCCGAGCCGTCCCAGTTGACGACACCCCCGGCCTCCCTGGCGGGAATGTAGGTCTTGCCGTCAATCAAATAGCCGCCATCGGCTATTTCCTTTCCATTGCTCCATACTTTGATCTTCTGGTTCACAGCGTCCGCGAACAAATAGGAGCTTCCCATCATGAAAAACACAACCGTGCACAGAGCAATTTTTCTCCATCTCATTGTAAAGCCCCTCCAAATAATTCATGCTGTTAATGTATACTGCTAAGACTTCGACAAGTTGCGCAGAATTCAGGGATTTATTTCTTTTTGCAGAAGAAAAGAAAAACAAGCCCTTCAGCAACCGGTTTCGGCATGTACAGCAGACCCTAAACGAAGTATTTTCAGAGAAGCCGGAGTCCCCCTTAACACATAGAAACGGCCGGACTTCAGCGCCTGTAAGACGCCTGTCCGGCCGTTCCCCCTGTTATCTATGCCCGGCTAAAATTGCGGAAGCTGATCCAGATTGTTCGTAGGATCTCCATCTGCATCGCCGCGGATATACATTTCGCCGTCTTTGCCCTTAAATACATTGACCCCTGCGATGCTGCCGGACTGAACCTCCTGAAGTGCCTGCTGATAATCCAGCACGCGTCCGGAGGAGGTCTGGAACCCGGTCAAGTCCCCGTCACCGTTACGTTTGGCGGCAATAAAGCGTTCCCGTTCTTGATTCATCACTTAGGATCGTCTCCTTCGCACTAGAGTTAGCCAGCTATCCTGGCCCGATTCTAGCTTGTCCATCGCAGCGGAAGAGTATGTACCCGGCAGATTACAGGGCTTTACTCATTCTTACATGCAGAATCCCTGCATCATAGAAGGGCTCCTTGGAGATTACTTCATAGCCGAGCTTGCTATAAAATGGTTCTGCTTGACACTGGGCATCCAGAATGGAAGCCTGCAGACCCAGCTCACGCGCCCGCTCTTCCATAGCCAGCAGCAGGATACGTCCGCATCCCTTAGCGCGGAAGGCCTCCTGAACGGCAATCCGCTGCATCTTGACAGTGTCCGCTTTATAATAGATCAGCCGGCCGGTTGCAGCCGGCTGCCCGCCCTCCATGAGCAGGAAATGATGCACATGCTCACTGATGGCATCATATTCATCGATCTCCTCTTCTACCGGCACCTTCTGTTCTTCCACAAACACCTTCTTGCGGATCTCCAGCGCCATTTGAAGCTGCTCCTCTGTAGTAACATGTACGATTTCCACTGCCATCTCCCTGGCTCCTCTCTATAGCTCCAATCAATATGGAGCATTATACAGAATTATTAATATCCTGTATAGAGCCTGAGAGCTTCAGGGCAAGGCCCTTGGACAGGGAACCTCCGACCACCTTATTTACGGAGTCTCATAGACCTCCTCGGGAATCGAGCGGTCATACACATCCCGCAGAACCGGCGAGGTCAGGCTATCCCGTGAATTCAGACTCCCGTCCAGTCCGGTCATGTTGTGAACATCCGTATATTCAGGAATTTCCTTGCCTGCCGTACATCCGGCGATTCCCAGAAGGAGACATGCTCCAATCCATAAGAGACATCCTCTTGCCAACCGCATTGTTGTTAACCTCCTCATCCTTCTCGGCTCTTTACAGCTTTGACGAATCGGGAGGTTCATAAACGAAGCTTTACAGATTTACATTGCCAACTACATGGACAAGATACATCATACCCCCAAGAACTCCGGCAAGGGCAAAATACGCGGCCCCATATCTCCAGCGGGTAGCAGCCGGTACTTCATAGTACTTATCATTGTCATATACCGTGAAGCTGATCTCACAGGTCATCTTCATCTGCAGGCTGGCATCCACATACAGCTGATCGAGCTGCACGACTTTGACTTTTCCAATCAGCGACTGCACCGGCATGGTCGTCGTTCCATAGTAATCCAGGTTATCCCAGCGTACGCCGACAAACTGCTGGCGGTTCAAATCACTGTAGGTGGTGAACGGCAGCTCCCGCTTATGCTCGGGGCCGGGGATCAGATATCCTTGCTCCTGCAGATCCCCGATGGGGATCAGGAAGCTTTTGAGCACCGTATGCATCTGATTCTTCGTCCGCCGGCTGATGTACTTCTTATACATATCATAAGCGAACATTACCCAGATGATGGAGAACAGGATGGATTTCAGATAAATAATTACAGCCAGGCCGCCAACGAGCCCTACCAGCCATAACCAGCGTGTTACCGCCGTGGCAATTCGCCCCCCATCCAGCGGATGGATCGGCAGCAGGTTAATCAAGTTAAGCAAGAACCCGACGTATGCCAGCGAGTATAACAAAGGACTATGATAATAATAAGCCGCTCCGAATACTACAACCGCACCAATACTCCCGAGTATAGGACCGCCAAAAG
Source organism: Paenibacillus sp. FSL M7-0420 (assembly GCF_038002345.1). Taxonomy (NCBI): domain Bacteria; kingdom Bacillati; phylum Bacillota; class Bacilli; order Caryophanales; family Paenibacillaceae; genus Paenibacillus; species Paenibacillus sp. FSL M7-0420. The sequence goes on along the minus strand of NZ_JBBOCJ010000001.1, from coordinate 2,907,720 downwards.
CTACATAAGCTTCCTGTCTGGCATCCAGCGGCTGCCGCTTCATCGTAATCAGGGCGCCCATAAAAGGAATGAACAGCGGCGCGCTCACCGGCAGCCCAATCCGCTTGGCAGCGATCACATGGCCGATCTCATGAACGAACATTAAGGCAACGAAGCCCACCGCGAATTGCCATGGCGAGATCAGGGCATAAGCCCAGATGGATACCATCATGGAGATCAGCGGACCTGCGATTTTCCCCAGCTTAAGCAGAGAGATAATAGCCTTTCCCTTAAGGAGTAGCAGTACTGCCCCGCTGCCCAGCCACCCCCATGCCCCCGAGCTTTTTTTCTCCTGTTTGTTTTCCTGCAATAGTCTCAATCTCCTTTTAATCACTATGTCGCTTGTCTTCCAGCCCACGGACCAGGCACTCCTCTGCTTCCCGTTAGCCCTTACTCTCTACTGTCGCACAGGAGTGCAGTGGATTGCAAATAGACTTATGATGTTGACAAATCTCCCGGCCTGCGTATATGATATCCAGTAATTAGGATAACCACAATAGCTGCGAAGAGAAAGAGTACCCTGGCAATTCTTCCACAGAGAGCTCCGGCCGGTGAAAAGGAGCAAAGAAAACCCTCGGGAATATGGTCTCAGAGCTGCGCACCGAACCCTGGCATGAACGGGTCGTAGGCTGCGCCGGAACCCGCATCCGTTACCATGCTAGGGTATACCCGCTTTCATCTGCGGACGTACCTGAAGAGGTGGATGCCGTAAGGCATTGATGAATTTGGGTGGTAACACGTGAGCACAGGCTCTCGTCCCTTTTGGGGGATGAGTGCCTTTTTTGCGTTCCACAATACTTGAGGAGGATAACAAGATGACTAACATTTTTATTGGAGGGGCTTGGCCTTATGCCAACGGCTCCCTGCATCTGGGCAGACTCGCCAGTATTCTTCCGGGAGATATTCTGGCCCGCTACCACCGTGCCAAAGGTGACGCTGTACTCTATGTATCCGGCAGTGACTGTCACGGCACCCCCGTTGCTGTACAAGCGGCGCAGGAGGGTGTAACCCCGGGTGAATTCGCCAGCCGGTATCATGAGGAGTTCGCCGATTGCTTCCGCGCCTTGGGCTTCACTTATGACCTCTATACCCGGACCGATCAGGCACATCACTCCAAAACGGTGCAGGAACTGTTCCTTAAGCTGCTGGATCACGGGTATCTGTACCAGAAACCCGGTCTCCAGTGCTATTGTGAGCTGGACCAGCGCTTCTTGCCGGACCGTTATGTCCATGGCCTCTGCCCGGTATGCGGGCAGCAGGCCCGGGGAGACCAGTGCGATTACTGTTCAACGATTCTTGATCCGGTGGATCTGCTGGAGCGCACATGCGCCCTCTGCGGCTCTACGCCTGTGCTGCGCTCTACTCAGCATTACTATCTGTCGCTGTCCAGCTTCCAGCAAGCACTCACAGAATATGCTGATTCCGCGCAGGGCTGGAGAGACAATGCCGTCCGTCTAACCCGCAGATATCTGCAGGAAGGCCTGCAGGACCGCGCGGCAACACGGGATCTGGACTGGGGTGTGGATGTTCCTGTTGACGGCTTCGCAGACAAAAAAATCTATGTCTGGATCGAAGCCGTTAGCGGCTATCTGTCTGCCAGCAAGCAGTGGGCAGAGGAGACCGGAGGCCGTTGGGAGGAGTTCTGGTCCGTACCATCCGGGCAGGATAACCATGGACAGCCGCCTATAACTGCTTACTATGTGCACGGGAAGGACAATATTCCTTTTCACAGCCTGATCTGGCCCGCTATCCTGCTGGGAGCTGAGGAGCTGCATCTGCCGGACCGGATCTTCTCTTCGGAGTATCTGACCCTGGAAGGGCAGAAATTCTCCACCAGCCGCAATTGGGCGGTCTGGGTGCCGGATATTCTCAGCCGGTATGACCCTGACTCGGTCCGTTATTTCCTGACTGCGAACGGTCCCGAGAAGCGGGATGCCGACTTCTCCTGGAGAGAGTTCATCTACAGCCATAACAGCGAGCTGCTGGGCGCGTTCGGCAATTTCGTTAACCGCAGCCTCGTATTCGTAAATAAGTTCTGGAGTGGCAGAGTACCAGAAGGAGTCTTGGACGAAGCATGGGTTAGCAGTCTGGAGCAGCTGTATAAGGAGACAGGCAGGCTGACCCAAGCCGGACATTTCAAGGAAGCCCTGGAATTCATCTTCTTGCATATCCGCCAGGCCAACAAATATTTCGACGAGCAGCAGCCGTGGCTCCAGATCAAGCATGATCCTGCGGCCGGGGCTAACACGCTGTATACCTGTGTTCAGATTATTGCCAATCTGTCTAACCTGCTGAACCCGTTCCTCCCCTTCTCCTGCGAGAAGATCAGGGGCTTCCTGTCCATAGAACAGCCTGTATGGCATCCGGTATCCGTCCTTGCAGAGCAGCCTATATTGGAGCTTGAATTACTGTTTGAGCGGATAGATGTAGAGCGCATAGAGGAGGAAATAGAGCGGATGAAAGACAAAAGCGTCCCGCCTCTCATACCGCTTACGAAAGCAAGCGGCGAAGGCAAGAACGCTCCGGGGTCTTAATATTGATGAATACACAGCGGCTGTCCGCTCTGTGTGATGACTTAGTTCTGGCCGGGGTAACGTGCTCCGGCTGCAATACCTTGCGGGGATATCCGCTCAATCCGGGCGAGATCCTCAGCCGTCAGTGTAACCTCAAGCGCTCCGAGGTTCTCTTGCACCCGCTCCAGCCGCTTGGTGCCGGGAATCGGCACGATCTGCTCCCCTTGCGCAAGGAGCCAGGCCAGCGCAAGCTGTGCCGGGGCGTAGCCTTTCTCGGCTGCCATCTGCCCGATCAGCGAGACGACCTCCAGGTTCCGGGCGAAGTTCTCTCCCTGGAACCGCGGGTAATGGCGGCGGTAATCATCCTCCGGCAGATCCTCGAAGCTCTTGATCTGTCCAGTCAGAAATCCGCGGCCCAGCGGGCTATAAGGAACGAAGCCGATACCCAGCTCCTTGACCAGCGGCAGAATCTCATCCTCCACCTCCCGGCTCCAGAGCGAATACTCGGTCTGCAGGGCGGTCAACGGATGCACCGCATGTGCCCGGCGGATCAGTTCAGGCGAAGCCTCGGATAAGCCGATATAGCGGATCTTCCCTTCCTTGACGAGGTCAGCCAGTGTACCGGCGGTTTCCTCAATAGGGGTGGTCGGATCCGGACGGTGCTGATAGTACAGATCGATATAATCTGTGCCAAGTTGATAGAGGCTGGCGTCTACGGATTTTTTGATATAGGCCGGGTCTCCCTTGGGTCCCTGAGTATGCGTAATGCCGAATTTGGTCGCAATCACAGCCTGATCTCTCCGGCCCTTAAGCGCCCGCCCGAGAAGCCGTTCATTCCCGCCGAAGCGCTGCTGCTCGAAGGCTCCATAGATATCCGCTGTATCCAGCAGAGTTACTCCCTGGTCAAGCGCGCCATGAATGGTTCGTACCGACTCTTCGTTATCCGGCATCATCATCGTTCCGAGTCCCAGAGCAGATACGCTCAGCCCTTCGTTCCCGAGTATTCTTGTATGCATATGGTTGCCTCCCTCTTGTACCTGTAATAGATCTTACGAACATGTCCTTATTCTAACCGTCCTGCCGTGGAGCAGCCACAGTACGTTCATGCTAGTAAGATCATTACCAGGGAGCGGCAACAGACCTGTAAAAATGCGCCTTCAGATGATCCTCTGCTAGGTTAAGACAGGGGTATAGATACAAATATGCACACCCGGGTGATCTGCCAGATTCGCCATAGAATTGATATCGTAGACTACAGGCCGGCTCGTTCCCAGACTCTCTATGACCACACGGTTAACCTTTTTGCCCAGTATATTGTGCTGCTTCCACATCTCAGCGAAATCCGCACTGTCCTCCAAGAGCTGATCGACCATCTCCTTGTACCAGGGATCGTGCAGGTTCATGTCATAATAGGTTCTGTACACCCCTACTGAATAGAGCGCGAACTCCTCCCAATTCAGCATCCGGCGGCGCAGCTCCAGGTCCAGGAACAGAAGACGCAGCATAATGCGCTCTGAAGCAGGCAGACTTCCGAAATCACTAAGGACTTCACTCGCCCTATCATTCCAGGCCAGTACCTCAGACCGCTCATTCGTAATAAAAGACGGATAAGTCAATTGGCGGATAATATCCCGCCACTGCGGATTCAGCTCCGGACTGGCTGTATCTATAGAAGCAAGTGTATCCGGCAAGCCCGGATTCCATAGCTCGAACAGATGCTTGTGCTCATCTGCCGACAACCGCAGCGCCTGACTGAGACTCTCCATGACCTCTCTGGAGGCGGTAACCTCCCTGCCCTGCTCCAGCCAAGTATAATAGGTGCTGCTGAGACCAGCCAGAACTGCAACCTCCTCCCGCCGCAGCCCTGGAGTTCTGCGCTGACTGTTCGTTTCCTTGATCCCTACAGCTTCAGGCTGCAGACGTTCCCGCCGTGATCTCAGGTAGTCGCCAAGACGCCTAAACCTCGTAATCTCGTAACTCATGAGCTGGGCCTCCTTTCAGCATTACAATTGATTCACAGATACTTCACATGTTCACATACTCTCGCATATAGCGTGGGGTAAATCCCAGGGTATGTCACCGCCTGCGGCAGCTCGCTGAAGCTTCGAAGCTCCGCCATTTCGTACGGGGGCAAATTTCCGAACCTTTTGACATCTGCATAATACAACATCCCGTAGCTCTCTGCCAGTTCACTACTTCTGACTGAATAGATGCATAGCGGAGTAACTTCCAGACAAGCGCCAATATTGTAATATACTATGGATGGGGTGTCGTGGGTTTTTGTCACTGCGGCGGTGTGACAGGGTCGTGCTTAACGGTATCATCTATGCGTATTAAAAAATCTCTTGCCATTCCCTCACGTCCTGTGTTATTATAAATTTCGTTGCAGGACGGTAGCTCAGCGGGAGAGCACTATCTTGACAGGGTAGGGGTCATGGGTTCGAACCCCATCCGTCCTATACATTCAATTGTAGCAAGGGTTTGAAGCATATTCTTCCCTTATCTATAATTAGTGGTCACACTGTGACACGTTTATAACTGAAGAAGCCATCATCTTTAAGGACACAAATCCTTCAAAGGTGGTGGCTTTTCGCATGTTGATGAAGTTTGCATTATCTGAGTTTAAATCTGACCGCGAATATCGTAATGTATCTGATCGTACCCTCGCTGCTTATATGGCTGAAATGGGAAAGTTTCATGAGTACTGTATCAATAATGAAATTATTAATGTTGAAGACTGTACAGCATCCCTCGTTAAGCAGTATCTCCTTGCCGCAAAGGAAAAAGGTAATAATCCCACGACTATCAACACCAAGTTGCATATCCTCAAGATATTCTTTAATTACTTTGAATCGGAAATGGAACTCTTCACCCCTAAAACTAATCCTACAAAACGAATCACTTTCGCAAAAGAGAACGTTAAAATCGAAGTGTTTACAGATGAGCAAATCAAGCAGATGCTTCGGTTCTATCAGAAGTTGAAGTTTCGTGATAAATCCATCTACTCCTATCGTGACTACTTTCTAATCATCTTCCTTATTGGGTCTGCCTGTCGTTTAGGCGAAACCGTAAATTTGAGATGGTCAGATGTTGATCTTACAAATCAAATCATCACTGTTAACGGCAAAAAGAAAGTTGCCAGCAGCATTCCAATGACGGACAAATTAAAGCGTGAATTTGTTGAATACCGGATGTTTGCGGAAAAGTATTTCTCTTCTCTCCCTGAGTATGTTTTTACAGACAGAGACGGAAAGCAACTTACTGATAATGCTTTAAAAATGGTATTCAAACATCTTAAAGCAATCATGAACTTCAAAAATGTGAGATTGTCAGCCCATACATTCAGACATACCGCAGCCCACCGCATGATTGTTTCAGGTTGTGATATCGGAACTGTGCAGAAAATCCTAAGACATAACAACGTCTCCATGACGCTTAGGTATTTTGCGCTATGGGGTGTGGCACTTGCTTCCCAAAATGAAAAATACAATCCATTAAACTCCATTGATTTATAAATAGTTGAAAATAGCGACATCATTCGACACGGCGAAATATATTTGTGTATATCAAGACTGTAAATTTACTTTATTTAGTAATATGCTTTATTAATCAAATAACTTTAGGGAGAGATTTAACATGACAATTACAATGAAGCCAGCCAAGGAAATTACAATTGAGTACATTATGGGTATGACTGAAACATCTAAAACTGCTGGTGCAGTTTACAACAAACTTAAATCTTTGCTTATCACCCAGAAAGATCGTCAAGAGTTCGTAACACGCTGGATCAATGGCTATAAAGGTAATCAAAAAAGTACAACTGCCATTTTTAAACTTGCTGAAGAGATTGGTTCTTATCACTACCCTGAAATCAATTCTTAGTCCAATTTTCTTATAAATTCATCATGATTTAGAACGTATCATTGGGTATGAGGGTGTTAGCAGCACCTTCTACCCTACGTAACTAAATCTTATATTATTTTATACGGAGGAGTCCAAATAATGAAAGCAACTGTTACCCTTACTAAAAATGAAGATGAAGCACAATTTGTACGGATCATGAGTAATCCTCAAAATGACGCTGTTACAGTCGGTAAGATGTATCCGATTAAACGAAGCAAAGTTGTTAATGCATCACTTCCTGATGGTGGCGAGCCGTATATTATTGATGATAACAGCAATGAAAATGTAGGTGTTTTTTGGACGTGCAAAATGAGTTTTTATGCTCTGTAACGCTTTAGGATTTTTCTATTTCTCCAGTTATATCAAGGGTTTTTCGTCCTAAATCTAAAACACCTAATAAGGGATAGTAAGGATTGAAAAAAGCGTTACTTTTTAGGAATTTTTCGTTATACGTTGATTTTTCGCGGTATAACACACCTCTATTCTTACTATCCAATTTTGGGGAGTCAATAAAATCAACGTAAATTGCAAAAAGTTACAAAAATGAAATGGTGTTTAAGGGAAGCATGACAATTTAGGAAAATAGAACACGCCCTAGTTTATATCAACATCGCAAAGCATTGATATACCAGCATTTTTTAGATAATTAGCATATATAGATAATTGTCTTTAAGGGAACATTAAACTGTCCATAAATGAAAACGGTCAAATCAGCCATATGATTCCTGGGTTATTTGTGTTGAGGATTTTTTTTATATAGTGGTGAGTCGCAGGTTCATCCTTGAACCAGCGTTAAAGTTGGTGACTAAAATTATTTGAGTCACCAAAAACTATTGAGGAAGAAAAATAGAAATCGAAAATCCGACATTTAGAAACCTCCAATTTATCTATGTATTTCCTACTCCATTTCACCAACTCAAATTTTTTATATATATGATAAGAAGGTAAATTGAAATGTTAATTTTACCAGTTAGGGCTTTATTTATCAGTATGGATGTGTGGACAGTTCGTGGTATTTATCAGTATGGGAGACATGGTATTGCAAATTTGCAACTTTACAAAATGCACCCTTGACTGGTGAAGATAGAACAAGTGGAAATAATTCCCCCTTGAAAAGTACCGTCATAGTTTAGAAATCCCCTTAAACTCCGCATATTATAAGGGTAAAACAGACAAAAGTTAAAAACCCTAATAAGGAGAATATAGCGATAAAATTCATGTCCACATTTAGAAATTTAAAACTCGATGTTTAGAACCCTTTAAAACTCTAGGTTTTATATGGCTCATTGATGGGTCGAGTCTATTTATTATAAATGGAAAGAAACCTAATCAATTAGGAATCGAATTAAGACTATTTAGAAACACGCTTAAACTCTACTGTTTATGCTGCTAAATTGAGCAAATCTCAAAACACCTAATATGATATATAAAGAAATAATATTTAAGGGTTTGCATTAAACAGTGGACACTCCCCCGCTATCCTCATTTAAGTTTTTATGACCTCGTAAAACAACAGTTTTATTAAGTTGCATTTAGCCCATTTTTCATCAAAAACGACACACTTTTATTTTTTGAGCATCAAAAAACCCTTGGTATCATTGATTAATTTGATAGGGTCAAAGGTTCCCATATGATAGGGGTCATGATTATAAAACTAGATGTTTAGAAAACATCAAAATCCCCTTATAAACACTGGACTTTTTAGCCAATTATTGAAACACCTAATAAGGGATAGATAGTGTTAGGAAATAGAACCTTATTTATCAGTATGGATGTGTGAAGTTGTTATTTGGTATTTATCAGTATGGTAATCAAAACGACGAAAACGAAATTTAGTTTAAGTCACCATATACCATGTTTTATATGGCTTTATTCAATATTCCCTGAAAATTAGATATGTGTTTTAGGGGGATACAATATTCTTGAAAAAACTCAGCCCCAAAATCATCATATGCAGCATAGGTTTTTTCGCTGTATGGCAAAACTACTAATAGGGAAGAAACAGTGATTATAAAACGTGAACATACAAATTAGTCATATGGGTATTGAATTATTTGAACAAATATTAAAACTGCTATTAGGGATAGATAGGGGGTATGTGTGGACATTCCAGAGAAAAGCGTTATGGCTAGAAATCAACGTTTTATAGTCGCTCTTGCACGATGAAGGAGTCTTAATTTGACTAATAGCCCTAGAAATCAACGTTTGCTTAATGGTGTTTAAGGGGAGATAAACGTGTATGTTTAGAAATCGCTGAAATAACCTTATAAAACCTGATATTTTTAGCACTCCAATAAATTTTATATATATGAAAGAAACAGTAATTCCTTCATTGACCGCATATCATTTGATGTGATGTGAATGAAGGACTTAACGTTACCTTCTTGTTCTCTCAAAGATGCTCCTTAATTGGTGCGTCTTTTTTTGTATAAAAAAATTTACATGAGAGAATCGACAAAACATTAATGAGAGGATGATATGAATGGAATTTACGCCAGAACAACAAGCACACATCGACCAGATGTTAGCAGACACGAAGACAACTTGGGAAACTGAGGTACTTACACCGCTAACCACTGAACGTGATGAGTTGCTGCAATTTAAACCTGCTGATAAGACAGATGCGGAGAAAGCACTGGAACAACGTGAACAGGAATTGTTTAAAAAGGAAATCGGCATTGAGTTGAAAGCAAATAAACTCGATGATTTTGCCGAATTCCTCAATGTCAGCAACGCTGATGAATTGAAAGCCAAGATTACACAACTGTCCAAGATTCTTGACGCTCGTAAAATCAACAATGGTTATGTCCCTGACACTCACAAACAAACAACGGCCTATGATCAAGCAGCCGCTAGTGGAAATGTAACTGAAATGATCGGCGCAAAATTAGCAAAACTGTTCAACTAAAACAAAAACTAAAATTAGAAAAGGTTGATTATTAATGTTTAAAACTTCGAATCTTACTGCTGGCGAAAAAATTAGTTTGGTCAATGAAATTACAAAAATCGGTATCCAGGACACTCCTCTGACTTCCCTATTGATGGCTAAAGGTCTTGTAGGCAAAGCGAATAGTACTGTTCAAACGTGGAGAGAAAAAACACTTGATACTACTGATGATATCAGTGTTGTTGAAGGCAATGAATCCCCTGTTTTCTATGAATCAGGTCGTGCTGAACTCAATAACATTCTGCAAATCTTCCAGAAAGGGGCTTCCATTAGCGGAACAGCAAATGCAATCAATGTTACTGGTCAGGGTAATCTCTTCTCCGGTGAAGTTGCTGACCGTCTGCTTGAAGTAAAAGTGGCAATGGAAAAAGCAATCACTTCTGGCGCTCGTAACGATGGTTCCCTGACTCCATTTATCCGTAAGATGGACGGTATCGAGAAGTGGGCGCATACTTCTAACGTTCTGACAGGTGCAGCAAGCGGTGTAATTACTGAAGATGAAATCAAAGCAACTGTTAAAAAGTTGTGGGATCAAGGTAATCAATCCGGTCAATACTTCGCACTGGTTAACGCTGATCTGAAAGAACAAGTAGATGCTCTGTACAAAGATAAATACAGTTACATTGCACAGCAAAATGTCTTCGGTTTGATTGTAGACATTGTGAGAACCAATTACGGTTCGGTTAACTTTGTTCTGTCCCGTCATGCAGCCGCTAACAAGATGACAATCTTTGATGCGGGTGCTCTTGCCCTTGACTACTTGCGTCAACCTGAGTTTGAAGCACTTGCTAAAACCGGAGATAGTATCCGTGGTTTGGTTACTGCTGAAGCAACTCTTCGTGTAGGTTCCAAGAAAGCCGTTGCCCAGTATACTCTGAAAGCCTAATACATATTCAAGAGGGGTGTCTCCAACTTTGGGCTGACCCCCTCTTTTTTCATAAAAAATTTTAGGGAGATAACTATAATGAATGATCGAATGGAGTGGAAAATCAAAAGGATTCAGCAGCAAATTAAACAAAATATCGTTGCAGCACACATAGGATGTTCCAGCACTCTCATATCTTTATATGAGAATAACAAAGGCGAAATGTCAGAGTACAGGGTTAAGCAATATAAAAACTTTATTGAGGCAGGTGTAAAAAATGAATGAATTTACATTTTAACTCCTTTTGTTGAAACGATTGGGTACTGTAGCAGGTAAATTCAAACCAGTCATTTTGATAGGGAGTATCAAAAGTATGGGTTAGATGATTTTCATTTCATCTAATTATGAAAAATGAACTTAAAGCACAATTTCCAGCATGGTGTAATAATCAAGAACAAGGCAAATTTAATTTATGTATGTCTGATGATTTGGATTCCCTTTTCTCTTGCGCTATTCTAAATCAATTATTCGGCTATGAAGTCAAATACTTTTATGATTTCAATTCAATCTATTCCACGGAACATATACATAAACCTACAGTATGCGTTGATATTGCCGTTGAACAAGGAATGACATGGGATAATCATGTAGTTAAAATAATGCCAGATGACAAAGTGAATACTGAATCAGCCAACATTAACGCAATCAATGGTATCAACCGCAGGAACTATTTCACTAAATATGCAGGTTCTACCCTCCTACAAATCATATCCTATTACAATATCCCCATTCCTAAGAGCAAAGAAGCCCGTTTAATCCTCCTAGCCATTGATTCCAGTTACATGGGACATTACAACAGTGATTTTAGGGACACTCATAGCCGCTATATGAAAGAGTTAGAATTAAATGAACTAATAGACACGCTGGAGCATGAAACGTCTACACAGGCGTATTATGATGTTAAGCGCAAGTTTAATCTAAACGGCAAGATTCTTGTCAACAACGGACTTCTAGAAACAACAATTGACCTTGCAGCCATGCAAGGCTTATTTGACGTTGACCTGAAACTGTCAGAAGAGTGCTTTAAAAAAAGTTATGCGTTTGATGATCGTGGCAGACATTCTTCTATTGGGATTTCAAAGCCCAATGTATTCAGTTTTGCTTTAACCAGTCGCAATGAATACAAATATACAGCAGCAGGACATAAAGTAGATTAACTAAATTGGTGAGGTGAGCGTGAAAATTCGCTTACCTCTCCTACTATTCAACTCAAAGGAGATAATAATAATGGAAAATCAAGTAAGCGACAAAGGTTTCTTCTACGTGTATGACAATGGATTGAGAAAGTTTTTGAGATTTGATAAGAATATCGAGTGGAATTGTTCGGGTCTTAATGTAAAAACAAAAGATCAGTTTTGGCAATTTACCAAATCCGAATATCTGTTTGAGTGCATTAATGAATATATTATTGCAAAGAAAACCATTACCCCAACGAATATACATGTAAGTGAGTGATTAACGTCACCGACACCCCACATAATATACATTAAAATGAGTATACCGATACCCCGATAAATATACATTGAAGTGAGCATTCCTATGCCCCAGTTAATATACATTGCAATGAGTGTTTACTGGGGCGATATCAACATAAGACCTATTAACATAAAACCTACCAACATAAAGAGGAAAGTTTGTTTGTTTTTCGCTACGCTATTGGAAAGATCAAGTTCAAGGTCAAAACATGAAAAAATGAAAAGCATCTATAACAAGGAGAAATGTCTAATGAGTTACGAGAAGGGTTTTATTAAATTTTATAATTGTTTTATGGAAAATGGAGAGTTTAAGTTGACACCTAAAGAATGGTACTTCTATTCTCTTCTAGCAGCAAGATGGAATCCATTTTTGAATATGGCTGAAACAACTATTTCTAGAATATCTGAAGTTCAAACTGTTTACAAGGATAAGAAAAGACCAACCAATGACAAGGTTAATACTCTAAAGCAAATTACAAATTTACAATCTAAAGGTGTAATTACAATTAGTAACTACGATGAATTAACGGTTAATGGTAAAACAAACTATGATAGAACGTTACTGATTTCTTTCACTGATTATGTTCAATCGGAATCAATCTACAACGATGTTTATAATAGAACTACTGATCCAAATGAATTGTATTTTATGTGTGTATTACAACGTTTCAATTCAAAGGGTTTCAATCATAGTATGGAGCAAATTGCAACTCTATTTGATTGTAATATTAAAACAGCAGAACGAACTATTGCAACTATGAAAGAGAAAAAGTTAATCAAGTATGTTCAAGGAGAAGTTTTCCAAGGCAAGAACGGTCAATATAGTAAAAAACCTAACACATACTTTATTCGTGGTGTATTTGAAGTTGATACTGAACCTGATACAACGGTTACTGAGGATGTAGTTTCAACCAACACCCCCACTGATTCAGAATTGTTTATGACTATGTATGGTGAGGTAACACTTGAATATTTACAACGTAAAATTCATCATAGTAATTGGGGAAAGAAGACTACAAATAAACAAGGTAAAACTGTTAATGCTGCTCTTGTTGAAGATGATATTAATATTATGATGACTTGCGAAGAGTTGGGAATTGAACCAGCGTTTACTAAGAAATCTAGAAACGCTATTACTTCTATGGCAAGAACATTTGATATGAATGACATCAACTCTTGGATTGATCAATATGAGAAAGTAAAGGAAAGAAAGATTGAAATGTTGAAAGAGGAAAAAATACAAGAAGAACTACAAGAACTTTTGAAAACTGTGAACCACGCTATAATCATTGATGAAGAAATTATTGTCTTAAACAAAGACAACATAAGTAAATATGTCAATGTTATGAAAGGCAATATGGATATTGAAGTTTATTATATTAAAAGCGGAACAACCAAAGAACACGGTCCAATGATTTATCTTGCAGCCACTTCCGAGGATAAAAAGTATGTTAATGTAGATATTTGGAACTATACAGTAGATAAATATGTTGAAATTGTTTGTAAGAATGAATTACTAACGATCGATGTAGTCAATGATATTCGAGCAGAAGTTAAGGATAAATTCAAGATTCGTTAATGTGTTTGCAGCATATCAATTCTAAGCAAAAATTCATAAGAGTTATTGTATGAATTTGAACATCAACTATATAGGTAGGGTGATTGGGAGGGTGAGCAGTTGACCCTTCTTTTTGTTATTCAATTATAAGGAAATCGAAGGAGATAATTTAAATGAAAAATGTAATGAAGAAAATCGGTAATAAATTGGTCAAAGTAGTTGTTTACGTTTGTGCTGGTTATTTGATTAGCACATTTGTTTTTACTGTCTGTGATGTTATCAAAGGTATCTATCATATTTGCGTGGGAGGTTAAGACATGGCTATGACTATTTATGATGTGTTAAAGAAGTTGCCATACAAAAAGCAACTATACATAAAGTACAAATTCAATATCTGGATGCAAAATGAGCGGAATATGACTGAGGAAGAATTCTTGAAACAGGTTGATTTGAAAGGCATGGGAACCTATTACCGTTGGGAGCGAAGTCCTGAGTATAAACACATCGTTTCAATTGTGTTAGCGGCTAAACAGGCAAATGACTTGTTGACTATATATGAGAATCTAAAAAAGAAAGTTGAATCTGATCCTAATCCTAAAGATATTGAGATGATGTTGAAACTCATGAAAGAGATCAATCTGCACAATAAGGAAGCGGAACGTTTCTTTTCGGCAAGTGGCAAGGATGATGAAGAAGATGATTTGGAAATGTAGAAAATCAGAAGCGCAAAATGCACCTCTGATAATCTGAAAGGAGGTGTCAAATTGGAACGTGTTGATATTGTAGTTAAATTGGCAATTGGAGCCGTGACAGGAATCGTGTCGTGGATGGTTGGAGGATTTGGATTAGTATTCACTGTACTCCTGGGACTCATGATGTTGGATTTTATAACCGGATTTATGGTCGGTATTTACCAAAAAAACATAAATAGTCGAATCGGAACGTTAGGGCTAATCAGGAAAATATATGTTGTTCTCTTGATCGGAGCCGTTTATCTAATTGAAGTTGCTGTACTCAAAGGCAATGGTGTTGTGACTGATGGTGTTAGTGGTGCATTTTGTTTGATTGAGTTTACTTCGATCACAGAAAATGGCGGTAAATTGGGTATCCCACTACCTCAGAAGGTGAAAGATATTATCCTTGTGCTGAAGAATAAAGAGAAAGAAGAATAAAAATACATAAGAATGTATGAAGAGGACTTGGTAATTTTGCTGAGTCCTTTTTTGCGTTCTGGAAAGGAAAATATATGGCTGTTGAAACTGTGAATAAGAAAAGCAAATTTGATTTAGTTATGGAAGATTTCACTTTATTCTCGAAGAACTTTGTTAAAATCGTAGACAATTTGGGAAACCTTATTCCCTTCGTCTTCAATCAGGAACAAGCGGAATTTGTGAAACAGATGGGCCGATACAATATCATAAGCAAGAGCCGCCAAATCGGATTTTCTACCATATCACTTTCATACTGTATCTGGAATGCAATTAATCGCCCTAACTCCAGTTATATGATTGTGTCTCAAGATAGCAAGCAAGTTAGCGTACTATTTGGACGCTTAAAATTAATGAATGATAATTTGCCAAGAACAAAATACAAGTTCCCTGAAACAGTTCGTGATAATCGAGATGAATTAGTGTTGTCGAATGGTAGCCGAATTCAGGTCAGCCCACCAAATGTTAACCTCGGACGGGGTAGTACATTCCAATATGTGTTGTTATCGGAGTTTGCCTTCTATGACCTTGATCAATCTAAACTATTAACTTCGGTTACACAAGCATTGGCGAAGAATCCAGACAGTAAGATCGTGATTGAATCCACTTCGAACGGCACAAACAACCATTACTATGAGTTATTTATGAAGAGTTGGAAAGGTAAAACCAATTATAAAGCATTCTTCTATGGTTGGTTATCAGCAGCATATAAAAATCAGTTCAAGTACGAGTGGGATATTGCAGAGGAATGGTTTAAAGCATCAAATAAAGGCCAGCGTTTGAGTACCAAGGATTTAACGGAAGAAGAAAAACGCATCCATGACAGTGGTGGATCATTACGTGCATTGATGTGGCGGCAATGGAAACTCTCCACAATGAAACTGATAGATTTCCAGACCGAATTCCCATCGTTCCCCGAAGAATCGTTTAAGACAAGCGGACGCAATGTATTTGATCAAACTAAGGTGCTGGAACGACTAGAAAACGTCCTCCCTCCTATGTCTAAGGATCAACTTAAAACCGAATTACCCGAAACTGTACTCCAATATATAGGCAAAGGTTTGAGTGTCTACCATTTGCCGAAGCGTAATGTTAAATATTACGGTGGCAGTGACGTTTCAAGTGGTTCAGGCGGTGATAGTTCATCTTTAACATTGATGGATGCTGACGGAGTTCAAGTACTAGCGTTTGCTAGTAATAAAATAAGCGTATATGAGTTTGCAGCATTCCTAAATGATATTGGTAGATTCTATAATTATGCGTTCTTAGCGGTCGAAAAGAACAGTTACGGTTTGCCTGTAATTCAACGGCTACGTGAAGACCACGGATATATGAATCTATATAAACATAGATCGTTTGATAAAAAAGGTAACAAGAAATTAGTATTAGGATTTCTAACCACTTCTGCGACAAAGGCCACTCTCATATCTGACTTTAAAGAATCATTTGAAAAAGGACTAATCCTTATTGAAGACAGGGATACCTTACAGCAAATGATTATTTTTGTTGAGAATGATGGCAAGATGGGCAATGTTAAAGGAAAAAATTTACACGATGATCTCGTGATTAGCCATGCTTTGAGTGTAGCGGCGATTCAAGCAAAAAAATGGTACGTATAATAAAAGGAGCGTGTACAGATGGGTACAATCAATGACTTTATAAATGATTTCGGATATAGTAACACTTGGTTTGTTGAGTATGTGGATGAAGTCAACAACCAAATGAGGATCATGAACATACTCGACATTAAAGAATACATATCTGGTAAACATTTAATTAATACTAGACCAAGTGAGATGTTTAACGGGAAAGAGTTCGTTCCTAGACGCATTGTGCTTCAATATGCCAAGAAATTACTTGAGTTTGGGACTGCATATCTTATCGGTAATAAAGTCACTCTAACGGGAAATGAGAAGGTTGTAGAAGCAATTAAAACTGTTTATAAAAATGGTTATGATAAACTGGATTTTGATTTAGTACATAGTGTCAATCGTTACGGCAATGCTTATGAATATGTTCATGTTAAGGATGGCAAGATCACAAGTAAATTGATTGATGTAGCGGATTCTTATCCAGTTGTGACAGCAGATAATGAATATGTCGCATTTGTTGAAGCCTATACGATTAACAATGTTACTTTCTATAGCGTCTACTATCCTGATCGTGTTGAGAAGTATAGTAACAGCGGTGGAACATTACAAAGTCGTGGAACATTTGACAATTTAACTGGATTGCCTGTGCTATATCGCAATGATAATCCTATTGATGATGTGTATGGACGTAGTGATTTGGAAGATTACAAAAGCATCCTCGACAGTATGGAAGATCTTATTAGTCGGAGTGTAGATGCTTTCTACAAATACATAACAGGTATTCCGGTAATTAAAGGCCAGCAATTAACAGGCGATAAACTCCCTGCATCTATCATTGGTGCTGGACTGGTGTTAGATTCAGATTCAGAGTTTGCATTTGTTCAGAATCAATTTGATCATCAAGCGTTTGAGACATTGTATAAGCACCTTATGACCAGTTTACTTGATATCAGTTCAACGCCTGGTATCGTATTGGGTAAGACAGACATAAGTAATCTGAGTGAAGTTAGTATTAAACTACTGTTCTCACTCAGTAACCTTAAAGCCATGATCAGTGAGAAGTATATTAAAGACAGTATGAAGATGCGCTATAACAAGGTTAGACGCTTACTGGAGTTGCAAGGGATTGTATTCAAAGATGAAGAATGGGATACATTGGATATCGTATTCCAATATGCTATGCCACAATCTGAAAAGGATATTATTGATAATCTCAGTAAGTTGAGAGAGATGAGTGCTATTAGTGTAGAAAGTGTATTAGGACATTCACCGTATACGACAGATGTGAACAGCGAATTAGTTAGATTAAGTGGTGAGCGTGTAAATAATGATACGAGTAATGACAATGACAATAAAACAGTGACTAACTAATAGTAAGCAAAGATATGGCATTGAATATATAAAAGAGTAGATATAACGTGGAACATTTCCCGTGGAACAATAGTGATTCGCGCACACGTTATATATTGATTATAGGTGTGCGTAAATTGCTACTGGCTACTATTATTATATATATGGTGTCATTTGGCTAATTTTTCATTCAAATTTTCACTCAATTTTTAATCAAATTTTACTATTATTTACCATTTATGAGTGATATATGATGAAATCAGCCCTAGATAGCACATAAGTATAGTTGTATGCTATCCGAACCGCTATCTGGTCTAGTTAGTGGTCTATTTATCGACTATATTTATCCAATTTGATGATTTTGGACTCTGATTTGTACTATTATGCATATGGCACGGTGCTGAATCGGCTTTAAAATTGGTTTGGATACCCCAAAACTGGAAAACAGTCCTGCATCGTATGGATTTACACATTGAATAAAAAATAAAAAAAGGGAATTGTTCCCTCCTGTCGAATTTTGATAATTATGGGAGGTGAATAATATGGACATTAATAATCTTGTTGAAGGTATTGAAGCAACCAGAGAAAATGTTAAAAAGGAAGAAAATAACGCAGATATTTTTTCGTGGTTATCTGACTGTCAGGTATTTCTTGAATCTTTCCATCCGAAACTGGAGTATACCAAACAGTTTATTACTGAAAAAGAGGATTTTAAACGGTTGATAATATCGTTTCAATCTTACTCGCTAGATTCTTTTGATTCTTTAGCGGCTACGATTAAATCCGTTAAAAAAATTGAGGAAACTAAACAGCAAAATGCAAAAAAACAAGCCGATTTATTTAGAGATTTAAATTCCCGTTGATTTATTATTCGAAGCACTCTCCCCAGGGTGCTTTTTATTTTGTCCTCCCTCATACTTTCAGACCACTATCCATATAATTTCCTAATTCTATAGACCTATCAACTCACCTGATGGTAGAATTTAGGTAAAATATATTGGGGGATGGGCAAATGAATAAGTGTGGAATAATATTAATTTCATCAATAATGTTTTGTTTACTGGCTGGCTGTTCAAATTCAAATCAAACATCAGAAGTTACATTAACTAATGAGTCTGAAAATGTTTTGGTAACAAACGATATGAGTACTAAAGCATCTACAATTGATGTTAAATTAGATATCTCAACAGATATTAGCCCAGAAAATACCGTAACTGTTAGTGGCAAAACCAACCTTCCAAGTGGAATGGAGTTAATGCTAACTCTAAAGAATACTTCGAATAACTATTCTGCTCAAGAGAAAGCCATAGTTCTTAATGGATCATTTACAAGTAGTTCTTTTTCTGATAATGGCAATGGCCTAGAAAAGGGAGCATATTCATTAGAAGTAACTTCACCAACTGCCAACGTTCAACCTTACCATGTAAAAGAACTCATTGGTGAAAACGGTGCGAATTTAGAAGGAAATATAGTGATTTCTGACCCTACCTGGGGGAATACTATTTTAACTACAAAGGAAGTAGCAGTTAATTCAGATGCTAAAGTCATTAATAATGAGTCTAGCGAAACATCGAGTACATACAACAAAATTACCGAGCAGGAACTTGTAACTGATCCTAGAGCGCCATCGACAAATCCCAACGATTATAATAGCGATGGTCAATATGTTCCTGAAAACGGAATTAGTGACAACCCTGAAGATTATAATTTTGATGGGGAATATAAACCCGTTGATGAAATGACACAAGAAGAAATTCAAGCCGAATTAGAAGAAATGTTAGGCGGATCATTGGGTGAATAAGATGACAAATAAATTTATAATGTGCATTGTCGGTTTGATGGTTATTTTAGGGATTAGTGGATGTTCAGGGAGTAGGAATAAGGATTTGATTAATATTTCCAAAGAACTAAAACTGAAACAAGAATACGCATCTATTATTGACGATACAATTGTTGAGGATGCAATTAGTAAGGTTTATACTTCTATCGTGAATAAATATAACAATAGGGATAAAGATACTAATCTAATAGAAATGGACGATGATTTATTAGAAGCACTGAATATTATACAAACCAGTGCTCAACTCTCTATGGATAATGACAACAAATTTAATTCGCTTTTGGATTTGGCAAGTATATTTACTGTTATCGTTGATGGAACAAAATACGAGGAACCACTATTAGACAAAAACGAAAACGGTGAATACATAATCGAAGGTGGAGCACATATCAGCCAAGAAGACATCTTGTTAATTAAGGACAAATTAACAAATAACTTAAATAAGTATTTCGAATAAAAAGTATACCAAGACATCCAAGCGATGTCTTTTTCTATGCCCAAAAATCCCTATACAAAAGGAGCAATAATATGAAATTTACAGAACGCCTTCAACTTGAAACACAGGGAATCACCTTATCCTCTGCTGAATTGTCCGTATACCTTGCAGAAGAAGGAGTTACCGATCCTGAAGCGGAATACTCTCCGTCCTCTAATACAGATAAACGCAATATCTATTCAGCAGCGCTATCTGTTCTGAACAGTATTGCTAATAATCCAGCGTTGATGAAGTCATACAAATCCGATGATATCACTATCACTGATTTTGCTGATTCTCTCCAGAATCGTATTGACCAACTTGAACGAAAAATCCGCATGATGGCAGTTACAGATGATTCATCCAGTAATAGTTCAACCTTTATGTTATTCAATTCTTAATGAAAGGAGTGATTCAATGTTTGATTTATTCAGTGTCAACGATACAGCCGATTTTGAATTTATTCAGAGTCAAATTGGTACGGATGTCTATATAAATCGTTCTGCTACACCTACGCGAGTAGTCATTACTAACACGAATCTTGAACAAAATTATGACGATAAGAAAATCACTTCCCTTACTCCTATCCATCGTGGCGATATTGTTGTTTATGAAGGCAATAAATACATGCTTATCAGTGAAATAAACAGTGAGCGCTACAACAAATACAAGGGGATCATCCGAAGATTGCCGCAAACTATAATTGTCAATTCCTCATGTCGTTTTATTCATGTGGATTGTTATATTACTGTTGGAGATTTAGGGGTAACATCGGGGAAGGTAATAAGTGTAGTGGATGGCAGTATCAATGTTTTTACTAACAATTATTATAAGGATTTGGGGCTAGAAATCGGTAATAGATTCTTTGTCGATGGTCAGATGTTTAAGATCACTGGGATAGATACATTTTCTCAAAAAGGAATTGCTAATTTGTCATGTGAAAAGGATCTGATTAACAGCGGTACAGATGACGTTGCTAATGGAATTGCTGGTGGCCTTGCGTGTCCAGTTGATATTACGACAGAACCAACTTCTGTTGTTCTCGGCTCTACACTCCAGTTAGTCTATACAAGCACAAGCAATGCACCTGTAACATTTACATCCTCTAATAGTGCAATCGCTACAGTGAACGCTACAGGGCTTGTGACAGGTCATTCAGTAGGTAGTGTTACTATTACAATTGCCAATGCTACAAATGGGCGTATCACAGATACTGTAATTCTAGCGGTTGAAGATGTTCCAGTGTCCAAGTCAATTGTACTGACTGCAAATACCTCTCCAATCACAGAATTAAAAGCAACTCAGTCAAAAACTATAACGGCCAATATCTATGATGGTGCTACATTAATCACAGATGGATCAGAGCCTGTCACATGGGCGTTGTATGCTGATGACCAGGTTAGTCCATATGATACAGCGAATGTACAGATTACAGCCACTACAGCATCGACAATAACATTGAAGGGAATAAAATACACGTTCTACGTACAGTTGAAATGTACGCTTAATAGCGATCCGTCAATATTCGTATGGCAGCGGATTAAATTGAGATCAGTGTTGTAGACCGATATTTCAGACCACTATCTTCCTTTTTTGGACAGACCACTTTACTTTCAGAATAGACCACCATATAATAACACTAACGAGTTCTTAAATTTGATGGTCGATTAATTATAAACGTTGTCGGAGTAAGGCCGAATCACATTTCCTACCATTTCATCTTGACAGGGTAGGGGTCATGGGTTCGAACCCCATCCGTCCTATAAATGGAAAGCCTTAAAGAAACGAAGCCGATCATATGATCGGCTTCGTTTTTCGTTGTTATCATTGCAGCAGTTTTAAATTTTGAATTCCATTGCCCCATTGCCAAGAGCTTTCTAGCAGTTTCTCTTTTTTCTCATCGGTTCATTCATGGTCAGTGTCTACCCATTTGTGTTTTCAAGCTTAAAACTTCTTGCTCTGAGAGACCTGAGGCTCTAACAATAATTGAGGTTTCCACTCCAAGAGCAAGAAGTTCACGCACCATTGCCTCTGCCTTATTCCGCTCACCTTCTGCTCGTCCCTCAGCTCGCCCCTCAGCCTTAGCACCATTCATTCGTGACGCCTCATCCCGCAAATACTTCATCCGGGCATCATATTCCATACGTGTAGCGGCATCCTGACTCAGGAACTCCAGCGTATCCATTGCTTTTTTCAACATCGGTTCATTCATGGTCAGCACCTCCCAATTTGGTTGTTCAACACCCTTCAGGAATAACAGCCAGTTGATCAGACCACCAGTTAATGGAACGGCCTGCTCCTCAAGCTTTGTTAATTCCATCACATGAATCTCCAGATCGTTGTTCAACTGAATTCCGGTGTGATCTTCCCGAAGATGAAACACATTATGATGGCGGTCATTAGGAAGACAGGAATAGTTCAGTATATTGATCGTCACACACTTCTTCAATTGACTGTAATCGTCGCCTTTTTGAATCTGGTGGTAATACATCTCGCTCCAGTAGAACAGTGTCCGCTTCTCCATATTGTATGGATTGAACAGCTGCATTTCGATGTTGATCCGTTTGCCCTCAGCCGTCTTGGCCTTGATGTCCAGAATAGACTGTTTATCCGCTGGAGCATCCTTATCAGTGTACGGATTCATTAATACAATCTCTGTCAGCGGGGGTTCGCCTGCCTCCATAAAGGTACTGTTGAGGAAGGCCAGCAGGACATCCTTGTTATTCTCACTGCCGAAAATTTTCTTGAAGATAAAGTCATTCCGTGCGTCGAGTAGTTCCACGATTATCACTCCAATCATATACATTGATTATATCATGGCGGAACTACTCGTTGTAGACAAAGCCAGCCTTTAAGGTCCCTATATTGCTATTCTGTCCCCAAAGCTCAAAGAAACATACTAGCACATGCTTGATCGTCAGCCCTCCCCTTTTACCTAAACGTGATCGCCATTCGCTTATCCACCAATACAACGGCGTCTGCTTCACCCTTACCGTTGAACATGGCTGATATTACATATATTTTCGTGTCATCTTCAGCTTTCGCTACCCATTCTTTTTCCTGCAAATAACGTTTGTTGACTGAATCGTAAGCATAGTCCAGGTTCCTCTCCATATCCTTCAGATATTGATCGCCATAGATTTGCTTGAAATCATCTTTGGACATGCCAATTTTAAAACCGCCTGTGGTTTCATACATATCTTTCGATTCCTTTGCCAGAGTAATCCCTGCCACTTTATCCTCACGGTACATAATTCTTACGCCAGGGCTGTACATGACTGAATTCGCAATATCCTTATCTTCTCCTTTGCCCAATACCTCTTCTGCTTCCGCGCGGCTCATACCATACTCAACAATGGCTTTATGATCGTTCACCTTTTGGATGGCTAAGTCTTTAGTGGTTACCCCGTCTTTGGAATCCCCACAAGCTGTCAATACGAACAAGAACAATACTACCAGTAACGTTTTTCTCATAATACCCTCCCAGATGTTTTTATCTAAAGTTTACCATGTCAGGAGGAATACGAAACAGGCGCGTCCCTGATTAACATTCTCCCCTGTATTCTATATAATAGAGGCAGCTTACACACGGAAAGGACTGAACTATGCGCAGATATCAATAGTTGTACCTCACCAATACCATATATATTTAATGGAGGTAACTTATTGATGATTACAGAATTACAAACCGAAAGATTAGTATTAAGACAAATGCGCACCGCCGATTCAGCCAGCCTGTTCCCGATCTGGTCCGATCCTGAAGTCACCCGGTTCATGAATATCAGCAGCTTCACGGATGAGAGTCAGGCCGTGGAAATGATTGAGCTGCTTCATAAGTTAGCCACCGAGAATCAGGCGATCCGCTATTCCATCACGGAAGCAGAATCCGGTCGGATTATCGGCTCCTGTGGTTTCAATGCGCTGGACTATGACAATGCCAAGACAGAGATCGGTTATGACCTTAGCCGCGAGTGCTGGGGAAAAGGATATGTGCCTGAAGCCCTTCGCGCACTAATAGATTATGCGTTTGATACGCTGGGCTTCAATAGAATAGAAGCAAAGGCCCAGCCTGCTAATATCAATTCTATTAAGGTACTGCAGAAATTAAACTTTTCGCTGGAAGGAATATTGAGGCAGAGTGAGCGGTCCAAAGGAAGCTTCATTGATCTGTGTATGTATTCCAGATTAGCTACAGATTAGGATAATCCGAACAAAGGCTGACCCGGGCGCTACAAAATGAACTACGCTGGGTCAGCCTTATTTTATATACAAACCTCCAAAAAAATAAGCTACCACTGGGGCAGCTCCACTAATTTAACATCCGATGCGGATGTTTTTACGTATTTTAGAATTTGTTTGTAGCCCTTCTCTGACAGAAAACACTTTTGCTCGACTCCTCTGTGGTCTTCCCCAAAATAAGCAATATGAAACGTCTTATCCAGCTGGATAATATTAGAAACCTGAATTAACGTGTTTCTATCTGCTAGAACGAAGTGATATCCTGAACTGGCCAGGGTATTAAGCCAATATTTCAGCGTACCTACTGTATAAAAGGTCTGATCGTACGTATGGACAATGATCCGATAGATAGTCCGTTCAAATTCCATAAAAGTTATTTTCGCAATATCGAGTGAGAATACACCAGTGTTTCCCTCTGTGTCTCTAGTAACAGATATCGTGCTCAAAGGGATCAACTCCAATGTTATTTAAGTAACTCTTCAGGAACCTCCGGTTGATTAATGTATAATACACTTGCTGTAACCAACACGATAAGGGCAGCCAAGGCGGACAAACCAGAAGCAAGCTTATACACTACTTTGCGCTGCAAAGCTCTCATTGTCAGATGTTCACCTCCCTTCTAGCTATAATCAGACTGATGGATTGTGCCAAAAAGCTGGCTGCGATAACAGATGAGCCTATAACGATATTGGCAGCTACCAGCAGTATCGCCACGATTCTCAGCTTAGGCCAGTGCCGCCTCGGAATCCGGGTCTGTCGTTCAATTCCAATGGGCGCCAGCCATAAAACGATTAACAGACTAGTTCCATTCATTAGCATAACGTAAAGGGAACTAACCTCCACAAAGGATAGGACCGTGAACAAGCTTACCGTAAACAAGACACAGGCAATACCGGATCTGAGATGGACCCCGCCCGACACCTGACGTAATACGGCAAAGGAGATCAGAATCTGCAGAGCTTCACTTGTCCGGCCCGTCAAAAGGGATACTGCCAGCGTCAGCCCAATAATAAACACCACATTAAGCACTACGCTAATAGCAAATTTCAGGACAGCGTAGGATGCCGGGTGTTCAGGTACGATATTTTTAATCGTAAATGCCAGCTTGCCGGACATGAATTCAAGCATCTTCCCGCTCCCTCCGGGTGGAATAATATAGAAGGAATACAGTCATCACCAGGAAAATCAAGGCATTTAGCAGAATATCATTATAGTAGAGTAGCACTGAAATCCCTATTACGAAGCCGAAAATCAGCAGAGACAGCAGGATATCTTCTATCTTAAAGCGGAGTTTATCCAAGTCGAACGTGAAGCCCTTGCCTTTGCGGTACAGAAGCCCAAAAATACCGAACACCGCTGCCGCAGTCGCTACCTGCAGAAAATATCCGTTCGCGATACTACCAATATTCGATATAGATCCGAACATGAGCAGGGTGAGCAGCGTCTGAATCCCGGCAAAAATAGCAAATCCTGATATTGTTGCGATGATGGATAGAATGAGCGGCATCCTCACCACCGCAGCGAAAAAGAAGATAAAAATCAAGATTAAAACAAGTGGTGCAACATTCGACATGCCCAGTTCATTGCGTAACAGATAGCTTTGCAGATTGTTCAGCAAGATGACAAATAAAGCCTGCCAGATGTACCATCTCCACTTGAATCTATAGAGAGACATAATCAGATAATAGAGCGCAAGCGTCTCTATCGTTGAGAAAAACATAAAGCCTACAGGTTCCCACGACAAACCATAACACCGCCTGACTAATTTTCGTTTACAAGATTAATTATATATCCCCGCCGCACCTGACGTATACTACTTAATTACAAAATTCGACACTTTTTGCTCAGTCACGAAAAACATCCGTTGGCCGCTCTGTATCGAGCCTCAACGGATGTTCCTCTGTGTACAGCAGCTTGGCTGTCCGTATTAAATTTCAGACCAAATGACGTTAACCTCCACGGTTCCCTCCTGGGACGCAAGCGGACCGCCAATGATTGACCAGCTCTGTTTATCGTCCTTGGTCTTGCCTTGAATGATCAGGTTCTTGGGATCGATAGTCTTCACGGACTGATCGCCCAGCTTGGAAGCCAGATAATCATCATAGAGCTTCGTTACCGATTCCATACTATCCGTTGTTCTAAAAATCAGCAATGCCGTCTTCTTGCCCTCATTCTCCTCCGCATTCGAAAGAATGGTCTCTGTTACATTCTCCGGCATCGGGAAATCCTCCGGCAGATATTTCGGCAGGTCCGCAGATCCGGCAGCCGTCTCGTTGCTTCCGGCTGTCGCCTCAGGCGTCTGCTCCGGCTCTGCCGTAGGTGCTGGAGTCTGCTCAGCCTCTGTTGTCGGCACAGGAGTCTGGACACTCTCTGCTGTCGGTGCAGTGGTCTGCATCGATTCGGTGGACGGCTTATCCTCAGCATTACCGCAGGCACTGAGGGCCAATAGGGACAACGTCAAGGATAAGGACATTATTAGTTTTTTGGTATACATCTGCTCACTCCTCATGAATTCATTGAACAATTACACGGCCGGTTAGATTCACCGGCTTACCGGATAATACCCATTTCTGCCTTCATCCAAACAACTAATGCAGACAGAAAAAGCCCGGAAACCAAGGCTCCCGGGGCATTCGTGAATGATGTATAAGTTCAGAAATTATTTATAATACGATGTCGTAAGCGGGACGAAGACCGAGGTTCCCTTCTTCACGTCGCCAGTGAGATACAGGCTGCTGACTCCGGCAATATCCACTTCGATGGTCGTGAGTCCGCTGGCCGGGTCAATGGTCTGCTTCTTCAGCACCGTGTTGGTGTCCGCGTCTTGAATACTGAAGTCTTTGATCTCCCCGCCGATCGCGGCTATCTGGAGATAGAGCTTCTGATACTTTTTGTCAGGTTGCAGCATGAAGGAACTGCCGCGGTCGCTGCTGGCGTCATCGAAGAATACATCCTTGTAATCCTTATCCTTGTACACGGTCTTACCCGGGTCCTTGGTGTGATACATATTATCAAAGCCTGTAGCAATCGGCACACCTGCCGTCTGCTCCCCGAGAGAAATGGTGTTTGTTGCGGCATCGAACTTAACGGTAACCCCCAGCAGATCGGATACGGAACGGACCGGCAGATACGTTGTGTCCTTATAGGAAATCGGGGCAATCACTGCACCGCTGCCATTCTTAAGCTGCACCGGCTGGCCGTTCATCTTGAATTTGATGCTTGGATTCAGAAAAGCCTTGATTTCCTGCAGGTTGGCCCCGGCATACACGCCCGTGCCCATTCCTCCCAGTACGGCAAATGCAGTCAGCGCAGCAGTCATCTTCTTCTTCATTCGCTCAAACTCCTCTCCAGATATAACAAATTTGAATATTCCATATTCGGAGTATAATAAATCCTGCCATCAGATGCAATCATTCAGACATCGTCTCTCCGGTGAACCGCTTCGTAACGTTCGCGTATCTCCAGATTTTTGGAGTGATTGTACAAATCCAGCGCAATGATTCCCCTGCGGGCAAGCTTCACCACCAGCACAAATAAATATATCCCCATTCCCAGACAAGTCAACCATAGTAAAAGAGCAAAAATACTGAACCCTCCAGCGAGCAAGGACCCAAAACCTGTCATATACACAGCTTACATCCCCCTAATTCAACATGATAAAAGTCTATATCCTAATCATATCAAGTTTGGCACGATTGTGTAAGGAATGCAAAGTTCTATTAAATTTCACTGTAGAAATAATCCAATTTTGATATACTGGCTAAGTATGATTAAACATTTGGGGGAAATTACTCATGTACGGAAAATTATCCAAAATGACTTTAGCTTTTGCTCTTTTAGCTTCACCTGTGATATTGAACGGATGTGGCGGGTCTACTGAGAGTACTCAAGCTGCCACGGCGACTCCTTCTGCAGCTCCGACTGCTTCTCCTACTCCAGCGCCAGAGCTGAAGAACTTCTCAGTGAAAGATAAGACGCAGGAATACCTAGAGAACTTCGGTACTAATTCATGGAATATTGAGTCGTCCAAAGAAATCGCCAATAACATCCGGATTAAGGCCCGGGAGGATAAAGAGAATACCTTCACTTATCTGGAGATTGCTGACTCTATTGAGAAAAATGATGTACAAAATGTAAAGAAGCTTTTCACAAAAATTGGTGGAGTTCTACCTGCTTCCGTTGCCGCCCGCTATCCAGATTCCACACCTACACCCGATGAAACGGATGTACCCTCTGGCGGGGATACTATTAACACCTTTGATGAAGCAAACCAGGAGCTAGGAGCCAGATCACTTAATTTAGCCAAAAGCTATCTGGAAAAGAACCTCACCCAAGAACTTAGAGATGAAGTATTAGCAGTTATTCTCAATAGTCTGGAGTTTATAAATAAGGAAAATCAAAGCAAATTCAAGGAAATGGCCCTTGCCATTCAAGAGGATGACCAAGCTACTGTTGAGAAGCTATACGCTGAACTGCTGCCGTTATACCAAGGCTTACCTAGTTCAGCAACGGCAAACGCTACGCCAGCGCCAGCAAAGGACGAAGTCATACATCTCAAAGGGAAAAAGGACCAGGCTACAGAGTTCTTCCATCTGAACAGCGGGATCGCTATATTGGAGGCAACAGACAACGGGGATTCTAACTTTGTGATCTATATGTACGATGAAACAGGAGATACCAAAAAAATGCTCGTGAATGAAATTGGGCCTTACAAAGGAAAATCACTAGCTGTGATTCCTGACGGCGGGAAATATATGCTGAAGGTGGAGTCGGATGGCTCGTGGAAAGCAGATATTAAGCAGAGCATCCCCGAGAACGTCAAGAGCGCACCGGTTAAATTATCCGGTAAGGGGAACGATGTTGTGTTTGCAAGGCTGCAAAGCAAGCTGACCCGGTTCACATCCAAGCACACGGGTGAATCCAATTTTGCCGTCAAAGTGAATGATAGCCTCTTGCTGGTTAATGAAATTGGTAACTACTCCGGCTCCACAGCGGAAAAAATCGAATCCGACGGAATTTATGTCTTTTCCGTGGAAGCAGACGGACAATGGAGCATTGATATCGAATAAGCTTCCTTAGGTTAACCGCACCCCAAAACGATTGCCACTCTTTAAAGGAGGGCAATCGTTTTCTTTTAAAGGCAGAGATTAGCCTCCCCCTGCCCGCCTGCCCGCGTAAGTGCCTACGCCTTCACCCTCATCTCACCGTCCTGCTCCTCCAGCTCCACAAACAGCGGACGCTCCTCCGGTGTCTGATTCGGTGTGTGGATGGCCAGCATCAGCTGACCGCCGAAGGCGCGGAACACCATGGCATGGCCGCCGTCCTGCCGGTAGAGCGCTTCCTCCTGATGAAGCCAGGGTCCGGTAATCTCTCCGCTCCCGGAACGGGCGATACCCAGCGCGTAGGTATTATTAATGAAGCTGGCCCACAGCAGATATAACGCATCGTCGTCGCTTGACCGGAACAGGAATGGCCCATCCGTTACATAATTGAGCTGATCCGCATACCGCTCCGATCTAAACGGTGTTGTCCATGGAGCTTCCGATGCCCGGAACAGAACAACAGGTTCCCCAGCGGCACTCCGCAGGTCCTCTGTTAGCCGCATGGCGCAGACCTCGCCGTCCCCGGTCTGCTGCCATTCATGGCAGAACACCATCCACGGCTGGCCTTTCCGGTCCACATACAGCGTTCCGTCCAGTGAACTCCACTCCTGCGGAGTCACCGGCCCCTCACTATGCGGGATGAACGGGCCCAGCGGATGCAGCGAGATCAGAACAGCGGTGCCCAGCAGATCATTGTCCTTGCGCCGGAAGGTGGCGAACATGATGTAATTGCCGCCATAATTATAGACCTCCGGTGCCCAGAAATTCCGCTCCGCATAGAAATCCGGTTCCGGCCGGAAGACCGGAAACGGGCCGTCCCAGTGCTCCAGATCTGTGCCGGTGTAGGCGTTGAACCCCGTGCCCGGGCCCCAGATATTGCTGTCGGTGCTGCCATATAAATAGTAGGTGCCCTGCTCCTGTTCATGTCCGGCCAGCGGAAGCACATACGGATCTCTGATTTGCAGGTTTTTGTTATTTATCATGTACATCTCTCCTTTCTTCCCGCACACTCTGCATGTTTAGTTAGCTGTACTCCGGCAATACCACTCCAATATCGCTGACACTCACGAAGCCGCCGTCCGCATATTCCAGTTGCTCGTTGCCCTTGATGGTGAACGGAAGCGTCTGGCCCTCATAGCACAGACTCCCTTCGATCTGGCGGACACTCATGCCGATCAGCTTCAGCAGTTGTCCAGACCGGTCCAAGACCACACGCACACCATATGGAAAGGTCAGGTACTCCTCTTCATTACGGTAGATTACAGACCGCTCACGCGTAGTAACCAGCTCGAAGACCGTGCCGTCCACGATCCGACGGTATCCGGTCTCATGGGCCACCTCGTGGCCATGATCCATGTCATAGGGAAGCAGGCCGGTGAACCATAGCTCCTCTCCGGCTACCGGCACGATCCCGCATAGCCGCTCCATATAGTCCAGCAGGCAGAGAATCGCCGGTGAATAGGTCTCCATATATCCCTCTTCCCCGGTCCATGGGCTTAACGTCTGCCCGAACCGGGTCATCCGCGAGAACGCTGCGAGGATCGGCAGGATGACCCAGGTCAGCTCGACATAACGCCCGTGCTGCTCGAAGGCATGCGGCGCACGGATGAGGCTGAGGAAGTTCGACGAGCCTCCCCAGGTGTTATAGCTGGAGAAAGGGTCGAACCTGGGATCATCCATCGCAATGGAGGTGAAGGGATATTTGGCGAAGAACTTGCCGGTATTCAGCAGGTAACGGCGGAGGGCTGACGCAAAAAACACCCCGTCCCCCACCTCGCAGGCCAGCACACGCAGCAGAACATCCGATTGTACACGGACGAACCGGCCTCCGCGATCCCGGTCATAGAAGAACTCATCCTCTTCATCATAGCAATGGCTGAACAGGCTGTGGCCGCTGCCCGCTGCCCGGGCACGCCATTCGTCCCCGCTCCCGCCAAGCTCCACCGCTATCTTGGACAGGTAGAGCCGCTGGCAGTAGACATTGGCCGTTAAATCCGGGGCCAGAAAAGGCAGCAGCGGCGAATCCGGGTTATATTGTCCCGCATCCTCCAGATGGGGCGTGTCCGGGACATGCCAGAAGCGCGGCGAGAGGTCATGTCCGGTATCGAACGTGCAGAAGGCTTCGACGCAGCCGGTCCCTCTAGTGTTGCGGTGCATATGCAGCCAATGGTCGAACCGGCCCATCGCCTGATACATGGAGCGAAGGAAGCTCTTGTCCCGCCCGTTCTCCAGATAATGATTCCAGACGCTGCGGGCCAGCGGCGTCACCATCTGAATCTGCCGGTAGGCCGGTCCCGCAGGCGTCACCTTGTAGGGCATCAGCCCATCCTGCCGCTGCTGGTCGGCGAACAGCCGGAAGGTCGCTCCCGCCACCCCCGGCATGAAGCGCGACAGCCGTTCAGCGCTGATCGTGCCCGTGCTCTCCAGCCAGCTCCCGAGATAGACCCCGCCTTCATGCAGCACAAGTCCGCCTCCGTCCATCGGCACGATACAGTCCAGCAGCTTGTGCAGCGCAGAGTAATAGACATTCTCCATGTTCTCCGATGAAGCCGCGAAGGCCACGCCCGATTGCTTCCACTCCTCCAGTGAATCCCGGTCCGCCGCTTTCTTAAGCCCTCTAATCCGGTCGTCCACCGCTATCCTCCGCAGTCTCTCCAGTACACTACCCGTCATTCCATTCCCTCCTGTAACTTTAGTTGCTCTCCAGACAGAGAAGCAGACTGCCGGGGGCAGCCCGCTTCCGGGATATGACTACTGGGCTCCGAATAACTGCGTCGCGCCTGTATAGAAATCCTCTACCCCTTGCTTGACATCCTTTTGCTCAAAACCGATCTCCTGTACAGCGGTCTCGGCCAGCTTGGTGAATTCGGTGAAATTCGGCGGGTTATAGCTGACGGCAAACGGCTCCTTCTTCGTCGCTTCGGATACACGGCTTGTGAAGTCGTACACGGTCTGTTCCAGCGGCGTAGCCTCCTTCATCAGCAGGTCACGCATCTTGGAGGTAACTGGCACGCCGCGGTCACTGCCCAGAATCTGCGCGGCATCGGGATCATTGATCCAGAAGTTCATCAGCTCCGCGACCTCCTTCGGATGCTTGGTCTTGGCATAACCGGACAACCCTTGACTGGATTCAAAGACAACCCCCGTTCCCTTCGGCCCGCGCGGCACCTGAATCATGGTCAGCTTATCCTGAGTCAGATTCTGATGAGCGGCGAACTGGTTGGACGGAATCAGGCTCATCGCCACCTTGCCGGTAACGACCAGAGATTTACTTGTGTCTCCCGGAGGATTGGATACCTGCAGGGATGGAGTGACCATTCCGC
This sequence comes from Paenibacillus sp. FSL M7-0420, assembly GCF_038002345.1. Lineage (NCBI taxonomy): Bacteria > Bacillati > Bacillota > Bacilli > Caryophanales > Paenibacillaceae > Paenibacillus > Paenibacillus sp. FSL M7-0420. The sequence continues at coordinate 2,875,231 of NZ_JBBOCJ010000001.1, read as the reverse complement.
CGTTCTTAGTGATCCCGTGCCAGTAGTTGAACCACTCCTCTGCATCCTGCTGCCCGAAGCCCAGCGCGTCCTTCTCCATATCATAGACCTGCTTGCCGCGCTGCTTCATATAGATGTCCATCCCCTCAACGGTAAAGTTGTAGGTGCCGTAATAACCCTTGCCCAGCTTACCGGAGATTTCCTTGCTGATGCGGGCGTAATCCTCCCAGCTCCAGCCGTCTGCCGGAACCTCCATTCCAGCCTTCTTGAACAGCTCCGTATTGAGTACCATCCCCCGGGCATTCGCCCCGGCTGAGATATGCACCAGCTTGCCTCCCAGCGTTCCGTACTCCACCATCGTCTGGTCCATATCCGTCAGATCCAGCTCTTGGCCGACATAGGGCTGTAAGTCCAGCAGCACACCTTTCGCGGCGTAATCAGTTACGTTCCCTCCCAGGAAAAACACATCAGGCGCTGTGCCCGAAGCGAGCTGGGTGTTAAGCTTGTCGAAATACCCGGAGTTCGGAGCAAACTCCCCGACCACCTTAATGTTCGGGTGCTTCGACTCGAAGGCCCGCAGCGCCTCGTTCGTCTTATCTGCGCGCTTCTGGTCGCCCCACCACATAATCCGCAGCTCCACCTGATCCGCAGAAGCTCCCGCACCGCCGGAGTTGCCGGCCGCCGCAGGCTTGCCGTTATTGCCGCCCGAGCAGGCGGTTGTGGCTGCCAGCAGCAGGACACTCAGCGTAAGACCTAAGCTTTTCTTCATAAACATATCCCCCCAACAATAATTGTAATCGCTTGCTCATTTCAGGCCGGTCGTAGCGATGCCCTCCAGGAAATGCTTTTGGAAGAGCATGAAGATCGTCATAATCGGTACCAGCGACAGCACCGACATCGCCAGCAGCGCGCCCCAGTCGGAGGAGCCCGAAGGATCATAGAGCGAGCGTATGCCCAGTTGCACGGTGAACAGATTGATCCGGCTGAGGTAGATCATCTGGCTGAAGAAATCATCCCACGACCAGATGAAGGTGAAGATCGCCGTTGTAATCAGCGCCGGAACCAGCAGCGGAATAATGATCCGGAAGTACAGCTGGCCCTGGCCGCAGCCGTCAATCGTGGCACTCTCGTCCAGCTCCTTCGGAATGCCGCGGATGAACTGGATCATCAGCAGAATGAAGAACGAGTCATGCGCCAGCCATTTCGGCACGATCAGCGGCAAATAGGTGTTGACCCACTCCAGCTTGCTGAAAATAATATATTGCGGAATCAGCACGACATGGTAAGGCAGCATAATGGTCACCAGCATGCAGGCAAACAGCACACTTTTGAAGCGGAACTCCAGCCGGGCGAACGCGTAAGCCGCCAGCGAGCAGGTCAGTATGTTCCCGATGACCGACAGTACAGAGATCGTGGCAGAATTGAGGAAGAAGCGGCTAAACGAGATGCCCTGCAGCCCCTTCCATCCGTTCACGTAGTTCTCCAGCGTAAATCTCCCCGGCCACAGCCCCGGTTCCGAGAAGATCAGCGCATTCGGCTTGAAGGAGCTGGACAGCAGCCACAGCACCGGATACAGCATCAGCAGCCCGAACAGAATAATGACGCCATGCTTGCCGAGCCTAAAGATCATTTTGTCGTCTGTCATGAATTATCGCCCGTCCTTTCCGTCGCCGTAGAACACCCAGAATTTGGAGGTCACGAACACTATGGAGGTGAACAGGCCGATGATGATCAGCATGATCCAGGCCAGAGCGGCGGCATACCCCATATCGAAGAAGGAGAAGCCTTTGAGATACAGATACAGCGTGTAGAACAGGGTGGAATTCACCGGACCGCCGCGCCCGTCCCCAATGACATATCCCGGAGTAAACACCTGAAAGGAATTGATAATCCCCATGACCAGGTTAAAAAAGATCACCGGGGAGAGCATCGGCAGCGTAATCCGGCCGAACTGGCGCAGCTTCCCGGCTCCGTCCACCTGCGCCGCTTCGTACAGGTCCGCAGGAATCTGCTTAATGCCGGCCAGGAAGATGACCATCGCGGAGCCGAACTGCCAGACGGACAACGTGACGATGGTCGAGAGAATATAGCTGGGATGGGCAATCCAGGACGGGCCTTCGATCCCGAACCAGGCCAGGAAGTGATTAATCAGCCCTTCCCCGTCGAAAATCTGCCGCCAGACGATGGCGATTGCCACACTTCCTCCCAGCAGGGACGGAATGTAATACACCGTTCTGTAGATGCCCAGCGCCCGGATGCCTTTGTTCAGGACGATGGCGACCAGGAGGGCAAAGGCCATTTTGAGCGGAACCGAGAATAGCACGTACTTGAACGTCACGGTAAGAGACTTGTAGAAGTATTCGTCTGCCGTGAAGATGTGCCTGTAATTGTTCAGTCCCAGCCACTGCGGGGCATTGAGCAGGTCGTACTTGGTCAGGGACAGATACAAGGAGCCCAGCATAGGTCCGAGTGTCAGTCCGAAAAAGCCGATCAGCCAGGGAAGCAGGAACAGGTAAGCGGTACCGCTCCTTCTCCACATCGCCGGTTTGTGTGCTGTCTTCATATGCGCCTTCTCCTTCTTCGTGGATATAGGCTCATTATAGAAAGCAACGCAGCTTGGTTGAATGCTATTTCTTCGGCTGTTGACTACTGAATTTTTCAGGTGGATGCTGGCGGAAGTCCGACGGGGAGGTTCCATACATTTTTTTGAACCTGGAGCTGAAGTAACTGGCATTCGAGAATCCGGTCAGCTCAGCGATATCCCACAGGTTAAGCGTTGTCGTCAACAGCAGATGCGTGGCCTGGGCCATGCGGATGTCGGTCAGGTAGACCATGAAGCTCCGGCCCACCTTGGCCTTGAACAGCTCCGAGAAATAGGAGGAATTGTAATTGAACCGTCTGGCAAGCTGGGTCAGGTTAAGATCATACATGTAGTTGCTGTCGATATATTGCGTCGCTGTGCGGATGACCGAATCCTCGGCATCACCGGCCTCCTGCATCGTGCGGTACACAGAGGCCGCCCGCTCCAGCAGGAATTGTCCGGCCTTGTCCACCGAATCCAGCTTGTGGACCGTCTCGGGATAGAGCCATAGCTCCTGGGCCTGGATGTCTCCGTCTGCGGCCTCTGCACCCGCCCCGTCCACAAGCAGGCAGAGCTGGAAGATCAGCTTCACCAGGCAGGAGCGGGACTGGGAGAACGCCTGCTGCAGCTCATGGCGGATGCTCTGCCCGAAGGCGTCCCACTCCCCCTGAATCAGAAGCCTGCGCAGGGTCCGTGTCAATTCCTCCGTAAGCGCCAGTCCCGGCTCGCTTCTTCCTTCGGCCGGCGGCTGGGACGCATTCTCCGAGAGGTTCCAGGCCAGCAGAGATTCCAGGCAGCCTTCCTTCCAGCGGAGGAATCCAAGCTTGCCGCCGCTGTAGCCGATCACCGGCTTGAAGCCCAGATGGACGGCGACGCATTCCGCCAGCTCTGTACAGAAGCGGTCTATATCAGTGAGCGCATCCTGGAGGATGAAGTGGACCAGCCCCGGATAGCTCGGGTCCCGCAGCACCTGGCATCGCTCCCCGGAGCTGCCCGCGAATTCCCTGGTCAGCAGCTCGAACGGCAGCCTCAGCTTGCCCGGCGTACGCTCCGGCAGCGCTGAACCTTTGCCGTGCCCAGGCTCCGGCACCGCCGCCTCCCCCGCACGCTCACGGAGTCCGGCCGTTACGAACCGCACCTCCGTCAGGTCCCATCCATCCAGCTCGAACAGCGCAGCGCGCTCCTTCAGTGCATGGACCGGCTCCACTTCCTCTTTGACAAGCTGCACCAGGAAATGCTCCTTCATCTCCTTGTAGTACTGGGACAGCCGCCACTCATTCACCGCCTGCCGGTCACGGTCATTGCGCTCCTGATCCAGCTCGTCCTTCAGCTTCTGAAGCACGGCGGTCAGCTCATCGGCGGCCACCGGCTTGAGCAGATAATCACGCGCCTGATTGCGGATCGCTGCCTTGGCATAATGGAAATCTTCATAGCCTGTAATGACTACCAGCTTCAGCTCCGGGTAGAGCCTGCGGCAATCGTCCAGGAACGATACGCCGTTCATCACCGGCATGTTCATATCCGTAATGACAATGTCGACCGCTTGGCTTGCCAGCCGTTCCATTGCCTCCATGCCGTTGCCTGCCTCTCCGGTTACACTGAGGCCCAGCGCTGCAAAGTCAGCCTTGAGCCGCAGGCCCTGGCGGATCTCCGGCTCATCATCCACGATCAATACGCGGTACATGGTCATTCCTCCTCTGAAGGGGCAGGCCCAGCGTAATGCAGGTGCCCGCCTCCTTGCTTGATTCTATGCTTAGGGTGAAGAGCCCTCCGTAATACAGCCGGCATCTGGCCAGTACATTGCGCAGTCCAATCTGATGGGTCATGCTCTGCAATAACTGCTCCGGCTGCTGGCGCATCGCCTGATCCTTCAGCTCGCGCAGCAGCTCCGGGTCCATTCCGATTCCGTTGTCAGCGACGGAGAGAACCAGCCGGTCCTTGTCCGCTCTGACGGTAATCCGTACCTTGGCCTTAGCCTGGTGAATGAAGCTGTACTTCACTGCATTCTCAATCAGCGGCTGCAGCAGGAACTTGACGATCTCCAGATCGTAAGGCGCCTCCTCCTCGTCCAGCCGCAGATCCAGACCCGCACCGAAGCGGACCTCCAGGATGGACATGTAATAGCGCACGACCTTCAGCTCCTCGCGCAGCGGGATCAGATCCTCGCTGATCCGCAGCGAGAACCTGAGCATTTTACCCAGCGATTCTATGACCGTGACCGTCTCCTTCGTCCGCTGCTGGATCGCCAGGCTGCTCATCAGCTCCAGCGTATTGAACAGGAAATGCGGATTGATCTGCATCAAGAGCGCCTTGTATTCAGCCTGCTGGCGCAGGAGCTTCTGTTCAAACTCGGTGCGGATCAGATGCGATAGCTGCTTAACCATATTGCGGAAGGTGACGGTGGCATAGTCCACCTCGCTCTGGATTCTGCGCTCCGGCAGGGTCAGCCGCTCGGCTTGGGCGAAGTCGCCCTTCTGCACATGGCGCATGGCCGAGACCAGCCGCGAGAGCGGCCTCGTAATGCCCGATGAGATCCAGTAGGCCAGTACAAAGGCGGCCGCCAGCATCAGTGAAGCAAACACTATAATGCTGTTACGGAGCTTGAACAGATTGGCGTACAGGTCCTGCTCCGAGACGAAGCCGACCAGCAGCCAGTTGGTGATGGCCAGCTTTTTGTAGACCAGAATGTGAGATGCTCCCTGCTTATCCTTCAGATATACTACCCCCTGCGCGTCCCGTGCTGCCCGCACGCGCTCCACCTCCTTCGCCGCTTCCGGATGCGTGCTGTACTCCTGCTGGGAGAGAATGGGACTGCCCTGCTCGTTCAGCAGGAAAATGGTACCGCTTTCACCAAGATGTATACGGTTCAGCGGCTCCAGCAGGAAGTCCGCCTTGATGTTGACCTTCATCACATTCCTCGCCAGCGACGGCTCGAAGATCCCGATGGGCAGCAGCAGGCTCACCACCTCGTACGGTCTCGCCCCCTTGATCTCCGCCTCATCGGTATGGGCCGGAACCCAGTGATTGCTGTGTTCGATGAAGTTGCGGTACCAGTCCTCCTGCCTGAACGAGCTATCTGCCACCACCTGATTCTCTGCCCCGATCCGCAATCCCTCCTTGCGGTAGATGTTGACCGAGGAGACGATTGAATAATTATTCGTCGTCTGGGTCAGGAACTTGCTCATGTTGATGCTGGCCAGCATCCTCTGCCCTTCGGTGGAAGCCGGATGGGTAAGTATCGCATCCCACTTCTGGGTGATATCGCTGTTATAGACCAGAGAGGACAAGTCATAGCTCTGCTGGAGCGCCATATGAATAAAGGACCCGTATTCGTCCATCTTCTCCAGTGCCGACGTTTCGATATAAGAGCGGATAATCGAGCGCGCCTGATTGAACAGCAGCAGCGACATCGTGCCGAAGGACAAGACTAGCAGCACAACGAAGAATGCGATCAGGCGGTTTTTCAACGAGTAAAAGATAGCAAGCCCTCCTTCTCCCCGCAGATCTGTGAAGCCGGTGTTTGTCTCATCATTTGTCTTATCATGAGCGGTGTCCTTTCTCCTGTCTCTATTTGACTGATGCCTCTAGTTGTAACGCAGATCGGAGAATCCGGCAAGTGAAACCGCTCTTATCGCATGGCAAAAATGTTGCGGCGGACGATTGACCGCTGGGCAGATTTATTCTACAATAAGTTCATAAACGCGCGTTTACATTAGAGGGGGTACATTATGCGAAGCGAAGATATTGCCAAGCTAGCCGGGGTTTCGCGAAGCACCGTATCCCGTGTGATCAACAACTATTCCAATGTCCCTGAAGAGACCCGGGCTAAGGTGCTGAAGGTAATTGAACAGCATCAGTACGAGCCGAACAGCTTCGCCCGGGCGCTGGCCGGCAAGAAGACCGACACGATCGGGCTGTTTGCCATCAGCATGAACGAGAAGGAGAATGCGACACGGATCTATCAGAATAATTACTTTGCCCCATTCGTCGATGCTGTGGTAGATACGTCGAATGCCCGCGGCTGTTATGTTCTGATTCACACCGTCTATTCTCCCGACGACTTCCTGAAGGTCAAGCAGGCCTTCCTGCAGAAACGGATTGACGGCGGCATCATTGTCGGCACCCAGAAGGATATTGAGATTGTACGGGAAATGGTCGGTCTCAGCGCTCCGCTGGTGCTGATCGATTATGACATTTCCGAGATTATGTCAGAGCATCTGGACCGCAATCATCTCGCTATTGTGAATTCCAAGGATTATGAAGGTACAGTGGAAGCGATTGAGTACTTAATCGGTCTCGGCCATCAGGAGATCGGCATGATCTGCGGACGGATGAATACTTATTCCGGGCGGGAGCGCTACATGGCATACGAGAATACGCTGAAGCGCCATGGACTTGCCCTGCAGAAGGACTTCGTCCTTCAGGGTGATTTTCTCAAGGAGACTGCCTATCAGGAAGTGAAGAAGCTGCTGGATTTCGGCGGCCCGCTGCCGACCGCCTTCTTCTCTTCCAATGACGATATGGCTATCTCGGCGATGGAAGCGTTCTCGGAGCATGGCATTTCCGTGCCGGAGGATATCTCCATTGCGGGGTTCGACGATGTGCAGCTTGCTGCGCGGATTCATCCCAAGCTGACCTCCGTCCGTCTGCCGATTTATGAAATGTCCAAAGCCGCTGTCGAGAAGGTCATTGAGCTGTGCGATTCACAGCAGCCGACCTTCAGCACCATCAGCTTCCCGGCGCGTCTGATCACCAGAGATTCCTGTCAGCCGCCGAAGAAGTAGAGCTTTACTCCGATTTAGACTGATACAGACCGATTCAGAAAAATCCCTTGCCCCGAGGGACTTTTTTCTCCGCTATGTAAACGCGCGTTCACAATCGAAAGGAGACTTGTCTCTCATGAAATTCGGAACTTTTGACGACACCCGTAAAGAGTATGTAATCAACACCCCCAAAACCCCTTATCCTTGGATTAACTACCTCGGCAACGAGCAGTTCTTCGGCCTCATCTCTAATACTGCCGGGGGCTATACCTTCTACCGCGATGCGCGGATGAGAAGACTTACCCGTTACCGGTATAACAATATTCCGCTGGATACCGGCGGCCGCTACTACTACCTGTACGATGGCGGGGACTTCTGGACGCCGGGCTGGATGCCGGTGAAGCGGGACCTCGACTTCTACGAATGCCGCCACGGCCTTGGCTACACTTCTATTACAGGCGAGCGTAACGGCATTTCCGTGAATCAGCTTGCTTTTGTACCGATGGGCCACAATGCGGAAGTTCACCGTCTGGTTGTTAAGAACACAGGCGATGTGAAAAAGACCGTGAAGCTGTTCTCTTTTGCCGAGTTCTGCCTGTGGAATGCCAACGATGATATGACCAACTTCCAGCGTAACCTCAGCACCGGCGAAGTAGAAGTGAAGGATTCCGTCATTTATCACAAAACAGAATACCGCGAGCGCAGAAACCACTACGCCTTCTATTCTGTAAATAAGGAAATTGCCGGCTTCGATACGGACCGCGAATCGTTCGTGGGCATGTACAATGGCCTGGATGCTCCGCAGGCGGTTGCTGCCGGTGAGCCTACTAACTCTGTCGCCAGCGGCTGGTCGCCGATCGGCTCCCACGCACTTGACATCACGCTGGAGCCGGGCGAAGCCCAAAGCTTCATCTTCGTGCTCGGCTACATCGAGAACCCTGAGGATGAGAAATGGGAAGCCCTGAACGTTATTAACAAAAAGCCGGCCCAGGCTGTCATCGATCAGTTCGCTACCGATGCCCAGGTGGATGCCGCCCTTGCCGTTCTGGCTGCGCACTGGGATAACCTGCTGTCCAAATACCAGATCAAGAGCGGGGACGACAAGCTGAACCGGATGGTGAACATCTGGAATCCATACCAGTGTATGGTGACCTTCAACATGTCCCGTTCCGCATCGTACTTCGAATCCGGGATTGGCCGTGGTATGGGCTTCCGCGACTCCAACCAGGACTTGCTCGGCTTCGTCCACCAGATTCCAGAGCGTGCCAGAGAACGGATTCTTGATATCGCCGCTACCCAGTTCCCTGACGGCAGTGCGTATCACCAGTACCAGCCGCTAACCAAGAAGGGCAACAATGAAGTCGGCTCCGGCTTCAACGACGATCCGCTATGGCTGATCTCGGGTACAGCAGCCTATATTAAGGAGACCGGCGATTATTCGATCCTTGATGAGCAGGTTCCTTTTGACAGCAATCCGGATCACACAGCAACCCTGTTCGAGCATCTGAAGCTGAGCTTCGAGCATGTCACGAACAACCTCGGGCCTCACGGCCTGCCGCTGATCGGACGCGCGGACTGGAATGACTGTCTGAACCTGAACTGCTTCTCCACCGAGCCGGGCGAATCGTTCCAGACCACGGAGAATATCGCTGGCGGCGTAGCGGAATCTGTATTCATCGCAGGTCTGTTCGTCTTCGTTGGACCGGACTATGCCGAGATCTGCCGGATGCGCGGATTGGATGATGTAGCCGCTGACGCTGTTGCCAAGATCGAGAACATGAGTGCCATCACGTTGTCCCACGGCTTCGACGGCGACTGGTTCCTGCGCGCATATGACCATTATGGCGACAAGATCGGCAGCAAGGAGAACGAAGAAGGCCAGATCTTCATTGAGCCGCAAGGCATGTGCGTAATGGCCGGAATCGGTGTAGAGAACGGTGAAGCAGCCCGCGCCCTGACTTCCGTGCAGGAACGTCTGGATACGGACTATGGTATCGTTTTGCAGCAGCCTCCGTATTCCAAGTACTATCTGAACCTGGGTGAAATCTCCACGTACCCTCCGGGCTACAAAGAGAATGCCGGGATCTTCTGCCATAACAACCCGTGGATCATGATTGCAGAGACGGTCCTTGGACATGGCGACAGAGCTTTTGACATTTACCGAAAAATCGCTCCGGCCTACCTGGAGGACATCAGCGAAGTGCACCGGATGGAGCCTTACGTGTACTCCCAGATGATCGCCGGTAAAGATGCCGTACGTCACGGGGAAGCGAAAAACTCCTGGCTGACGGGTACAGCGGCATGGAACTATGTAGCGATCACGCAGTCTATCCTGGGAATTCAGGCAGACTTCGCCGGGCTCAAGGTTGACCCTTGTATCCCAGCAGAATGGGACGGCTTCGAGATCACCCGCGTCTTCCGTGGCGACACTTATGTGATCTCGATCCAGAACCCGAACCATGTCTCCAAAGGTGTAGCCAGCCTGACCCTCGACGGCGCTGCCGTGGAAGGCAATATTATCGCTCCTGTGGGCGACGGTGCAGTACACCAGGTTGTCGTCACTCTCGGCTAATAACCTGGCACTCCTACAAGTGGAAACGGCTTTGCCGTCCTTTTAAAGGACGGTACCGTTTCAGCGAGAAATAGAAGAATAAGTTATCGTGTGAAACATATAATTTCTTATATTTTAAAAGCATAACAACCCGGTTGTCCGCTTAGGCGGTACAACCGGGTTGTTCGTTCATGGACAGGCGGCCGCCGGGATTACTCCGGTATCCACACCTTCATCTCTCCGCTGCCGCGGTTGCCCCACAGATAATACGGAATTGCCGTTACTTCCACCGGCTGTACCGCCGTCCTGGTGCTGCCGTAGAGTCCGCCGCTCCAGCTCTGCTCCTCCACCCTGTAGCCCGCCGCCCGGATTACTACCGCTCCGCCAAGCAGCTCTTCATCGTAAGCTTCCGTGAACCTGCCCTCCTTGCTTAGAGATATTGAGCTTAGCGGCTCGCCGTTATCCGCAGTTTCCAGACAATAGACCAGCGGCCCGCGCTGGATCACCGTCTTCCCGGCATTCTCCCGCAGATTCGGATGAGCATATAGGCGGTGCGCTTCCATCGGAAGAATCAGCTCGACAGTGTCACCGGCCTGCCACTCCCTGCGGATCACCGCGTAGCCCCGCTCCACAACTTCAGCAACAGGAACCGGCTCCCCATTCACCCGGATCTTCCCCGCAGCACTCCACGATGGAATACGCAGGGCGATAGCGAACTCTACGGCCTCCGCCGGATCAACCTTCAGCGTGACCGTACCCTCCCATGGAAGCTTACTGGACTGAGTGACCTTCACCTCTGTTCCTCCCAGAGTGGTCTTAAGCTCACTTCCGATATACAGGTTCGTATAGAGTGTATCGCTGTGTACAGTGTAAATATACTGGTTCAATGAGGCCAGCAGACGCGCCACATTCGGCGGGCAGCAGGCACAGCCGAACCAGCCCTGGCGCTGCGCCTTCACATGCTGTTTGCCGGGATTGCAGGTGCAGGCCTGTGGCCAGACCTCCAGCGGATTGACGTAGAAATAATGCTTGCCGTCCTGCGCCATCGAGCCGAGCACATTATTATAGAGCGCCCGTTCCATCACATCGGCATAGCGGGCTTCGGGAGCCAATTCCAGCATTCGTCTGGCAAAAAAGATCAGCCCGATCGAAGCGCAGGTCTCCGCATAGACCGTATCGTTAGGCAGATCATAATCAAAGGTGAACGCTTCGCCGTGATGCGTGGACCCAATTCCGCCGGTGATATACATCTGCCTCTCCGTCATATTGTTCCACAGGCGCACGCAGGCTTCGCGCAGTGCTTCATCTCCGGTCAGCCGGGCCAGATCGGCCATGGCCGTATACATATAGACGGCGCGGACGGAGTGGCCTACGGCCACCGTCTGCTCACGGACCGGAATATGGGCTTGATTATAGGCTGTGTCCAGGTGATCTGTCCGGCCCGACCAATGCGAGACCCGGTCCCGGTTCTCCCACTCCCGGCGCAGGAAGTTCGGCTCCTGCCCGCGCTGGTCAATGAAGAACAGGCTGAGCTTCAGATACTTCTCTTCCCCTGTCAGCCGGTGCAGCTTCACCAGTGCCAGTTCAATCTCCTGATGACCGTCATAGCCCTTCAGCTTCCCTTCCTCCGGCCCGAACACGGAGTCGATATGGTCGGCCATCCGGCGCATAACATTCAGCAGCTTGTCCTTGCCGGTCGCTTCATAATAAGCCACCGCCGCTTCGATGAAATGACCGGCGCAATACAGCTCGTGGCAGTCCTGGAGATTCGTCCAGCGCTTCCCCGGCTCCTTGACGGTGAAATAAGTATTCAGGTATCCGTCAGCCTGCTGCGCTTCACCCACCAGATCGATCACTTCGTCCGCCTGGCGCTCCAATTCCGGGTCACGCCGGATGCGGAGTGAATACCCCACCGCCTCCAGCCACTTGGCAACATCGCTGTCCTGGAAGACCATGCCCCCGAACTTGCCCTCTCTTCTTCCGGCAGCGATTTCAAAATTGGCAATAGCATGGCTCGGTTCAGCCCCTGCCACCCGATCATGCAGCGCCTCATATTGATAAGGAATAACCGTATCCTGCACCAGCCGGATGTACCGTTCCCAGAACTCATCCTGAACGGATGCTCTCTGGCCTGACAGCTCTGGATAACCCGGTTGATCCGGTTGCTCTGGTTGAACGGTTGTACCGATCTCTGTACCTGCAAATTCGCTCATTATTGTATCTCCTCCTCAGCATATCTTCCTCGCTAATTGCCATTATAGACGGTACAATGGAACAAAAACAGAATCATAAGCAACTCTGTTTTTGTACTATTTCACACAACTTCTATCTAACTTTTAGCGAAGCTGGACCAGAAAATAAGCCTATGTTAAGGAGACGCTAATGACATTTAATCCTTCCTATATTCATCTCGCTGCGCCGCCCTTCCCTTACTTCCTGGAGTGTGGCCGAACCGTATATTTGCCCGGAGACCAGCATCCGAACCGCAGCTGTATGGGCAAATTCGATCTGATTATCGTGGAGCAGGGATGTCTGTACCTTGGAGAGGAGCATACAGAATGGGCGGTAGGCGCCGGGCATACCCTGCTGCTGCCTGACCGCTACCATTATTCTGTCCGGCCGTGTGAGGCTGAGACGATCTTTACCTGGGTTCATTTTCACACGGTAGGAGAGTGGACGGAATCTGCGGGGGAGCCGGTGTATGCAGACCGGGAGGAACATTTCCGGCAGTTCCTTACCCATCCCTATACCATCCGTATTCCCCAGTTCGGACCGCTTCCCGCCCCCTTCGCCCGAAGCGGACAGGCCGGACAGCTGCTGCAGCTGAACCAGGGCAGGCGCTCAAGTGCTGTATGGCAGCAGCAGCGCATCTTCGAGGAGATGCTGCGGACGATGGATCTGGCCCGGCAGGATACGGCCGGAAGCCAGGCGGATGAGATTGCCGAGCTGACGGAGGCCTATCTGCGGAATCATTATGCGGAAGAGGTCACGAACACCTCACTGGCGGACGCCCTGCATTTTCACTACAACTACCTGGCCCGCTGCATGAAGCGTGTCTACGGGCTTACGCCCATGGAGTACCTGACCGATTACCGGCTGGAGCAGGCCAAGCTGCTGCTGCTTAAGACAGAGATCCCGGTCGGAGGAATCGCAGAGCGCACCGGCTTCGAGAGTGCGGCTTACTTCTCCCGGCGTTTCAGCCGCAAGGTCGGAATCTCTCCGCTGCGCTTCCGCAAGCGATATTCCCGCTGAGCATGAATGCACTAGAGCGGAAACCGGGACAAGGTTCATGGTCAATTGATTCGGACAGCGCAGATTTTTTAGCTATTTTTTTCCAGATGGGCGCATAAAGATTAAGACATGCCTCAATTCCGGAGATGTTGACTATGCGATCCTTCCCAAGCTATGTTATTATTCTGCTGGCCAGCCTGCTGATTGCAACTGGAACGAACTTCTTCCTGGTCCCCTATAAAATCCTCGATGGAGGAATTATCGGCATTGCCCTCATTATTAATTATATCTCCGGTGCCAAAATCGGACTCTGCATTATGCTATGCAGTCTGCCTATCTTCCTGCTGGCCTGGTTCCGGCAACGGGAGATCTTCTACAACAGCATTCTCGGTCTGCTGGCTTCCTCCCTGCTGATCGAGCTGCTCTTTCCGCTCCAGTATTACTTCCTGTACTACATTGAGCTGGGCTCCATCTCAAGCGCCATTATCGGCGGCTTCCTGATGGGCACCGGACTCGGGCTGATGCTGCGGTTCAAAGCCAGTACAGGCGGGACCGACCTCCTCGCCAGATTCATCCAACGCTACCTTCCGCTGAATGTCGGCCTGATCATCTTCCTGACGGACTTCCTGATCATCGGAGCTGGCGGTATTCTCATCTCCAAGGAGACCTTTTTCCATTCGATTCTGACGATTGTTTCAGGAGGTGTGGCTACGGGATTATGCACACTGGAAGAGTAAAAACCCGGAATTTGCCGGATGCTATGGAATAAAGGTTGAAATTTTCAGACTTTCAGGCGACAATCGAATAGATAACATTCCCGGGGAGGATTAGCGAAGTTGGATAGTACAAGCACGAATAGCAACACTTCCATACACGACATTGTCGATCTTTGCCTGCTGGCAGGCAAGATCATGCTGCAGAGCGGTGCAGAGACCTACCGTGTGGAGGATACCATGAGCCGGATGGCGGCGGCACTCGGCTTCCCCGGTGCGCATAGCTATGTCACGCCGACGGTCATTATGTTCACCACCAGCCGGACCGAGCCGGTGAAGCTGTTCCGGATCGCTGAACGGACGACAGACCTGCAAAAGGTATCTGAGGTCAATGACATCTCCCGGCGGCTGACCGAACGCCAGCTGACAGCCGCCGAAGCGCGTGAGCGTCTCGGCGTGGTCGATGACGCCGCCCATGCTTACCCGGTATGGGTACAGATCGCAGCGGCAGCCTTGACCGGAGCCTGCTTCACGGTCATGTTCAAGGGCAGCCTGCAGGATGCTCTGCCGTCGCTGCTGATCTCCGGTACAGGCTTCGCAGCGGCCACTTATCTTCACCGCCTGGTGCAGTTTCGCTTCTTCGCGGAATTCATTGCTTCCTTCATTATCGGCCTGCTGGCCTTCTTCTCCGTCAAGCTCGGCGTGGGACGGGAGATGGACAAGATTATCATCGGCTGTGTAATGCCGCTCGTACCGGGGCTGCTCATCACCAATGCGGTCCGTGACCTGATGGCCGGGCATCTGGTATCCGGCATCTCCAAAGGGGCCGACGCCTTTCTGACTGCGTTCGCCATCGGGACCGGCATCGGGCTGGTCCTGTCCATTTTTTAACACCCACTTGAAAGAGGTCTTCCTGCCATGATTTTGCAATTGATCACCAGTTTCATCGCTGCCTCAACCTTCTGCATTCTATTCAATGCACCGGTGCGCGCGCTGCTGCAATGCGGCTTCGCCGGAATGATCGGCTGGATGCTGTACCTGCTGCTGGATTACAGTTCCGATACTGTCGTCGCAACCTTTGGTGCTACCGTTGTGGTCGGACTGATCAGCCAGTTTTTTGCGCGTTCCTTCAAGATGCCCGTCATTATCTTCAGTGTCGGCGGCATCATCCCGCTTGTGCCGGGCGGTCTTGCGTATGATGCCATGCGGAGGTTCGTGGAGAATGATAATAACCTCGGCATCCAGTATGGGGTTCAGGCGCTCCTGCTGTCCGGAGCCATTGCGGCCGGTCTGGTGCTAAGCGAGGTGCTCGGCCAGATGGTTTTGCGTATCAAGAAATTGCCCAAACAACCGTAACGCTCCATTCCACAGACAAGCCCGCTTGCAGCAAGGACTCCGGGTCCCTGCGCAAGCGGGCTTTGTCTATTGTATCAGGTAAAATATATTGCAACACCGGCGTTCTAACGGTCTAATCCTCCCAGATTGAGGTTTCGAGCTGGTCAACGAACCGCCGCAGCCTGCCGGCAATCTTAAGATTAATTGCCCCGTTCTGATACATCTCCTGCACGGTATTCCGCTGCTCCTGAATCGCCTGCAGCTTCAGCTCCAGCTTGTCATCATCCAGTACGCCGTCATTGCTCCAGCCTTCCCCCTGCTCCAGCCTGGATTCCAGCCGTTCGTACTTGTCGATGACCTTCTGTGAGGCGAGCCGGTTCTCATCACTCATTCCTGCACTAACGGCGGATACTGCCGCCTGGCACATCGCAATCTTCGCCGTCCGCGCACTTTCGGCATTCTGCAGGGCGAGCTGTCCCTCTGCCCCGCTGAGCTTACCTGAGAACAGTCCAGAGAACAGCCGCTGAATTTCCGTTAAAGAGAATTTAATCTGCGTATTCAGCCGTTTGCACAGCAGAGACTCCGTATGGTCCAGCAGCTCCTCCATCTTCAGGGCAACAGGCTCCGGCAGCGCCCCGTTCTCCATGATCCGCCGCAGCTCCGTGCGTTCGGCCTCGAGCGCACTCTTGCGTGCCTCGACACCCAGACGGAGGAACTGCTCATGGGCCGGGTCATGATCCGGTCTTGCAGCACACAGCCGGTCAACCTTATCTGTGAATTCCAGCAGCACAGGCTGTGTTGAGCGCTCCGGGCTCTCAGAGACCAGGCTGCGCAGCATCGACATCCCGGCATCAATGACCACATTTCTGGCCGCCAGCTCCGTATTCCCGTGCACAGCTCCGGTGCTCTGAACTACGGTCTCTTCACTGTCCGCAAGCAGCGGAAGGAAGATGCTGGCGATAACCAGCGACATCAGAATCACACCTGCCGCCAGCGCAATAATGAGATCCCGCTCCGGAAAGGGTGTCACCCCGTCCCCGAGAACCAGCGGAATGGAGAAGGCACCCGCAAGGGTAACCGCTCCCCTCACCCCTGAGATCGAGGTAATAATCTGTGACTTCAGCGGAGCCTTCTCTGCCTTCAGCCGCTTGCTCTCCCATAAGGAGTAACCATAGACCCACAGAAACCGCAGCACAATCAGCAGCGCCGTGATCGCCAGAACATAGCCGGCAACCATGAAGTTGTTCAGCGTCTGATCCCGGTAAATCACCTCGACCACATCCGGAACGGACACGCCGAGAATCAGGAAGACCAGCCCGTTCAGCACCAGCAGCAGTACTGACCAGGTACTGGCAGATACCAGTTGAAGCTTATATTGCGGAGAGACTGCCCGGTCCTTCTCAATGGCGTACATGACACCTCCTGCCACAACGGCCAGGATGCCTGAGACCCCGATCTCCTCGCTGATCAAATATATAATGAACGGGGTAAGGATCTGCAGCAGAACATGGATCGTCACATCCTCCATGCCGAATCTGCGGATGAACACGCTGAGCCGGATCAGCAGGAATGACAGCACTGCACCAAGCAGCAGTCCTCCTGCAGCAATCAGCACAAAGCTAAGCGAGGCCTTAGGCAGAGAGAACACTCCGGTAACCATGGCTGCAATTGCAAATTTAAAGGCGACCAGGCCGGAGGCATCGTTCATCAGCGATTCTCCTTCGAGAATCCGGTGGATGCTTTTGGGAAGATGAACCCGTCCAGCCAGTGCGCTTACTGCTACCGCATCGGTAGGAGACAGAATAGCCGCGAGTGCGAAGGACGCTGCCAGCGGAATCGAGGGAATCATCCAGTTAATCGCATAGCCCGCCACAAATACCGTGACAAATACCAGTCCCAGTGCCAGCAGCAGAATCGGTGCCCTAAGGTTCCACAGCTCACCGCGCGGCGTCCGCCGCCCGTCATTGAAGAGCAGCGGAGCAATGAATAATACAAAAAACAGCTCAGGCTCGAAGTGCATATGTATTCCCGTCGGAATGAGTGCAGCAATGATTCCTAGTCCGATCTGAATCAGGGGAACCGGGACAAACGGAATGAAGCGGTTCAATATATTCGATACGGCGATTAATCCAAGCATCAACAGCACAGCCAGAAAAGTCTCCAAGTCCATCATCTCCCCGTCTGATAATCAATTATAATATGGCAGTGACCCGGCTAACGTCAACAAACGGAAGGCACAGCGGAAATTACAATCTCCGCCCGTACCTTCCGTTGCCTTATCATTCACGGCTTCCGCCGCTGGTCTAGCAGTAAATAGTAACGCGATGCTGTCCACCCTGTTATTTTAGCGTTTCACTAGCAGCTGTATGCCTATATTCCACGGGTCCCTTAGAGTGATGATACCGCCCTCTTCTTCCACATGGTATCCGGCACGCTTCACACGTTCAGCGATTTCATGCACATCCTGAATGTCCGGGAGCAGCAGTGTAAAATAATCGATGCCCGCCGCATTCGCCGGAGCCGCCGGAGCCCCCTTGCCAGCCCAGGTATTCAGTCCCATATGATGATGATAACCCCCAGCCGAAATGAACATGGCCGCATCGCCGTAATGGGCAGTCACCGCGAATCCAAGCGCATCCACGTAGAATTTCTTGGCCTCTGCCAGATCGCCCACATGGAAGTGAACATGACCCATTACAGTACCGGCAGGCAGCCCGGTCCAGCTCAGGCCTTCCGATGCAGCCAGCAGACCGTCCACATCCACCGGATCGGTGGTCATGGCTACATTGCCTGTTGCTTCATACTTCCAGGTGTCACGGGGCCGGTCGCGGTACAGCTCGATTCCGTTATGATCAGGGTCCTCAATATACAGGGCTTCACTGACCAGATGATCCCCCTGGCCCACCGATATCCCGGAGTCAATCAGATTGCGCAGCACGAGTCCCAGAGAAGGCCGGTCCGGCAGCAGAATCGCAAAATGGTACAGTCCGGCCACCGAGTTCCGGCGCAGCACCTGAGCCTGCTCAATCTCCCGCAGAACCAGCAGCACCTGCTGGCCATCCGCCGTCAGTTCTGCCGTGCGCCCTTGCCGCCGCAGGATCTTCAGTCCGATCACATTCTGATAAAAGCTGAGCGAGCGCTCCAAATGACTTACCCGAATCTGTACAAGTCCAATTTCCAGTGCCTGCGGTAATATAGCTGTTGCTGTCATAGGAATCCCTCCTGAAATAAATATATACCAAATCCACATAATAACGGTTAGTGTTGACTGTTCCTGTCATGTCCATGCAAAGGCAATTTCAATTTCCGTTACACATTAACTTACTTAAGTATAGTTGCGCTCTATATGTTTGTCAATTACTTTTACAATACACATCATGTCCAACAAAAAAGCCCAGCCGACAGGCCAGACTCCGAAGCAGTCATTTCGTTATTGAGATTCACCAAGGATCTCTATTGATACATCCTGTGCAGTAATTCTTAGTTCACTTGGCGGGGAATCCATCAGAACCCGAAGCTCGAACCCCTGCTCCACGGCATAAATCTCGTCATACAGCCAGTCCTTCTTCTCCAGCAGCTCCGGCAAGCGCAGTCCGCTCACACCGCTGAAGGTTAGCTTAATCTCACACTGATAATGCATCGCCCCGCCGCAGTCCAGAATCATCTCCAGCACACCTGCTGCAGGCATGGCATAAGAGATTACTCTGGCATCATGCAGATTATTCTCTACTAATTGTACGGCATTGGCCGGGAGGTTATCCTTAATAGCTTCATACCCTTTGCGGTATTCTCTGAAATTAGCTTGCAGCCGTTCGTCATACTCCCTACTCCACTGTAACGCCCGTTCCTTGAACTCAGGCGCAGGATAGGTGGAATTTATGGTTCCGTCATGTATCGAAGCGTGGAAGTACCCGGGAAGATATTTCAGCAGATCTTTTTTCATATAATCCAGAAAATCCTTGGCCCGCTCCTCATAGCTGATCCCTTCCGCCACATGCCAGGCCACATCCTCCAGCCAGTCCTGCTCCGTCTCCGGGAAGACCATGAACCCCCGAACCTGCATTTCTTCATACCAGGGTATAGTGAAAAATTTCATCCTGCCGTCCCCTCCACGCTATTGCGATCCTCTGCAAGTGTCATCAATGGATGGTCCTCAGCTTGGCTTTCCGTCTCCGCTCCGGCAGGTGTCGGCAGTTGCATCTCGTAGCCCGCTCTAATCCGATCGCCGATCACGAAGCTGCTGGCAATCAGGCACAGACCCAGAATCAGAGCAGCTCCCAGGATGGTATAATTGTTCTTCTTGGGCAAGATCTCCTTATATGTATGTGTAAAGTTATTCCCAAGCACCTACTCTTCAAAAAAGCGGCCCCGCCGGGTAACCGGCAGGGCCAAAGTCTATTGTAAGGGGGTCATGTGTCTACTATACTGAGCGAAGCTTAAGGCCAGATGAAAAACACAAAAAGGTTTAATGAAAATGCCAGAATACACTCAGGAAAAAGAAAGACCCTGCCGAGGCACGGCGGGGTCTTCCACAAATGGTTCCACTGGGGGGTGGAGAACTTCACTATACTCCCCGAACCTTAAAAAAACATAAAACGGGGCTGAAGGTTTCCTTAAATTTACGTACATCAGATTCCTGTCTCAAGCCACTGGAATCTGATGTACGATCTGATCCAGGGTGACCTCCTGCAGCACATTCTCCATCGCCTTCTGAGCAAGAGAGAACACTGGAACAATAGCCCCTGCAATGTTCTTGCCTACGGGACACTCCGGGTTCGGATGCTCATGGACAGAGAACAGGGAGTCCTCTTCCACGGCATTCACCGCCTTATAAATCTGCAGCAGCGTAATATCAGCTGCACTGCGGGCAAGCTTCGCTCCGGCCACACCGGGACGAACCTCCACAAGTCCTGCCTTATTCAGCATACCCGTAAGGCGGCGAATCACTACGGGGTTCGTATTCACGCTGCCGGCAATCCACTCGGAGGTGCTTTTGCCGTCTTTGTTGCTGTCAATTAAGGTTAGAATATGAATAGCAACCGCAAACCGCGTGCTAATGTTCATAACAATCACTCCTTCACACTAGCCGGAATGCTTCCGCCAGATGCAACTATAATAGTTACATTTAGAGCAATTGTCAATCCCGTTGGGAGTTTGCAGTCAACAGAACACTACTCACTGTCATACGCCTGCAATGCCACCGGCAAGGCCTGAATCACCACATTGCCCACTGCCGGAAGGGGCAGCAGCACTGCGCTGATGATCTCATCACGGGTTGCGCCGAGCGCTTTGGCATGCTTGACATGAAAGGGCAGCCCGCTCTCCAGCCGAACCGCAGCGAGTACGGAGATATAGGCAATCTCCTCGGTTTTGGCATCCAGGCTGCTTGCGGCATCCAGCTTCTTCACGATTTCGCCAAGGGCCTTTTGCTGCTCCGGCGCTTCCTTCATAAATGTCATAAAAGCATGACTGACTTGCGGTACATTGTCCACTTTAATTAACCCTCCGATTCTGGAAACAGATTCTTGCATTCCATATCATAACATCATCTTTAGTATGAGGGTTTCTTGCGTAATGCATACATTACAACTGTTAAATATTCCTATATATAAGATGCACTTAAGGTTCAAACTCTAAGCTGGGTCGTCGCTGCGGTGAACATTTGGACTTCCGGCCGCTGCGTCTTATCTAACTTCACGCACTAGTCAAAATAATCGGCTTGCCCTTGGTGACCACAATCGTATGCTCAAACTGGGCCACGCGGCTGTTGTCAGCCACGCTGAGTGTCCAGCCATCCGGCTGCTGCTCTACAAAATCAGCGCCTGTGGACAGAAACGGCTCGATGGTAATGACCTGTCCTTCTTTCAGCACCGTCGTTACACGCGGATTATAGAAGGGCAGGATCTCAAACGGCTTCTCATGCAACGCTTTGCCGATGCCGTGGCTGCACAGGTTACGCACGACTTTATAGCCGCGCTTCCGTGCTTCCGACTCCATAACCCGGCCGATCTCGTTCACCTTCATGCCCGCCCGGAGATGATTAATCACACTCATCATGGTCTCTTCCGTACTCCGGCAGAGGTGGACCAGCTTCTCATTATAAGGCGGCAGTTGAAAGGATACCCCGGCATCGCCAAAATAACCGTTCAGCTCGGCGGAGACATCGATATTGATCAGATCTCCGGCCTGAATTACACGTTGTCCCGGAATTCCATGGGCTACCTCTTCATTGACACTGATACAGGTCGTTCCGGGGAAGTTGTAGGTTACCTTTGGAGCAGATTTGGCGCCAAAACGGCTCAGAATCTTCGCCCCCACTTCATCCAGCTCCGCAGTCGTCATTCCGGGAACTACACTTTTCTTCATCTCGGCGATGGTGTGGCCTACCACTGCACCCGCTGCTTTCAGTCCTTGCATATCCTGGAGCGTCTCGCTCGTCATCCCTGCTCACATTCCTCTCGTTATCAAAGCTTCACCTTGAGTATGTATCCTACAAGTATAACAGCCTTGTTACGCAGAGTGAAATGAACGTACCTCTTAGCTTATTGCACCTACAGCCTTCATCCAGGCCTCGGCGATTAAGGCATGTCCGGCAGGCGAAGGGTGCACGCCATCCCCCGCCCAGAAGGCAGGTTCAGCCTTAACGGATGCTGCTGCGAACAGGCCGTCCAGCGGCACCAGCACAGCGCCGTATTCACGGGCCAGCTCACGGACCACGTGGATTTTGGGGTCCAGATCCTGACGCCAGCCCTTGCGGTCTTCCGGCACCGGCAATACGAACGGCTCCACCAGCACCAGCTTGGCATCCAGATGCTCCCTGGTCCGTTCAATCAGATCACGGTAGGACGACTCGAATTCAGCCGCAGTAGTCTCCTGCCCGGAATCATACCACCGCCAGGTATCATTTATGCCTATATAGATAGACACCCAGGTTGGCTTCAGCGCAAGACAATCCCTTTCCCAGCGCTCCTGCAGATCGACCGCCCGGTTGCCGCTGATTCCGCGGTTCAGGAACGTAAGATTCTTCTCCGCATACTGAAGGCCAAGACGGGCGCCCGCCATCAGCGCGTAACCTACACCAAGCGATGAAGCATCGGCGTAATTGCGTCCACAATCCGTGATACTATCCCCCTGAAACAGGATGATATCGTTCTTTTCAAATGGCATGCCTGAAATCCTCCTATGAAAACATCTGTAGTATGTAAACATGATCATTATAGCAAATCAGCTTTCCTGCGGACACGTTTTCATTGAAAATTATTCCTTCTATTTAATAGAAATCCCCCTTAGGTTGCCACATGGCAGCCCCAGGGGGATCTTAGGATAAATGATTAATAGGCCAGACTGAACAAGCCATGGATATGAGTCAGGTAACGGATGTTGCTGGCTTCCTTCATCAGCGTGGCCGGCAGACCCTTCAGCGGAGTGGAGTTACCGCCGACAATGGCTACCCCGTCTTTGCGTCCGAGGCTGGCGAGTGTGCCGGAATTGACCGGGCTGAAGGACTCCTGCGGTTTATCATTAAGATATGCGAACAGATTGTAGCCAATCAGCTCACCCATCTGCCAGGCGATCTGTGCCGTTGGCGGATAAGGACGGCCATCCGGTGCAAAGACAACAGCGCTGTCTCCGGCTACAAATACATTAGGATGTGAAGTGGACTGCAGGAACTCATTCACCGTGGCCCGGCCACGGTTGACTTCAAGACCGGATTCGCCAACCAGCGGATTGCCCTGTACCCCGCCGGTCCAGACGAAGGTGTTCGCCACAATCTGCTGCCCATCCTTCAAATCAATCATATTGTCGGATACCTTCGTAACCGGAAGACCCGTCAGGAACTGCACCCCGCGCTTCTCCAGGCTGGCTGTAGCGCGCTCAATCAGATGATCCGGCAGGACGGGGAGAATCTTCGGACCCGCTTCAACGAGCAGAAGCTTGATTTCAGCAGGATTCACTCCATATTGCTTCGTCAGCTTAGGCAGAATATCGGAAATTTCGCCTACAAGCTCTACGCCAGTCAGCCCGCCGCCGCCGATCAAAATCGTAGCATCTGCTGCGTTGCGGGTTTTGGAATAGTCACGAATCCGGTCTTCAATATGACGGCGAATCCGCAGCGCATCTGCTGCTGATTTCAGCACCATGCTGTATTCTTCAAGTCCCGGAATACCAAAATATGCGGTGGTGCTGCCCAGACCGACAACGAGAGCATCATAGGTCAGCATGACGCCGTCCGAGAGAATAACCTGCTTGTTCTCCGGGGAGAACGAATTGACCTTGGCGATTTTCAGATCAATATCCTTACCGGCGAACAGCTTCGCCAGCGGCATGGCAACCGCCTGTTCAGACGCACTGCCCGCTGCAAGCCGGTGCAATTCCGTAATAATCTGATGTGTCGGATACTGATTGACCACCGTTATTTTGGCTTCCGCTTTGCTCATATATTTACGAACGGTTAAGGCACTAAGCAGGCCGCCGTAGCCTGCACCTAGAATCACTATATGTTTTGACATGATAATTCCTCCATCATTAAGTATTACGGGCTTATTTGCCCGATTGACGTTCACCGCTGACCTGCAGATAGGCATTCATGAACCGGAGAGCCTTCTGTACCTGCGGGTCCTTGATCATCTTCATCATGCCGAACAGGCTGACTGTTTCGCTGCTTGCTTCCGCGCGGTCTTTCGCTTCAATGACTGTAGCCGCCAGATTCTTGGCAGTGCCCACCACAGGACCCGCCATTTCCTTAATCGCACCGACTGTATCATTCTTAAGTACTTCATCCGTGGCAACCGACTGCACAAAATCTAGTGATTTGGACAATACACTAACCATTTGTGTGATCTGCGGCAGCTGCTCGACCAGTACCATCAGAGATTGCTGAACCTCCGGCTTCAAGAGCTCTTTCAGCACATCCTCTTTGGGAAGAGCTGCTTCTGGTATTTCTTGTTCAGGAAGATTTTGGGTAACGGTTTGTGACATATCGAAGTCTCCTTTTACAAATCGTATTCTTACTTAATGACATCCAGGTGAAACTATGTGACTATTATAACACTCTATTTGTTATTATTGTCACAATCTTTTTGCCTTTGCAACCTATTTTTGTGATTATTATCACTTCCTCATCGGTTTTGTTGAAGTCAGCCGTTTAATCAGGTTAAATTTACAAATTATTATGTTTTTAATCATTGACGTATACAGATGGTCGTGATATCTTAAGCGAGTAACTAAATGTAAGTTTATTAATTAATATCAGCAATTGATTATTACTAAGCAGCATACATATTAGATGGAGGTAAAGACTTATGAGTACTTTTTCCGAATTGGTGCAGGCCCGCAGATCGGCTAATAATTTCGTGGAAGGTGTTACCATCCCGCAGAGTGAGCTCGAAGAGATGTTCTCCCTCGCCCGTCTGGCTCCCTCGGCTTATAATCTTCAGCACACCCACTACAAGGTGATCAGCGATGACAGCGTGAAGGAAGCCATCCGCAAGGACGCGTATGGCCAATACAAGATCCACACTGCTTCTGCTGTTATTGTGGTGCTGGGTGACAAGAATGCCTACCTGCAGGCTCCAGAAATCTATAGCGGGCTTAAGCTGCTGGGAGCGATGAGCGAGGATGCATACGAGCAAACCATTCAATCCATCAACGATGCTTATACCGGGAACGATGCATTCCAGCGGGATGAAGCCATCCGCAACGCTTCTCTGTCGGCGATGCAGTTCATGCTGATTGCCAAGGATAAGGGCTGGGATACCTGCCCGATGATCGGCTTCGATCCGGAGGCTGTGAAGGCTACTCTCGGTCTCGGCGACCATATGGTTCCGGTAATGCTGATTACGATCGGCAAGGATAACCAGCACAAGATCAGACCGCGCGGCTACCGCAAGCCGGTTAATGAATTTGTTGAATTTATCTAATATGGAGTAAGGATGTACGTGTTCACTTGGGTGGACGCTCCGCGAACGGACCGTTGTTCCAATCGCTGTGCTCTCCAGATTTTTTTCATTCCCTATACGGTGAAAATCCGGAGACCAAGGCGACCGCTGCCGCTTTTCCACAATCAGTCCGTTCTCTCCACTGTTTAAGCGGGAAGCATATAAATTTCAATATTTAAAAAAGGGTCTTCCGGCTAATACACCGAAAGACCCTTCTTCATATCATTCTGCCGTATTCTTCCTCCCAAGCTCACCGGGCATACTGCAAAATCGCCACAGCCGCACGCTCCTGCCGCTCCACATCTGTGCTGTGCAGGGCCGCCTTCAGAACAGCCAGCGCGTGCGCTACTGTAGCTTCATCCACCTGAACGGAACAGGCCCCGGCGTTACTCCCGCCATCCCCTGCCTGATTCCCAAGCCACAGATCCATTCGGGCTGCGGGCAGCACTCCTGAATAGGCAGTTATTCTGCTCTCAGAAGCAAGCAGCTCTGTTACAGCCGGATTAACCGCTGCGAGGGGCAGACTCTTCAGCCAGGTGACACCGCGCCGGTGGGCTGTACTATCCTCTGGGCCGCTGTGCCGGGTATCATAGAAGTAATCGCCAAGATCCCCGAGATATACCCACTCTTCATCGGCGATCAGCACGTAATCCCCATCCTGCATCGCATTGACGAAGATGTCTAAGGTATGTGTTGCCCCCTCCAGTTCCCTCCCGCGATAGCCGGCGGCAGCTAACTTGCTGCTGATCTCTTCTCTGCTATGCTTCTCCAGATCACCCGTACCGGGATAACCTGCACATATATAATTATCCTCCAAAAAGGACTTCAGCAGCCCGCTGCCGAGTTCCTCAAGCTTCACCCCATACAAGCTCATTTCCGTATCCTTTCCCTCCAGGCAAAGCTGCCGGAGTCTGCGCAGCATTGAAACCATCCTTTTCATTATACAGCAAAGGCAGTGGGATTTGAATTCGGCAGATTCTAAGGAAAACGCAGAATAATAGCGCTTACAATACCTTTTTCCAAGTTGGGAGTACAAATTAAAAAATTTCAGCTTTTTACTATTCCCCGCACGGACGGTATAATTCAGGTATCAGCTCAAGGAAACAGACACTGCAGGAAGAACATAAGCCAGGGCAGAATCTCTGGCAGCTAATCTTAAGCAGCGCTCCTCCTTGTGACTGAGACTATATCTTTGATCCTGGCATTCCCGCCTGAAGTGAGTCCCTGCACGAAACGGTATGAGCTTCTTAAAGCTCACAGGCTTCACAATCCCATCCTATCGTGGTAAGCGGATCAGTTGAGAGCAGTTTGAATGTGCAGGATAGGCAAATATACTGCCACCTCGGACCATTTCTACCCGGCTGAGTACAAAGGATAGGATAAGGAGTCTGAGACTAACATGGGTATAGTGGTAACAATATAAACCTCTATTGTTGATGTACTGATCAACGATAGAGGTTTATATGTGTCTGCACGGTCTTACCGCCGCTCTAGGTTAACGCAGGCCTTCCGCCACTTTTAGCAGCATCTCTCTGGTGACTTCAGGCGATCCGGTCCCTACCTCATGCATTATATTTCTCTCCTCGTTCTCCCGCACCTCAATCCAGCGGATGTAAGCATAATAGCCATTGCTGTTATACTCATAGGCCTGGTGATCCTCCACATACAGGGCTTCCTCAGAATTTACCTTCAGATGCTCAACCTTTGTATCCGTCCAAACATCAGATGTTAGCTGTGCCCACGGTGTAAGCGGGGAATAGGTAACGGAGATGAAATCATTCTCGCCCTTAGGACCTTGATATACCAGCTCAGGACTTACCGTCCCAGCCAGCTGGTTGGGTACATTGAAGCTCTTAATCCAGGCATAATGCTCACCGGGCTTCAGCCGTTTGGTTAGAACATTGGTGTATTTTTTAACCCAGGAGTCATCGGTAATGCCCACCGTACTGTCGGATCTTCCTTCGGCAAAATGATATCCTTCCGGCAATCTGCCCGGCACGCTCAGCTTACCAGCGACAGGCTCTATAGCCTTCCTCCAGATCTCGATATCCTTGAATATCTGCGGACGGTTAATCATACGGAGCTCTTTCATTCCGTTTGTCCTGGCAATTAACAGCATAGCCGATTCATTTACGGCCAGCTGAGACTGAATGTCTGCAATCACCCGCCGGGTCTGGCTGGCAAAGGCTGCAGACTCATTAGCGTCCTGTTGAATGTTCACTTCCAGTCCGGTTGCACCATAAGTAACCTTCCACAACCGCTCCGCGCCATAGACCACACCTCCGAAGAGCATCAGTCCGCAGAGTACCAGGGCGATCCTCGCTGTCCCGCGTACACGTACCGGCCGACCGTTATTTCCCCTTTGCTGCGGCTGATGAAATTGCTCAAAGCCCGCCGCTAACCGCTGCTCCAGCGGCTCCGGCATCGTTGTATGTTGTTTATACCTGTTGAACTCCTGCTTCAGTTGACTCTCGACAGACATGTCCATTCCTCCTTCATCTCATCGTCCGCTGTAAATGCCGAATGCTGCCGCAGCTTACGCAGCGCTTTATGATGCCTGGACTTAGCTGTCCCCAGCGGTATGCCCAAGGCTGAGGCAATCTCATCATAGCTGCACTCCCCATAGTAACGCAGGACAATTACGCTGCGGAGCTTAGGCGGCAGTCCGCTGACCAGCTGCATCAGCTCTCCCTGCTGTTCCTGGACCAGAAGCTGCGCGTCCGCCCCCGGATACAGACTCTCAGATGCATGCTCCCGGCTGCGGTTCATGAGCCGCAGCCTGCGCCAGCTTTTGCGGTTCCAGTTGCTGCATTGCCTGACGATCATACCGTTCAGCCAGGCTCCGAAAGGCCGTTTGCCGTCATACTGCGGCAAGCAGCGGAATAGCTCGATGTAGATTTCATTGACTACATCAGCCACATCAGCCTGCCGGTTCACCAGCAGACTGACGGTTCCGTACACCTGCTGCCTAATGGTGTTATGTAGTAAGGTGAAGGCCTCTTTATCTCCTTGTTCCAGCCTTTGCAGACATTCCCCAAGCTCTTCTTCTGTCATCTTCCTCTCCCCTCTCTATCTTGCTTACACTCTATATTGGTCCGCTGGCGGTAGAAGGTTCCCTTGGTATGCAATTTATTACATCCTGACATATCAAAAACCGGCTGCCCATGAATTTCATCATGTGCAACCGGTGATTCTGCTGCTGCCGGAAACTGCCCGGATATGAATTACAGCTTACAAGGGCTCATTGCCCCATACCAGACTGCCGGAGATATAGGCCGGAAGCTTGGCCCAATCCGCAGGAGCTGTGCCTGTAGAATTGAAGGAATAGTCATCGGACTGGTTATAATTGGTCCAGTCTACCTTGGACGCCCGCATCTGGATATCGATACTGGCTCCCGGAGCAAGCGTGCCTGCTGCAGCTGTGAAGCCCAGCTCCAGATAATGATCCGCTCCGCTCAAGGGTGCCGGAAGCTTCACGAACGTCCCTGTCACATTGGCGCTCCCTGCCTGGGACCAGTCACAGAAGAAATTCTGAGCCTGCTCGCCGTCACTGGTGTAATAATATCTGAGCTTCACATCGGCGAGGGATAGCGCAGCCGTCCCGGTATTCACCAGCTTGATCCGCGGGCTGAGGGCATTGACAGCAGCGGCCGTGCTGCTGTTGAACATCTGGACCTTCAGACCGCCATTCACCGGTGCAGTTGTATCGGCTATTGTAACTGTCAGCGTCTTCGAAGCTCCGGCGCTGAATTGGAAGCTCAGCGTGGTTGTCCCCAACGGCTGTGCCGCCAGATAAGCTTTGTGGATCGTCACAGCCGATCCGCTCAACGTATAATCCGTTCCGGCGGTTAACGCCGCCGAACCATTTTTAATAGAGGCTAAAGTATTCCCGTTCAAGGTCATCGCTACTTCGATGTCGCTCTGGTTCCCTGTCTTCTTGTCGAAGCTGGCCGTGACCGGTGTGATGGTTGAATCATTAGCCGTTGTGGTCGTATCCGCCACCGTAACCGTTAAGGTCTTCTCCGCTCCGGCACTGAAATGGAAGCTTAGGGTGGTTGTTCCCACAGCCTGTGCCGCCAGATAAGCCTTATGGATCGTCACTGTGGAACCACTCACCGTATAATCCGTTCCAGCGGATAATACAGAAGCACCATTGGTAATGGAATCCAAGGTATTCCCGTTCAAGGTCATCGTCACTTCGATGTCGTTCTGATTCGCTGTCTTCTTATCGAAGCTGGCCGTGACCGGTGTGATAACGGAGCCTGCTGCCGGAGGATTCACCGGATCAGCATATAAGGTCCCGCGTCCGTTGGTCCCGAGATAGACGCGTCCATATATCCGCGGATCGCCTGTAATCGCCATATTAATTCTGGCATACTGATGATTATCATCATTAATCCGCACCCAGCTGGCTCCGGCGTCATCCGAACGGAAGACTCCTCTAACGCCATCAATCTGGGCTACCGTATAGAGTGCCATGTAATTCTCACCCGGTGCGGCCTTACCGAACCCGATCAGGTCCGCTTCTTCCACATTGCTCAGCTTCGTGAAGCTGGCACCTGAGTTGGTAGAATGCCAGATGCCGTACTTATCCAGCGGGTGTCCTCCGGCAAACCAGATATCGCCTTCCACGCCCGGCATGGCCTTCAGGCTCACTTGCGCCTGGCTCGGTTGCAGCCCGTTTACGTTATTGGCAGGCAAGCCGGTCGCAGCCGTAGCTGTGAAGGTGGCTCCGCTATCTGTACTGACATAGAGCTTGCCCTCATAGAAGCCATAGAATTTATTCGGATTCACCCGGTCGGATGCTATCTTCGCTCCGGCAGGAATTCCGCTGCTCGCCGTCCAGGAGTTGCCGCCTGACTTGGAGTAAAAGACCCCGATATCCAAGGTGCTCCACAGCAGCGCATTCCCACTGGCAGATACAGCAACCTGGCCCTGCCCTACCGTTGTACTGCCTCCTTTGGAGGGTTCTGCATTCGGCATGTACCAGTTCTTGCCGTTGTCATTCGAGATCCCAATCGACTTACCATTCGGATATTTCTCTTTGTCCACACCGCCGACACGGACAACATAGGCCGGGTCCAGCTCCGCATAATCGATACTGTTCGTGCTGGCCCAGGAAGGGCTGGTCTGGAACTTCATCGGTACCGCAGTTACATCCTCATACCGGAAGCCGGACACATCGCCGAGCGCGGTAATCAGGTGGGCACCCGCTGGCGGGCTGATCAGCCCCAGCACTGCGGTCTCTTCTACCCCTTTGGCCATCACGGATATCTTAACCTTGCCGCCGGTGTCCCAGGCTCCCAAGTTATTCGTACCGTAGATCGTAGCGCCGGTGCCATACATCATCCGGTCCGAGTTGAACGGGTCAATCTCAAGATCGCCCATCATCCAGCCCAGCTTAGGCGCAGGATCAAGTGATGTCGATGAGAGTCCATGATCAAGCCAAGGGGCCGCCGTGATGTCCATCTCGAACTTATAGTTGCGCTCCGGATAAAAGCCCCAATCCCAGATCCGGCTCCAGGTCTCCCCGCCGTCCTTGCTGCGGAAGATCACCTCGTCCGGCCACCAGGCATT
The DNA here is from genome assembly GCF_038002345.1 of Paenibacillus sp. FSL M7-0420. NCBI lineage: Bacteria > Bacillati > Bacillota > Bacilli > Caryophanales > Paenibacillaceae > Paenibacillus > Paenibacillus sp. FSL M7-0420. The sequence continues at coordinate 2,844,563 of NZ_JBBOCJ010000001.1, read as the reverse complement.
GAGGCTGGCGACCATAAGCGTATTCGGATGCTGGGCATCCAGCGCAAGCCCCCCGAAGCCGTAGAAGTTGTCGGCTCCTGTAGTCGGGCTGATGTTTTTCCAGACGCCGCTGGTTGTGTTAAATTTCCAGACTTCGCCTTTGCGTCCGTCATACGGCCCGACCCCGTCACTATAGGTAATATACAGTTCGCCGGTTGCCGACAGCTCCCCATGATGCGGAAGCAGGCCTACCGGCTGTCCCGGCAGCGCTGACCAGGTTGCACCTCCATCTGTGCTGCGGAACACACTTTTGGCGGTATCCGCGACTCCGACATAGATCGTCTGGGTAGCTTGTCCGGCAGAGCCCGTGCTTTTATCAAAAGTAATCCAGGACAAGCCCACGATATCACTCTGATACTCATTTCCCGGATCCTGGACGTACGTCCCTACGTTCGTAAAAGAGGTGACCTTGGACCAGGTTACCCCGGAATCCACGCTCTTCCACAGGCCGTTGCCGCTCCGCGCCCCGAAGAACAGGATGCTGTTCTTATTCGGGTCAATGACCAGCCGTTCCCCGGCTGAACGTCCAGGCATATTGCCGCCAACCTTGAACGGTAGCGGCGTAGATTGCCAGGTATCCCCACGGTCGCTGGAACGCATAATTTGACCATTGCCGTCCCAGGAATTCGTGTACGTCCCGGTTGCCATATACACCTTGTCCGGATCAACCGGGTCGGTAGCCAGCGCGTCTACGCCGTTCTTGTTCCAATCTGCCCAGCCGACCGTGTCAGTCAGCGGAATCCAGCTCCCGTCCGCCTCGTTCCAGCGGTAAGCCCCGCCAATATCTGTCCGCGCGTAGATCAGATTCGGTTCACTCTGGTTGAAAATAATCCCCGGCACAAAACCGCCGCCCGCACCAGTAGCGACACTGTTCCAGCTATACTCTTCGCTGGCTGCGGCATGGGTTACTGCGGGAGAAACGTTAAACAAAGAGCCTGACATCGCTGCCAGCAGGACGAGTGTTCCTAGTCTTCGGACACGTTTTCGACTCATGATCCTTACCTCCCCAAGCATTCTTTGGTAACGCTTCCATTATAGAGCAGGTTTCGCCCGTTCCGTGAGAGAAAATGGTTGATTATGCGGGAATTTTGTCAGCAATTAGCGCACCATTTTCACACTTGACGAAATTGGGGATTAGTTGGCTGTAAATGAAAAAACCTCACGATCTGTAATCGCAAGGCAGTTCAGAGCTAGTTCTCCATTGGGGGTGGCAGCACAATCGGCTGATAACCCAGCGCAGCATCAACAATCTCCTCCGGTGTCAGCTCCGGCTCATTCCAGAAGATGAGGTCGCTCACACCGGGATGAGGCACGTTGCTCATAACAGTCTCGAGAGATTGATCCAACTCCGCCTCTGTTCCTTCGGCGTTCACGATCTTGGTTACGAGTTCGATTAGTTGTTGTCGGGATAGGGACATTTTTGGGGGCCTCCTTTTAGGGTGCATTTCAATTAAATAAACACATTTAGCGGCTTAGAATATCCCTAACATATACAGAGCATTCCTGAACTAGAGCATGTAGCATACCTGCTTCTGTACAACGCTTTTCTAACAACGTTCATTATAAGTAATGATACCCGGTGAAAAACCAATGTCATCAAACATAAATGCGCTCCCTTATTGGAAATATTTCTGAAAGATAACTTACTTAGGGTAAGTATTTTCGGGTCTTAGACTCCGTTATCTGCAATTATAATAAAAGGTGCTGGTAATGGGTATAGTGTTAACTCCTCTATACATTCACAGCTGGTGGCTTCATTTACCCTCCAAATAACAATTGGATTTCCAACACTTATTCCCTCTTTCTCCACCACAACACCGACAGCAATTGGATAAACAGCACTTAATTCTGGTCTAATTTGCATATTATCGACTTTCGGCAAAATTAAGCAGCATTTATCCAACTGTTGGCCTGTTTGTTGAGATTTCGGCGATAATAAGTGCTGTTTTTCCACTTAGCCTCATGTTGCTTAACGGATAAGGAGCCGCGGCTTCAGCAGTATAATTTGGCACAATGGATATACCAACCACAAAGAACCCCGCAGCAGATAGAATTCACATCTGCTGCGGGGTTCTCTCTATACAAGTCATTCCAACCTACTCCTGCTTCCCCCGAAGCAAAGCGATCGCTGCCAGCAGGAAGGAGACCAGCGAGATGCCGAGGGTAATGTAAACCATCGGCGAGGTGCCGGTGCCTTCCTTCTCCACAATGGCCTGGTGCTCGTCCATGGTCATGGTGCCGCTGCCGGACATGTCTGCGGCACCGTGGCCGTGGCCGCCGTCGGCGCTGCCGGAGGCTTCAGCGATGGCCGTGATGGAATGCGGGGATTCCGAGCCGGGTTCGCCGGACCATTGCACCAGGCTGCCATCGGCATAATGCTGATAGGCATCCCAGGCAATATCGCCTGCGGAGTCCGGGTTCTTGGCTGTGAAGTAGAAGCGCTGAAACTGTCCGGCCTGGATGCCGCCGTCCTTCGCAATCCAGCTCACTTTATTCCCTTCAACCGTTACCTCCCAGCCGGGAGTGGCTTCGTATTGCTTGAATTCCGCGCCTGCCGGCATCCGCAGATCCACCTGCACGGTGGCGCTTTCTTTTTCAGACGGCACTTTCAGCGTATACGTCTCCCAGGCCCCCGTACTGGACTGGGCTGGACTTACGGTTACGTGAGCACTCGCCACGGCTGCGAACAATAGTAATGCTGCGGCTGCCGGTGCGGCCAATGCGGCTATTTTACGAAACAATCTATTCAAATGAATCTCTCCTTGTCTCTTGTTATAATCTATCTCTTCCCCGGAAAATCCCGCTCCCGCGAAGCCAGCCCCTGCTCCAGAGCATATCTGGTAAGCTGTGTGCGGTTCTGAAGCTGAAGCTTCTGCAGGATATTCTTCAGGTGATTCTTGACCGTATGCTCGGAGATCCCGAGGGTGGCGGCAATCTCCTTATTGGTGGACCCGGAGGATACACAGCCCAGTATCTCCTTCTCCCGCGCCGTTAATGCCTCCCGCTCCTCCTTGACGGAGGTGACCGCGAACTCCTTCAGAATCTGGAACGCCAGCTCCCGGCTCAGTGGCACCTCCTCGCTTACAATCGCCAGCAGGTATTCGATCCAGGTGGACGGGGCCAGATTCTTCAGGAGATACCCCTGCGCCCCCTGCTTAAGCGCTTCGAACAGATAAGAGATCTCATCCGACACGGTGACGATGACAATCCGGACATACGGATATTCCAGCTTGATGCGCCGCGTGGTCTCCAGACCATCCATTCCCGGCATTTCGATATCGATCAGAATGAGATCCGGCATCCATTGCCCGGTCCAGACAATCGCCTCCGCTCCGCTGGCCACGGCACCGATTACTTCAAACCGTTCATCCAGCCCCACAATCTCGGTCATTGCCTCACGGGCATGTGCATGGTCATCGACGATCAGCACCCGGCAGCGTTCCATCCTGCACCTCCCCCTTCGTAATTTCTACAGTGGTTCCGCCTGCCCCCGATTGTACATCCAATCTCCAGCCCATACTGCGGGACCGTTCCCTCATAATCTGTAGGCCATAGCTGCCGCTCACCGCAAAAGGATCATCATGCTCAATCCCCGCACCGTCATCTGCAACAGTTACACGCCAGCCTTGTTCATTCCCATGACCCGAGACGGACACCCTGCCGGCACGTGTGTGCTTACGCACATTGATAATCGCTTCACGAATGCAGGACAACAGCTCTGCCTGTTCCGCTGGCGTCAGCAACTGTTCCTCCAGATACCAATCGAGAGATACCTCGATCATGACTTCTCCGGCTATGGCCGCCAGCTGCTCATGGATAGAACGCTCCAGCGAGAAGCTCTCCGCGCCGCTCACCGGCACCTTCAGATTGGCAATAGCCTGACGTGCATAACGGTTAACCTCGTGAACAGTCTTCTTGATCTGATCCACACTGTCCGCGCTGATACCGCCGTCCTTGCGGCTATGCTCCAGCCGGTCGATCCGCACGGAGAGCAGGAACAGGGACTGGGCCATTCCGTCATGCAGCTCTTTGGCCAACGCCTCCCGTGCTTCCATCGCTCCGGTGGCCGCCCGCTCCTGCTCCAGCTCCCGCTGATTGCGCTCCATGAGGCGAAAGAGCGGCAGCAGCAGAATAATACTGCACAGAAATACCAATACAGGTGTTAAGAAGTTCCCCGTGTCCATAGAGATGTACGGCATCAGGAACTGGTGTCTCACCCATTCCCAGATACCGACCATAACCGTTGGAATCAGCAGGATAAGCACTTTAATTCGGGTATACGTCACGGTTCCCTCCCCAATTTCTGTTCGTTATTTTACCATTTCCGGGTGACCGGCGGCATGACTCTTTAGGGCTATGCCCGTCCGCATTATGTTACAGAATTAAGTATTTAAAAGTTAAATCATTTCCTTCATAGCTCCCATCGTCCTATCATAACAGTTAGCGAAACAATATCCGATAGGTTACACTAGGAATAACATTCAATCAAGTATACATTGATGCTGACACTACAGGAGAGATAATCATATGAAACGGATTACGATTCTAATCGCCGACGATGATCCCGAGATTGCCGATCTGATCGGACTGCATTTGGACAAAGAAGGCTACCACCCCATAAAGGTTACAAACGGCCCGGCAGCGGTGCAGGTCATCCAGTCCAGGCATATCGACCTGGCGATTCTGGATATTATGATGCCCGGGCTGGACGGGTATGAGGTGACCCGGCAGATCCGGGAGCAGCACGGGCTGCCGATTATTTTTGTGAGCGCAAAGACTTCGGATCTGGATAAAATCACCGGTCTTGTCATCGGCGCCGACGATTATATGACCAAGCCCTTCAATCCCATGGAGCTGGTCGCAAGAGTGAACGCGCAGCTTAGACGTTCTATGAAGCTGAACCAGCCGGTTACCGAGCAGAAGGCCGTGGTGGAAGCCGGGGGGCTGATCGTCGATCCGGACCGCCGTTCCGTGACCTTATACGGACATCCCGTGGAACTGACGCCGAAGGAATTCGATATCCTGTATTTGCTTGCCAGCTATCCTAAGAAAGTATTCAGCGCCGAGCATCTTTTTCAGCAGATCTGGGGTGAGGCTTATTATGAAGGCGGGAACACCGTGATGGTCCATATCCGCACCCTGCGCAAAAAGCTGGGTGATGACCAGAATAAAAATACATGGATCAAAACGATCTGGGGAGTAGGGTACACGTTCAATGGCTAAACTTGTCCGCAGCTTCCGCTTCAAAATGATATCGCTGCTGGTACTCAGCATGATTTGCTCCGGTGCTATTACCTTTGTACTCTACAAAAGCCTGCAAATGTATTATACCTCTCAGGTGAAGTATGAAGACAAGCTGACCCGCTTTCGTTACCTGATTGCCGATTTCGGCGACCTGAATTTCTTCCTGATCTTCTTCATCCCGCTGGCGCTGCTGTTCTTCTTCCTGTTCACCAAGCCGTATGCCCGCTATTTCAAAGAAATCTCGCACCATATCCGCCTGCTGGCTAACGGGGATTTCAAAAGCCGGATTCAAATCCATTCTAACGATGAATTCGAGGATATTGCCGCTGATCTGAATCAGGCCAAGGATAAGCTGGAGGAAGCGGTGGAGCGCGGGGACTTTGCGGAGAATAGCAAGGACAAGCTGGTACTGAATCTGGCTCATGACCTGCGGACTCCGCTGACCTCTGTACTCGGCTACCTGGATCTGGTACTGAAGGACGGGGAGTTAACCGCCGAGCAAGTGAAACATTACACCACGATTGCCTACACCAAATCACAGCGGCTGGAAAAGCTGATCGATGAGCTGTTCGAGATTACCCGGATGAACTACGGCATGCTTACCGTGGAGCAGCGCCCCCTGGATCTGAGCGAGCTGCTGGTCCAGCTGAACGAGGAATTGTATCCTCTGCTGGAGAATAACGGATTGACAGCCCGCATGGAGATCACTCCGCAGCTCAAAATTACCGGGGACGGGGAACTGCTGGCCCGGGTGTTCGAGAACCTGCTGACCAATGCGGTGCGTTACGGCAAAGACGGCCGTTATGTCGATGTCCGCTGCTACCCGGAGGGTGAGACGATCGTTGTCCAGGTCATGAATTACGGAGATAGGATTCCGGCGGAGGACCTGCCTTTTCTGTTCGATATGTTCTATACAGGTGACCGGGCACGGACCCATCAGGAAGGCAGTACCGGGCTGGGATTGTTCATTGCCAAAAATATCGTCGAGCAGCATCAGGGGACGATCTCCGTACAGAGTGACACGATCCGCACGCTCTTCGAGGTCCGTCTGCCGGGTGTGATCCAATAGTCTGCTCCTTCTATAGCCGCAGTGTTGCCGTCCTTTTGAAGGACGGTTTTTCATTTGGCATCTCAACCGCGCGTTTTAAGAAAAACTTTATCTTTCCCCCACTTCTATTTAAACACACTCCTCTATGCTTAAGTCATTGAAACAAGGAGGACGAGAACATGAAGAAATGGTTAGTAATCATCGTAATTGCCGGACTGCTCGGAATGAAATGGATGGATAGGGAGCAGGAGTCCGCAAAGAATGAACTGAATATAGAGACGGTACAGACGAGTGCAGATAAAGGCTCCAAGAATCTGACGGTTATTCCCAAAGAGCAAATCTACCAAGGGAACCTGCTGCTGGTCAACAAGGATTACCCCGTTCATGATACGGGAGTCAGCCAGGACATCATCCGTCTGCTCGATCATGAGGAGCTGACCTCCGGATACCTGCTGCTGGATCACAAAACGATGCTATCCAGGCAAGTCGCGGAGAAATTCACAGAGATGGTACAGGCCGCATCCATGGAGGACATCAACAGCTTCCTGATCAGCAGCGGATATAGGGACAATGACAAGCAGCAGCAGCTATACGATGAAAAAGGGGCCGATTACGCCCTGCCACCCGGCTACAGCGAGCATAATCTGGGCTTGTCGCTGGATATCGGCTCCTCGCAGATGTCCATGAGCCGTGCCCCCGAAGGGCAATGGCTGCGGGACAACGCATGGGACTACGGCTTCATTCTGCGCTATCCTGAGGATAAAACAGATATCACTGGCATCAAGTATGAACCATGGCATTTTCGGTATGTAGGGCTTCCACACAGTGTGATTATGCGCGACAAGAACTTCACGCTGGAAGAATATCTGGAATTCCTTAAGGAGCAGCAATCGATCACCACTACAGTGAACGGTACTAAGTATCAGATTTCTTATGTAGAAGTGCAGGGGAACACCCCTGTCCCGGTCCCCGCCGGCAAGCATGTTGAACTCTCCGGAGACAATATAGGCGGTGTGATTATGACGGTCTATCCTTAATGACTAAGCCATATATTATTACAATCTACAGAAAGCGGTGATGCAGAAATGAATCAGGCACACAAGCAGACAAAATACGGGTTGCAGATGCTATTTACCATTTACGTGTATATTCTGTTTAAAATCATTTTATTCAAATTCGGTTCAATTGATCTTAGCTTCCTTTGGCAGCAGCTCCAGCACAGCCCGGGCCATATTGCGGCCAGTCTGCAACGCGGAAATCTGATCCCGCTGGCCACCTTGGCTAACACCTATCACCATATCAGCACTAGCACCGTCGTTAATTTCTTGGGAAATATCGCCTTGTTTATCCCTTATGGCATCTTCCTGGTGCTGCTCAACCCGAATGGAAGAGGCAGCGGCTCCTTCAAGGGTGTAATCCTGTGGTCCTTCGCCTTAAGCGCAGTATTGGAATGCTCGCAAGCCGTCTTCTATATTGGAACCTTCGATGTGGATGATCTTCTTCTGAACACCTTCGGCGGGATGTTGGGATATCTGCTGATTCGCCCCATCATGATGATGTATATGACAGGCAGACAAGGCTCCTCCGTCACCCAGAAGTGACGGGGAGCCTTGCTTTCCGTTCGCCCTGCTCACAAGGGAGAGATATAGCGTCCATATTCAATTGCAAGCTCCGTGAAGCCATTGCCTTCCTGCTTCAGGAAAAAGCTGTTCACACCCTCCGCTCCCCACCAGTTGAGCCCAAGCAGCAATCCGTCTGCCGTATGTGCCGCGAACAGCACGGAGAACATCTGCGGAATCACCTCACCGCCGTCATCGACACGCCAGACTGAATATTCATTATCCGTAATCTCAGCAGGATAGTCCTTGAAGCTGAGCTTCCCGTCTTCCTCCAACACCAGGCTAAACAGCATCTCCTTATCCTGTCTTACGAACTGCACCAGATAGAGCCCTCTGTCCGGGCCCAGCCCGGCCAGCTTCCAGGCGGACTGGATCTTCCGCCCTTTGGCGGCTGCAATACTCTTCCGCAGCGGATCGCCGGCTGCAAGCTGCGGGCTTGCCGGATCGGCAGGCTGAACCTCCAGCAAGGCCGCCTGCGGGAAGACCGCAGAATCAACCAGAACATAGGTCTCATCCCGCATCGCTGCGTCACCCTCTACCTTGAACAGATAACCGGACATATTCGGAATATTATTCGCCAGCTCCCGTCCGTTGTTGTTATCGTTGCCCGGCTGCCACTTCTCCAGCTTCACAGCCAGCACCTGCCCCCCGTTCCCAATGGCAGTGTTCAGGGACTTCAACTGCTCCCCGCTTCCCTCCTCTTCCCTGGTGACCATAATATGACTCCCGGTCTCACTCGCGAATCCGAAGACCGGCTGCAGCTTGGCAGGGTCAAGTAAGGCAGCCGGGGCTGGAGAGGCCGTAGCTGACGCTGATGCAGCCGGGACCGCACTTGCCGGGCTATCCGTCTGCTGAGCGGCTGGCGATGGACTGCCGGTAGACGGCCCGGCCGAAGCTGCTGCACTGCTGGCAGCGTCATTGCTATTCGTCCGGGCACACCCGGTCAGGCTAAAGACTATGGCTGCTGTAAGAATAAGACTTCCGGCCGCTCTTCCCCCGTGCCTGAAGCTGTGCTTCGCTTGATTCATAGCGGGCCTCCAGTATAATTTAGTCGAAAATCCCCATGCTGAGGTAACGTTCCCCGGTATCTGGTGCGATACATAACACCCGCTTGCCCCGTCCCAAGCGCCGTGCCTCCTGCAAGGCCGTCCAGACTGCGGCTCCGCCGGAAGGTCCGAGCAGAATCCCCTCGGTACGGGCCAGTTCTCTTACCATCTCCAAGGCATCCTCATCGGATACCTGCACGATCTCATCGTAGATGCCGGTATTCAGAATTGCCGGCACGAAGCCCGGGCTGGTCCCCACCAGCTTGTGCGGCCCCGGCTGGCCGCCGGACAGCACAGGCGAACCCTGCGGCTCCACGACAACCACGCGCAGCTCCGGCAGTCGCGCGCGCAAAGCCTCTCCGGTTCCGGTAATAGTGCCGCCTGTCCCGGAAGTGGCAACGAAGACATCCAGCCGCCCCTCCATCTGCTCCAGAATTTCCGGCGCGGTAGTGGTGCGGTGAATGTCCGGGTTCGCCGGATTCTCGAACTGCTGCGGGATGAAGCTGCCGGGGATCTCCCGTCCCAGCTCCACCGCCTTGGCAATCGCGCCGGGCATCCGCTCCGCCGCCGGAGTCAGCACGACTTCCGCCCCGTAGGCCTTCAGGATATTGATCCGTTCCTTCGTCATATTATCCGGCATGATCAAGATGGCCTTATACCCCTTCGCTGCCGCGTTCATCGCCAGTCCAATTCCGGTATTGCCGCTGGTCGGCTCAATAATCGTCCCGCCCGGCTGCAGCCGTCCGTCCAGCTCCGCCTGCCGGATCAGATTATAGGCTGCCCGGTCCTTGACGCTGCCGCTGGGATTGAACATCTCCAGCTTCACATACAGCTCCGCATCCTCCGGTCCGGTTACCCGTCTCAAGCGTACAACCGGCGTGCCGCCAATCAGCTCCGTAATATTATTGACTACCCGCTTCGTCATTGGTGTGCCTCCTTAGTTTCGGTCCTTATCTTATGCACGATATAACACCCATTGTATAGTTACGGGATAGCATTTGTCGATTTTAAGGAATTGCAGCCACGATCGGTCCTGTGACTTGCAGTGTTGTACATTGTGCAGGATTTCCAGCCGCAGAGTAGCTCTGGTCCCCGATTGTTGCACATTTTGCAGGAATAATCAGCAGATTGGGAAGTCTGAGTCCACATTGTTGTAATTTGTGCAGGATTTCCTTTTTGGAGGCTATATAGAGACTGATTTGTTGTAAAAGATGCAGGATTTCCTATGGCCAGGCGGGATCTGAAAGGTAACATACGTGTACGAGTAGTCATGGGTATGATGTAAACCCAAGGACCTACGGCCGATTCAACAAAAAAACCGCTCCCGGACAAACGGGTTGCGGTTTTTTTGTGCGCTGCATCACAGAAAGCGTTGCTTCGTTCCTCTACGGATTCACCGTTATCGTGAACGTGGACGTTGTGTTTTTAATCGGCGTTACCGTGTTCAGGATCTTGAGGTTGTTGAAGACTACGCTGCCCACTGCCGGTCCCTGGCCGGGCTCCGGCAATTCATTAGCCCAGATACCGACACCGGATTTGGCGTCGAAGGCGTCGCCGCTCTTTACGGCACCGGAGATCGTAATGTTGGTGAAGATCGTGTCTGTGACAGGGAACTGCGGCGCAGAGCCGGAATAGTTCGTCTGGAACATGATTCCGTGATAGGTCGGGTCGATGATGTCCACATCGCTGACCCGGATGCCCTGGAACACCTTGGAGGCGGAGAATACCCAGATGGCCGGGAAGGTCTGTGCGCCCCAGAAATGTCCGCCTGACCGGACGACGGAGATATTCTGGAAGTTCGTCGTCGGTGACGCCCCGAAGCCGTTCATCGGATAGCCGAAGTCCAGCGAGCTGATTGTAATCCCGGAGTAGCAGAGAGTATCCGCAATATAGATGTTGCGGAAGGTATTCGCATACCCGCCGTAGACGGCAAGACCGGCTGCCCGCCAGGTCAGGATGGACGTCAGATTCTCATAGACATTGTCCTTCATGTCGGAGCCGCCGGAATCGATCGCCGAGAACAAGGCGAAGCTGTCATCTCCGGTTGCCCGCGCCTCGATGTTAGACACGAGATTGTTCGTGCTGCCGTTGGTCATATTGATGCCGTCGGCAAAGGTATTGCGGATGCGCGAGTTTTTAATGACCATATAATCGGTATTCGCGCCCCAGTACATACATACCTGATGCTCCGTCCAGATATTATCAATTGTCATGTTGGCTACATTGGCGAAATCGAATACCTTGCCGGGACCGTCAATCCGTGAAGTATAGTTGCCGAAGTAGGCAAACCCCGAGAAGGTCGAGCCATTCGCTGAATCTGTCGCCCGGAAGCCGATGTCTGTATTCGACTGGTTGAGCGGAGCATAGAACCGGGTATACCAGGGGCCGGCTCCGACGATCTTCACCGCCTTGCCGTAGACCTGGAACTTGTTCGAGGTCTCATAGGTTCCGGCAGGAAGATAGACGCCAACCAGCTTGCCCGTTGTATCCATGCGGACCTTATCCAGTGCATTCTGCACATCCTGGTGCGTGAAGCCCAGAGGAACCGTGTACTTGGCCGGGTCCGGATTGGCTATCGGCGAGACCTGCTCCAGGCTGATGAAGTCAATGGCATATTGCGAAGTATTGGCTGCATCCTTCTGCAGCCGGATCGTGCTGCCTGCCGGAATCGTGCTGTCGAACATGATATTCGCTTCGTCATAGATGTGGCGCGGGGAGCCGGCACTCGGCGAATTGCCGGGACTGGCCTCCGAGCCATACAGCCAGGCGTATTTGGAGGTCAAGGTAATGGCCTTGTTGAACACACCATTGACGTAGATGTTGAGTGTAGCTGTGGTGCCGTCACCGCCCGGAGCATCGGGAATGGAGAAGCGGGTGACCAGGGTATTGGTGCTGGCTTTGGTCGTGAATTCCACATAGCTGCCTGTTGTATTGAGGGTGACCGCTCTTCTGCCGGAAGCTTCACCGGCCAGATCGCCAATATTGCGGTTCGGGGTCAGCTTGACAGCTCCGCCGCCGATCATTCCATCTTCTGCCTCATACATGTCGTAAGGCATATTGGCCCCGCGTCCGATGTAGAGCGACTGGTTCTGAATGTTGTTGGCCCGCTTGACCGCCAGTTCGTTGGCATCCACGGCAATTTCTGTTTTGACATTATACTTTCCGTTCACCGCCGTCCAGGTCCCAAGAGACACAGGAGCCGTAGTACTTCCGGCAGCAATGACACCGTTATAAGAGCCGGTCAACGTTCTGAGGACCGCACCGGAGGTGGCATCCGTTAAGGTCAGCGTGATGTTATGCGCGCCGCTGGCTGAGGCCGCCGTTCCCTGATTCTTAATGGCCACCGAGAAGCTGACCGTGTTGCCTGCTGCCGGGTTGCCGGGAGACCAGCTGACCGGAGAAGCAATCAGATCCGAGCTGGATACCGGATTCACAGTAAGGCCCGTAGGATGGGCATAGCTGTTATTTCCCTCATTCAGCTCAATGACATTGTTGTTCTCATCTACCTTAGCGCTTACCGTATAGGTTCCGGCATCCTTGGCTCCGAGGCTGAAGGATACATTCGCGGAAGCTCCGGCGGCGAGCGCACCCACCGGGGCTGTCCCGGCAAGGGTGGTGCCGGCATAGAAGCTGACTGTGGTTGCGGCCGAAGCCGCTGAGCCGATATTCTTGACGGTGGCACTCAGCGTGAGAGAATCGGTCTCTACCGGAGCCGACGGACTCCATGACATTCCGGTTACCGTCAGATCAGGATTCGCCGCCGGTGTGCCGATAATCTGAAGCTCGGCTACCTGTCCGGCGCCTGAACCGGAATTCGCCGTGATTCTCAGTTGCAGCTCACTGATTATAGCGGTCACCGGAATGGTCACTGAATTGCCGCTGGCCGGATTAAACGTATACTCCGCCGCAGGCACCAGACTGGTGAACGTTCCTGTGGACTGGTTATGTCCCAGCACCTGGATCGTCTGGGTACGGGTTGACCAGGCGGCTGCCGGATTGAGCTTCACGACCACCGAGGTGACATTGGCATTCGCGCCGAGGCTGACGGTCAGCGTATTCGGGTAGCTGCCGCCCGCTCCTTCCCAGTAGGTAGTGACTTCTCCATCATTGGCATTGGAGGGGACGAAGGTGAAGACGGAAGAAGAAGCATTGATTGCCTTGCCGACCGCCAGATTCGAGCCGGGACCCGTGCTCGGGGTGGCCGTTGGCGTGATCGTCGGAGCCGGAGTCGCCGTTGGGGCTACAGTAGGTGTAGCCGTCGGTGCAACGGTCGGCGCGATCGTTGGAGCTACGGTTGGCGTAGCCGTTGGGGCTGCGGTCGGCACAGCCGTCGGAGCTGGCGTTGCCGTTGCCGTCGGCGCCGGGGAAGCGCTCAGCACAAGCTGATCCAGATTCACATTGCCGGAATCGGACGCATCATACTTGTAGGCAATGGTGTTGGTTCCGGCGTTCAAGGCAAGAATCTCTGCCTGGGTCGACCAGGTATCCCAGTTCGGGAGATTGGCAAGCGAGGTCTGCTTGACCTTCGTCCCGTTCACATAGATACTGAGGGTCTTGGTACTGCCGGACGCATTGGCATACCGCAGGGCTGCGCTGTAATTCCCTGCCGCCGGAGCCGTTACCGAGAAGGTTGTGGCTGCCCCCTGAGCCAGGTAGCCATCTACGAAGGCAGCACCGGTATAGCCGCTGTGATCGGTATTTGTCTTGGCTCCGCCGGATAAGGCGGCGGCCTCCGCTTCATAGGTTCCGGGTGGAGAGGCCGTGGTGCCGTGCACCTCAAGCTCAGATAGCTGTGCTGCAGGCCAGCCGGTGTTGGCCGTGAAGTTGATTTTGATATACCGGGCGGTTGCTGCAGTGAAGCTGATGGTGACGGAGTTCGCACTGCCCGGATTGAAGGCATACCCCGCAGACGCCGCCAGATTGCTGTAAGACGTATCATCCGTACTGCCTTGCACAGACAGCGTCTGTGTTCTGGCTTCCCAGCCCGCAGGCAGCTTCAGTACAACCTGATTCACACTGCTGCTGGCACCCAGATCCACCTTGATCCATTGCGGAAAAGCATTGTTGGCACTCTCCCAGTACGTACCCTGGTTACCGTCATTAGCATTCGCTGCTACATACACATCACCGACTGAGCTTGCGCTGATCGTCTTGCCCTGAGCCAGATTGCCTGCCGCCGCCCCCACTGCCGGAAATAACGCGAGCTGTCCCACACATAACACAAGCATCAGACCGTACATCAGGAACGTCCTTGCTACCGAAGACCTGGTTCTGCTGATCATTTGACAACCACCTCCCATAAATTATGGTGCCACCTTCGAGTATGCGCTTTCATAAAACAAATTATGGTAATAATATAAGATAGAGCCTGGCTCAGGTCGATGGCGTATTCTATGAAAAGTATGTGCGTACATACGGAGCGCTCAGGGAGAGAATGAACCTAACCGAAGTCGGCATACCCGCGGACGGCAGATGCTTTTACAATGAATACAACAACAAGCCACAGCGCAGGAGGAATCAGCTATGAATGAAAGTATCAGGCAGGAGCTATTATCCAAAAACGAAAAACTGATCAACATGGTGATCGAGCGGGCCAAACGGGATTTTCCGGAGGAGATTGCAGTAATCGGGCTTGCGGGCTCTTGCAATACCGGGGATTATCATGAGAAAAGCGACCTGGATCTGATCATCATCAATAATAACAACCAAGGCTGGGGCATCTCGTCCTGCTTCATTCTGGGGGATGTCGGTTATGATATCTACTGCACTCCTTGGGAGACCCGGATCGAAGAACAGGCCGCGCTTGAAAGTCCGATGATCTCCTCTCTAATAGATTTGCAGGTGCTCTACTATGCCAAGCCCGAGGATCTGGAGAAGCTTAAGGTCTATCAGCAACGGGCGCTGGATGCTCTGGCGAAGCCCCTGGGACGCGATTGTATGGAACGGGCGAAGAAGTGGATCGATCTGGCCAAGCAGGAATATGCGAATATTTGTCTTACAGAGGATAAGGGAGCCGTAAGGCTGGCTTCAGCGGAGTTGGTCTACAATCTGGTGAACGCTTTGACGCATATGAATAATACTTATTTGAAAAGAGGGCTGAAAAGATACCTGGAGGACACCGCAGCCTACCGCTACCTCCCCGAAAACTATGAAACGATCTATATGAATGTGATCTGTGCGAAGACGACAGACGAGATCCGTAGTACCTCCGGCATTTTGCTCAAAAGTATCCTTGATCTGTACAGCATCCTGTATCAGAAATATGTAGAACAGCCTGTTCCTACCTATGATAATCTGGCGGGCACCTATGAGGAATTATGGTGTAACTACCGCAACAAGATCATCGCCAGCGCTGAAAGTAAGGATGCTTCTTACGCCTTTTACGCCGCCATGGGAGCGCAGGGTCTGCTGGATGAAATGACCGAATCGCGGGGAACGCGGAAGTTCGGACTCATGCAATATTTTGATGCCGCTAATCTGGATATGTTCAAGGACCGGTTCCTCCTGGCAATGGATGACTATCTGGAGGAATATCAGCGGGCCGGCCGGCAGCCCCGGAAGTACGATACTTTTGAAGAGCTGTACCGGCAATATATGAACAAGTAACAGATAAGCAAGATCATGCCCCCTCCCTTCGTTCAGGTTGGGGGCTTGCCTAATTATACATTGAAACGTGCTACCAGACCTTGCAGACCTTGCGCCAGTATGCTGAGGGCACTGGCAGAAGAGGCGATCTGTTCCACTGAAGCCATCTGCTCCTGCGATGCGGCGGATACTTGCTGTGTACTTGCCGCTGTAGTCTCCGAGATATGCGTAACGGTACGGATAGAGTCTACAATCTCCTCCGTTGCTGCCGTGATTTCTTCTACCGCACCGGATACCTCCTGAACCTGTCCCGCCAGTGAATCAATCGAGAGTCGGATGGCATTGAAAGACTGCCCGGCCTCTTCTATGATCCGGGTTCCCCCCAGTACTTCGTTCATGCTGTTCTTCATCACCTTCACTGCATGATCTGCATCAGCCTGGATTCCGGTTGCCATTTCAGCAATCTGATTGGCGGAATCTGCGGACTGCTCAGCCAATTTGCGCACTTGATCGGCTACGACAGCAAATCCCCTGCCATGCTCTCCGGCGCGGGCCGCTTCTATGGTCGCATTCAGAGCCAGCATATTCGTCTCCGAGGCGATCCCCTTGATCACCCCGACAATGCTGCTTATGTCCTGTGAACGCTTCATGAAGCCCATAACCTTCTCCGATAAGGACTGAATGGATTCGTTGATGGAATCCATCTGCCGGACGGCAGATTGCAGGGATAGATCCCCGGCAACGGCATAATCTGCAGAACGCAGGGAAGCTTCCGAGATATCCTGTACACTGGCAGCAATCAGCTGGATACCGTCCGACATTTCAATAATGGTGTTCATGTTAGTCTGCAGGTCATTCATCTGCATGCCCGCACCACTTGCGACCTCACCCATAATTCCGGAGATCTTCTCGGTCGTTTCGGCGGTCAATCCGCTATCCGAGGTCAGCTTCACTGAAGAAGCCGCCAGACCGTTCGCGGATAGCTTCACCTGGGTGATCATCGTTGCCAGATTATCGGTCATTGTATTGAAATTCCGGGCCAGCTCACCGATCTCATCCTTCGTCTGCACACTAAGCTTGCGGGTCAGATCGGCATCGCCGCGCACAATCTCCTGAAGCTGCCTGTTCACATCCTTTACCGGCTTCAGAATCCGTGCGGACAATACGAATGCGATCAACAGAGCCAGTACCACGGATAATCCTGTCACCCCCATGCTGGTAATCATAGCCGAGCTGCGGTGGGTAGCTGCCTGATTCTGTTCTTTCATAATTTCATCATGCAGCATCGTCTCGAATACCAGCTGTGAATCGATGATCGTCGTAAGGGAGAGGCTTGTGAACGATTTCTGCGCTTGCGGGAAATTCCCTTCTTTGGCCAAGGCAAAAGCCTGCTTCAGCACCGTCAGATAATTGTCCCACTCCCCCTCCAGATTCTGAATTCCCGCAAGCTCCGCTTCATTCAGGCCGGCGCCCTTAAGCTCTTCGACTGCGGCTGTAATCTCCGGGATCTTGGCTTCATAGGCGGTCAGATTGGCTGTTCTCTCCTCCGTGGTATTACTCATCACATACCTTGCGGCCAGACCGTCCGCCGTGCGGATCTCATCGGTTAATTTCTGTACCATCGACAGCTTGCTGTAATTGCGGTTGATCTGCTCTGTAAGCATGGTCACTTTACCCTGAAATATAGTGCTGCCGAATATAGCGAGAATGAACACGATAATAACAGCGGCGAAACCAAACATGATTTTGGCCCGGATTCCTCTAAGTCTGTTGAACATGATAACTACCTCCACTCGATATGTAAGCTTTACAGTGTAACCTCTACGTAGCGTACATCATCATTCTTAAATGAAACTGAAATACGCTGCCAAGCACAAAAAAACCGCCATCCCTGCCAAGGCAGAAATAGAGGTTCTCTGAATTACGTCTTGTAATACAGTTCAATCGTACAAGTTCCCGTTCGCAAGCATTGCCAGCCGCTCCTCATCCCGCACAATCAGCCGGCCGTTCCTGCGTTCAATAATCCCGTCTTCAATGAGGCGGCGCACCACCCGGTTCAGATGCCGGTAGCTGGTGCCCAGCAGATCGGCGGTCTCAGTCAGCGTGGAGGTGCGAATCTCTTCTACGCGCTGGGCGCCCGTGTTGTCCGCGAACAGCGACATCAGGTAGCTGGCGAACCGGTTCTCCACCGGATAGAGCACATTCATGGCAGAGGTCTGGCCGAGCGTGTACATTTTGTGGCTCAGCTCTCCTACCAGGAAGCGCAGCAGCGCTGTATTATCTTCAATCTCCCGGAGCAGCAGCTTTCTTCCGGCGACAAGCAGCAGACTGTCCCCCACAGAGACAACCTCATTCTTGACGGGATACTGGCGCAGCAGCTCCACATCCCCGATCACCGACATCGGCCGGGCGAACCGGACCAGCATCGACTTGCCGTTGGGCAGCAGCGTATGAATCTTCAGCTTCCCCTGCATCAGGAAAAACATATGCTCCAGCCGGTCGCCCACCGAGCAGACCGCCTCCCCGCCGCCGTAACGCCGAAGCTCCATCTGGGCAATGGCGCTGCTGCTGAACATGGCTGTGAGCCCATTCTGCTCGGTAAGGCTTCGAACCGCCTCCGGATTTATAATCGATTGCATGAGCTTCTTCTCTCCTTGTGTCAACTTAGCTGAAATTACTGTAACACAAGCCTGAGCACAGAAGCTATTTCTGCGTTACCTCTCCGGCAAAATAGTCCTCAAGCGCTCTACGCTCCCGGTGATTCGCCAGATTGAACGAAGGCCAGCTCAGCTTAGGCTGATTGCTTTCAGACAGTCTGCTGCGCAGCGCCTCGTCCAGAATGCCCTTCTCCTGCTTGCTGAATTCGATCAGCTCGGGAACTACATCTGCGGAGAGACCGGCCAGATAACCGGCATCCAGCGTCCCGCTTACTTCGTAACGGTGGATATTCTGCTTCGCAATGATATGATCCATCCCTATATAGTTCATCAGCACGTAAGAGAGCAGACCGAGCACGATGTAGCATTTGAGAAGCGGGAACGGTTCCCGGCTAATCCGCACGGCCGCCAGCACCAGCAGCAAACCGAGGAAGATCATGAAGGCATGCACCAGGAACCGGATGTAGGTGTAACCGTACGCCTCTTCATACAGAGTCAGCCGCGAGTATGCAGAATACAGCATGACCATGGAGCATAACACCAGAATATACAGCAGGAGCTGAATTACCCGCTTCAGGATACCACCCGCTTTGCGCACGGCCAGCAAGGACAGCAGCAAGATCGCGAAGTTAATGGATGTGACCAGAATCAGCTCCAGAAAACCGCTCCGCGCATAGTCTGCATACGTACTATTCTCCGGCAGAATACCATCCCAGGCTCCGAACAGATACGAGAACTGGACACTCACAAACAGCATGTACACCGCATTGATTGCAGTCAGCACGGTAGTGATTATGACCGGGTCATCAAGACCGATACTATCCTCCCCTGCTTCAGCCGCTTCCAGCTTCTGTCCCATCGCATCAAACTCACTGATCAGAGGAGTGCGGATATAGGATTTACTCTGTACGAACCCCCAGACGAAGCCGAACATGCCCAGCCCGAGCAGCAGAACCCACAGGCCCCGGAAGATCCAGTCCCCCAGTGAAATATTGTCAAAAATCCCCGGGAGTGCTTCCAGCAGCTGACTGAACACTCCGTCCGCCGTAGAGAGCAGCGAGATCACAATCAGCAGCAGCGGTACGGAAATCAGCAGACCGATCAGCACCCGCATCAATACCTGCTTGCGTTCATTCGGTATCCCGCCTTTGCCCCGGCGCAGCAGCCTCATTGCCGTGGCCCAGTTGCGCAGACTTTGCGGGAACAGATGCTCAAGCGCCGCGCCGATCAGCGCGAGTCCGCTCCAGGCGGGCTTACGGTAACTAAGCATATACGTCATATGTAATAGAATGAGCACCGGAATAGCAACGAAATTAAGGGCAAAGAAAAACCAGTTGCCGAACAGCATATAGGTCAGGGACAGCAGAAAAATGGAAGCCATCCAAACATAGCTGAACCCGTTCTGCTTGCGCAGCCGCTCCTTGGCGAAATAGAGCATAAAAGCATAAAATAAGACCACAAAAATCGGGTAAGAGATCCCCGGCATTTTGCCGTAGAACAGGTACTGATGCACAATCGCAAGCAGAAATGCGGCCAATAAGGCTACACGCCCAAGCCCCGGTTTGGATACCGTTTGTTCGTCCATGGTAAATTCCCCCATCTTCTTACTATCATATCCTGATTTTAGCTGATAAAATAAGAAGAAAAAGAGAAATATAATATTATTAATTTCCTATTTTATAGATTAGACAGGAGGAGAATTCTCCACATGAAGCTGCACAGTCAGTTCCTGAAGCTGCATTCGCAGCATGGAGGTCCGGCCGAGATCTCCGTCACCCTGGACGAGCTGGCCTTGACCCTTGGCTGCACCCACCGCAATGCACTGCATGTGATCCGCAAAATGGCCGATCTCGGCTGGATCACCTGGACCCCCAGCCGGGGGAGGGGGCGGCGCTCCAAGCTGGTGTTCCTCGCAGCGGCCGAGGACATTGCCCTGGAATCCATGAAGCAGGCGATAAGCAGCAAGGATATCAGCAGTGCGCTGGAGGGCATACGCGGACATGCCCGCACCTCATCGCTGCAGGACACACTGCAAGGCTGGCTGCTGGCTTACTTCGGGCATCATGCCGAGGTGCACAGCGACAAGCGGATCGATACGCTGCGGCTGCCGGTCACCCAGCAGCTCCAGACCTTCGATCCGCTCTATATGAATTTGCTGGCGGAGTCATTCGTCTCCAGCCATGTTTTTGACGGGCTGGTCGGCCGCAGCGGTGAACGCGGCAAGGTGATCCCCGGCCTGGCCCATGCCTGGGAGACAGACGGGAGCCGGACCGCCTGGACTTTTCATCTGCGCAAGGAGGTCTTGTTCCATCACGGTAAGGTATTGACCGCCGAGGATGTCGTCTACTCGTTCGAACGGATGATGTCTACCTCGCAGCGCATGCTGTACAGCTATATTGTCAAGGAGATTCAGGAGGTCCAGGCCTTGAATGCCTCTACCGTCCGCATACTGCTGAAGAAGCCGAATGAGCTCTTCCTTCCCTTCCTCTGCACCAGCCGGGCGGCGATTGTGCCCCGCGATCTGGAGTCTATTGGAGAGAATCTGTTTGGACGCAGGCCGGCGGGCACCGGACCGTTCAAGGTCGTAGAGATGAATGAGGATACCTGTGTGCTGGAGGTGTTCCCTTATTACTTCCAGGGGCGGGCCCATCTGGACCGTGTGGAGATCATCTATGTCCCGTGGAGCCTTGACCGGGAGCCCTCAGAGACCGGCTCTGCCTTCCATGTCATCCCGAATCCGTCAGCGTCGGGCGCAGACTCTCTAAGCAGAATCCACTCTGAGTCCTATGTCCGCAAATTCGTAACGTGCAACACGAAGAAAAAGGGACCGCTAAGCGATCCCCTTCTCCGTGCCGAACTGCTGTCCTGTCTGCATGAAGCTCCGAGAGTGCCCTTCCGGCATTTCGCAGCGCCTCCGGCTGAAGTCTTGCAGATTGCCACGATCCCGCAATACGCCGGGGATGCCGAATACATCGCCGCAAGACTAACGCAGCATGGATATGCCTGCAAGGTGTTATCCGTGTCGCCGGAGGAATTCAAAGGTCCGATCCGCCTGAAGTCTGACCTGATCGTCTTCTCGCTGCTCCGCGACCAGGACGAGCAGCTCCGGCTGTACGACCTGTATCTGACCCTCTCGCAGCATATCGAACCACGCACCCGTGCGGGCATTGAGGGCAGACTGCGCCAGATCTCGCGGGAGCCTGACGCCGCCGTTCGGGCGGAAGGCTTCCGGGTGATCGAGGATACTCTAACCCGTGACCACCAGCTGCATATTCTCTACGAACGGCCTGCCGAGACCGCCTATCTGCCCTCCGTGCGCGGGGTGACCTTCAACAGCCAGGGCTGGGTCGATCTGCGCCATCTGTGGTTTCCGCCGGAGCTGTAGATACGAAGTCGGAGGCCGGGAGGCTGCACCGCCAGACTATTTTAGGACCCGCAGCCTCCTTTATTCTGTACCGGGTAAGTACGTAGCCAGACCTCTGCCCACCAGATTAGGCGAGACTGGCTTCCGGCCGAGTTCCCTTGACCAGATGGAGAGCTGGCCGATGTGATGAATCTCATGCGCGGCAACATGGCGCATCACTTCGCCCCATCTATGCTGGATAACCTGCCCATCCGGCTTATCCTCCCTTAGAATCCTCCGTTCCAATCCCTCATTCCAAGCCACTACGAAGGACTCCACCTCAGGCCTGAAGCGTGCGTCCACCTCTCTGATTTTCTGCAAAGTATTGTACTCCGTGAAGTCTAATCGGATATCCGGCTTCCCTTCCATATCCCGGACCCAGCTTAATTCCACATCCACTATATGCACCAGCGTCTGCAGGATTCCGCCCACTCCGCCAATGCGTGTCTTCACCAGCTCTTCTTCCGGCAGCTCCCCGCACCATTGATACCATTCCTCGCGGACCTGCCAGTTATAACGAAATAAGGTTTGCATGGTTGTCCTCCTTAGATTTGAACTCAAAGCTTGACCGTCGCTGCGGTGAACATTTGGACTGCTGGCCGCTGTTGCTGATTAAACCGCTGCTATATAAAATGCACTTAAGATCTGAACTCCAACCTTGGTCGTCGCTGCGGTGAACATTTGGCCCTCCGGCCGCTGTTGTGTTTGAATTTCTTCATTTTTAACCGCTATTAGCGGTGGAAATCCAAACACAAAGGCGGACGCTATCGCTCCTCCAGTTCCAAATTTCCCCTCCGCTTCTTTTTGCTTTTCGTTAATTTCATTAGTGCTTCTTATATACCTTACCCTTTCTTGCGCCGGATGCTATAGAATCTCATCGCTGTGGGAACGCCCTTGATCTCCAGTACCCCGCTGTAGATCAACTCCCTCACCCTATGCTCGAAATAAGTATCACCGACATACTGCTCACAGTATCCGAGCGCCTCTCCGACCAGCCGGGCTGATTTCAGGAATCCGTCTTCTCCTGGCGGGGGTGTCAGTGAATCCAGCTTTTCCAGCAGATAGCCATCATAATAATCGGCAGGCACCTCCAGGAGGGCGTCCTCTTGCCAGATTCGCAGAGCCCCGCACTGCTCTGCGATCTGCTGCCATTCCCGGGCCAGCCGCATGATATCCGCAGCAGTCAGCCTGCTGGCGTCACCGATCCGCAGAAGCGCTTCCCGGAGCTTGTCTGACGGAATCTCACCGGAATGGCAGAAGTTAATGAAAGCATCCGGCCAGTTGAACAGCTCCTCACAGATGGCCCCGGCATTAAGCACTACAATCTCATTCTGTCTGTTCGCCAGCAAATGGACCGTAAGACGCAGCCCTGCCTGCTCGGATGCATTGCTCCCGGTCCAGATCACAACCTTGGCCTGTTCGGGAATCTGCTCCAGATTGTCCAGCAGCTCCGTATACTCTTCTTCACAATCATATGAGACATTATAATTTTCCGTTATATTTTGGCGGAACCATTCGCTGCGCAGTTTCCTCCCTACTGGCGTATCCAACTGATCCAGCGGACCTATAGCATAATTCTCCCGCAGGATAATCAGCTTATGGGTATCCGTCCAGCCAAATTCTTTAAGCACCTGCTTCACACTGCCTCCGAAGGAGTCGCCGCAGAGAATATGAACATGGGTACTGTCAGGTGCAGGGTCCCAGAAGGCACGCTGTGCCGGAAGACTCATCAGTGATGAGTACTGGTCAATCAATCTAGCAACCGGCTCCGCCATGCGCTCCTCCAGCAGTTCGCTCTGCTCCTTCAACTCGCCAATTCCCGCCAGAAGCTGCGTCAAGTACGACTTTACTTCCTCATCCCGCAAGGTACTTACTGCCTTTTTAATCGCCAGCATGTCCTTCAACGAATTCACCTCTGATTCAAAATCGAAATTGAAATTAATTTCCGGAACGGTCGAGCAGGCGCCCTTTTACAAGTAAATAAGCTGGAGTACTCGGTGTTTCGGTTTTAACGGTAACCTCAATCGTTCCATCCTTACGCACAGCCGGTCTTTCCCGTTCCTGCGGCGGCAATTGAATTAGTTCATCATAAAGTATATACGCGGCAACATCCGCCGCCCCTTCAGGTACATCCTTACCTGTTATATTCTTTGCCTTCACCGTGAAGCTGCCTTTTGCAGGGTCAAAGGTGTAAGAAACTGGCCGGAACGCATCGTTGCTAATGATCTTCCCCGGTGGGGAAGTGAAGGGTCCGTTCTCATTGTCCTCTAAAGAAAGCTTGATGATATCCGTCTGCATCAGGGTTTCACCCGTCAGAGTGTATAGTTGATTCGCCTGATCCCATTTGCTCACAATACCCAGACGTCCGGCCAGCACACTGACCGGGATGAACATTGAATTCTGCTCCATCACCGGAACCGTGTCCATCGATCCGGCAACCCCGTTAACCGAAACAGATTTGGAACCAATGGTGAACTTAACCGTTACACTATCCTTTTCGATGGCAGCCGTTCTAGCCTTGGCATCATAGCTGACCTTCGCCCCCATCAGCTCGCTAATGGAGCGAAGCGGGATCATCGTTCGGTAGTTGGAATCCACATATGGCGCCTTTGGTGCTGTATAGAGCACATAATAATCGTTGATTTTCAGAAGCGCAGGGTATTTCTTAGCCGCCGCCTCTACCTTCCCCGGATTCACACCCGTCAACATGGCGAAGCTCAATCCCGCAGCCAGTAAGGCTGTCCACACTTTTTTACCTGTCTTCATCCCAAAATCCTCTCTTTCCCTCTATTTCATATATTTTTATCATCTTTCTTATTACTCCAAATCCCCTCATCAGTTGCGCGTCTCTAGTAAAATTTAACAACCCTCACAGGGAAGCAGTGTCTTTTCGTGACATGCTCTTTCTCAGCTTGAACATGTAGAAGGCGTTTGAATACTTTCTTGATATATTTATAATTAAAATGAAGTTATTGCAAAGGAGATTAGTGTTATGAGCTATGCCAAAGTACAAGGGGATGAAGGAGAATTATACTGAAATTGTCCAAAATTTATACACCGCCCAATGATCTTTCCAGCGAGGAGATAAAGGACCGTCTAAAAAGAAATGACGCCGCTGATCTTCTGACGCTCCCTCTTTCTATCGGTGAGTACCATCCCAACTGGAAGTTTGCCCAAGATATTTGTGCCCAGCTTGCGGATCATGAGTCTGCTGCTATTCGAGCCAATGCTATTTTGGGATTCGCATATATTTCCAGGACGAAAGGACTGTTAGAGAAACACATCGTTAAACCCCTCGTTCTAAGCGAGCTTCGTGAGAATAAAGAATATGAATGGAGAATTCTCGATTCGATTGAGGATATTAATTTTTTCATGAAGTGGAAAATCGGAAATAGAATTATATAGGAATGCGGGGACGAACACATTGGGTGTTAATAAAAAGGGAAGAAGAAAATTCGTTTATGGTGAAAAGAGTTATTTCTGGTATGTCAAAGAAGACGATGAAGAGTACGGACGAATAAAACTATTTATTGTTTCGGATGATAAAAAATTCAACTTTTCCTATGAAGTTGTGGGATGACAACGTTATAACGCCGGGCCATGTGAAAACCATAATTGAATGGAGCCTTATGGATAAAGAAACTCTCATTTTCGTGGATTGGGAGGGAAATATACTAACGGGAGGCATTAAATGAAGACAAACAGCAGCGATTAAAACATCCATGCGCCACCCCACGGTAAGCGTACTTGGTCCACCCCTTTGGGAGGAGTGGCGGAAGGGATGTTTGGAACTGTAGGAGCGGTAGTGTCCGCCTTTGTCTCCGGATTTCAACCGCTGGAAGCGGCTTGAATCAAGAAATCTGGAGACAACAGCGGCCGAAAGTCCAAACAATCTCTGGAGCCACGACTACTCCCAAAACAAGCCGGAAGTAAGTACACTTCACGCAGCATCATTCACTTATTTTGAACTTAATGTTGAACACTCATCTCTGATTTAGAATTCATTCTATATAAAATGAGCGTAGCGATTATAGCAATCGCAACCCCTGCAGCACCAATCCATGTAATCGATGCAAGCGAGATCTTTTCAATCGCTACCCCGCCTATACCAGCACCCGCTGCCATAGCAAGCTGCATCATCGACTGATTAAGACCAAGCATAACACCCGATGCTTCGGGTTCAATTGTCGTTAAATGATATTGCTGCGTTGGACCAGAGGACCATGCGGAGAACGACCACAACAATAGCACGACCATTACACCAATGAATGTATTCGTCACCAAAGACAATAGGATCAGCATTACAATATGGAGTATCAATCCGCTGAATAAGGTTCGGTTAACCCCCCACCGGTCCGTGCTGAAGCCACCGATCTTGGAGCCTATCATGCTGGCTATTCCAAATATAAGCAAAGCTCCGCTAAGATATTTATCACTTATGCCCGATACTCCAAGCAGATACGGTGAAAGATACGTATAGGTAACCGAATATCCGCCAAGCCAAAAGAAGGTAATCGCTAATCCCAATGCTACCTTAGGCTTTTGCAGTAAACTTAATTGTTGGCGTAATGGAATAGGTTCATCTCCCTTAACACGCGGGATGGCGAAAGAAAGGATGACCATTGCGATAATACCTAGAAGGGCAATTCCCCCGAACACAGATTTCCAGCCAAGCGTATCCGCTGCAATGCGCCCAAGAGGTACGCCAATAATTAAGGATGCTGTAAAGCCCATTACGACTGTTGCAATCGCGCTTGCTTGTTTCCCCTAAGGCGCAATTTTCGCTGCAATGTTTAAGGCGGTAACAACTACTACACCTGCACCCATGGCCATAATGATGCGGGCTACCACAAACAATCCATACCCGGGCAAAAGAACGGCGAGAACATTAGATACCACAAACAAACCTAGACCCAGCATAATTAATTTCCGCCTGTCCATACTTGCGGTTACAGCCATAAGAATAGGAGTAAATATAGCGTAGACCAGCGAAAAAATCGTAATTAATTGCCCGGCGGCAGCAACTGAAACACCAAGAGAAATGGATACCTTATCTAGAATGCCAGACAGAATATACTCGGACGTCCCTACCAAAAAACTAACAATGGCTAAAATATAAACCTTCCAGCTTAGTGACATAAAATGATACAGCTCCTTTGATTATTTTGAATATACAATTCACGAATTATCGATACGATAACAAAAAAGACATATCGCGAATTGTCGATATATAATGTCAAGATAACGCCGAATTCCCGGTAAAGAACTCAGTGTTATCTCTCTTACATATCTGTCATCGTATACTGCGCTAACTGACGTATGGCTTCCTCGTCTCTCTGATAATACGTAAATTTGCCAATACGTTTTGTGGTGATTAGCCCTGCCCGCTGCAACATCGTAAGATATTGAGAAGCCGTGGACTGAGTCATGTTCAGCTTGTCGGTTATTTGACTTACACAAACCCCGATCTCTTCCATATCTACTCCTTCATGGGGTTTGAAATGAACGTATGGCTCTTTGAGCCATTGTAAGATCTGTAACCTGGATTCATTCGACAAAGCCTTAAATACATCAATTGGATTCATAGTCATTATCATATCGATGATTTGCGATATGTCAATACGGAAGCTTTAAGTTAATGAATGAAGCTGTGTTTGTAGCGAACATTCAGCGATAGAGCTCTTGCCTTTCCCCCCTGCCCTACCCCCACAGTAATTGAACTTGAGCTTCCCCCTTTTGGGAGGAGTGGCGGAGGGGATGTTTGGAACTGTAGGAGCGGCAGCGTCCGCCTTTGTCTCCGGATTTCAACCGCTGGAAGCGGCTTGAATCAAGAAATCTGGAGACAACAGCGGCCGAAAGTCCAAACAATCCCCGGAGCCACGACTACTCCCAAAGTGTAGAATTGCTCCTGTTCACATTACTTCACCGACCCGATCATCCCCGCCACAAAATGCTTCTGCATCACGAAGAATACCAGCGCAGTAGGGATCGTGCCGATTACAATCGCAATCATAATCATCCCGTAGTCCGGGGCGTAGCCTGAGCCGAGGGTGGAGATGAGCAGCGGCATGGTTTTGGTCTGCGGCGTCTGCAATACGATCAGCGGCCAGAGATAGTTGTTCCAGCTCGACATGAACGTAATGATCGCTCCGGCGGCGTAAGTCGTCTTCATCGTCGGCAGATAGATGCGCAGGAAGATGCCCAGCTCGCTAAGCCCATCCATCCGCCCGGCCTCCAGCAGCTCCTTCGGGAACATCTTCGTACTCTGGCGGAAAAAGAAAATCAGGAACGCGGTAGTCACGGTAGGCAGAATGACCGAGACCATCGTATCGATGCCCATCCATGGGAAGACGTTCGAGATCTGGCCGAACATCCGGTACAGCGGGATCATCAGCGCGGCGAACGGAATCATCATCGACAGCAGCAGAATGTTGAATACAATATCCTTCGAGCGGCTGCGGAAGACCTCGAAGCCGTAACCGGCCAGCGAGGCAATCAGCAGCGCCAGCAGCGTGGTGGTTACCGAGATTTTCGCTGAATTCATCAGGGATAACTGCAGGTCCGTAGTGTCCAGCAGCTTGCGCAGATTCTCCAGCAGATGGGTGCCTGGCAGCAGACGCCCGCGGGTGACATCCACCGACTGGTTCGTCGAGCTGACGACCATCCACAGGAATGGAAAGATTGAGACAATGGCCGCGATGCTGAGGAACAGATACATGAAGAAACGTTTACTTTTAGCCATTTTTATCACCTGCCACTTTGAACTGGATGACCGACAGCAGCGCGATCATAATGACAATCGAATACGATACGGTGGCTGCATAGCCGAAGTCTGCTGCATATTTGAACGACAAATTATAGATATACTGGGAGATCGTCTGGGTCGCGTTGCCCGGGCCGCCCTTCGTAATATTCATGACCTCGTCGAACAATTGCAGGGTCCCGATGGTTGAGGTAATCGAGGTGAACAGGATGATCGGCTTCAGCAGCGGGACCGTAATTCCGAAGAATTGGCGGGAAGCTGAAGCTCCGTCAATCCGGGCGGCCTCGTAGATGGAGTGATCGATATTTTGCAGGGCGGACAGGTAAAAAATCATATTGTAGCCCGTCCAGCGCCAAGTGATCGCTATGATAATGGTGATTTTGGCCCAGAACGGATCGGTGATCCATTCAATCGGGGCACTAACCAGATGAAGCTTCAGCAGCATCGTATTCACCAGGCCATTGCCGGAGAACAAATACTTGAATACCACAGAATACGCAACCAGTGAAGTGACACAGGGCAGGAAGATCGCCGTGCGGAAGAATCCTTTGAATCTCAGCTTACTGTCATTCAGCAGCACCGAGATAAACAGCGCGAGGATGATCATCAGCGGCACTTGAACCAGCAGATAGATGAAGGTGTTCTTAACCGATACAATGAATGTTTTGTCAGACAGAAGCCGTGAATAGTTATCGAAGCCGGTGAAGGTAAGATTGCTGCCCGTTCCC
This sequence comes from Paenibacillus sp. FSL M7-0420, assembly GCF_038002345.1. Taxonomy (NCBI): domain Bacteria; kingdom Bacillati; phylum Bacillota; class Bacilli; order Caryophanales; family Paenibacillaceae; genus Paenibacillus; species Paenibacillus sp. FSL M7-0420. Next base: position 2,815,431 of record NZ_JBBOCJ010000001.1, on the reverse strand, counting down.
GTCTGGAACGACAGAATGAGTGCTTGAAGCATCGGATAGAAATAGAAGACGAAGATCAGAATGACCGCCAGCAGGACGAAGGACCATCCGGTCAACACACTTTTGGTGCGGAATCTAAGTTTGGAATTGGTTTGATGCACAGCTGCCCAGTCCTTTCCTTATCATTTAAAATAAACCCCGGGCACAGCCCGCCCCCTGAACTCCCGGAAGCTGCAGGCCACGCCCAAGGTCACTGTATGAGAACTAACTATTTAATCTGTGACTCGGCTTGGGCCTGGGCATCGCTCAGCACGCTGTCAATATCCTTGCCGTTCAGATAATTCTGCATCTCTACAATCAGGATGTCTTCAATCGCATACGTGTTGATTCCATAATTGACGCTTGGGATCTGCTCCGTCCAGGCGGCGAAATCCGCTACAACCTTCTGGCCGCTGAAGAATTCATTAGCCTGGCTGTAAGCCTCTCCGCCCGCAGCCGCTTTGAAGGTACCAATGACACCGATGTCCGTGAGCAGCTTCTGGTACATTTCCACATTCGAGCCGAAGGTCTTCGCCATGAAGTCTGCTGCCGTCTCCTTACCATCCACATTCATGACATACCAGGAGCTTCCGCCCAGGTTCGAGGCATGAACGGATTTGTTCACAGTCAGCTTCGGAAGCGGTGCGATGCCCCACTTGCCGGATTGTGACGCTTCCGCCGTAATCGAAGGGGTGATCCAGTTGCCTGTCGGCACCGAGGCTACATCACCGCTGTTCAGGGCGGCTACGAACTGGCTCCAGTCTGCATGCACCTTGGCTACGTTCGATTCGGTCAGCTCCTTATAGGTTTCAAAAGCTTCCTTAAGCGGTGCATTTCCCGCGATATTCGGCGTCTTGCCGTCTTCCTTCAGGTACCACTCGCCTGCGGATTGAATCATCACCCGGATCAGTCCGAGGTCGTTCGGGTCCAGCGTAATCAGCGCTTTGCCGGTTTTCTCTTTCACCGCTTTGCCGATTTCAATATATTTCTTCCAGTCGATATCCTGCAGATCGGCCAGCTTGTAGCCTGCCTGCTCCAGATAGTCCGTTCTGACATAGAGGCCGGTTACGCCGGAGTCAAAAGGAATCCCGTACTGCTTGCCGTCCAGGCTGGTAGGACCGCTTTTGTAATCCGCGAAGTCAGCGCCCTTGATTGAGCTGCTCAGATCGTAGAAGGAATCCTTGTACGATTGCAGGAAGCTCTGGGAACGGTAGTCTTCAATCAGCACGATATTCGGCAGACCCTTGGTAGTCCCGGAATTCAGCCCCGTGTTCAGCTTCTGGATAATATCCGCCTGTGCATATTCCACAATGTTAATTTTCACATCCGGGTTGGTCTTGGCATATTCTGCTTTGGCCACTTCCAGCGCGGCGATATTGAATGCAGGGTCCCAAGCCCAAATCGTAATTTCCTTCGCCTGTGCAGGCTCTGTAGCTGCTGTATTCTCTGTCTTTCCCGTGTCCCCAGCAGTATTGCCGGAATTCTTGGACCCGGAATTAGAGCTGCAGGCCGTAAGCAGTAGCAGGCAAATCAGGACTAACGCAAAGCCTTTTTTCATTGGTAAGCCTCCCCTTTGATGCGCTTTACTATATCTTGCTTGAATGTAAGCGCTTATTTATTACATAAGTAATCTTATCACCCGCTCCGGGCGACCCGTTAGAACTTACTTTATGGGGATTGGTCATTTTATCGCCTGATTGTAAGCGTTACCTTGTTTGGTATTTGTTCTTTTTTTGGAAAATGGTAATAATCTCACTTCTTCATCAGCGGCAGGCGGATTCGGATGGCAGTCCCCTCCCCCGGCGCACTCTTTATGGTGACTCCATATTCTTCGCCGTACATCAGCACCAGCCGGTCATGCACATTGCGGATACCGATTCCGGTGAACAGCTGGCGCTTTCCCTCAAGGCCGGACATAGGCAGATCAGCCGCTCCGGTATCCATTCCGTCCCCGTTATCCACCACCTCGCAGAGCAGAGCTCCGGCATCCTGAGAGATTAGGATATGAATATATCCGCCGCTTTTGCGCGTAAACGCATGGAAGAAGGCATTCTCAATGAACGGCTGAATAATCAGCTTCGGCAGATGACAGTCCATACAATCCGGGGAGACGAAGAAATTCACCCTGATCTGTTCGCCGTACCGCACATGGTTGATGAACACATAAGACTTCAGATTCTCCAGCTCCTGCGTCACCGTAATGCTCTCACTGACATTGCTTAGCGCATTCTGCAGCATCGAGATCAGGGCATGAATTGTATGCACCGCCTTCTCCTGACTGCCCTGCTGCACCAGAAATTTCACCGAGGCCAGCGTATTATACAGAAAATGCGGGTTAATCTGATGCTGCAACGCCGCAAGCTCGGCATTCCGCTGCTCCTGCTGCGTCTCCACCAGCTTCTCGACATATTCATTCAGCTCGTCCAGCATATAGTTATAGGCATGCCCCAGCTCCTGAAATTCAAAGCTGCCCGTAACCGTAATGTAATTGTGGAAGTTACGCTCGGTAATCTTGGACATCTGCCGGGTAAGCAGCGTGAGCGAGCGGGTCAGCCTTCTGAAGATCAGGAACACCACGATCAGGGCCACAGCCACGATAACTGAGCAGAACAGCACGACCATTTTACCGTTGACCATCTGGCCGAGGGCCGTCTGCTTATCGATCAGGTTCACAATATAGAAGTCATAAGACGGCAGGTAATCCGCAATCAGAATCGAATCGGTGCCCTGGAAATCGGTGTTCTGGTAAGCAAGCTGCTGCTCGTCAATCTCCTTCGCCCCCTGCAACAGATCCCCCGCCTGCTGGCCCATCAGATCACTGCGGTTGCTGGACACAATCACCCCCTGCTTATTCAGGATCACCACATCGTTCCCGGTACTGACAAAGCTCCCGTAGAAGGAGCGGAAATCCTTTTCATGAATGGTGAAAAAAAGCGTCCCGTAGATATCGCCCGTTGTCCGGTCCATCAGCGCTTTGCTGCCTACAATCACCGCTTCCTTCTGCGCCGAATCCGGCATCGTCTCCTCATAGAACTGGTACATCAGCCGTTTCGGCTCGGCCAGCGTATTCCGTGTCAGCTCGTGCTCCTGCAGCTCCCGGTCACTCATCAGCAGATTATTCGTATTGGTGGAGTAGCTGCGGCCGTTTTTGCCCATGATTTTGACCCCGACCTGATAGGCATCGAGTGTGGACTGAATCTTCTTCATCTGTGTGGTCATGTTGTAATAGGTCCGCAGCATCCGCACGGAATCCGAGTCCTCCTCAGACAGGAAGGAACGGATCGTGCCGCTTAGCTGGGTATTGTTGGTGGCCGTAACGATCGAGTAATGAAAAGCTTCAAAGCTCGCCTTAATCTGGCTGATCACCTTGGAATTCGTAATGCTGAACGTATTCATGAACAGCTTCTCCGACATACGGACGGTCGTCCAGGAGGAAGCGATGGCTACGGCGATGATGCTGATCAGCATCACGATGAAGATTTTGATGAATAGGCTGTGAAATTTGAACCGCTCCCAGTATCTGCGCATACGCTCTACTCCTGCCCGTAATGCTGACGCCGGTAGCCGCTCGGGGACAAGCCGTAATATTTCTTGAACACTTTGCAAAAATAGCTGTGATCCCCGTATCCGACCATACTGCTAATCTCCGCTATGGGTGCCTCCCCGGCCCGCAGCAGCTCTGCCGCCTTGCCCGTGCGGACTGTGTTGAGATGCTCCTTGAAGCCCTCGTGATTGTAGGTCGTGAACAGGCTCGACAGATACGAAGGGTTGAAATGAAAATGACGGGCCAGCTCCGTAAGGGTTAACGGCTCAGCATAATGCTCCTCTATGTACTGAAGCAGCTTCGTCATATTGGCATTGCCGCCCGGTGCAGGCGCTGCCGATGCAGTCAGTTCCATGATCCGGGTCAGGTATTCATCCAGGATCTGCATGGCCTGCTCGGCAGTGCCCGCTTCATCGATGGCCCGGAAAAGGCCGTATTTCCCCTCCTCCAGCTCCTGCAGATGACTGAACTGATTCGTAATATTGAAGATGATATTCCCCAGGAACGACTTGAACTGATACACATCCCCGTCATTCTGGCGGCTAAGCGCTTCCACATGCTGGTGCAGTTCACCGAACGCTTCTTCCAGTTGCTGACGCTTCAACTGCTCGGTGAATTGCGTCAGATTGAACTTGGGCAACAGTGTCTCCTGCTCAGGCGGAACTCCTTGCACCAGCAGGACCTGATCCGGCCGGAAAAACCGGCACTGCTGTAGTCTCGCATTGCTCTCATGCTGGACGGCCGCCAGCTCGCTGAGCGAACTGAACCTCCGGCTGAGTGTCAGCCGCAGCTCCACTTCCTGCCCGGCCATCGTATAGGCCAAGCGGTGTACAGCCTCCAGCAGCTGCGGCCAATGGACTTCCTGCAGATTGATCAGCATGAACATAGTGCCCGGCGGCTCTGCGCCTGGAATAACGCACTGCACCCGTCCCGGAACACTCCGGCTTAGTTCACCGGTAACAGCGGTAACCACGGTAGCGGATGCGGCCTCATGTGCATTGGCGGCGTTACTGCTGACCGCGTGAACAGCGGTATGGTTCACGGCGTTATCGCTGCTGACCGCGTTTATGGCGGTATGGTTCATGGCTTTGCCGCCCTGTGCTTGCTGCACCGGTTCCCAGCCCAGCAGCGCGAAGCTGTTGTGCGGAAGCTGCTGCTTCACATGCGCTTCGCTCTCTGGCGGCAGCCGGTAACCGGAGAGCATCCGGCCGAGCAGGGTATCCAGCGGCTGCGCTTCTGCCTTCTGTTGTCCCCCGGCGGCACTCAGTCCCGGGATGCGTTCCCGGGTCTTTTTTAACACCTGCAATAAGGCCCCGGCTTCCAGCTTCGGCTTCAAAATATAATCCGCCACCCCATGCTGGAACGTCGAGCGCACATAATGAAATTCGCTGAAGCTGCTTAACACAATCACCTCGGTAGCCGGATAATCGCGCTTCACCAGCCGGGTTAGCTCCTCGCCATCCATCACCGGCATCACAATATCCGTAATGATGATATGCGGCTGCAGGGTCTGCAGCGAATTCAGCGCCTCCCGCCCGTTAGCCGCTTCACCCACAATCTGAAATCCTTCCTGTTCCCAGTCCAGCACATACTTAATCCCTTGCCGGACCAGGATTTCATCGTCCACAATCAGCACCTTGCATATTGGATTCATGATTCTCCCCCGCCTTCTGTAGTCATAACCTCTGGCCCTAGCCACTATGAACGGATTATAAAGCGCTCTCAATGGGATGGTCAAACTAAAAATAAGAGCAGGGAGACATTCCCTGCTCTTGGTTGTGCAATTTTAGTAAAAAGTATGTTGTCCAGTGTATACGAAGGAGCATCCCAATCTCCGTTATTCTTAGATCCCCCGCCAGGTAATTGCATTATGTACAGTAGAATCGGAAAAAAAAGCGCTCCAAAACGCATTCTAATGTATTTGCTGCAATAGAATTTCTTAAAAGGGTCCATTTCAGGCAAATATCCGAAAATCTAATGTATGAAGTACAATCGGTGGCGAAAAAGCTAGGGTTTTCCACCTTTTTGATTGTACATAATACAATCATCGAAGATGATGGCCCTCAATTTGGCTCCCATAACAATGCCATTCGTACGGACACTGCTATTTCAGGCTAAATATGCCGGGGCAATTTCAGTTTTTCCAAACTTTTATGTCCTCTATGCCACCCTAATGCGAGCTGAGATGCTTGCGGTATCCTTCAACCTTCTCCTCCCTATACCCCATCGCCTCATAGAAAATATGCGCTTCCTTCCGCTTCTCCCCGGACACGAAAATGATATAGTAACAGTCCCGTTCATGCGCAATTGCTTCGATCGCAGTCATCAGCTTCTTGCCAAGCCCCTGCCGCCGTGCGCGCGAAGACACGACCACATTCTCAATAACCATGAACGGGCGGCAATCGCCCACCAGGTCCTGGCAGACGATCCCCATCAATGAGCCTAACAATTCCCCGTCTACAAAAGCACCCAGCAGCACATACCGATCATCCTCCCGGATAGTCCGAAAAGCATTCTCCAGCTTCACCGGGTCCGCCCGTCCGCCCATTAATTCATCGTAGAGTGTGTTCAATGCTTCCAGTGATGCGAGTTCGATTTGTTCGATGGTTACCATGGCTTGTTATGCCCCCTACTTCTCATTCTTGAGCTCAAACTCCTCAATCTTCCCGTCCCACTCGACAGTGACTTTAATGACGGAGTCTTCATTTTCAAACGCACCATTTCCATATCCACTCATATGCAGCATATCCCAGCGCACTGGTCCTTCCTCCGTCCGGGTGCTGCTGCCGCTGGTGCCTTTGTAGCCATATTTGAACTGCTTGATTTCTCCCAGATCAGACTGCTCACCCTTGTATTTCAAATCGAAGGTATATTGTTTGGAGCTTTCACTTGTCACTTTATCCTTCTTCGTAATCAGCTTCTGGCTGGCCTCCTGCTTATAGACGCCCGACCAGGTGTCCCCCTCGCCTTTGAAGGTATAGTTGAAATGGGTCGTTTCCGTATTGCAGGACGTTAACAGCAATAGCAGAATTGCCGGAAGCAGCAGCACACGCAGTATCTTCCTCATGGTCAGCCCCCTTTTTCCATAGATTACATTAGCGTGAACGTGACATGTATTGCAGTACTGCCTCCACCCGCTCCTCCACCGTAAGATCCCCTTCGAGCCGCAGCAGATCACCGCTTAGTCCGGCCATCCACTCCTCATGCAGCATGCGGCTGCGGACCTCCATTCCGCCCGTATCGTACTGCGCTGCCCAGTCTATGAAGCTCTCAACATCCTCATATTTATCTCCGCCCGGCAGACCCTCATCTCCGTAACGTTCATACTCCCGCGCCCGCAGACGTTCCAGACGAAGCTCCTCCGGAATCCACAGGAAAATCACCAGGTCAAAGGTGTCGCGCAGCGGATCACCCCAGCCGCAGAGCGCACCGGACAGAATCCACGGCTCATGCCGCTTGAGGTCCATCTCCAGTCTGCTCAGACGTGCGGCAACATCGCTCTTAATGCTGTATTTCTGTTCCCAATAGTAGTCGTCACTATCCAGATGTACATGCGGAAGCCTCGCCGCCAGCGCCTTGCCCAAGGTTGTCGTTCCCGCCCCGGAAGCTCCCATAATATGAATTTTGCGGTACATAGGCCCTCCTGTATGAAAGAATCATTGTATCCATTTGTATATTTTACCATGCCATCCCTTATATATAAAGCAAATGGACCACGCAAACAAAGCCGCAGCCCCAGGCCGCAGCTTGTTCACCTTGCCGTTATCCAGAGCTGTTCCGGTTAATGATTACCGTTCAGCTCACATCCGGCGGGATGCGCCGGGCGATGCCGGTTGCGATAGCGGCCCGGATGACAGCCAGACGTACCTGCTCCACAACCTTCTCGTTGAAAATGCTCGGAATAATATATTGTTCATTCCGCTCATCCGGGTGGACCACTGCTGCAATGGCCTGCGCCGCTGCCAGCTTCATCTCCAGATTCACCGTCTTGGCCCGGCAGTCCAGCGCCCCGCGAAAAATCCCCGGAAAACACAGCACGTTGTTAATCTGGTTAGGGTAATCGCTTCTGCCGGTTGCCAGCACCCGGACGTAAGGCTCCGCCAAATCCGGTTCAATCTCCGGGGTCGGATTAGCCATAGCGAACACGATGCTGTCCTGAGCCATGCTCTGCAGATGGCTAACCTGCAGAATCCCTCCCCTGGATACGCCGATGAAGACATCTGCTCCGCGCACCGCCTCATCCAGTCCTCCGCTCAGATTCTCGGGGTTCGTTGCTTCGGCCAGCCAGCTCCATTCAGGATTGGTGTAGGCTTCGCTGCGGTTCAGAATCCCTTCCTTGTCTACCGCGTAGAGCTGCTTCGCGCCAGCCGCCAGCAGCAGACGGCAGATCGACACGCCTGCCGCACCGATGCCGACGACTACAATTCTGGAGTCTGCAATCGACTTCTCCACCACCTGGAGCGCGTTCAGCAATCCGGCGAGAGCAACTACTGCCGTTCCGTGCTGGTCATCATGGAAGACTGGAATATCCAGCTCCGCCGACAGCCGCCGTTCAATCTCGAAGCAGCGCGGAGAGCTGATGTCCTCCAGATTAATCCCTCCGAAGCCGGGAGCAACCGCTTTCACGATTTTAATGATTTCTTCCGGGTCCTTCGTGTCCAGACACAGCGGGAACCCGTCAATATCCGCCAGCTGCTTGAACAGCATGGCCTTGCCCTCCATCACCGGCATCGCCGCCTCCGGTCCGATATCGCCAAGACCCAGCACAGCGGTACCGTCGGTGACCACGGCTACCGTATTTCTTTTCATCGTCAGGGAATACGCCTTGGACGGATCTTCGGCAATCGCGGTACAGACACGGGCTACACCAGGGGTATATACCAGCGACAGATCCTCCCGGTTCTTGATCGGCATCTTCGGGGTGACCTCGATTTTGCCGCCGAGATGGGCCAGGAAGGTGCGGTCGGAGACATTGATGACTTTGATTCCAGGCATATTCCTCAGCACGCTTATAATCTCTTCATTCGCCGCATCCTGCACATTCACGGTCAGGTCACGGGTCGTCACATCCTTGCCACCACGGATTACGTCAATCGCTACAATATCGCCGCCGGCCGCTGCCAGTCTGGACGCCACATCGCCAAAAGAAGCTTCTGCCTTACGGATTTCAAGCCGGATAATCATCGTTGTTGCAATGGACATAGAGTATGCCTCCCTCATCAGACGGATGAATTCTATCTCAATATACTACAGTTCACTTGTTGTTCACAATTAAATCCGGGTTAACCGGGAATTTCCCAGTCCTCTGCCAGCTTTAGCAGCTCTGCTTCCGCAGCTTCTTCATCTTGCCCCAATACTTTCGCTTCTATATAGTAGGTTAACGTATTATCGCTGTCACTCTGGCCCGGACGCTGATAACACAGCCAATAATAAGTAACCTCAGAAGCAGGATATACCGCACTTCCCCCCTGTACGAACTTGATCAGCTCCCCTTCACCTGCCGGAGTCGGCACCGGCTTCCTCCATAGCAATTCTGTATGATTAGGGATGCTGATATAATTACCCGGACGGCTCTGATCGCCAAGCGACAGCTCCAGCTGATCTTGAGTCACAGACTCCAACCCTTGCAAATACCGCGCAGGCTCGTCCTCACTTAGACGCAGCCGGTGTACCGCCGGGGCGGAATCAGATGCTGCGAACCCGTATAGCGCTCCCCCGCCCAGAACGAGGCAGATTGCTGTGGCAAGCACGGTTTTACGTATTTTCACTCTCATATGAACGCTCCTTTGTAAGCATTTAGTGCAGGATATCATTGTGTTTCCTCAATTGACAGGGCACAATAGTAATGGCGCGAAGCCTATGAATTCTTGTCTTTGAACCAAACAAATATAACACGAATTAGGAGAGAGAAGCTATGACGAACCCTTTTCAAGCATTGGTAGTGGACAAGACAGAACCATTCTCCGTAGAGGTCAGACCGGTATCGCTGGAGGAACTGCCCGCCGGTGAAGTGTTAATTAAGGTAGCTTATTCCAGTGTAAACTATAAAGACGGGCTGGCAAGCATCCCGAATGGAAATATTGTGCGAAATTATCCGTTCATTCCGGGCATTGACCTGTCAGGGACGGTAGTCTCATCGAAGGACAGCCGCTTCCGCGAAGGCCAGTCGGTCATTGCCACCAGCTATGGAATCGGCGTCTCCCACTTCGGCGGCTTCAGCGAATACGCCCGTATCCCTGCGGACTGGGTTGTTGAACTCCCGGAGGGCTTGACGCTGCGGGAAGCAATGATCTACGGCACGGCCGGATTCACGGCGGCACTGTCTGTACAGGCACTGGAAGCACAAGGCATGACCCCTGATCAGGGAAAAGTGCTCGTCACCGGGGCCACCGGCGGTGTCGGAGGTGCGGCAACCGCCATTCTGGCGAAGCTCGGCTATCAGGTCACTGCCAGTACCGGCAGAACGGATGAAGCCGGATATTTGCAGGCACTGGGTGCTGCTGAGGTGATCTCCCGCGAAGAGATCGCGGGCAGTGCAGTGAAGCCGCTGGACAAGCAGCTCTGGCAGGCCGCAGTAGATTCAGTCGGGGGTGCGCCGCTTGCTGCAGTCCTGAGCAAAATCGCTTACGGCGGCGCAGTTGCCGCAAGCGGCTTAACCGCAGGCACGTCTGTCCCGACTACCGTCCTGCCGTTTATCCTGCGCGGAGTCAGTCTGCTCGGCATCGATTCCGTAGCTTGCCCTATGGAGAAACGGGCCACGCTCTGGCAGCGCATGGCAGGCGACATGAAGCCTGCGGTGCTGGATACACTGGTGGACCGTGAGATTTCTCTGACTGAGCTGCCTGCGGCGCTTCAGGATATTCTCCAGTCGGGCACCCGGGGCCGGGTGCTTGTCCGCTTATCCTAATCTCACTTGATGCGAAGATTAGCCGTACTGGTGGCTGCCGTTCTGAATCTGGAACGGGCTGCCGCCTTTTTTTGCATATACGTCCCCGGGCATAATTAGGTCTTGACCTTGAAGTATACTTCAACCTTTATACTCTAATTGTTCCAGATGAATAGAGTTGGAGGTATTTCAGATGAGAATTTTTGAGATGATAGTCATTGTTGCTGTTCTGGCTGTTACAGCAGGAGTGATGTGGACAAAGAAGAGCCGGAGGCTGGATATCCTTATGCTGCTGGCTGTAATGATAGCCCTGGTGCTGCATGGAACGCTGGAGAACCACCGTATCCAGATGGCTCCGGCTTACGCCGCAGTGCTCGGACTGCTGACCATACTCGGATTCAGACTTGTGAAGCGTCAACGGTTGGACCAGCGTAAGCGGTATGCGAAGTTATGGAAGAGTCTGCTGCTTATACTCGTCCTCCTTCTATCAGGAGTATCCGTCTATGCTTCCAGGCTGCTGCCGATGTTCACCTTGCCAGAACCCACAGGGTCCTATGCCATCGGTACAATAGCGCGGGAGCTGACCGACGAGAAGCGCGAAGAGACATTGACTCCGCAAGCAGGCGACAAGCGTAAGCTGATGGTCAATGTATGGTATCCGGCCGATCCCGGCCAGACTGAGGGTAAGCCTAAGGAGCACTATCCTTCCGCACTGGGTGAGGCCATTAGTCTTGTCTTCGGATTGCCGAAGCAGCTGTTTAGCCAAGTCACTGATATCCCGACTCATGTCGTAGACGGAGTGAAGCTATCGGCACAAGAAGCCAGCTATCCGGTCCTCCTGTTCTCGCCGGGAATCCGCTCGACCCGATTCCAGAGTATGTCGATTATCGAAGAATTGGTCAGCCACGGCTATATTGTCGTTGGGATCGATCATCCTTATACCTCAGCTAAGGTCACTTACCCGTACGGCGCTTCGGTCTACTACGTGCCTGATCCGAAGTTCAATACTTCTGCAGAGCTCTACAACTACAATGTGAGCGGAATTACCATCCGTGCAGCGGACGCCAGCTTTGTGCTGGACACCCTGACGGCTTGGAATACCCAAGACCCTAATGGACTGTTCCAGGGCAGGCTGGATCTCAGCCGTGCAGGGATCTTCGGCCATTCCTATGGCGGGGCGACAACCGCCGAAGCTTTAGCCCAGGACAAACGGTTCAAGGCCGGTGTCAGTCTGGAGGGCGGGTTCTGGGGCAAGGTTGCCCATGAAGGGCTGACGCAGCCTTTTATGTACGTGATGTCTGGAACGACTGCGCAGCATCTTGCACATCCTGAAGCGAGCACAGAGCCCCTTATCTATGAAGAGTTCACACCGGATCTGAAGTCGGTTATGAGCCGCAGCACCAGGGATACCTATTATCTGACAGTGGATCAATTCATTCACCAGAGTTTTACGGATATAGCCTTGCTGTCACCCTCCTTATTCGCCAACGGCCTTGATCCGGTGCATACTGTAGATATAAGCAGAACCTATACCCGGTCATTCTTCGATCAGTATCTGAAAGAGGAACCTCAGAAACTGCTGAATGGTCCGTCGGCTGAATACCCGGAAGTAACCTTTGACCCGGCCTACACGTACAAGAGACCATAGGCGTAGGTAGATAGTTATGAAATACAGGAGGGAATGACAGATGAAGGGAATGACCCGTGGTGAGCTGGCGCGGCAGGCGGGGCTGAGTGCAGCCACCATCCGTTACTATGAGGACAGCGGCATCCTGCCCGCCCCGGAGCGGACCGCGAAGGGATACCGGATCTACTCTGCAGATGTTCTGGTGAAGCTGAAGTTCATCAAGGATGCCCAGTCTCTGGGCTATTCACTGAAAGAAATTCAGGCGGCGCTCGCCCTGCTCGGCTCGAAGATGGATGAAGACACCTTGAAGGAACTCGTCCGCGATAAAATCACCGAAATCGACGAAAAGGTTGCCGCCCTGCATGCTATTCAAAGCATGCTGGCAGGTCTGCTTGAAACCCCGCAGGAGGATATTCAGAATTATCTGCGTTCCTTCCAGGTTCGAGATCAGAATCATTGAAGAAAGAACGGCAGCGTCATTCTGCATTCACAGAATACGCTGCCGTTTGTGCTGTATGGATTTCTGTTATTCGGTTCCAGCCTCATGTACAGCTTGCGGAGGAGCCTGAACGTATTGCTGCTGGCGGTAGGGCTGGGCATACGGCTGAGCATAATAACCGTGTACCGCCATCGGCTGGTATCCGAAGGATTGCGGAGCCTGCTGCTGGTGCATGTAAGACGGCATGTTCGCATTAGCCATCATCGGCGCCATATTGGCGGGAGCAATGTGGGTCCCCTTCATATTCTCGGCCGCGGCCTTCCCAGGGGGACAGCAATCTGCAGGCGGACCAATGAAGGTCTGAGGCTTCACCGGAGCGAGTGCTTCCTTAACCAGCGCTTCATTCAAGCAGTAGGTATGCGCGAGCACATTGGCGGGGGTTAGGCTCAGAAGATCCGATCCAAGGATGACTTCCGGAGTAGGAGCATCGAAGATCGCCAGCAGATGGGTGCAATCCACCGTGGCCACTTCATAATGCCACCAGCCCTGCGGCACATTGGCAACCTGGCCCGGGGTGATCGGGAAATGCAGCAGCTCATTCGTGAACGGATTGATCAGCGACACCACGGCCGCGCCTGAGATACAATACACCAGCTCAGCGGCATTTTGATGATAATGCGGCTCGACCACATTGGATCTGCTGAGATAGATATCGAGCAGCGAGGTATTCTCCAGGGTGTTCAGATTTTTGATGCCCAGTACGTTGATGTAATTGCAATCATCCTTCTTGAATAAGGTGTTGCCATTCATATCAAACGTAAACTGTGTATTGGGCGACGTATAGTCCATATAAGAGGTCACACATATCCGTCCTTTCCTCGGGGCCGTTTTTTATCGTTCTGGTTATAGGATATGTATCCGCACCTGCCCAGGTGACGATAAATAGCTCCGCCGTACAGTAAAATTGCACTTCAGCGAAATTGAATAGCTGGATACGTGATTAGACAATAGATTGGGCGGACGGGCTGGGCCGGATGGAGCTGCAACCATAAAAGGAGCAACATCTCACATGCTCCGCAGCCGCCCTATGCTAATGTATGCGGTTTTCCACATACATTTTGCCCGAAGTCCCCCTTCCGCCTGAATGTATGCTGTTTTCCACATACATTCTGACCATAGGCCCGCTTCCGCTCGAATGTATGCTGTTTTCCACATACATTTTGCCCGGGAGCCTCGTATCCGCCCGAATGTATGCTGTTTTCCACATACATTCTGCCCGGGAGCCTCTTATCCGCCCGAATGTATGCTGTTTTCCACATACATTCCAGACTCCTCGTTCACTCGTCGGGCCTCCCCCCCTTTTCCGGTCCCGGACAAAATAAACAGACGGCGGGTAAACACCCTCTCCGTCTGTTCATAGTAAAACAAAGTTATCACTTACCAGCCGCTTCGCTGGACCAATGCTGTAATCTGGGCGATGTGATGGCGGCTGTGCCAGATGTACCGCTCCACTGCGGTATCCAGCGTCATCTCACCGAGACCGCCGCTTACGAAGGTCCGGTCATAATCTTCAGGCTGCAAGGATTCCAGCAAAGTGGCGAATCTACGGTTTAGCAGTCCGATGAACTGGAGTGAGGATTCCACCGGCTCGCCGGTATAATCGCTTTGTTCCGCCCACAGATCCTGTCTGTAGCTTGGAACCTGCGGTGTTTCCTCCGTCAGTCCCCGCTTGAAGCGGAGGTATGCATACATGCCGGTATCGGCGAGATGATGCACGACCTGAATCACGGTCCAGCCTCCCGGCCGGTAAGGCGTGTGCTGCTGTTCAACCGTCAGCGGCTCAACTGCTGCCCGTAACTCCCCTGCCAACTGCTTAAAGACCGCAATCGATTCTTCCCGCACTTCTGCTGTCCGGTTCCCCTTAGCGGCGAATCTTCCAATCGGGTATTTTAACAACTCCAGCTCCTGCTCTTCCACATTGTCGTTCATTTCGCTCACAGCTCCTTTGTTATTGTTCTGCGTCTCCTTATCTGATCAGCAATTGAACCTCGCCGTCACGAACAATGCCGGTGAATTCCAGTAGATTGTTACCTCGTTCGTGGAATAACTGTCCTCGTGATCCGCGTAACACTGGGCTGCGGGTTTGCGCCGCAAATGCTTCTTCACATATTCATCATGCAGTCCCCGGTCCGGCCCGCCAACCACCAGGCCCGGAACCGGATCAAGCACATGATCGCCCACAGACGGACGGTGATGGGGATGCATGACCGCATGTTCGCCGAACCCGCTCACATAGCTGATTCCCAGCACATTGCGGCCCAGCAGGTAATGCAGATGATCCAGAGCACAAGCAGCATACTCCTGTTCCCCGCTGAAATGTTCCGCTGCCAGCAGCAGCATGGCATGGTTCATGACCAGCATATTACTGCCCCAGATATAATCTTCCTCCAGCAGCGAGATTCTGTAGCCGTCGTCACGGCTCTGCCGCAGCAGGCGGTCTGCTTCTGCCAGCAAACCCTCCCTTAGCTCCGCATAGAGAGATGGCTCAGTATCCGCTTCCCCTAGGAGCAGGTAAGCCAGTGTGCCATAGCCGCCCATATCCCCCCAGCCGAAGCTGTATTTGGGGAACGGCAGCTTGGCAAGCTCAAGAGCAGCACTATGGAATTGTTCATCTCCTGTCGTGCGGAATAGCTCCGCCGCTGCCCAGAAGCGCTCATCGCTGTCTACCTTATCGCCATATTCCCCTGTGGTAATCCCTCCCGGATTGGTGAAGCCCGGCACCTGCGGATGTGCGGTCAACCAGCTCCAGGCAGCCCGCGCAGCTTCCAGACACCGCGCCGCATATACCTCATCGAACGGCTTGTAGATCCGTGCCGCCATAGCCATCACACCGGCGAAGTCCCCGGTAGCAGCCGCAGAGACCGGCGAGAAATACAGCTCCCCAGTATCCTCCTCCGGCATCACATCAAGGCCGGGGAAATGCGCTGTGGTCAGCTTGTGGTAGACCCCGCCGCTGCCGGTCTCCTGCATTTTGAATAGCCAGTCCAGCTCCACGGTGCATTCCAGCAGGACATCCGGCAGGCTGCCGTCACTCTCCGGTAGTGTATGTACACCGGCAAACGCCGCAGGATACAGCTCCCAGGCCAGAAGAAGATCCGCTACGGCCTTCGCTCCAGGCCCGGAGTATTTTCCGTAATCTCCCGCATCATGCCACCCTCCGCTGCTGTCCAGTCTCAGACCGGGCTGGCCGATGACCGTACCTTCTGCCAGATGGCAGGCCTTATGCCCCCAGGCTCCCGCATACTCTCCGTCAAGCTTCTCGCCGCAGCGGTAGTAATAGAAGGCCTTCAGTAATCCCCTCTGCAGCTCCTGATAAGGCTGGTCTGCAATGACAAAAGCAGCCGACTCCTCACCCTCGTCCCCCTCGATCCGGTACTCACCGGGTGAGGTAAGCGCCGAGAAATCTCCGCTGCGCACACGGCAGCCGCTGGGCTCATCCTCAATATAAGCCCCGGTCTGCCCGGTGAATACCGCATTCCCGGTTGCTGTGTCAATTACATGGAAACGGGAAGTATCCCCGGTGAACAGGGCAAGCTTCTCTCCTCCGCTTGAATAACCTGCCTGGTTCACTGCAATGGTACGAAGACGCTTGTCACTCATCCTGTAATCGCTCCCTTGTTGGCTCCTGTATGTATATGTCTTTCTTGTCGAACCATCCTCTATTCCTTCAACAGCTTAACAAAGTTATCCGGCAGACTGAGCTGTTGATTGTTAAGAATCATATCCCGCAACTCGGAGAATGGATCTTCGTCCTCCTGCGAATCCTTGATTTCTTTAATTTCACGGTGCAGCCGCTCCATCTGCAGATCGAGCTCGTACGCCTTGTCAGCCGCATTCTTAAGTTCACGGGTCAGATGCTCAGGAACCGCCTGGCTGTATTTATAGAAGATTTTATGCTCCAGACTGGCCCAGAAATCCATAGCAATCGTGCGGATCTGTACCTCAACACAGACATGCTCCTGACAGTCCGACATGAATACGGGAACCTCGATAAGCAGATGCAGACTCTGATAACCGTTGGGCTTCGGGTTTTTAATATAATCCTTCACCTCAAGCACCTTGAGATCGTCCTGCTTCTGTAGCATAGCGCTAACCTGATAAATATCCGAAATGAACGAACAGGTAATCCGCAGTCCGGCGATATCCTTGATACTGGATCTGATCTGCGGGAGGGACAGCTCACTGTTCTTGCGCAGCATTTTCTTCATAATGCTCTCCGGGGATTTGATCCGGGATTTGGTGTGCTCAATGGGGCTATAGTCGTGAAGCAGCTGGAATTCCTCTTTGAGGATATCTATCTTGGTCTCCATCTCGGCAAGAGCGAACTTGTAAATCATCATAAAGCGGGTAAGCTCATATTTGAGCTGCTTCAATTTCTCTAACTGGTTGTCGGTATGCATCTTCATTTCTCCTTTATCAACTCTTCCATCTCTCATTAATCATAGCCAATCTATGACTTGAATACAAACCTTCCTCCGGTCACCGGGACCCTCAGGCCTGTCCTCCTTTCTACTCTCTGCATACGAAAAATAAGCCAAACTGTCCAAAAAGACAGTCTGGCCGTTCATTAGAAGCGGGCGCTGTTGACAGTGCCTCTTCATCCGGTTATTCAGTTAACCACTTCATCAATGGACAGGCTCCGCTCACGCGACAAATCCCGGAAGCCCTCGCCTACTTTGACCAGCGGCTTAAAGAGGTCCAGCGGGTTATTCATGACGATCATACCCACTTCGCCGTTGCTGAGCTGTACATTCTTACCCACGAAGCTCGGCAGTAAATGTCCGGTCAATGCCTGCACCACCGTCTCGTTCAGCTTGCCGAAGCCCATCTCATGCACCTTACGCAGCACCGTAACCAGCCCCTGCTTGGGACGGTTTGCAGTAGAAGTGGTGAGCGACATATAGATGTTGGCTACCGAAACAATCTGGGCGTACGGATGAATCTCTTTTTTGAGCAGCTGATTGGGATAGCCTGAGCCATCCTCGTACTCATGATGCTGGAGAGCTACCAGCGCGGTAACCTCATCCATCTGGGAGCCGCGGATCAGATCATAGCCATAGAAGGTGTGGCGTGCCAGCTCCTCCTGCTCGGAATCCGTCAGCAGACCCTGCTTGTTCAGGATCGACAGCGGCACCTGGCTTTTGCCGATATCATGCAGATAGCCCGCACGGCTGATCTGGTAGCGCTCCTCCTTGGAGTAACCCATCCACGCAGCGATGTAATAAGATAATAAGCCCACCTGTAATGAGTGGTGATATGTATCGATGTCATCCCGGTCCAGCAGGAGCAGCAGGGAGACAACATCCTTTTGCCCTTCCAACGTCTCCAGAAGCGGCTTCAGCGTATCATCGACTGCAGACTGCGAGAAGCTGCCCTTCGTCAAGGCTTCCAGAAAAATCGCTTCATAATTCAAAATAGCGAGATCAAAATCATCGTGCAGCCCGTGGCTGGGCGCAGGTTCGGCATCCGTATGCAGCCCGCTGCGCGGCTCGATATCGACATAATCAATTTTGTGCCGGATCAGAATACTAATCTCTTCCCGCTCAACACGTGTCCCCTTGGGGAGAACATGCAGACCTACACCATTGAAAGTGTCTGCCATTAGACAATCACCGTGCTTCAGATCCGTGACATGTACTTTCAAGTACCAGCACCCCTTTTGTATTAAATATAAGAACTTACAGGTTTCACACGGTAACTTATCCTTCTATTTCTCGCTGAAACGTGCCGTCCTTGAAAGGACGGCCAAGCTGTTTCTGCTTGTTAGGAATATTCCGTTATGCTCCACTTGATCATAGTCAACAGACGGTAAAGTAACAATCCGGTCAAAGTCACAAACTCCCCGTAATCTAGTGCTATAGAATCCCTGTCTTTAGACGCCTTTCCATATTCTGTTCAGAGCCATCTGACAAATTTCTTGTACTTTAGCCTAATTTCGTTCTCTTCCGCCCAGTTCATTAGTCTCTTCCTCCCCGCTGCCGTGTCTTCTGTGAACCTGAAACAGAGATTAACCGGGACAATCCGTTTGCCTGCAGGCAATATTCCTACTATTGGACCATCTATGTAAATGACCTTAATCCCTGATGCAGAGATGCGCTCTTTGCGAATAATAAGCGAATCTGTCCCCCATTGAAGCCGGCCTTCCTTCCGCAACGCGTAGATGAGAATGAAAAGGCAGGCCGCGATGCTGAGTCCAATCCACACCAATCTGGAGTAGTATAAATAGAAATGCCTATCCGGGTCGAGGCTGGTGGGCAGTGACATAATACTTATGGGAATTAGTATACTTATCAGGACTTTAACAGGATTAGGCGCTTTGATCCGGTCGGTTACGGCTAGGAAATCTCCAGTCAACGCATTCAACCTCCATCCGTCCAATTTGTAGTATAATCGCTAATGCAGTCCAACACTTTGTCCAAGGGGGATCCATCCATTATGTATGAGCATCTCGTTGTCTTCCGCTTCAATGAGCAATTCGATAACGGCCAGGAGCAAGACCTGTTACAAGCACTGCTGGCGCTGAAAAAGCAAATCCCCGGCATCATTGACCTTACGGCAGGCATCAATGTGACCGAGGAGCAGGAGAATGTCCACGGCTATACGCTGGGGCTCCGCGTGACCTTTGAGAATCAGGAAGCCCTGCGTGAGTACGGACCGCATCCAGCCCATCAGAAGTTCGTGTCTATGCTCGAGGGAATCCTGGAGAATGTTGTGGTGGTCGACTACCCGATTTAGAACAACTGGTTCACATCGAACAGCACCTTGCCGATCAGCGCATCCTTGTCTACGAACGGAGTCTCCCATAAGTGAGCGTCATAGCTGACGTTACGGTTGTCGCCCAAGAAAAAATAATGGTCTGCGGGAACGGTGACCGGCCCGAAGGTATAGGTCATCTTTTCCTGCAGGTATGGCTCATCGACCGCCTCATGGTTACGGTACAGAGTGCCATCCTTGATCTCAATCACATCGCCCGGCAGGCCGATCAGCCGTTTTACATATCTTTTATGCGCATCTTCCGCAACCGGCGGATGGAACACCACGATATCGCCATGCTTCAGCGAGGTATTCCAGAGCATTTTGTCCACTACAAGCCGGTCATTAACCGCTATAGTCGGAATCATCGAGCCGGTAGGCACACGCATTGCTTCTGCTACGTAGGTACGAATAAATAAGGATAGAATAATGCCAATGGCAATACTCGGCACCCACTGCTTCAAGAATTTCTTCAACTTCCTTCACCTCAGCTTCGTATATTTAGCCTTCAAAATGCTCTATAATCCGCGACATTTCCAGCTCCGCATCCACTAGAGAGTGCTTAGGCAGATAAATCACCAGCAGTCCGCCGAAGATCTGCTCCCATCTGCCCCCATGCTCTGTAACCCGCTCCGTAAAGCTGCGGATCTCGCCGGAAGCCGCCGCCTCCTTGCTGAGCAGCCAGGCATACCGGACAAGTCCGGACTTTTTCACCGTCTCAACGTAATAAGCGATCCCCTCACGCTCATTCACTCTGATAATGTCGCCAAGCGCAATCCCCGGGTTAAAAATCGGCGTCTCCTCAATCCTGTACGTGTCCTTATCGATCCGGGTCACATCCAGCACCTCAATCTCCCGGCCTTGCTCATCAAAGCATATATGTAATCCAACTGTTCCCGGCAAAAGCAACCCTCCTGTTCCATTCTTGCCTGTGGTACCGGCACAATACCGGACAGCAATACACTCACTTCATCGCCCGCAGTGACCTCGAAATGATGCCCTCCAGCACCTTCCAGGGAAGCAGGGCCTTGCCGATCATCAGCACCCGCGAGCCCCGGCCAACAGGATAGCGCAGCTTCGGCGCACGCTTGGCAGTGATCCGTCCAATCAGGTCAGCCACCTCCTGCGGATCGGGAGCCGTCTCGGACGCCCGCCGGGAGTACCGCAGCACCTCTTCAAGCCTGGTGTGATACGGGGAGCCTTCACTTCTGTGCATTCCCGTAATCCCTTTGTCCCAGATGGGGGTACGGAAGGAGCCCGGTTCAACCAGTACAACGCGGACGCCAAAAGAAAGCATCTCCTGGCGCAGACTCTCGCTGAACCCTTCCACCGCAAACTTGGAGGCGGCATACGGACCATAGCCCGGGAATCCGCTCAGGCCGCTGACACTGCTCACGTTAATGATCAGGCCGCTGCGCTGGACCCGCATGTGAGGAAGCACCGCCTTCGTTACGGCAACCAGTCCGAAAAAATTGGTCTCCAGCTGCCGCCGCCACTCCTCCATGCTGACCTCCTCCACGAATCCGCCTACAGCGAAGCCGGCGTTGTTCACCAGCACATCCATTCTGCCGGCGAGCTCAAGACTAGCCTGAACGGCAGACGCAATCGAAGCTTCGTCCGTCACATCCAGTGCCAGCAGATGAATGCGCTCCCGTACCCCCGCCTGTTCAGCCTGCTGAACAAGCTCCTTGCTGCGGCCAAGATCCCGCATCGTGGCAATGACCCGGTACCCTCTGCGGGCCAGCGTAACTGCGGTCAGCAGCCCGAAGCCGCTGGAGGTCCCGGTAATCAGCGCAACCGGCTCATGCCCATGGGACAGGCCTAAATTAGTGTTCATGGGGCACCTCCTTTTTTAATGATGTGATGTATGAGCTTCCAATTGCAGCAGCTGATAATTGTTCTTAATGTAGTTGTAACCCGAGTATACAGTTATAACTAATGCACCATACATCAGGGTTAGGTCAACAGGGAAAGAAGTGAACATACTGAATGGCGCATTATTCAAAAGAATGGCCGAGATAGCAGCAACTTGCAGGACCATTTTCCATTTACCGTATTTATCGGCTGCCAAAGCTACCTTCTGCGCTGAAGCGGCGATACGGACACCCATCATTATAACTTCCCTCGCTAATATTAAAAAAGCAATCCAAGATGGGATCATGTGCAGACTCACCATTAGAATAAGCGCAGCGGCAACAAGCAGCTTATCTGCCAACGGATCAAGCAATTTTCCTAAATTTGTTGTCTGGTTATATTTTCTCGCCACGTATCCATCCAGCTTGTCTGTTATAGAAGCCACTATAAAAACTACAGCTGCATAAAAAACACCATGTACCTCTAAATATGCCAGGATCGAGAATTGGTTGACCCATGCTTCCGGGTAAATGGGAAAAAGGACAATAAACAGCGGAATCAGCAATATCCTGAACAAGGTAATACGGTTAGCTAAGTTCATCTTCTGCCTCCTGTCTCACATTCATGGTTCCGGCCTACAGCTTCAGCCTCTGAATAAGCGGCATGCCGATCCGCCGGAGCAGCAGCTCCAGGATGGACCAGCCGCAGCGGTTGAGCAGTGAGGTGCCCCGGTCATACACCGCCGAATATTCGGTGGCTCCAGCCGCTCCCCGGTTGCGCTTGAACTGGCCGACGCCGGAGCTCTCGTGCAGTAATAGTTCTCTGCTGCCTGCAAGCCCGATCAGCACAGCGGACAGCATACGGTAGAGTCCTAAAGACTGAGGCAGACTTGTGTCATAACCGAATAATGGCGCGGTCATCGCGCCTTCCCGCTCATAGAAGCCAAGCACCGCATCCAGCCTTCCCTCCTTGCGCAGACCATAGATCTGCAAGGTCCGCCGTTCCAGCGCCAGAGCAATATAGGCTTCGGTGAACTGCGGATTATAGGCCGAATATTTATCGATATACAGCAGTCTGTACAGCTCCACGATCCGGGGAATGTCTTCCTGTGTGATCTCCTCCGGGCCAACCTCAGTATAGCCGTGCTTTGCCAGCAGCTTCCTGTCGCGCTTGACCAGCCATCTGGCCTTGGAGTCAGAGGTATTCGGGTGCAACAGGTAGATCTGCCGGCTTGGAACGAGCTTGCAGCCATCCCGCTCCAATGTGGCAATGAGTTCTCCCGAGGTCTCCCGGCTAAGCGAACGATACATTAAGGTATAACCCGGATAAGTCTGCCGGAGGTAATCGAGTATCGCCGTCAGCTGTTCCGTACTTAAGGCAGGATACAGATTGGTGGACAGCAGCCAGTTATTCACCTGAACCACCCGGTTGAACCGTGCTTGCCGCAGCATCCAGCCCATTCCTGAGAGCATTAGCGACAGGAGTCGCTCAAGCATCCGGTTATTAAGCAGAGCTAACTCCTCACGCGCATAGCTAACATAGTGGGTATAGGGTGAGCATACATACGAATTGTCATAGTCTGTTTCGTTGACGGTAATCGGAACCGGCAGTCCATCGATGGTCAGCACCTTAACAGTTGTACTCACATTATCGATAAAAGGTTGCGCACCCCGCTCCAGCAGCGGTGTAAGATACTCCCGGGCATACCGCCCATACTCCGAATCCGGCCAATCCAGCCCACCGACAGAATCGCGGTCATATAGCGTCACTCTGTTCTTCACAGCTTCCACCTCCTCTCCACCCGGCGCAGCTTCACAGCTCCGGGTACGAAGCTGTAAGCGGTAAAAGTCAGGTGTGGAGGGCGACAGGACAGCCTCGTGAACAAGCGCGTCAGTTCTGCTGTAATCTGCTGCTCCGTGCCTTGATCGGTGCCGCTACGTGTACGATAGGAGACTTCCAGCTCAGTCAGGCTGTGCTGGATAACCCTGTAATGCTCAATGTCTGCGGAAGCAGCCAGCACAGCCCGGGTAACGAAATCAGGGAATAGAGTGACCTCCGTGCTATCTGCCGCATGGGGCAGATACAGAATATCATCGCAGCGTCCTTCGATCCGCTCAATGGCCGTGAACAGCGAACCGCAGGGACAAGGCTCTGCCGCTTCGGTCAGAATATCATTCAGCCGGTAGCGGACGATGGGCTGCACACTTCTGGAGAAATCGGTCACGATGGGCACGAACCGGCGTGAATGTTCATCCAGCATTTCTTTGCCGATATGTACAATATCTTCATTAAGATGCAGCGTCCCGTGACTGCAGGTCGCACCGAGGAAGCCCTCGGTACACTGATAAGCCTGATGGACCTTCTGCCCGAAGGTCTGCTCAATCTGCTGCCGGTCGAGCGGGTCAAGCACTTCCGCAACCGCAATGATCCGGCGGGGATGCAGATTCATCTCACCCGATTGCTGTGCCCCGGCAAGCAGACGCAGCATGGACGGCGGTGCAATCCAGATATCCGGCTGGTATTCCTTCATACGGGCCAAGAGCTGCGGTAGCGGCTCCAGCAGATCGAAATACCGGAACTGCAGCCGTCCCTGCTTCACAGATTCATACAAATTACTATTTGCCCTCAGAAAAAATGCAATGCTCGCCCGCTTCCATAGTCCACCCGGCAAAAGCTTTGCCAGCACCGTACCGGTCCAGGCGGCCTGCTCTTCTTCGCCAACGAGAAAAATCCCCCGGTTGCCGGAGGTACCCGAGGATAACCCGACGGTGACGCCTTGCAGCGTAGGCTTGAAGTTCCTGCTGTTCTCCGCTTCATAGGCTTCTGCAAAAGCCTGCTCCTTCGTAATGCCCGCTGTATTGAGCTGATCGAAATTCCCCATCATCTCCGGCTTCCCGATCACCGGGAAACTCCGCCATTCCTTGGACGGAATACCTGCCCACAGCTCCCTGTAGAATTCCGAGCGCTGCCTCACCTTCTCTACATGAAGCCGGATACGCTTCTCCTGCCACTGCTCGAGTGCTGCCCGGTTCTTCCAGCGTCTGCCCCACTTGGTAAGAATATAATGGGTGATCACCAGTCTGATGCGCTTCATGTCACACTTCCCGTTCCCCAGTGCGCAAGCGCCTCGCGGCAATGGCTGGGCACAATCCGAAGCTTAGGAAATTGTTCATGCAGCTGGCGCAGCCGCTCGAAATTGCGGTGGTATTCTGTGCGGCTGGACATGATCAAGCCTGCTGCCGGGTGCGGCTTGCGGTTCTCCCGGAACGCCCGGCTCGACCAGACTGTATCTGCGCAGAGCAGATAATCATGCTCGCCGGTGGAGACGAATACGCCGATCATCCCGGCGGCATGGCCTGACAGCTCAACCGCCAGCAGGCTGCCGTCTCCAAGCAGATCATAGGCTTCTGTGAACGGGAAGCCTGGCGGCAGCGCACGCTTCGCCGTGGCTTCATCCACAGGGATGGAGCGGAGCTTGAAATCCTCCGGCAGCAGCCCGGGCAGAAATCCCGCCTTCGTCGCCCGCACCGGACCCAGCCCGCTTACGGCATCGTAAGATTTCTGCAGATAAATATACTGCGCCTGCGGGAAATCCCGTACCCCGCCGATATGGTCGGCATGAAAATGCGACAGTACCACATACCGCACCTCCTCCGGCGATATCCCGCCTGCCTGCAGCCGCCGCGCAGCACTCTCTTCCTCCCTATAGACAACCGGAGTGATCTTGCGGTATAGAGAGGCTGGCAGACTTGCTGTCTCCTCGAAGAAACGCGCACTGTAGCCCGTATCGAACAGGATGGGTCCGTATTGCGGATGCCGGATCAGGGCATAGCCCGCCGGGAAGGCAACCGGCTTCAGTGTGCCTCCACGCAGCGTCAGACGCTCGGGATGCAGGCAATAGCCCGCAGACAGTATAGATAATCCAACTGGAATTTCTGTAATCATTGCTGTTCCCTCCACCACTCTGCGAAGGCACAAAGTCCCTCGTCTGTTGTTATACGCGGTTGATAACCCAGCTGCTCGCGGGCCAGTGTAATATCCAGTGTCTGGGAGATGCCGAGTGCGGCTGCAGAATAACGGGTCAGCAGCGGCTCACCCGGAATAGGCAGCACCTTGTAGATCCCCTCCATTAGGGCCGCTGCGGTATAAGCTACCGGGTAGGACAATCGCCGGGTGTGCAGCGGCAGCCCGAGCAGTGAGAATAGCCGGGTGACCAGCTCTTCGAACCTTAACGGCTCACCATTGGTAATATTGTAGACGCTGCCGGAAGCAGAGAGCGGGGCTTCACAGCAGAGCAGCATGGCATCGACTACATTCTCTACGCAGGTGAGATCAAGCTTGGCCTGTCCGCCATTCATCAGCGGCACCCCCTTGCTCTCATTCGCTGCCAGCAGCCGGGGGAACAAGGCATTGTCCATCGGGCCGAATATGGCTCTGGGCCGGAGCATGAAGGCGGTAAGGCCAGCGCTTGAAGCCTGCCGGACGATCTGCTCGGCAATCAGCTTCGTTGCGGCATAGGCATTGGCCGGCCGCCCGGGAAGCGGATCACTCTCCCGGATGCCGAAGCGGGGCCGCTGGCTGGAATACACACTGGGCGTGGAGATATGAACCAGCCTTCCTGCGCCATGACGTTTGCACCCTTCTACGATATGGCTTGTAGCCTCCACATTGCAAGTATAGAACTCCTTGTACTTCCCCCAGGGTGACGACAATGCTGCACAATGGAACACCACATCCATTCCCCGGCAAAAGCTATAGGCAGTCTCCGGGTCACGCAGATCCCCGGCCAGGAACACTGCACCTTCCTGCTCCAGCTGCTTCCCCAGCTCCGGGTTGCGTCCCTGCGCGTAAACCTCCCAGCCCATCCGGGCCAGCCTCAGGGCGGTATGCCGTCCAAGAAATCCGGTTGCACCTGTTACCAGCGCTTTGGTCATGCTTCACCATTCCATTCTATATCTTCAGTTAACGCCTCTGTAATCGAGATGTGATGCCGCCGGGCTGTCTTCCAGGCGGCGTATACTATGCGGAACTGCTCGCGCGCAGGGCGGCGGTCATCCTTGCGGTAGACCACATCCGCTGCTCCAAGCAACGCTTGCCGCCAGCTGCGGAAGCCCCCGGGTCCCGGCTTCAGTCCGCAGCCCAGCATGGGCAGCGTCAGCATGGCTGTGCGGGCTGAACGCGGGACAATGACTGTTCCGCTCTGCATGAGCGGTCCGGGATTGAGCAGCGCCTCCGTCAGCCCTTCCTCCGGCGTGAACAGATGAATACCGCTTGTAGCGCGCGGATTGCATTCAATCGGATACAGCATCCCGTTCTCCGGTTCGATGAAATCGAATCCGATCTGGCCGCTGAAGCCGGTTGCTGCGGCGAACCGCTGTACCCATTCCAGAGCCGCAGGATGCTCCAGCGGTTCAAAATACACACTTGCCCCGCTGCGCCCCGTCCTGTACCTGCTGTCGTACGCTGCATGCGCCACAACTGTGCCGTCATGAACAATGCTGTACGTACAAACAGCTCTGCCTTGAATGTACTCCTGGGACACCCAGGGAGCCCCGGCCGATAGTCCGGCTGGAGGCTCTGCTTCCCCTAGAGCAAGACTATGCGGATTAGTTGAAGCGGATCTTTTACCCGGAAGAATGACTTTAGAGGCAAAGCGGGAGTACGCAGGCTTATAGACCCGCTGCTCCCCCCTCTCCGCTGCCTGCTTCACGGCTCTCCGCCATTCTTCTGCACTGCTGATCAGCACCGTGTCCGGGACCTTGAAGCCGAGCGAACGGAGCAGGACCATGAACTCCCCTTTATGGTGCAGCCCGGCCAGAATACTTCGTTCTGACGTAAGTACGCGGCACCCCGTCAGATGCTCAAGACCGGCAGAGACATAGAAGATCTCCTCGCAGGTGGGAATCAGGCAGTGAATGCCCAGTTCTTCCGTTAACGCAGCCAGCCGCTGGACATATGCCTGCGGGTGATGCCTTGGGGCAGGCACCCGGAAGCTGGCCTCAACGGCAGAGGATACCCGGCACAGATGATACTCAGCACTTTCCGCCACGTATACCCGGTGGCCCGCAGCCTTGAACAGCCTTGCCAGCTCCAGGGCTACCGGGGCGCGTCCGCCGGTAATCAGAATACGCCGGGCCTCAGTACTCAATAATCATGCCTCCCAGAGACAGCCCTGCAGCTGTGCCGATCAGCATGATCCGCTCTCCGCGCGATATCCGGCCTTGACGGATCGCTTCATGCAGCCCCATCGGGATAGACGCTGCAATCGTATTACCATGGCCAGCGGTGTTGTCGAGGAAGCGGTCCTCGGCAATACCGAGCTTTTTACGCAGGAGACGCATCGCCATTGCACTTCCCTGATGGGGAATAACCAGCGAGAAGTCGTCCATCTTATTGCCTGTGGCGCTCAGCATGTCTGCAATGAAATCCGGAAGCAGCTTGGACGCTTTGCGGAATATAGCCTGGCCATCCATATGGAACAGATAAGGCAGCGCATCCTCAGCTGTATAATTCTGGGGATGCAGTCTGGTCCCGCCCCCGGCAATCTCCGAATAACGCGCACCGCTGCTGTAGGTTTTGAGCGAAGCGTGGAGTATCCGCGAGGAATCACCGGTCTCCGCAGGTCCGATCACCACCGCTGCCGCTCCGTCACCGAACAAGGCCGAGCTCTCCTTATCCTGCCAGTTCAGCCCCACAGATGCAATCTCAGTGGCCACCAGCAGCACATTCTTATATCTGCCCGCCTCCACCATGTAGGACATTACATCAAGCCCCACCAGAAAGCTGAGACAAGTCGCATCGATATCAAAAGCCGGCACACCGGAATCCGCCTGCCCCATGGCCTGCTGAATGAACACGGCGGTACTCGGCAGCGGCTGCTCCTTGGTTCCGCTCGTACACACCAGACAATCGACCTCACTGAAGCTGAGGCCTGCATCGGCGAGGGCCGCTTCAGCAGCTCTTGCGCCCATGAAGGAGGCGGTTTCATCTGTATTGGCATAATGGCGGGTGCCGACGCCGGTGATTTTGTTCACCCAGCCCGGTGTTGTGCCAAGGATCTGATCAAGCTCTGCATCACTGACTACACGCTCCGGCAAATATTTGCCTGTTCCTTTTATTTTCACATGTCTAAGCTGCATAATGCATCTCCCATTCCTGTGAGTACCAAGATGTCGAACTTTATATATTATTGTAAACTACAGATATATTCTACTAGATTTTCCGGCAGAGTCATATACAAAAAGAAGATAAATATCCCATTTCACGAACTGGCGTTCTTAAAAATGCTTGACTGCCGCAGGTTCACAGGGTTATAGTAGATGCACAATAGCACACGTTAAGCGGGAGAAGCACCTCGCAGGACAGGCAGTTCATGCCTTTCTTGGAGGTGCTTCTTTGTGTCTATTGCCAAATGAACAATCAGAGGAGCTGAACGCAATGTTTAAATTCATGGACTTGACGAATTGGAGAGGTATGGGAGTTGTTACACCTTTCTCGGGAAGAGCTGTAAGAAGGCTGTTTGTGCTGGTGATACTGCTGTCACTTTGTACATATCCCTTGTCCGGTGTCTCTGCCGATTCCGGGTGGGATGCTGCGCTGGACGAGATTCATAATCTGTATACAGACTATACGGGTCTTCAGGCATCGCTGAAGTCTGACCTCCAGCGGAATCAGGAATTGCGCAAGCAGAATAACGCTGCACTTGCCGCAGTGAACAAGCAGCTTCAAGCCACTAATGCTGCCCAGCTCGCCAAGCTTAAGGCTGCCTCGGAGGCGGTGCAGAAGAAGCATGCTCCGCTCCTGGACCAGTATACTGCTCTCAGCAAACAGATCACCGCTGCCCGCAAGGCAAGCAATCTGAAGAGTGCCACTGTGCTTGAGCTGAAGCGCAATAAGCTTAAGGCTGCCGCTGCCGCAGCACGGGCTGAAGTGAAGAAGGCCGCCTCAGCCTTGGCAGAAGCCAAAGCGTTAACTGCCGCGAAGAACAAGCCGGCTAAGGATGCCCTTGCCCCCGTCACCCTGCTCAAGAAGCAGATTGCCGCCCAGAACAAGCTATTCTCAGCCGCACAATCAGAGAGAACCGAGGCCGACAAGCGCTACAAAGCTGCGGTCCAGGCGGGGGACGCTCCCCAGGCTGCGGCTGCAATGAAGCTGTCTTATAACCGGATGAAGGAGATCCGTACTATGGCGGGACAATTGTACAACTGGGAGCAACAGATCAGCACGGCGCTCCGTGCCGCAGAGCTGAAGCTGCCGAAGTAGCCGAAGCAGCATAGTCATGAGGGTCAGAGCAGCTTCACCAGCCAGGTGATGATGAAGGCTCCCGGTACCAGCAGGGCTTGGCCCAGCAGTGATCCCAGGAAGCGCGAGCCCATCAGGAGTACATAGATCTTCCCGAGCTGGTCACGGTATTCCGCATTCTCGGTTGCCTTGTGCGTAATGATTCCCAGCTGCGGATCGATGAACACCGTCAGCAGGATCGTTGCTATCCCGTTAATCAGGCCCGATGCCTGGGAAGCAGTGGTGCTGAACGCCGGCAACAGCTTGGCCGCATACATCGAGGATAACACGCCTACCGTGTAGAAGGCCGTCACGAAGACATTCATCACGATGAAGCGTTTGGGAATTCCAAGATAACGGAAGCTGCTCAGCCTGACCTTCGGTCTGCGGATATATTTGCGCGTATTCTTGAGCTGGCTGACCGTTACACTCGTCAGCAGCTTAGGGATAGATCCTTCGATCTCCAGCTTGGAGATCACTCTTGCGAACAGTCCTACGAAGGTTGGAAACAACGCAATCGCGATCAATGTCCCCAGTGAAGAAGCCAGCATAATAATCCGCAGATAGTTGAGCAGCGGGAAGCTGTCGTCAGCTTTGGCATAATCTACGAACTTCGCCGTTAAGGGACCTTGTACCATATTTGCGGTTCTGGAGACCAGCACGATAATTCCGGTCAGGGATAAGGCGATAGCGATCTTGTTCAGCTTCACTCCCGCAAACCGCACCGAATACGACAATGTCTCCGCTGTATGAATAATCAGAGTCAACAGGCATACCACTAATAAGCTGTTCGTCATTTACGGTTACTCATCTCCAAATCAGGCAGCATTCGGCAGATGACCGGTATTCTTGTTCCAGATTATTACAGACCGGATCGCCTCACTTAATGTATATTCTTCTTCCTATATAATCCAGAATCAATTTTGTAAGATTTGGTCCACCGTCCAGCAGAACAGAATTCCGGCTGTATACCGGACCAGATCAATCCACAGGAAGCTGTGGCCGAGAATCAAGCTGCCAAGGGTTGTAGCACGCACATGCAGAATCCACTCTGCCTGGTAGAGCTGGCTGAACTCAATTCCGAAGCTAAAGCACAGGCTAAGGACAAGCGACATCCATAGCGGATGCCGGATCAGCAGCACCCGGGAGGCAAGGTAGATCATCCCTGCCCAGATCGCATCCCCAAAGTGTTCGCTGACAAAGTGCGGCAGCGAGTTCCCGTATGCCCTGGTCCCAAGACCCAGCAGGGCGGCTAGCAGTACTGCGCCGCAGTAGATCATTCTGGATTGTAAATTCAAAATCCGCAATCGAAACTACTCCTTCATCAATCAAATACAATTTTCCGCGGCGCAGATGTATCCCGCACGAACAGGTTCGGGGGATAAGGCATCGTTAGCCCGGGCAGTTCATCTTCCTTGAAGAATCTCAGCTCTTCCGCTTCCCCGTCCAGGCTTCTGAGCTGGCCTTTAACAATGACGCATTCAAATACAATAACCGTGTACTCTACCTGATCCCCATTGCTATATTCATATCTGAATTTCTCACCGCCGAATACGCCGATAATCTGTTCAGGCGTAACCATTAAGCCGGTCTCTTCGAACACCTCTCTCCGCAGCGCCCTGGACGGGGTCTCTCCAGGTTCAACCGCTCCGGCTGGCAGGCCCCATAAGGTCTCATCCTTTTTGCGGATCAGCAGAATCCGATCCTGTTCATCCCTTACTACAGCCGCTACAGACGGCATCATTAACAGTCCGTTGCCGGCCTTCCCGCGCAGCTCCCGGTAATACTCAGACATTGGCATGAAGTTTCCTCCTGACTTTATTTCAATTAATCCCTATATCCTTCATAATTCCAGCCTACAGTTCATCCTTGCGGAAAGAAACCGGATGAACCACGAAATCATCCGGCTGATTCTCACAATCCGTCAGCTCTACGTTATAGAACTCCTGAGTCTCGGAGAGCCCTATCGCTCTGCACACATATTCAATCTTCCCGCCGTCGCCTGCCCAGTCCCGGCTGTTGTCCACCGTCCAGTGCAGCACCCTGCCATCGTTGTAGAAATCATGAACATACGGCCCGCTGTCAACACCCCACTGAAGCATGGTAAGGTTATCTCCCTTGCCTTCATTAAATCTATGTATCATTTCTGTAATTCTGTCCAAATCCAGCTGATCAAAATGCGTAATCAAGTCCCTCTGGTCCCTGACCAGAGGGACAGGCTTGTTGAATTCCCCTATCAGCATTAGCGATAGTACTGCAATAAGTAGCGTTTCAAGAATTATAATAGACCGGCTGTATTTGCTGAAAAAGTTGTTCATGTTCCCTCCCGTACTACGGTTTATGAATAAACCGGGTTAGCACTATATTTGACATGGTTGTATGATATTCCTTGTCTGACGCACAATTGTGATGCAAGTGATTAAAAACTGTTACGATACAAAAAGTAAGGAAACCCAAAAAATACCTCCAGACATACGCCGGAGATATCTTTGGGTTCTTTTGTTTTTTTGTATTCACGTTCGTCACTAATTCCTTAGCCTTCTCCAAGCTCTGGTGGCTCCAACAGATGATCCAGCAGTTGCAGCCCGCGGCGGCGGGTGCGGAAGGTCCACAGCAGATCCACCGTGAATACGAGCAGGGCGATGGGCAGTACAGGCATCCATACCCGCTCCATATGCAAATACAGGAAGTGTACCAGCGGTTGCAAGCCGAAGATGCAAGCCACTGACAGTCCCCACCAATACAACGAGAATTTCAAGCAGATATGCCCTTGCAGCTGAAATGGCATCCCTGAATAATCCCACCATTGTCTGCGAAAGATCCCCTTAAGCAGCCAGCCGCTGACAAACTCAACCGCCGAAGGGACAATCAGCGCAAGCAGCAGGAATAACAGAAAGGGAAGCCTAATTTCATGTGCCGCCAGCAGCAGCAGCGGGGCGAAGCCATACATGGGCTTAAATGGCCCTTTGAGGAAGCCTTCTTTCCGAAAGGTCCCCGTGCTGTAGAGGTTATAGCTGCCTTCAAGGACCCACCCCAGAAACGAGTATACAGTGAAATAGAACAGATAGGGACTTGCCGCAGCCACTACACTGTAACTATGCTGTAAAAGTAACGGTGTCATCGTAGTTATCCCCGCCTCCGGTCCCAATTATTTTCCAATTGGAGCTAGTATGTCTCCAAGAACGGGACATTATGACGGGAATATCTGGCGGATCTGCGCATGGCTGACCCTGTTGATTCCTATGCCAGAAAGAAAAAAAGACTGCCCCGTGAGGAACAGTCTGTTACATGCATTTGCCTTATACCTTATGCTGCCTTATGACCTAGCCGCATGCCTTATCCCTATCCCCTAATTCTTCGGGAGCGGGTCAGGATGGGCGGTTTCGGCCGGTTTGGCTTCCCAATCATCGGCTTCAGGTTCAATATCCACACCATTCTCCATCTTTTTGCGTTCTGCGAGTGAATCCCCGTCTTTATTCTCCTTGTTGCGGATGTCTGCTTCATTATGGGATTGATCCGACATGTGAATTCCTCCTTGTATGCAAGTTGTGCGCGATTTGGATTACTTAGTTATAGTTACCCGCAGACCCCTTTTGCAAACATCCCGTCTTAACAAAGCTCCTTTTTTCCTTGTCTTATCCATTCACTTGCCATTCGGCTCACTTGCCATTCGGCGAACAGGTCCCTCTTATTCATAATAGACACGAAACACAATGTCCTGCTCGTAATTCCCGAAGCCGCGCCCGAATAACGTTAAGCCGCCCCGCCTTCGGGTCGTGTCTTCTGCCGTGAACCTGAAGCTCCACTGGTCCTGCTGCCAGCCCACCTGATCGATGGTAACTGCCGATATCTGCTGGCCGTCTATATAAGTTCCCCCTGCATTAATTCTGAGCACCTTCAGCAGCCCGTACTGGTTCACATCCGATTGCCACCAGGCTGGAGTCAGCCGGCCTCTCATCACGCCGAAGTCGCCGGGGCTGGTCCATTTGCCAAGCGAAATGCCATTCATCATAAAAGAGATATCCGAAGGCCACTTCTCGTTCACACTCGGCGCCTCCGAACCAATCTCCATCGAAATCTCAATCTCCTGCACCGTCTGATCCATGAACAGATAATTCGGAACCTTATATTCCACGTATCCCTTGGCGAACCAGAGAATCCCGGCATCCACCCGCTGCGGGTCCAGGAAATAACGCTGGTCGTCATAATATCCGATCAGCTTCTCGGTTGTGGCAATGCCGCAGGTCGGTGCAGCTGCAAGGTCGGTGTAATGGCCCACAGGGACAGAGACCTCCACTACCTTGCGGGCGATGCCTTTGGCCCCGGATAATTTAATCTGCAAGAAATTCGCGGAAAGTGAGCAGAATTTATAAGTCCCCCCGTCGATCCGCTTCATCTGGGAGCTGACGATGCCAGCCTTCTGGAGCTTCGTTACATGCGAGCTGACAATGGCACTGCTGAGATACAGCCTCGCTGCAATCTCCTTAATATGCATCTCCTCGCTGCTAAGCAGATCGATGATCCGCAGGCGCACTTCACTGGCAAGTGCTTCATAGACCTTCAACGATTCGGAATCTGTGGTTAAATACATCGGTGGCCCTCCGCGCTCTTTGAATTAGTTATTAAGTTAATCCTGAAATTAGTTATTGCTTAGTATACCCCGTAATTCGTATCATGTAATCATAAATGGGCTTGAACGATTAGCTATTCCATTAATCTAACACAAAGGAGCTACTAACTATGAGCATTCAATCCAAGATGATTGTCGACAAAGACTTCAAGCTGGCCGAGGTAGATCCAAGGCTATACGGTTCCTTCATTGAACATCTGGGCCGGGCCGTCTATGGCGGAATCTATGAGCCGGGACATCCTACCGCTGACGAGAACGGGTTCCGCGGCGATGCCCTTCAGGCTATCAAGGCACTACGCGTACCGATCATCCGTTATCCGGGGGGCAACTTCGTATCCGGTTATAACTGGGAAGACGGCGTTGGACCCAAAGCGGAACGGAAGCGCTCTCTTGAACTTGCCTGGTGGGTTACAGAGACTAACCAGGTAGGCACGAATGAATTCGCCGATTGGGCCAAGCTGGCCGGTTCTGAAGTGATGATGGCAGTGAACCTGGGCACACGCGGAATCGACGCTGCAAGGAATCTGGTCGAGTACTGCAACCATCCCTCCGGCTCTTACTGGAGTGACCTGCGGATCTCTCATGGCTACAAGGCGCCGCACAACTTCCGCACCTGGTGTCTGGGCAATGAAATGGACGGTCCATGGCAGATCGGAGCCAAGACTGCCATCGAATACGGAAGACTCGCCAATGAGACCGCCAAAGCGATGCGCTGGGTGGATCCTTCCCTGGAGCTTGTCGCCTGCGGCAGCTCGGGCAGCAATATGAGCACTTTTGCCGAATGGGAAGCTACAGTCCTGGATCTCACCTATGATAATGTCGATTTCCTCTCGCTGCACACTTACTACAATAACAATGATGGGGATACAGCGAATTTCCTGGCCCAATCGCTCGATATGGATCAGTTCATCGACAGCGTAGCAGCAGTATGTGATTATATCAAGGCCAAGAAGAAAAGCAAGAAAAAGATTTACCTGTCCCTCGATGAATGGAATGTATGGAAATCGCAGGGCTCTAGCCGTGCCGAGCAGCACTGGCAGATTGCACCGCCTGAATTCGAGGATGTCTATACCCTGGAGGATGCGCTGGTGGTGGGCTGCTGCCTGATCAGCCTGCTCAAGCATGCAGACCGGGTCAAGATGGCCTGTATCGCCCAGCTCATTAATGTCATTGCCCCGATTATGACAGAGGATGGCGGACCGCTCTGGCTGCAGACCACTTATTATCCTTACATGCATGCCTCCATCTACGGCCGGGGAACGGTGCTGCACCCGCTGATTACAAGCTCGAAATATGATTCCAAGGATTTCACCGACGTTCCATATCTGGAAGCGGTCAGTGTATATAATGAGGAGCTGAACGAGGTCACTGTGTTTGCAGTGAACCGCCATCTGAGCGAAGGCATGGAGCTGGCGGTTGATCTGCGGAGCTTCGGCGCTGTAGAGGTTATTCAGCACACGGTTCTTGAGCATGAGGATCTTCAGGCGGCAAATACCCGCTCCAACCCGTCGAATGTGCTTCCGCACAACCGGGGAACAGCAGCCGCAGACGGCGGCCGGGTGAGCGCAATGCTTCCGGCTGCTTCCTGGAACGTAATCCGGCTGCGGGTGAACGGCTGATTACTGATTGCTGCAAGCTCAATGGTACATGATCCAGGCGACTAGCGGTCCGGCGATGGAGCCGACAATCGCGCATACGGTCATGGCTACAGAGCTCATGGAGACTGACTCCTCGCCGTATTCCAGTGCTTTGGCTGTGCCGAGGGCATGGGAAGCTGTGCCCAGGCCAATGCCGATCCCCGACTCGCTGCGGATTCTGAACAGCTTGATAATGTAGGGGCCGCCAATCGCTCCCGTGAAGCCGGCAACCATCACGAACACGGAGGTCAGCGATGAATCTCCGCCGAGATTGCTGGAGATCTGGATCGCTACAGCGGTGGTAATCGACTTGGGCAGAATGGACAGCACGTACAGCTTGGAGAAGCCGAGTCCGGCTGCCATCAGCAGCCCGCTGAACATTCCGACCATAAGTCCGGTGACCGTTCCGCCGAGAATGGCGGGGAGATTCTTCCACAGTACATGCCGCTGTTTGTATAAGGGATAAGCCAGCGATACTACCGCTGGTCCCAGCAGGCGGTTAATCCAGTCGCCGCCGATCATATAAGTCTCATAAGAGATATGGAAGCCCATGAGCAGCACAACAACCGTGAACGTTGCCGTCAGTGCAGGCAGCAGGACAGGAAGACGGTAGCGTCTGTACAGCATGGACATGACCAGATAGATCACAACATTCATCAGCACGAAACCAATGGCCAGCAGAATTCTCATGCTTCCTTCCCCTTCCCGTGGAGATTACGGGCACGGTACGTCCGGCGTGTTAACCGTTTGACGCTGCGGGCAGCGATCCACTGGCTGGAATGTGCTGTAACAACCATGGTCAGCACACTGCTGATGACAAGAATACCAATCAGGAGCAAGCCTCTTCCGCTGAAGATATCCAGATGGTTCATAATGCCTGCGGTGGCCGGGATGAAGAACATGGGCAGATACGCCAGAATAAAGGACGAGCCGTTCTCGATCAGCTTCACGGGCACAATCTTTAGCAGCAGCAAGACGAAGAGCAGCAATAGTCCCACGATACTGCCTGGAATCGGCAAATGCAGCAGCTCTTGCAGATAGTCTCCGGCCAGGAAGAACACATACAGCAGGCAGACCTCGGCGATAATGCGGATGATTTTCATAATGCAGGAATCCCTTCAATCTTGAAATGACGATCTTAAGCAGCTGCTTACCGGCAGCAAGTTGACCTCCTAAGAGTAGCAGAATTTTCAGTAAATTTTCAATAAGTTTTCGACTCTTCTATGTACTTTCATAATGGTGCAGGCGGAAGCAGGAACTGCCGCAGAATCTCCAGATTGCAAAAAGAAACGGATGACGCCCTGGGGCTGCATCCGTTTCTTTTTAGATTCTCAGTACGTTCTCCTGCCCGTTGACGCCGCCGCCCTTAGACCCACTCCACCACCTGCGAAGCGGTCCGCCGGGTCTTGGCACGCGGCTCGCCGGTACGGTAGCCGAAGGCTACCATGCAAGCCAGCCCGAAATGTTCAGGGTCCATAATCCGCTCATCAACCAGAAGCTGCTCCATCTTCAGCTTATCGAAGCCTTCAATCGGACAGGAATCGACGCCGATCAGCGCGGCTGCGGTCATCATATTGCCAAGGGGCAGATACGTCTGACGCGCCCCCCACTCGAAGATCGCCCGCTCATTGCCAGCCAGGCCGAAATCGTTTTTCAGGAATGCGCCGAAGACCCGCTGCTTGCCCTCTGCAATCTCAACCGGCAGCTTCTGCACCTCTGACATCATACTCTGAATATATTCTGAGTCAGCTGCCAGATCACGCGGCTGTCTGGCCAGAACAAGCACGAAATGGCTTGCGGTCGGAAGCTGCTTCTGAGCTCCCCAGGCGTACGGCAGCAGCTTTTGCCGGAGCTCCGGGTTCTGGACCACTACAAATTTCCAGGGTTCGAAGCCGAACGAGCTCGGTGACAGACGTCCCGTCTCCAGAATGAAGCCGAAATCCTCCCCGCTGATTTTTCTGCTGCTGTCGAATTCTTTGGTCGCATGTCTGTACTCATAGGCCGCCAAAATCTGCGCTTTCGTCATTTGAGTTGCTGTGCTTGTGTTCTCCATCCTCCATACTCCCTTTCTGTGTACCGTTCATGATAAGGAATTGACGTTTTCCTGTTCCCATGCCTATAGTAATGGATATACAACACATTTAGAAGTACGCACATTTATGTGATGTAGTATACAAAATGATACTAAGGAGCGTGTTCAGTGATGCGCGACCGTAAAGGCGGTTTCGGCACCTGCCCGGACGGCAAGGGCCCTGCTTGTCCTGTAGAATTCACCCTTGATGTTATCGGCGGCAAATGGAAGGGTGTGCTCTTGTACCATATGATGGATTCCACCGTCCGGTTCAATGAATTCCGCCGCATCTGCCCCGGCATCACCCAGCGCATGCTGACCCTGCAGCTCCGCGAGCTGGAGGAGGATGGCGTTGTACACCGTGAGGTCTATCATCAGGTGCCGCCGAAGGTCGAGTACTCCTTGACTGATTTCGGCCGGTCTCTGATTCCGATCATCAAGCTGATGAGAGATTGGGGTCTGGAGTACCAGGCGAAGCAGCAGACTTCAGAGCGTCCAGCTATAGACACCGGAGTGTAGCAGAGCGCACAGAATAGGGATGCAGCAACCCGCTGCATCCCTTCGCTATCTTCCAGCCTATTATGAAT
This sequence comes from Paenibacillus sp. FSL M7-0420, assembly GCF_038002345.1. Lineage (NCBI taxonomy): Bacteria > Bacillati > Bacillota > Bacilli > Caryophanales > Paenibacillaceae > Paenibacillus > Paenibacillus sp. FSL M7-0420. The sequence goes on along the minus strand of NZ_JBBOCJ010000001.1, from coordinate 2,777,045 downwards.
CTTCGAAAAACTCCTCCGCCTTCTGCTTATGCTCCTCCTTGACCTGTCCGGCAATAGCCCGGATGCCCGCCGCCATGACGGCAGCATCGTCTGTGAAGCCCAGGCCGATCAGCGCATCGGGAATAGCATCGATCGGGGAAATGAAATACGCCAGCGCTCCAAAGGCAATCCCTTTCGCCCATAGCGGTGTTTTGGCATCCATAGCACAATAGTACATGGCTATCGCTTCTCTGGTGAAGGGGATTTTACCGGCGGCTTTCTTGGTTTTGCTCCAGAAGCTCTTCTTCACCAGCTCCTCATTCTTCTTGTCATACTCAAAGCTCTCCACCAATACTCCCGCCGGCAGCTTACCTGTCTGATTGTCCATCTGTAATTCCCTCCCGGTGATTAGACTGCCTTCACTTGGCCTCGCGCCAGCCCTTACTATATCATCACACCATTCCCTTGCTGCTAATCACTGTAGCCTGTACCGCTTCTCTTAGGAGCCCAGATGCTCCTGGAAGAACAGTGCCGTCTGTCTGCGCTGGAATTCGCTCACCTCATGCCCGGAGAACGGATAATCCTTAATCTCCTTAGGCGACTCTATCCGGTTATACGCGGCATAGATCGTCTCCGGCATACATACCGTATCCTTCCAGCCTACAGACATCAGGACAGGGACAGTGAAGCGGTGAGCCAAATTAACGATGTCGAAAAAGGCCAGATTCTCCAGCACACGCTCCAGGTGCTCCGGATAGCGCTTCAAGTATTCCGCGATCTCTGTAAGTGAGCTGGTGGAATTCAGCACACCGAAATCCAGCCGGCACAGATTAGGAATATCTGCGGCTACCGCAGCCACGCGGCGGCTGAGCGCCCCTGCCAAGAGAGCGATCCCCCCGCCCTGGCTGGCTCCTGTAATCGCAATGCGCGCCGGATCAACCCCTGGCAGCTGTGCTGCCGTCTCAATGGCCCGGACGGTATCTATAGCTAACGCCAGATAATAGGATTGCTCCTTCTCCAGCAACCCCTGGGTAATCCAGCCTCTGACAATGCCGTGCTCCTGCGGCAGCAGATTGCCCGTCTCGCCTAGCTGTCCACGAACATCTACGGCGAGGACAGTGTAGCCAAGCAGCAAGAAATGTGCGTAACGCTCGGGATATCCCCGGTCTCCGGTGTAACCTGGAAAGGTCACAACACACGGCCGGTCTCCAGTGTTCTCTGTATCACCGGCAGGCTGGATATACCAGGCATTGATCGTAGTCTCACCATAGCTCATGTAGCTGACCTTGCTCACCTTCATTCCCGGATAGGGGGTCTCTTCAGGGGTGATGCTCACATCCAGCGGCTGCTCTTCATCTTCCGCGAGCAGCTCATTCCAGAATTCATCAACCGTCTCCCGGTCCAGAGTCGGCTCTGGACGGCAGTTCTCAAGCTCTTGCTTACGCGCTTCTATTGCATTCATCTCAATTCCTCCTGTTGTGCATGCACTCTTTAACCTTGCATGTCTATGTAAGCGTCATTAATATTATAGATATAAATTCATAGAATTCCAAAGGAGTTGTTTATTATTCGTTACGGAACGTTGGCGCATACTGCCGGCTGCCTGCCGCTTAAGGAATTGACCTCCGCTCTTCAGACCTACAATATTGATTTCGTACAGCTCGCTCTGTCCAAAGCCATACAGGATATCGACCTCTCCCCGGGCAAGCTGAGTCCTGGACTAGCCTCCTATATCGGTGAGCAATTCGACAGGGCCGGTATCCGCATTGGCGTGCTTGGCTGCTACATCAATCCGATCCACCCCGATCCTGCGGTCCGCCGGGCGGAGATCGACCGCTTCAAGGAGCATCTGCGCTATGCCCGCCTGTTCGGTGCCCCTATGGTCGCCACGGAGACGGGAGCACTCAAGACCTTCCAGGAGCTTGATCCTTACCGCTATGAGGAGCTCGGCTGGGATGCCCTTAAGGCAACGATTGAGGAGCTGGCAGAGGAGGCGGAGAAGTGGGGCGTATTCTTAGGGCTTGAAGGCGTCAGTACCCATACCCTGTCCTCTCCAGCCAAAATGCGGCGCATCCTCGACGAGGTGCCTTCCAGCTCCATCGGTGTCGTATTCGACCCGTGCAACCTGATCGGTGAAGAGGTTCATCTCCAGGATGAGATCGTCGATCAATCCTTCAGCCTGTTCGGCGACCGGATCATCCTCGCCCATCTCAAAGGAATCTATGAAGACGGCGGACACATTCGTCACGGCGCTCCCGGAGCCGGACTGTTCCACACCGCTGAGTTCCTGAACAAGCTTGAGGCGCATAAGCCTATGATCGATGTCTCGCTGGAGGATGTCACCAGCCTGGAGATCCGGGACACTGTGAATCTGCTGCGCAATCTGCGCAAATCGTTATAATCCAGCCATACCCCCATTTCCTCCAAAAGTACCGCTTAGCGGTACTTTTCGCTTTTCACTGAATAAAATAGTATACCTATCGCATTTTTGCAGGGCGATTGTACAGAAAGGAAGGGATCACAGATGCGGTTCACTTTCCCCATTCTTACCTTAAGCCATGGCGGGGCACAACGCATGCTCGTGGAGCTTACGAACGGTCTTACGGCCCGGGGCCACCAGGTTGTGATTGTCATGCCGCTGGGAGGGGATGTTTCCTATGACGTCCGTTCCACTCTGCTGATTACCGACTACCCGCTGCTCCGTGAATCCGATTTTCCGGTCAGTGATATCATCGTCTCCAACTTCTACACTACGGTTCCGGTCTCACAGGCAGCCAGCCTGAGCGGCAAAGGCATGCATATCCGCCTTTCTCTATGCTATGAACCTCTTTTTCTCCCGCAGAGCGAGATATCCTTCCCCTCTTACCACATTACCGATAAACTAATTGTCCTCTCCAGATGGCAGCAGGAGTTGATTAGGCTCAGTCACGGCATCAGCGGAAGCATTGTACCGGTAGGGATCAGCGCTTCATTCCGAAATATGAATATCCGCAAGGAGCTTCAGGAGCCGCTGAATATTACAGCGATTCTGCGCAAGGTGGAGCACGGCTTCTCCTGGCACCGCGAGCAGGATTATCTGGTAAATCAGCTGGATATCGTGAAGCTGAACTTCCCATGGGTCAATATCAATTTCATCAGTCCGCCGGATGAATGTTTCACTTCTGATACACTGAGAAGAATGATGGACAGCGGCAAATACCGCTTCTTCACGCCGCTCAATGACGAGGAGCTATGCTATCACTATAACGGTGCTGATATTTTTGTCAGCTCCAGCATTTTCGACACCGGCTCATTGCCCGGGCTGGAGGCGATGCGCTGCGGGGCGGCGGTAGTCTCGGTATACTCGGGAGGAAATCTGGAGTATGCCCGCCATGAGGAGAACTCCTTGTTGTCCTACCGGTATGAGAACCGGCTTGCGGCGGATGTGATGCGGCTCATTCAAGATCCCGTACTCCGGAACCGGATCGCCGAGCGCGGTGAGACCGATTCAAGATCATGGACCTGGGAGAACAGTGTCAAAATCATGGAACGGACGGCCGCTGCTTTTTTAAAGGGGAACGGTGCGGGTAAATCGCGCTCCAGCCGACCTTTTGCAGAGAATGGGTAGAGGTCCCGGAGAATGCAGAAAAAGGTCCAACTTATGAGGATGGGGTTGAACCTTTTCTGTATTTTCCACTGATCCGCCAGAATACTGCCGGCAAGCCTAAGAACCCATGACATCTATACATAGGCACGGCTGCATGTATGGTTTACACTGATTGTATATACACTAGGGTTATCGGAGGCGGGAGCATGAACAGGAATGAGGAGCAGCAAGAGTCCATGGGGTCTCAGTTCAAATATATGGTCAGCGGAGATTCTATCTCCAAGGGCGTTGTGTATGACGAGACCCGAAGCAAGTATGTCATTCTGGAGGATAATTATGTATCCATGCTTCAGGGCAAGCTCAAGGGAGCTATGCGCAATACTGCCAGATTCGGCAATACGCTGATGAAGGGCTTCGGCAATCTGAAGCGGGATGTCCTGAAGGAGAAGCCGGATGTGGTGCTGATTGAATACGGCGGCAATGACTGTGACTACCACTGGAGTGAGATTGCGAGCAATCCCGAGGCAGAGCATAGTCCCAAGACAGATTTTCCGGCCTTCGAGCGGATGCTGGCTGATATGATCCATTTCCTGAAGAACCAGGGAATCACGCCAATCCTGATGAGTCTGCCTCCGCTGAATGCGGACAACTACTTCAAGTGGGTCAGCGGCAACAATCCCGATTCCGAAGTGAACATTATGAAGTTCCTCGGCAGCGTCACCAAAATCTACTGGTGGCAGGAGCGTTATAACTCCGCTATCCTCAAGGTCGCCGAGAGCACCAGGACCAAGATTATCGATGTCCGGGGCGCCTTCCTGCAGCAGCCGGATTACACCAAGTTCATCTGCCGGGACGGCATCCACCCCAACCGGGAGGGCCACCGGATTATCTACGACAAGGTGCTGGAATTCATCCGCATGAGTGAACCCCAGCTGCTGCTGGAGCCTGCGGCAATGCCTGGACATCCGTAGACAATAACAAGCGCTTCCCCAGCCTCGGCAGGGGAGCGCTTGTTATGTGTTCAGGGCTGCTGCAAGGAGACATACTTGTCGCCCAGTAGCTTCTGGAAGTAATTCCGGTTATACAGCATGCTGGGATGGCCGGGGGAATGAAGCAGCGCAGTCTCATTATAGCGGTTGGCCCGTTCATGCTGGCCCAGCCGGTCATAGCAGAGCGCAAGCTGCAGATTCGGAATCCAGGTGGCGAAGGCCTCATTCTTCATCGCCATGGACTCTGTCTGTCCGGGCAGCTGAATAGCAAGCTCAAACCAGTAGATTGCCGGATGAAGCTGGCCCTTCTCCAGATGCCATGCACCTATCCGGCAGCAGCCTTCGGCACGCGGGGCATCATATTGCAGCGTGCGGGTGACCGCAGTGAAGGCCGCTTCCTTGTCCCCAAGCGCTTCCAGGCATTCGGCCAGCCGCAGGCAGGCCTGAATATTATCTTCAATCCAGCCCTGCCCGCCGCTGAGGAACAGCTCGTAATACCGGCAGGCCTCCCGGTGAATTCCGTGGTCGCGCAGCTCATTGGCGTAATAATATTGATCGCGCGCAGAGAAGCTCTCTCCTTCCGCTTCCCGTTTGCGGTAGATCTGCAGATTGCGGTCCGTGTACGCTTTATCCTTCTCATGGGTGACACAGACTCTGCTTGCCAGCGACGGGCCGTACACCTCCAGATATTCATGCACCGGACCGATCCAGCGGAACCCGCACGCCCGGCGGACCAGCCGGTTGCGCCGCAAGGAGGTCGTCACCCTTCCCTCCCCGTCAAAAGCGAGATTATACTGCATATTCACACTGTCCACCTGCTCCGGCAGCGAAGACTTCAGCTCCCTGAACAGCGCCTGATCCTCTTCTCTCAGATAGTCGTCCGCATCCAGCCAGAAGATATAATCCCGGGTCGCCTTGCTGAAGGCGTAATTACGGGCAGCGGAGAAATCGTCAATCCAGGTAAAATCATAAATTGCGGCGCCAAAGGCACCGGCAATCTCCTTGGTGCGGTCTGCCGATCCCGTATCTACAATGACGATCTCATCGACCAGCCCTTCCACCGAAGCCAGGCAGCGGGGCAGGCTCTTCTCCTCATTGCGGACAATCATGCATAAACTGATCTCAATCATGGCAGCCTCCTGAATACATAATCCACTAGACTACCATGATATGCAGTGCAGCAGCCGGCAAACCCATGCTCTCACCCAAGGGCAGCGGTGCGTTTTTGGAGCTTATACTTTTTTTGCGGACTAAGCCGATGATTTTTGTTATAATAAGCAGCATACTATTTATATACAAGAAGGGGACGTTACCTTTGTCAAAAATCATTAAGACATTAACCATTGCCGGCAGTGACTCCAGCGGAGGCGCAGGCATTCAGGCAGACCTCAAAACCTTTGAGGAATACGGTACTTACGGCCTTAGTGCCCTGACTACCATTGTAACGATGGACCCTGACCGGGGCTGGCATCATAATGTATACCCTGTCGATGCTGCCATCGTTGCCGAACAGCTTAAGACGATCTTCGCCGGCGGTCCTGTGGATGCCATGAAGACCGGTATGCTCGGCAGTGTGGACATTGTTAAGGTTACTGAACAGGCCCTGAAGAGCAACAAGCAGACCAATGTCGTGATCGATCCGGTTATGGTATGCAAAGGCGAGGATGAAGTACTGAACCCGGAGAGTGCAGATGCCATCCGCGATCTGCTGCTGCCGCTTGCTACGGTGGCTACTCCGAATCTGTTCGAAGCCGGAGTGCTCTCGGGTCTCGGCAAGCTGACTACGCTTGATCAGATGAAGGAAGCTGCCCGCCTGATCCATCAGCTCGGCACCCGGAATGTTGTCGTCAAGGGCGGCAAGGCGCTGGGCGGCGACAAGGCGATTGATATCTTCTTCGACGGCAGCGAATACCTCGTCCTGGAGACTGCGAAGATCGAGCCTGCCCATAACCATGGAGCGGGATGCACCTTCGCCGCAGCGATTACCGGCGGACTGGCTAACGGCTTGTCGGTGAAGGATGCTGTGGTGAAGGCGAAGGATTTCGTATCCGCCGCCATCCGCAATGGCTATGCGTTCAATGAGTATGTCGGTCCTGTATTCCATGGGGGCTACCGCTTAGAGCAGTAAGACCAGACCCTTAACAGGCATATAATAGAGCAATAGGCATACCAAAAACCTCTCTTCCTGATGACTGTCCAGTCCATCGGTGAAGAGAGGTTTTTGGTGTACTGTGTATCCTGCTTACTTAACGGGCGGCTCCTCCGCAATATGCTTCACGAACGCCAGCATCTTATCCTTGTCCTTGTCATTCAGTACACCGATAATGATGGATTTCGCATTATAATTGATAGGCAGCTCTGAGATGAACGGAGATTTCAGAATATCTACACCATACAGCTCATTCTTGCCCGTGTCCTCATTGACTCCCCACTGCATGCGGGTATCGTCAGCGGCAAGCTTCCCGTCCGCTGTGATCGGCTCCAGATTCTGGAATCCGGTCTGTCCGCCGATCCACTTGACGGTGGCCTCATCCAGAATGAGGATATCCGGCCGGTTCGCCGCCAGCTCCACAACGGCCTTTTGCATATAATTCATATCCAGCGAGTCGGAACCTTCGCCCGTTCTGGGCAGGTAAGTCATCACCGTCTCCACCCGCTTCCATTCCGGATAAGCCGCGATGATCGCCTTCTCCAGCTCCTCGGTCTTGCCGCTGGTATCCGTAACTCCGAAGCTGCCGATGAACATAATCTTAGCATCTACTGGCGGCAGAGAAGCCAGATATTGTCTATGCTGATAATTGTCATAGAGAGCCTTCCCGCCAAAAATCACTACCAGCAGCCCGATAATGCCGAGGATCACATGTGTCCGGTATAGCCGCATGAAGGTCTCCCACTTGCTTGCCGTACCGGAGAAGCGTCCATACTTGGCAAGCCGCTCGTCTTCGGCCTTCTGGATCTCCTGCTCATCCCAGGTATCGAGAATCAGCTTGTACGCCCGGAAATCCGCTTCGTAGGCTGCTATCTCTTCCTCTGTGGTCAGGGCGCGTCTTCGCTTCAGGAGCAGATCGAACCGCTTGTTCAGTTCCTCTCTGGTTACGGTTTCAGGTAATCCTAACTGTACATACGCTTGCTTCAGGTTCTCGTTCACATTGAATTCTCCTTTGATATGGATGATGCCGTAGTTCTATATTAACAGACTTCACCCTGTATTCTCCACTCGCGCTATAGACGGGCAGCAATGCTCTGTTCCAGAAGCACTACAGCATCCCTCCGCTCTTTTGTTTCCTGAATTCGGTGGGCGTAAGCCCGGCATGCTTCTTGAACTGCTTGGAGAAATAGAACAGATCGCCGAAGCCGAGCTGGTCGGCAATCGCGCTGACCGAACCGGAGGTGGTGGTCAGCAGCTCTTTGGCCTTTTCAATCTTTTGCCGGGTAATGTACTGGATGGGGGGCACGCCGATCTGCTGCTTGAACAGGCGCATGAAGTAGTTCGGGTGCATGTATGCAATCTCGGCAAGATCATGAATGCTCATATTCTGCTCGATATTCTCCGCGATATAGTCCAGGACAGCCGTCAGCTTCCGGGCCGCCCCGAGATTCTTATAAGAGAGCTCATCCAGCTTGAGATTCATCAGGTAATAGGACATCAGCTCAAGCAGTTTGCTTCTCGCCAGCAGCGGGGCGTAGACCGCGTCAGATCTGGCACTGTCGGTGATCCCCTTGAACGCCGCCTCAACCGCCGCAGAATTCTCAGGAAGACAGACATGGCTCAGCTCAAGCACACGGAACAGGTTCATCTGCCCGACCTTGGCACTGAAATGACACCAGTATTTGAGAAAGGGGCGTTCGCTGATGCAGGCATAGGATTGCCTCACCCCCTCCGGCATTAGAATCAGTTCACCCGGCTGCGGATAATACTCCTTATCCCCGATCTTCAGCCAGCCTTCTCCGCCAATTATGTAATAGAATTTGCTGTAGTCCGGAGTGTAGTCCAGATCCTTCCAATCCATAGAGCATTCGTTATAGTCAGCTACGATCAGGTCAACCTTAAGATTGGCCAGGTAGCTGGTAAGAAGATTGTGGGAGTCCATGGGACAGACCGCCTTAAAGGTTATTTTTGTACATCAAAAAGTTAGCACTGTACATTCTTACCCGCCCTGACGCCCGGTACAATAAAGGCATTACCTCATACACAGGGAGATGACTGGCTCATGATGAACACGACTGATTATCTGCAGGTTATTGACGAGACGATTAAGAAAGGCCCTTATAAGGCGAATTGGGAATCGTTAAGCGCCTATGAGGTGCCGCAGTGGTACCGCCAGGCCAAATTCGGGATCTTCATTCACTGGGGGCTGTATTCGGTTCCGGCCTTCAGCAATGAGTGGTATTCACGCAATATGTACATTCAGGGCACGAAGGAATATGAGCATCATCTGGCAGTCTACGGGAACCACAAGGAGTTCGGGTACAAGGACTTCATTCCCCTGTTCACAGCGAAGCAGTTCGATCCGGCCGGGTGGGCTGCATTATTCAAGGCCTCCGGCGCCCGATATGTCATTCCCGTGGCAGAACACCATGACGGCTTCCAGATGTATAAAAGCGCTGTCTCTCATTATAACACTTATGACATGGGTCCCGGACGGGATATTCTCGGCGAGCTGAAGGCGGCCTTCGCAGAGCAGGAGCTGGAGCTGGGCGTCTCCTCCCACCGCGCGGAGCACTGGTTCTTTATGTCCCACGGCAAGGAATTCGACTCCGATATCCGCGAGCCGCTTGTCCGCGGCGACTTCTACTGGCCGGCCATGCCGGAACCGGATCATCATGATCCCTACGGCTCTCCCCCGTCCGGGGAGTATCTGGAGGACTGGCTGATCCGCTGCTGCGAGCTGGTCGATCAGTACCAGCCCAAGATTTTTTACTTCGACTGGTGGATTGAGAATGCGGCCTTCCGGCCCTATCTGCAAAAGTTCGCGGCCTACTACTACAATCGCGCGGCAGAGCGCGGAATGCCGGCAGCTATTAATTATAAGCATGATGCCTTCATGTTCGGCAGTGCGGTCCCCGATGTCGAGCGCGGGCAATTCGCCGGGCTGAAGCCCTTCTTCTGGCAGACAGATACCGCGGCGGCGCGTAATTCCTGGTGTTATACGGAGAATAACGATTACAAATCCGCCGCAGAAATCATCCGCGACCTGGTCGATATCGTCAGCAAGAACGGCAATCTGCTCCTGAACGTGGGGCCCAAGGCCGATGGCAGCTTCGCAGAGGAGGACCAGGCGATTCTGACGGCCATCGGCAGCTGGCTGGGTACAAACGGAGAAGCGATCTATGATACCTCCTTCTGGCGCATATTTGGGGAAGGGCCGACACGTATTGAAGAAGGACAATTTACCGATGGCCAGGCCAAAACATTCACACCGGAAGATATCCGCTTCACTGTAAAAGGCAGCTGCCTGTATGCGACAGTACTGGTGTACCCGGAGGATGGTATCGTGCGCATCCAGTCGCTCCGGGAGAAATCCCCCTGCTTCGAGGGAATCCTGAGGGATATTACAGTCCTCGGGTTCAGCGAGCAGCCCTCCTGGGAACGGGATACTGAGGCCTTAACCATCCGTACCACTACGGTCACAAGCGCCTTGCCGGTTGTGTTTAAGCTGGAGCTTGCGTGAGCTATCTTAGAAGCCGCTCCTCTAGTCTAACCCGTGCAGTCCTCTCCACTCTTCCGGCTGCATGCCGGTAATGCGTTTGAAGACAGCGCAGAAATAGCTGACATTCTCGAAGCCGGCCCGCTGGGCGATTTCATAGATCCGCTGCCCCCGGCTGCTGAACATCAGCTGCTTGCTCCGGTTGACCCGCTGCTTGTTAATATAGGCCACCGGCCGTTCACGGACGGTCCGCTGGAACAGCCGGCACAGATACTGCGGCGAGACTGACGCCACTTCGGCCAGCTCCTTCAGCAGCAGCGGGCGGTGCAGGTGAAGCTCAATATATTGCAGCACCGGCTTCATCCGCGCAAGCTCATTGTCCTCATTCGAGGCCGGAAGCAGGCTGCGCTTCAGATCCAGCAGCAGGGCATACAGCAGCTTGGAACGCTCCATGTTGTCCTGAAGCTCATTGCCGCAGGAGAGCGTAAGCATCTCCTCAAGCGGAGCAAGGATGGATTCTGCTCTGAGGCGTCCCACCCCGGACTCCCGTATTCCGGCGTAGAGCAGCATCTGGGCTGCTTCTCTTCCGTTGAAGGAGATCCAGGCCAGCTCCCATTCGCGGGTAAGCGGCGTATAAGAGTGGGGCACATCCGGGTAGAGACAGAAGATATCACCCGCCTCGGCAATATAGGTTTTCCCCTTGATATTCACTTCACCCTTGCCGCCAAGGACCTGGTGCAGCTGATAATCCGGGAAGCCCGCAGGCCGGGACATCTCCCCCTGATGCTCCCAATACCCGATGGTCATGGGATACAGGGGCAGCAGAAGCATATCTTCCATTTCGCAAAAGATCATCGTACTGTCCATAGCAGCCTCCCTCCAGATGCAATCTGGCATCACTTAGTTTCATATTCTATTATATCTAAACAAAATCATTATATATACCCAGAACATTTCCCATCCTATAATATGAATATAACAATATAAGGAGATGTTAACTTGCGCAACAAACTCTCATATCAGCAGCCTGCCAACGGATATCCCGAATGGAACAATAATCCTGAGATTTTTCAATTGAACCGTATAGATGCCCACGCCTCCATGATGTCCTTCCCGGCAGCAGCCGACGCTCTGCAAGGGGATAAAGCGTCCTCATCCCGTTACCAGACGCTGAACGGAACATGGAAATTCGCGTTTGCCGAGACACCGGATGCACGGATCAAGGACTTCTATAAGGCCGGATACGACTCTGCCGGCTGGGCAGATATCGCCGTCCCTTCCCACTGGCAGTTCCAGGGATATGATTATCCCCAATACACCAATGTACGCTATCCTTGGGAAGTATCCGAGCCGGATCTGAAGCCTCCCTTCGCTCCGACGGTATACAATCCGGTAGGCTCCTATATCCGTTCCTTCAGCGTTCCGCAGGATTGGGACGGACAGCCGGTGTTCCTCAGCTTCCAGGGTGTGGAATCCGCCTTCTATGTATGGGTGAACGGCGAACTTGCCGGATACTCTGAGGATACCTTCACACCGTCAGAATTCGATATCACCGCCTACCTGCTTCCCGGCGAGAACAAGCTGGCCGTTGAAGTCTACCGCTGGTGTGATGCGAGCTGGCTGGAAGATCAGGACTTCTGGCGTCTGAGCGGAATTTTCCGCGATGTCTATCTCTACACTGCGCCTCCGGTACGGGTAGCCGACTTCTTCGTCCGCACCGAGCTGGACAAGAGCTTCACCGATGCGGAGCTGCAGGTCGACCTGACTCTGGAGAACTATTATAACCGGGTCACCGGGGCACATTCCGTAGAGGTGCAGCTCTACGACAGCAAGCAGCAGCCGGTATGGGCAGCGCCGGTGTCCGCCGGATTTGCTTTTGAACAAGAAGGAACTCAGCTGCTTAAGCTGTCCGCAGCCGTGAAGAACCCGCTGAAATGGAGCGCAGAGAAGCCTAACCTCTACACCCTGCTGATTTCGGTGAAGGACGATCAGGGACAGCTGCTGGAAGCGCTCAGCTGCAAGACGGGCTTCCGGACCTTCGAGATCCGGGAAGGCCTGATGAAGATTAACGGCAAACGGATTGTATTCAAGGGAACGAACCGCCATGAATTCTCCTGCGATACCGGCCGTGCGCTCTCCAAAGAAGATATGATCACCGACATTAAGCTGATGAAGCTGCACAATATCAATGCCGTGCGGACCTCCCACTATCCGAATCAACCGGTATGGTACGAGCTGTGCGACGAATATGGTCTCTATGTGATTGACGAGACGAACCTGGAGACACACGGCTCCTGGCAATACGGGCAGAAGGAGCTGCATGAGGGGAACGTTCCCGGCAGCCGCCCGGAATGGCGCGCGAACGTCATTGACCGCTGTAACTCCATGATGCAGCGCGACAAGAACCACACGTCCGTCATTATCTGGTCGCTTGGCAACGAATCCTTCGGCGGCGATAACTTCCTGGCCATGTATGACCACTTGAAGCAAGCTGACCCAACCCGTCCGGTGCATTATGAAGGCACTTATCATTACAGACCTTCGGACGCGGCCAGCGATATTGAATCGACGATGTACATCAAGCCGGATGAAGTCGTGGAGTACGCTCTCAGCAACCCGAAGAAGCCTTACATTCTGTGTGAATACAGCCATGCCATGGGCAACTCCTGCGGCGGCCTGCATCTGTACACGGAGCTGTTCGACAAATATGACAGCATTCAGGGCGGATTCATCTGGGACTGGGTGGATCAGGCGATCCGTACAACCACTCCTGAAGGCGTGTCTTATCTGGCTTACGGCGGGGATTTCGGGGAGAAGCCGCATGACGGCAACTTCAGCGGCAACGGGCTGCTGTTCGCGGACCGCAGCGTGACGCCTAAGCTCTACGAAGTGAAGAAATGCTATCAGAATATCACCATCACCGCACTGGATCTGAAGAGCGGAAGCTTCGAGGCCCGCAATAACTTCCTGTTCACGGATCTGGCAGACTATCAGCTGAGATGGACGCTGGCTCTGAACGGCGAGGCGGCCCAGGAAGGACAATTACCGCTCTCGGCAGCGCCTGGCGAAGCAGCCGGCTTCACGGTTCCGCTGGATTCAGCGCTGCTTGAATCGGACAAGGAAGCTGTGCTTACAGTGTCGTTCGTTCAGGAGGGCGCAACCGCCTGGTCTGAGGCCGCGCATGAAGTTGCCTGGGAACAGTTCGTGTTAACCCCGTATATTCCGTCCCGTAACCCGGAACTTTCGGGCGGCACCCTGCAAGTGAAGGAACAGGATGGCTTCGTGAACTTCGAGGGCAACGGATTCGCGCTTGCCTTCGAGACAGCAACCGGCGCGCTTGTCTCGCTGAAGTCCTCCGGGAAGGAGGTTCTCGTCGCACCGGCCAGACCTAACTTCTGGAGAGCTGTAACAGACAATGATCTGGGCAACAAGCATCCTGAGCGCTGTGCGATCTGGAAGGAAGCGTCCTACGAGCGTCAGCTGGCCCGGTTCAGCTGCCGTGTGGAAGGGGGCCTCGGCTTCGTGACCGCTGACTATCTGCTGGGTTCGCAGCCGCAGTCCACCCTGCGTGTTCATTACGAGATTCGTACGGATGGTTCGGTCGAGATTGTACAGGAGCTTAACCCGGGCAGCAGCGCCCTGCCGGAGATCCCGGAATTCGGGATGGTTTTCGAGCTGGACAGCAGCCTGGACACGGTCTCCTGGTACGGCCGCGGGCCGCATGAGAACTATTGGGACCGTAAGTCCGGAGCTCCGTTGGGGCTGTACACAGGCAAGGTCAGCGAGCAGTTCACGGATTACCTCCGCCCGCAGGAGTGCGGCAACAAGACGGATGTACGGTATGCTTCCGTCACCGCAGGACACGAAGGACACGGATTATCCGTGGAGGGCGCGCTGCCGCTTGAAGTCAATGCACTTCCTTGGTCTCCGGCTGAGCTTGAAGCCAGCGACCACGGCTACAAGCTGCCAGCCCCTGACAAGACCGTGCTGCGTGTCAATTACAAGCAAATGGGCGTGGGCGGCGATGACAGCTGGGGTGCGCCAACCCATGAGCAGTTCACGCTGCCTGCCAACCGTCCGTATACCTTCAAGTTCAAGCTCGCCCTGCTATAAACTGCCTTCTCCCTTAAGGCAGCTCAGCACAATGTCTGTAACTAGCTGAAGAAAGCTTTCCATAATTGCCCGGAAGGGGGTTATGGAAAGCTTTTTCTTTGTTATAGATTCTACCTCTGGAGCTCTCTGGGGATACAATTATACTCTTCTGTATGTACACTGCTCTCTAGAGAGCAAGAATAGTCGTAATAACACTTTGCTTGGCGAATCAGCACTTCCTTTGTCACCTGTGCAGGGGGCCGCCGAAGAATAGCGAATAACTCATAGAAGACTACTACACCGGAGGGATTGAAATGGAAATTCTGAAAACAAAGGAAGCTGCGGAGCTGCTGTCCGTTAGCCAGACTACGATCAAACGCTGGGCGGCCATGTTCCCCGATTTCTTTCCAAAGGACCGTCTTGGACATTATACCTTCTCGGAGCAGCAAATCAGCCAGCTCAATCATATTAAAGACCGTATTAATCAGGGGGAAGCACTGGAAGGCATAGATCCGGATCTCACTAACGACAAGCTGCCAAGGGGCCCGCTGCAAGAGAATCCAAGCCTATATACAGATGGTGACCCTATGAATAAAATATGGTCCCGGATCGAGTATATTGAACACGCACTGGATCAAAAAGCGAGCGAGATTGTTTCGGTACAGCTGCTCCAGCAGCGTGCAGAGCTTGAGGATATGCGAGTAATGATTAAACAATTATCCGCAACGCTGGAAACGATGCAGAAGCCCGGCAGTCCATCCCTCTCCCCGCATGAAGAGCTTTATCCGGTTGCCGCTGGCAGGCTGATGTCTCCACCAAGGAAGCGCGGTCTGTTGCGCTCTTTTTTCCCATTTCTATAACCCTGTCTCTTTCAGCCTCTACTCCACCATTTTAAATCTGATGCTCTACTAGTGTGAATACTTCGCTAATCCAGCCTCTATATTATCCCGGTGAGGAGATATTGTATGTCAGACACCGCCGTAAGAATCCGGGATGAGATCCTGGACTCCATCACAGAACAATTCGGGTTGCATGTCACTGAAGCGGTCCAGATCGATCAGGGCTTCCTGAATCTAAAGTGGAGGCTGGACAGTGATCAAGGCCGTCTGTTCGTGAAGCAGTACAGCAAAATCCGTTACCCTGAAGCCCTCACCCGCGGACTGGAAGTCTCCTTAAGCCATCAGGATCATCTGTACCGGGAAGGCCTTCCTGTTCCGAAGTTATTTTCGCACGCCGGAAATTATGTATTGAGAACGCCTTCACAGGAACGTTACGTGCTGATGACCTTGTGTGACGGGCACAGTATTGCCCCCGGCTCGGCCACGGAGCAGCAGATGTATTCGCTGGGCAGGGTAGTCGGCCGGATGCACAAGTTACTTAACGCTCAGCCTGCTTCGTTGCCGCTGTACTGGGAGGTCCGCAGCCAGGCGTCTATGGTGAGAAACTGGGAGGCACGCTATCATCAGGCTACCGCCCGGCAGAGCGAGGATACTCTATCGGCGCTTGAGCTTCAGCGGAGGATCATCGACCGGATGGACACCGGCATCTTCGCGGACTGCGAACGGGGCTGGGGGCACCGGGACCTGTTCGTGGATAATATACTGTTCAGCGCAGATCAGGTGGCGGCGATCCTTGACTTCGACCGGCTGCATTTCGTCTACCCGGAGTTCGATATAGCCCGGCCGATCCTCTCCTGCGCGTTATCTGAGGACGGAATCGGGCTGGACCGGGTACGGGCCTTCGTGACGGGCTACCGTGAATATACTCCCTTGCCTGCAAGTACACTCATCCGGTCACTGAAATTAACCTGGTGGAAGGAAGCCGAATGGATTGCTGTGCCTCAGCAGGATGAATTCCCGCCGCTCGTCCGCTTCCGTCAGGAGAATCATTGGATCGCGGCCAACTGGGACCGATTGAATGATATTTTTGCCGGGATCTGAGGGATTGTCCTTAGCTCTGATACAGCCGGATGCCCGACACCGTCATTACCGCAGGCAGCGCAGCTTCATCTACTGCGACAGGGTCATACCATCCGCCAACAGCAAGATTAAGCAGCAGATAAAAGGGCTGGTCGAACGGCATCCCCGGCTCAAGCCGCCGCTCGGCATAGCAGTGCCCGTCCACCAGCCACCTCATGGAGCCTTCCTCCCATTCCAGCGTGTACTCCCGGAATTCGTTAATCGTCCCGCGCTCCAGCTCATGGGTGAATTCTTCCACGACCTTATGCTCAAGATCCGGCCCATAATGCAGCGTTCCTGCTATGTGCCGGGGCAGGCGGCCCTTCGCCTCCAGGATATCGATCTCGCCGGAAGCGGGCCAGGGGCCGTAGGCCTGATCCTGCGGAAGCAGCCAGATGGCCGGCCAGATGCCCTGGCCTACCGGCAGCCTGGCGCGTACGACCAGCCTGCCGTAGCAGTAAGCGAAATGATCCCTCGTATCCATTCGTGCCGAGGTGTAAGCGAAGCTGCGGCCCTCCTGCCGGGTCACCTCGCGGCGCGCACAGAGCTGCAGCCCCTCTGCGCCAATCGAGAGATTCTCCGGCCGCCCCGTATAGAATTGCTGCTCTCCATTCCCCCAGCCCGGGAAGATTGCATTTCCGTCATTGTCCAGCAGATCATTGCCCATGCGGATGTTCCATAGCTTCAAATCAGCAGTCCCCCCCTGGAAATCCTGCTCCCATACCAGTCTGTTCATCGTTTGGCACACTCCCTTCAGTTAATCACAGCATACTTAATTTCGGGGGCCGGTCAATGGAATCCAAAAAATTGGGATAGGGCCAATAATCATGGCCTTTTTTTCCGCCGGCCTTTTTCATACGATGAAGAAGGAAGGGGGTACAGTACATGTTCCACACCCGAACGGGACAAATGAAAGCGCTTCTTAGGCAGTGGCAGCTGCAAAGCATGGTGATCCCGGGCATTCTCTGGATGTTTATCTTTTGTTACATCCCCATGCTCTGGCTGATCATAGCCTTTATGGATTTCAGTATCGCGAAGCCTATGCTGGAATCTCCGTTTGTCGGGCTGAAGCATTTCCGCGATTTCCTGACAGATGACCGGTTCTGGCGCTCGATCCGCAACACCCTCGGGATGAGCAGCATCAAGCTCTTCCTCGGCTTCCCCATCCCTATTCTGTTCGCCCTGCTGCTGAATGAAATCCGCAGCCTCCGGTTCAAGCGTACGGTGCAGACGATCTCCTACCTGCCTCATTTCATCGCCTGGACGATCTTCGGGGGAATCGCGCTCAACTGGCTGGGCGAAGGCGGTGTCATTAACCAGCTGATGATGGCGCTGGGGCTTCAGGACCGGGATATTCTGTTCAACAGCGAGCCGCAGTACTTCTGGTGGATTACCTTTTTCACCGATACGCTGAAGGAGACCGGCTGGAGCGCCATTATCTACATAGCGGCCATAGCGGGCATTGATCCGGGGCTGTATGAAGCTGCCGAGCTGGACGGCGCGAACCGCTGGCAGCGGATGTGGCATATCACGGTGCAGAGCATCCGCCCGACCATTGCCATCCTCTTCATCCTCGCTGTGAGCGGCATTCTCGGCAGCAACTTTGAGCAGATCTTCATGCTGAAGAACAATATGAACATGAAGATGGCGGAGAGCCTGGACCTCTACATCTACAACATGGGACTGGTCTCCGGGCGCCATTCCTTCTCCACCGCCGTCCTGTTCGCCCGCTCGATTGTAGCGCTGGGACTGCTGCTGTTAGCCAATCAGAGCTCCAAGAGGCTTACGGGGGACAGTATTTTTTAGAGCAGGATTCCATTTGG
Source organism: Paenibacillus sp. FSL M7-0420 (assembly GCF_038002345.1). NCBI lineage: Bacteria > Bacillati > Bacillota > Bacilli > Caryophanales > Paenibacillaceae > Paenibacillus > Paenibacillus sp. FSL M7-0420. The sequence goes on along the minus strand of NZ_JBBOCJ010000001.1, from coordinate 2,758,970 downwards.
AAAGGAGACAACCGATTCATGGCAAGACGCGGAAGATACCGGCGGATTGGCGCTTTCGAGATCGGCAATACGCTCTTGATGCTGGCCGTCTGCTTCCTGACGCTGTACCCGATGTGGTTCGTGCTCGTCAACTCGCTGAATTCGCCGGAGCAGGCTTCACTAGGCACCGTTAACTGGTTCCCCTCCGAGCTGTCGCTGGCCAGTTACAGTGTGGCTTTTAACGATAAGACCTTGATGAACGGGTTCTACATCACTACAATGCGGACGGTTATCGGAACAGTGGTGCATGTGCTCTTCACCGCAATCATCGCTTACGGAATCAGCAAGACGAATCTCATCGGCCGCAAGCTCTATCTCAAAATCTCTCTGATCACCATGCTCTTCTCAGGCGGGCTGATCCCCTCCTTCATTCTCATGACCAAGCTCGGCCTGTATGACAGCTTCTGGGTGTTCATCATCCCGTCCATGTATACTTTCTTTAATATGGTCATCTTCATGAGCTTCTTCCGTACCATTCCTGATAGCCTGGAGGAGTCGGCCAAGGTAGACGGCGCTTCGGATTACGGCGTGCTGTTCCGGATTGTACTGCCTAACAGCATGGCGGTCATTGCTACCATTGCGCTGTTCTCCGCCGTCTATCACTGGAATGATTATTATCAGGGTGTGATCTACATCCATTCCCAGGAGCTGCTGCCGCTGCAGACCATGCTGTACAAAATCATCGCCGAGAACTCCATGTCCTTCATGCAGCAGCAGGCTATGGCCCAATTCGGTGCCCGTCTGCCCGGCAACTCAATCAAATTCGCCTCCATGATGGTGGCCACGCTGCCGATCCTGATCTTCTACCCCTTCATTCAGCGTTATCTGGTCAAGGGTGTGATGATCGGCGCGATTAAGGGATAACCGTAGGAAGTCTAACCACACCTAACCCGAAAGGATGATTATGCTGTGAAAAGCAAACCTGTACGCCCCATCCTGGCCGCAATGATGACCGTAACCTTGGCATTAAGCATAGCCGCCTGCAGCAGCAATTCCGCCACTAAGGAGAATACGCCGACGGCTGCGCCTCAGGCCGAAGCGTCAGCGGAACCGCAGACCGAGACCAAGCTGAATGCGGAGGAGCCCGCCTGGAAGCTCGATACCAGTCCGGTGGATCTCACGTGGTTCGTCGGCGCGAACTGGTATGCCCACACCTGGGGCGAGAGCCTAGCTTCCAAGTATGTCACCGAGAAGACGGGCGTGAACGTCAAGCTGGAGGTTCCCTCCGGGGAAGCGAATGAGCAGGTTACGCTGATGATGACCTCCGGCAAGCTGCCTGACCTGATCAGCATGGGCTCCTGGGAGACCGCTGTCAAAAAACTGTGGGAAGGCGATCATGTCTATGCGCTTAATGAACTGGCCGACAAGTATGATCCCTACTTCTTCAAGGTTGCCGGTGACGGCACACTGAAGTGGTACCGGCAGGAGAACGGCAACACCTACGGAGTGCCGAATGATTCCTACAGCCCTAACCTGATGCACGAGACCGGCATGACGGCGGCCAACCAGACCTTCCTGGTCCGCAAGGATCTGTACGAGGAGATGGGCAAGCCGGACCTCAGTACCCCGGAAGGCTTCCTCAGTGCGCTGCAGTTGCTGAAGGATAAGTACCCCGAGTATAAGGGCCAGCCGATCAGCCCCTTTTTCGCCCAGGGCAATGTGCCTTACGGGATGACGGAATATCTCCAGAATCTGCTGGCGGTTCCACATGAGAAGGATGGCAAAGTATATGACCGTATTACCGACCCTGATTACATCGCCTGGCTCAAAACCTTCCGTACCGCCTACGAGCGCGGACTGATTAACGTCGATTTCCTGGTGGATTCCGATACCCAGGTAGAGGAGAAAACGAACAACGCCCGCTACTTCATGATGATCCGCGAATGGACCGGCATGTCAGCGGTCAATCCGATGCTGGCGGCGGGGGCCAACCCGGACTCTTACTACATCGCGGTTGATGGGCCGCAGAATAGCAAGGGCGAGAGCGCCAAGCTGTTCCCCGGCAACATGGACGGCTGGATGGTGACCATGATCAGCAAATCCACGGAGAACCCGGAGCGGGCGATCCGCTTCCTGACCTACCTCGCCAGTGAAGAAGGCCAGCGCGACCTGTTCCTTGGCAAGGAGGGCGAAACCTGGGATTCCGTGGACGGCAAGCCGCAGCTGAAGGCCGAGTTCGCCGACATGCTGGGCAGCAATATTGAGAAGCTGGAGAAAGAATACGGCATTCTGGACACCTACTGGATGATGCGTAACCCGGTCATCGTCAACCAGTGGAGACCGGAGAAAGCCCCGGTCATCAAGCAGATGGAGGACTTCGCGAATGCGCAGGCCGATATTGACAGCGGGATCTACAAAGGCCTGGACCCGCTCGGCGATTCCGATGTTGCCGTAGCCTGGTCACGGATCTCCCAGAACTGGGAAGAGGTGCTGCCGGAGCTGATTACGGCCAAGGATGAGGCGGCTTTTGACAAGGTGTTCGAGAGCTTCCGCTCCCGCCGCGACGGCTACGGGTTCGCGCAGGTGATGGAATACCGGCAGACCGAGCTGGATGCCCGCAAGGCCAAGATGGCGGAATAATCCGCCGGTGTAATGGAGCTGTACCGGCGGCCGTGAGGGCTGCCGGTATTTCCTGCATAGAGGAGGCTCCCTACGGGCTGTAGCTGCTAAAATACGTGCCATATTCCCTACCAGCCCATTTATGATCTATGCTATATTACTGGGATGGAGGGGTTACCGATGAAGAAGCTGCTGACCACGTTAAGAAGGCTATACCGCAATGCCCCGATCTCGCAAAAGCTGTTCCTGGCCTTCAGCCTGATGATCGCCATCCCGGCCGTTGTGGTGTCTTCCCTGTTCATCCGCAGCCAGGAGAACCAGCTCTATAAAGAGGCTATGGCCGAGGGCAGCAACCATGTCGCCCGGATGAACGAACGGCTGCGCAGCCGGCTTGAACTTCTTGAGAACGCTTCCTCAACAGCCCTGACCCAGAAGTCCTTCGTGGATTTCATCCATTCGGGCATGCGCGGGGACGGTCTGCGGCTTGTGAAATTCAAGCAGAACCAATATGAACAGATGCATAACATCATCCAGAGCCATGCGATGATTAGCAGTCTGAGCTTCTATGTAGATAACCCCGATGTCTATGAGATCTGGCCGGAAATCTATCATTACAGCAAGTTCTGGCCGCAGGATTACTGGATGACCCTCCGGGATGAAGGCGGCGCCGCCTTCCGGCTGTTCTCCTTCAAGGATGGCGCAGATACCTTGTCTTACTACAGGCTGGTGCGGCTTCAGGGCCAGCAGCAGAGGCTGCCTACCATTATGGAGATCCGGGCGCGGCATAACGTCTTGTTCAGCGATCTGCTGGAGGACAGCGGGCGGGATTTCTTCACCGTGATCATGGACAGCGCAGATGCTTCCCGTAATGTCTACCTTCCGGGGCATGTGTTCCCGCAGAAGGCCGGAGAGAAGCTGGATGACATCCTTAGCCGGACCCATGAGCAATTGAACGTACTGGAGCAAAAGGCCCCCATTGAGGTCCATTCCGGGGACCAGACTTACTATGCGCTCTACCGTTATATCGCTCCCCTGAACGCCTATGTGGTGGACATCGCCTCCCGTCAGGCACTGATGAAAGGTCCGCGCGACGGGTATCTGCTGGTCATTGCCATCACCTCCTCCGTCCTGCTGCTGATGCTGCTGCTGGTGTCGAGGATGACCCGGCGGATCTTCCGACGCTTAGAGAAGGTGCTGGGCTCGATGCGCAAGGTGCGCAGGGGCCAGCTGGATGCCAAGATTGATACCGGGCTTGGCGCGAACGAAACCGGTGACGAAATTGACTATGTCGCCGTCAGCTACAATAGTATGCTGGACGAAATCCAGCAGCTGATGACACAGGTAGTGGATAAGCAGCTTATCGCCAAGAATGCGCAGCTCCACTCTCTCCATTCGCAGATCAACTCCCACTTTCTGTACAATGCGCTGGAATCTATCAGAATGCGCGCAGAGGTGGAACGGCAGCCTGCCATCGCAGGCGCTCTCGTCTCGCTGGGGTCCCTGCTGCGTTACAGCATGCAATGGCGCAGCGATACGGTCGCGCTCAGCGAGGAGCTGGCCAATATCCGCAGCTATATCCGGTTCATCAACTTCATGGAAGGCGGGAGCACGGAGCTGTCGGCCGATCTCCCCCCGGAGGTCCAGCGCTACCGCATCCCCAAGATGTGCATGCAGCCCATTGTCGAGAACGCCGTACACCATGCGGCCCCTTCCGGCGGCAGTATTCAGATCACCATTTCGGTACGGGTAGAGAATGACAGTCTGCTGCTGATCGAGATCCGCGATGACGGCGCCGGGGTAGCTCCCCGGATGCTGGACAGCCTGCAGTCTGTGCTGCGGGGGGACTCTGACACCCCGATTATCAGCAGCAGCAGCGGGCTGGGGCTGGACAATGTACATAAGCGCCTGCAGCTTCATTACGGCACGGATTGCGGCCTGTGGATCAGCAGCGTTCAAGGGGAATATACCTGTGTAACCCTGAGGCTGCCCTGGGAAAATGAGAATCTTGGAGGTTGGTAGGCATGATCAATATTCTGGTGGTGGATGATCAAAAGCATATCCGCGACGGACTGCAGGCGATGCTCCGCCAGTTCCCGCAGCAGCCGGGGCATATGTACAGCGCCGCTAACGGGCTTGAAGCCCTGGAGCTTCTCCGGGCGCACAGCATCCAGCTCGTCATTACCGATATCCGCATGCCGGATATGGACGGCCTTGCGCTTATGGCGCAAAGCCGGCTGGAAGGCCTGAAGGCGGATTATCTGATCATTAGCGGATACAGCGATTTCGCCTATGCCCAGAAGGCCATTGAGCTCGGGGCCAAAGGTTACCTGCTCAAGCCTGTGAAGCGCGAGGACCTGCAGGTCTCGGTGGAGCATGTCTGGCAGGAGATCGAGACGCGCATATTGCTCACCAGCGATATCGAGCGGCTCTCGCAGCGTGCCCGGGAGACGGACCGCAAGGAGCTGCGGATGTATATGCAAGGTGCGGCGGGCGATGAAGCGTGGATTGCCGCGACTGAGCAGCAGAACCCGGGGCTGTGGCGCAGCTACCGCCTCTGCCATCTGCGCGAGGAGCGCTGGATTAACCAGCCGGGGGCCAGCAGCAGTCACAGCATCGAAGCTGTGGCTTACCGTGTGTATGGCAGACAGGGCTGCATCTGTCTCCAGCACCGCCCCCACCTGGTCCTGGCCGTGGATGCAGCCATAGATCCGGGAGCCTTGCCTGCTGCGCTCAGCGAAGAGCAGATCGGGGCTGTCACGGCCATGACTGAGCCACACCAAGGATTAAGCACTCTGCCGGGCAGTTATATACAGGTGCTTGATCTGTACCGCCACAGCTTTCTTTTCCCGGATACGCGCTGCCTGCTGCCTCAGCACATCGCACGGCTGGAGCAGCACTGGGAGCTTCCTTATGAGGAGCTGTATGCTCTCTTCCAGTTAACCGGCACAAGTAACAGCGGCAGAATCACCCAAGGGATCTCCAGCCTCTTCCATAAGGAGGTGCTTCAGCACTATCACATCCGTTACACCCAGCAGCTATGCCGCGCCGTTGTCCGGATGATGGAGGATTATGAGCGTGTCATCCGTCCTTATCTGGGTGAAGAAGCGCTTGATCTGGAGTGTCTGCGCAATCTGTTCGACTATCCCGGCATCCGCGAATATATCCAGGCCTTACAGCAGCAGCTCCTGCGGCTCGACCAGTTCTACTATGAATACAAGTGCAGCTACCGCAGCTCGCAAGATCTGAATGAGGCTATCCGCTTCATCCACGAGAATTACCACAAGCCGCTGGATCTCGCGATGGTGTCCAATCATGTCTCGCTGAATTACGCGTACTTCTCCAACCAGTTCAAGAAGAATATCGGCAAGGGCTTCGCCGAATACCTGCGTGATGTGCGTCTGGGCAAAGCGCGGCGTCTGCTGGCCGAGACCGACCACAAGATCATCGAGATTGCCGCCATGGTCGGCTACGAGAGCTACAAAAGCTTCACCCGCGCCTTCCGCGAAGCTATGGACATGCAGCCGACCGAATACCGTCTGCTGATCCGCCGGAAGCCTGCCAGTGAAGAGGATTACCGCGATACTGTGCTGTGAAAAAAAATCCGCCCCTGCGCCCCGCGCCAGTCACCAGCTATCGGGCGGCTGATTCAACCTATGCTCCGTCCGCTCCGCTATTTATGCGAAATTCCCAGCGCGGCCGACCTTCAGGTCCCGCGCTGGGCAGAATGTAATCGGTTTTCCGATTACATTCCCTCCCCGCGCCTTCGCCATGCCTAATGTAATCGGTTTTCCGATTACATTCCCTCCCCACGCCTCCGCCATGCCCATTGTAATCGGTTTTCCGATTACATTCCGCCCACACGCCTCCGCCACGCCCATTGTAATCGGTTTTCCGATTACATTCCCTCCCCACGCCTCCGCCAGGCCCATTGTAATCGGTTTTCCGATTACATTCCCTCCACGCGCCTCCGCCACGCCCATTGTAATCGGTTTTCCGATTACATTCCCTCCACGCGCCTCCGCCACGCCCATTGTAATCGGTTTTCCGATTACATTCCGCCCACGCGCCCCGCGCCAGCCCTTCACTGGCAGCAGACCCAAAAAATTGGGTCAAAACAAAAAGGATTGTCCCTTTTAGCAGCTGACAAGTTTCGATAGAATAAAGATGTTCTCTCACATGTAAGCGGTTACCTTCACTACCATTTAATTAAAGGAGGGCAAGTATGAAGCGAATTTATGTTACGCAACCCGGTTTCAAGCGGAAGGTGCTTAGTTTGTTACTGGTCCTGCTGCTGTTGTCCGGCATCGGCCAGCTCCCTGCTTCGGGCATCCGTACAGCGGAGGCCGCAGGAACTACAGTTACCTCAATGGCTTATTTCTCAGCGGCAGACGGTCCGGTTATCTCCAAATCAGGTGTCGGCCAGGCGAGCTACGGGTTCGTTATGCCGGTATTTAACGGCGGGTCTGCGTCCTGGAGCGATGTGTCGGATGATGTAGGCGTCAAAGTCAAAGTAAATGGCAACTGGGTTGACATTGACAGCGCAGGCGGCTTTGTCTACAACCAGAACTGGGGACACTGGAGCGACGGCGGACAGAACGGCTACTGGTTCACCCTGTCGGCTACAACCGAGATCCAGCTCCACTCTAAGGCGAATAGCGGGGTTACGCTGAATTATACGCTGGCTTTTCAGAACCTGAACAAGACAACGATCACCGCGATGACACCAACCCAAGGGCCGCAGATTACAGCAGGCTTCACCGGCGGGGCCGGCTTCACCTACCCTACCTTCAATAATGATCCGGCGCTCACCTATGAAGCTGTGGCCGATGACCTGAAGGTGTATGTGAAGCCGGTGAACAGCAGCACCTGGATTGATATTGACAACAATGCAGCCAGCGGCTGGATCTACGACAGCAACTTCGGTCAGTTCACCGAAGGAGGCGGCGGATACTGGTTCACGATCACCGAATCTATCAACGTCAAGCTAGAGTCCAAGACCTCATCCGCGAACGTGATCTACACCCTTACCTTCAATCAGCCCGTCAGAGCTTCCTATGTCCTATCCGCTTATGAAGGCACAGCTTTCACTGCGGATAACAACGGATCTATCGGTTTCCCTTTGCCGAAAATTGACGGGGGCGCACCGATTGGCAGCGAGCTGAACAAATATGTGTATCAGATCAAAATCGGCGGCCAGTGGGTCGATCTGAGCAATTCCGCCCAGAGCGGCTTCGTCTATGCAGGCAACGGCTACAACAATATGTCCGCGGCCAACCAGTGGGGCTATTGGGCCGATTACGTCTATGGACTGTGGTTCCAGCCGATCCAGGAGAATATGGAGATCCGCATCGGCTATCCGTTAAACGGCCAGCAGGGCGGCAATATCGGCAGCAATTATGTGTATTATACCTTCACCGGTAACCCGAATGCTCCGCGTCCAGATGAAAGCGATCAGGAAGATATTACGTTGGGTACTCCGTCAGACCCGGCCGTAGCGGGCATGAACCTGCTCTGGCAGGATGAGTTCAGCGGAACCGCATTGGATACCAGCAAGTGGAACTATGAGCAGGGTTACTATATCACCAATGACCCTAACAGCTGGGGCTGGGGGAATAACGAGTTGCAGCATTATACGAATAGTACGGAGAATGTGTTTGTGCAGAACGGCCAGCTGAACATCCGGGCCAAGAACGATCCGAAGTCCTTCCCGCAGGACCCGAACCGCTATGCACAATACTCCTCCGGCAAAATCAATACCAAAGACCATCTGTCCTTCCAGTACGGCCGGGTAGACATCCGTGCCAAGCTGCCGACAGGCAACGGTATCTGGCCCGCGCTGTGGATGCTCCCGCAGGATGCGGCTTATGGAGCCTGGGCTGCATCCGGTGAGATTGACATTATGGAAGCCAAAGGACGGCTGCCCGGCACGACCAGCGGCGCGGTTCACTTCGGCGGACAATGGCCGGTGAACAAGTACATTGCCGGGGAATATCACTTCCCGCAAGGTCAGACCTTTGCGAACGACTATCACGTATATTCCATGGTCTGGGAAGAAGACAATGTGAAATGGTATGTGGACGGAAAGTTCTTTTTCAAGGTTAACAAAGAGCAGTGGTATTCCGTTGCAGCGCCGAACAATCCTAATGCTCCCTTCGACAAGCCCTTCTATCTGATTATGAATCTGGCAGTGGGCGGACATTTCGACGGCGGACTGACTCCGGCTCCGTCCGATATCCCGGCAACGATGCAGGTCGATTATGTACGGGTGTATAAGGAAGGCAGCGGCGGCGGAAATCCCGGGAACCCGGGCAATCCGGGTACCGTCCCGGTTAGCGGCGTTACCGTAACTCCGTCCACCTCCCAAGTGGAGATTGGGCAGAATGTCCAGTTAACAGCTAACGTAGCACCTTCCGGTGCGTCCAACAAACAGGTGAACTGGAGCGTAGCGAACAGCAACATTGCATCAGTGAGCCAGAGTGGTCTTGTTACCGGAATTGCAACGGGAACCACTACCGTTACTGCAACAACCGCGGATGGTAACAAAACCTCCAGCAGCACAATCACTGTAGTCTCCCCTCCGCCAGCAACCATTGTGATCGGAGATCAGGTGCGCGGCTTGAAGAAAACAGGCAATAACCTGCTCTTCTATGTGAACGGCGCCACCTTCGCTGATCTGCATTACAAGATCAACGGCGGCGGCCAGCAGAACGTAGCCATGACCTCCGCAGGCAACGGCAATTACACCTACGCGGTCAATAACGTGCAGCAAGGCGATTCCGTAGAGTATTTCTTCACTTACAATCCGGGACAAGGGGCGCTGGACACCCCCTGGAAGACTTATGTTCACGGGGTAACCCAGGGAACCCCCGAGTAACAGCAGGATTCCTGCAAACAGATAAGTGACCGGATGAGCCGGCCGCTTCATACGGCCTCTATCACAGGGGATGAGGAAGTCTTGGACTTCTTCATCCCCTGTTTTTTGCTGTATCAGGGTGAGCTTAGAACAAGCAGAATAAATTCCCGGAAACAAAATGTGACCGGATGCCGTCCTAAAGGGTGTTATAGATAAAGGAGGGCATAACCTCATGCAGCAACCCATGACCCGGCCGGGCCATCCTGTGATGAAGAGCTACGAACAATATGCAGATATGCTGTACCGGATTGCCCTGGTTCATCTGGGCAGCCGCCAGGATGCCGAAGAGGCTACGCAGGACACCTTCATCAAGCTGATGGAGAAGGCTCCCGTATTCAAGGATGACGAACACCAGAAGGCCTGGCTGATCCGGGTCATCACCAATCATTGCAAGAATCTGCTGGGCAGAGGCTGGCGCAAGCGCGAGGTCAAGCTCGAAGGGGTGGAGCCGGTCACGGCCGATAACCCCGAGGAGCTGGCGGTCTTGCAGCTCGTGCTGGCCCTGCCGGTGAAGTATAAGACTGTGATTCATCTGTACTATTACGAGGATTATCCCGTCCAGGAGATCAGCAGAATTCTGCAGATCAGCGAGTCTGCCGTGAAGATGAGACTTCAGCGCGGACGTCAGCTGTTAAGACTGGAACTGGAAGGAGCAGAAGCGGAATGAAGGAAGATCAGTTTCGAACCCAATACAAGAAAGCGGTGGATACTATGAGTTCAAGCAGAGAAATGAAGCAAGGTTTAGAAGGTAAAATGGAACAAAAGCGCCGTCCGCGTAAAATGGTCTATATCGCAGCAAGCGTGTTGGTCGCCGCCGGAATCGGCCTGGCCGGACCCGGCGTAATGAAGCAGCTCAATGGTACAGCTTCGCCGAATCAAGTAGCCCAGGTAGATCCGGGCACACCTTCGGCAGGGAATTCTGCCGGAGTCGTTATTCCCAAGATCGAGCTGCCGGATAAAAGCTCCGGTGCCCAGGCAGATATGATCGGCCTGGTCATCTACCAGGGAAATATCTATACCCAGGCGGCGATCCGCATTGAAGCGGCCGATGCGGCTGCACTGCGCGGGGAGAAGCTGGGCCGCACGACCAGCGGGATTGATGAATGGAGCGGCAAGGATGCGTATACAGAGCTGGCCTCAAACATCGGAGAGACGGATATCTATGCTGTCAAAGGATACGATTCCGGCTTCCTGGTCATGTCCTATACAGAGGCAGACGGTCAGGTGTTCGCGGAGCTGTACGAACACACCAACGGGATTACTGTGCATAGCGGTGCCGATCTTATTGGCAAGCTGAACCTGGACGGGCGCATCGCCTCCGCCCAGTGGGAGAGCTTCGACAGCTGGAATAACGGCAAGCAGCAATACCTGCCGCTGCCCGAAGGCGCAGCGCTTGACAGCTTCCTGAGCGCGCTTAATGCCGCCAAGCCGCTGTCCGCAGACTCGCTCATGGCGCAAGGCATCTATGACAATGAGGACCGCAAGCTGGTTTACCTCGAACTTGCTGACAAAGCCCGGGTTGAGCTAACCTTGTTCGGCAAGGGACTTGTGCGCTACGGCAATGCGCCAGTATTCTTCGAGGTTGAGCCCGGTGCTTTCCAGGCGCTGTGGGATAACCTAAAATAGTTCAAAGGCCATCCCTGCCGGGATGGCCTTAAGCTTTTACATACAAATGTCAGATTTATTCACCTAAGAGACAATTCCCGTGCTACTCTTCCATTTCCCCTTAATATACTCCTTGATCTGTTCCGCCAGCGCGGCCGGAGGTGTAGAAGCCGAGTCAAACGTAGGCATCGGCGGATCATAATCCGTCTCCGCATGATTCAGCAGCCACTGGGCAAATACCTCATGCTGCCTAAGCATATCCTCTGTCCAGGTCGCCGCATCCTCACGGCTGCGCAGACGGGCATTTCGGGTGGCATCGTCACAATGCAGGTTAATAAAGTGCACTTCACTGAATGTGCTGTAGGCATCACATTTCTCCGCATCCCATGGCATCATAGTCCCGCAGATCACCGTCCCTCGTCCAGACAAAGCAACAGCATGGGCAGCATGTAGCAGCAGGTTGTAGCGGTCCTGATACTCCAGCTTCTTCCCTGTCGTTCCGAAATGATCATCATCCGTACTGAACAGCACAAATTCAGGCAGCTGCTGCCTCAGCTCGTGCATAACCGTTGTCTTGCCTACGCCGCTGGCTCCTGTGATAATAAACAATGGCAATTTCATTTCCATCATCCTCTCCTGCTTATGTATTCCGCAATATAGACATGATCCTCTTCCGAGCTCGTCCAGAATATTACCGGGGCATGGGTAATGTTCATCTGATGCAGGGCCACGTTACGGTGGCGCCCGTCATTGATTTCAAATTGTCCGTCAGCATAATTAACAATGAGCGGAGGCATATCCCACCCACTGTAGCCCGCTGTCATTTTATCAACGATGGCATAGAAATCAGCAATTTCAGCAGCCGTGGTCAAATACGAAGGCGCGCCTTCTTCTATTCCTAACCTCGTGATATCTACTTTGACAGGTCCCGTATACACTCTCGGCTCACGCAGTAATCCGTCCGCCAATGCTACATTCCTTCCATCATTTCTTAGAAAAAGCTGCAGCCACTCGTCAATCGCCCCCTGCCGGGCATACTCCATGGCACACCCGGTAGTTCCATAGACCATCTTGAACCCCTGCCTTTCTATAGGTGATGTCTTAATCATACTGAAGAAGGAGGAACGGTCATATGACGAGAATGATTAAACTTAAATTCGCCATTAGCTTATACGTGCATAGCGTAATCTTCCAGACACTGCTCATAATCCGCTAACTCCGTCACCCAGATGATTACAGGATATTCGCTCACTCCGACGCGGTTAAGCGCTTCCAGCAATGGATTGCCGCAATTCAGCTCCAACTTCCCTTGTGCATAGTTCACTATGAGCGGCGGAGTATCTTCGCCAACTTGAATTCGCTTCGTCCAGCGGATCACCTTCTGCTCAAAATACTCCCGGTCCACCCTCCACTTCATGCCACTCTCCGGTCCGCTGGATCTGCTGAACAAGGTGAGCGGCATCACATGTGGCCCCAGATAACATCTGTCCATCAGCCGTAACCCCTCAGAGAACCCCTTGTTGCGCCGGCCGAACAGTACATACGTATGAACCCACTCTTCCAGCATACCTGCTTCCGAATAGGCTTTGGCGGATTTGGTGGTGGGATGGTAATCCAGTTTATTCGTATCCTTCTTGGAATACACAATTCGTTTGAGCGTCTCCTCAGACAGAAAGTACTCCTTCGACAGCTCACAGATCGGGGTTCCGTGCAGGAATTTATTAAGGATCAGCTGATTGCGTCTGACCAGAACCTGGCGGTGGCCCGATACCTCGCCCCAGGCTTTCTTATGGTTATCCTGTGGAACATACAGCAGCTTGCCTGCCGCATATTTCTTCACTTCCTGTAACAGCTTCTCCGGCAGAACATCCCCGGCATTCTCATAGTTCATAGGATTCACCTGCCTGTAGATCCATTCATTATCGGGTTGCCCCTTCGACGCGGTACTTCTTCTCCCATTCTGACACCTGGCTGGAGTCCAGCCTGATCAGCTTGGCGGGGGTGTACTCGTTGTACTGTCTCAGCTCACTGTTGCTGCTGCCTACCCCTTGCAGCGCTTTGATTCTGCGCACGACTTCATCATCCGTACGAATCTCCGCCGACTCTTCCTCGGATACTACCTTAAGCGGAATCACCTGCTTAACACTGGTACCCGTTCCCCCCCTGTCCGTGTAAGACAATTCAACCGCCAGACTATACTCCCCGCAAGGGACCGGCTCCCGGGTGAAGATTTCAACGTACAGGTCAGTTACTGACTGCGTATCGTTAATCCATATTCTCCCGCTGCTGTCTTCAACAGCACCATTCAGATTAGGGGACCGGTGAAGCCCTGCCGGAAGGATTAATTGTAAGCGGGCATTCTGCACCCCGCCGGGCAGCGCGATGTGAAGCCAGAGATGATTCATTCCTTCTTCCTGCTCTATAGCAGATTTTGCAAAGCGGATATGGATCATACCTGCCCCTCCTCTTGAAGTAGTCTAGTAATCGTCTCAAGCATCTTCTCCTTCAGCGCCGTTGAGATGCGCGGACTAACGGAGAGAATGACATCCTCACTAACAACATGCAGCTCACTCTGGAGCATCTGATCCGATTGGTAAAGCCGCAGGTTATCGCCCAGCTTCATGATTTCGTCCATCGTCAGTCCGGCTAACTTCTCTTGGGCCGAGGCCAACGTCTCGCCGCTCCTGGTTAATACAAGGATCGCCCGTAAATAATGCAAATGACTATCTGTATACGCCCTCTTATTGCCCACCAGTTCCAGCGGCGGCAACATCCCGATCTGCGTATAATACCTGACCGTCCGCAGATTCATCTGCGGATCTTCATTCTGTAGCACTTCAGCCAACTGCTTCGCGGTGTAGGTATTCATTGGATTCTCCTTCCTTACGGAATTTTTGTTACAGTTAACTGTATTTGTTACAGTTTAGTGTAAGACATGAAGAATGTCAATATTCTCACTTTACGTGAGATCCGGATATTGCTGGAGTTCAGAGGTAAAAGATTGATAGGTCCTAATTACAAAAAGAAAAAAGCCAGCCAACCTTAACTGGTTGATAGGCTTTTTTAAAAAAAATCCAAACTGTATAATTTATAATTTTAAATTTCCACAATTGTTCTGTACTTATTCAAATACAGGAGGAACTGTGGAATTTCCAGCTTTCTTCTTACTTAAAACTCCCATGAATCCAGCCACGATAAGTAGTACTCCTGAAAGAACGTAGAACAACGAAATACTGATAGCCCCAGCTACACCACTAACCAACATAAGATATCCAGCTAGTTTTGGCTTGCTTTTAGAGAACGCAGAACCAACTATTCCCAAAATACTGAATAGTAACGCAGAAACTGCCAACCCTGTAATACTTGAAGTCCCACTATCCGAAAAAGCAGCATCAACGCCTCCGATAGCCATCGCTAAGAGTGAGGCGATAATACCAGTAATACCACCAATTAGACCCATTGCAAACATTCCAAATCCCCCCATGGTAATTATTTCACAGGAGAATATTACTACTTTTTTAGATATTTGTATATACCTATATTTACATATTTCTAACTTTTTCGACAATTTACATTTCAATCAAATTACTAATCCCTCCGCTTCAGCTCCATCGTGCCGGTGAGCCGTCCTCACGGTGTGTCGAAGGCCGCGTGTCCCGGCGGATATCTGCGTATAGTATCTGACTGTCCCCAGATTCATCTGCGGTGCTTCGCAGTATACATGCCGATCCTACCCCTTATGCTATACTAGCTTTATCTGTAGGAAAAGAGGACCACAACAATGGATATACGAAAATTACAATACTTCGTTGCGGTGGCGGAAGAGCTTCATTTCCATCGTGCCGCAGAGAAATTAAATATGACACAGCCTCCGTTGACTCAGCAGATTCAAGCGCTGGAACAAGAGCTTGGCGTGAAGCTGTTTGAACGGAACAAACGTCAAGTCCGCCTCACACCAGCGGGATCTGTTTTTTGGGAGGAAGCCACCCGGATCTTATCTCAACTGGAGCGGTCTATTCGAACGGTACAACTGGCAAGCCAAGGCATCATTGGACATTTAAATATAGCTTTCATCGGTTCAGCAGAGGGCGGCATCATGGTCGATGTGCTCAAAATCTTCCGGCAACGGTTCCCTCAAATACAGCTGAACCTGCTGGAGATGACTTCTGCCCAGCAATGGCAGGCCTTGCATGACGGCAACATCCATATTGGATTCCTTCGCTTCATTGAGCCGGCCAAGAACATTAGTCATTGCAGCCTGATCAACGAAACTCTGGTTGCCGTGTTGCCTGATCAACATCCGCTGGCCAAGCTTCCTGCATTGCCAGTGTCCGCTTTGCGTTCTGAGCCTTTTGTCTTCTTTCCGCGTAAGCACGGCCTTCCTTTTCATGATCTGATTATGGGCTTCTGTGCTGAGCATGATGTTTACCCTCAGGTTGTACAGGAAGCCGTGCAGATGTATACCATTGTTAACCTTGTGGCAGCGAACCTGGGGGTTTCCATTGTCCCTTCTTCAGTTTCCGTCTTCCAGCGCAGCGGGGTCGTGTTCAGACCCTTCGAAGAAAATGCGCCGCCTGTTCCCTTCTACGCTGCCTGGAGAACGGATACGAATCAGGCCATCCTCTCTGCATTTATAGAGATTTTACAAGAGCATAATTCCAGGTGAAAGGTGAGCGGACAGCGTTACTCACCCGGTTTTTGCAGGATCACGCTCAACCAGTCCCTCTAATATTCTGTCGATCTCACTCAGCAAATCAGGTTCAAGAAGCACCCCCGAAGCCTTCACATTCTCTTGTACCTGCTCTGGTCTGGATGCCCCAATGATTGCAGCCGACACCTGCGGATTCTGCAGCACCCATGCTATGGCTAATTGCGGAAGCGTCAGCCCCGCCTCGTGTGCAAGTGAGGACAGCCGGGATACAGCCGTAAGAACCTCTGTGTGCAGCCACTGGCCAGCCAATCGTTCAAAAAACGGAGAACCCGCTGAAGTCGAAGCACGGGACCCCTGCGGGACAGGTTGATTCGGCAGATATTTTCCCGACAAAATGCCTTGGGCCAGCGGTGACCAGACAACCTGCCCGATCCCTTCCCGCTCAGAAGCCTGAATAACCTCCGCTTCAATTACCCGCCATAGCATCGAATATTGCGGCTGGCTGGCCACCAGAGGAACCCTCAGCTCCCGGGCCAACACCGCGGCTTGTGTGATCTGTTCCGCCGTCCATTCGCTGATCCCCACATACAGAACCTTCCCTTGACGCACCAGATCAGAGAAGGCCAGGAAGGTCTCCTCCAGCGAAACCTTTTTATCAAATCTATGGGCATAATAAATGTCTATATAATCCGTCTGTAACCTTTTCAACGAAGAGTTACAAGCTTCCATAATATGCTTCCGGGATAGACCACGGTCATTAGGTCCTGTTCCTGTAGGCTGATAGACCTTGGTACATAACTCGATGCTTTCGCGCCGCACTCCTGACAAGACTTGCCCCAGCACCGTCTCCGCCTTCGTATCCGAATACACATCTGCGGTGTCAAATGTAGTAATTCCCGCATCCAATGCAGCATGGACACAAGCTTTGGCGGTGTCATTATCCACTTGTGCCCCATGCGTAATCCAGTTGCCAAAAGCAATCTCACTGACCGATAAGCCGCTAGCACCCAATTTCCGATATTCCATCTTCTTACCTCCTTATTAATAGTAATTTAAGCGTAACAAACCACTATTAATAGGTGAAATATCATTTAACGAGTGTTTTGATATGAAAAAAGTATTACCGAGCCGTTCACTGCATTCTTATAGGCGGACCAGGCAAGTCTATGCTTAAAAGCCCACTAGCTGAAGCCAGCGGGCTAATTATGAAGTTCTTTATGGGATATCCGTTGGTATTACTTCCTATCAGCGAAAGCTTTGTAATCTGCCAAACCTATCCCCTTAACCTCTCCACCTTTATAAGCAAAACCTATTTCATAAAACTTATCTCTTTCTTCTGAGCCAACTTCAAAATCGGTAAGATATTTTTTGTTTATCGAATCATATCTATAGGCCGAAACTATTCCTTCATGTTCTATAAAATTATTTTTACCGTATATTCTTTTCAAATCATCTTGGTTCATATTAATCTCAGCACCTTGTACAGTCTTGTAGACACCTTTAGAATCTTCGCCCATATAGATAAACACTACAGCATTATCCCGGTAAAATATCCTTATACCACTCTCATAATTAAAAAAGTTTGTATTACCATCTTCTTCACCTTCTCCAAGCACCTTTTCTGCTAACGCACGGCTCATACCGTAGCTTACAATTTGTTTTTCATCAGTTACTCTCACAATTGCAAGATCATCTGTGGATAATCCTTTGTTTGATGACCCGCAGGCAGTAAGCAACACAATCATTAATAATAGAACAACACCTCGACGCATTTATATCCCCCTAAATATTTTTCTAAAGTCTACCATGGGAACTGCCGCTATGACTATGCATCTTTTCCGGGAGTTGTACAATTTGATCTGCTAATCCAACTTCCAAGCAAAGACCCCTCCATTGAATTGGAGAGGCCTTCTTAGATCTATAGCGTAGCTACTGTCTGCTCATACAACGCCCCATCTACCCCACCGACAAACGGCGTCCACTCCCCCGCAGTAAACAACTGCAGCCGGTGCATAGCCCGAGTACATGCCGTATAAAAAAGCTTCCGCTCGCTCTCCCTATGATACGTCTGCGCAGAAGCATCGTAGATTAGCACCGCGTCAAATTCGACGCCTTTGGCGAGATAGGCAGGGATCACCTGTATTCCTTTTTCAAAAGTTGGCGTGTTCTTTGTAATCAGCTTCAGCTCCGGGGCGCTACCTCGAGCCGTCAGGCACTCATAAGTTTCTCTGCTCTCTGCGGCCGTCTTCGTAATCACAGCGATGGAGCTATAGCCTTCAGCCTGAAGCTCCGCGAGATCTTTCACGATTCGCTCCGCCCTCAACTCATGATTGTCCAGCTTAGCCAATACAGGCTTCCGGCCCCTCCGCTCAAAAGCCACAATCGCCTCGCCGCCGGGCAGCAGCCGCTTCGTGAACTCCACAATCTCAAAGGTCGAGCGGTAGCTGCGGACCAGCAGGAACTGGTTAGTCTCTTCTTCTCCATAGAGCTTTAGCAGCGGTGAGCTGCTTCCATACAGATTCGTCGCCTGCGTGAAGATCGCCTGGCCGAAGTCTCCCAGCACCGTCATGCGGGCACGCGGAAACAGCTTTTTGAGGAACTCATACTGGAACATGGAATAATCCTGGCCTTCATCCACGAAAATATGCCGCACCTGCGTATTCGTCCGCACACCCTCGATCAGCTCTTTTAAATACAAATACGGGGTCGCATCTTCATACCAGAGTGTCCCGCTATCCAGCATCTTCCGGGTCTGCGCACAGATCTCCGGCCATAGCTCCGGTACCTCCGCTTCACCTGTCATTTCCCTGTAGGCCGTTTCATCACTGAACAATTGACGGTAGAGCCCGGCCATGTCGATAAAGGTGAACTTCCTGATCCCCCGTCTCAGCGGTTTGAACTGCTCCTTCACGATCATCTCTCCCAGCAGCGCCTCCTCCCGCTCGGCGTAATCGAAGTCCCCTTCATCCTGCTCCCGCTTATGCACCAGCAGCTCCTGCAGGCGAAGGTATTTCTCCGCGAAGTCGAACACGCCCTTCTCTCTGTGCAGCTTACCGTGCACTTCAGCATATTGGTCATTGTCGAGGTAATTCATCTCTTCCTCTACCCAGGCTGCCCCTTGCTCCTCCTTCTGTAGTCCCGCCAGCTCGGTGAGCAGCCATTTCTGCACCAGCTCCACCCGGTTCGGCAGACGAATCGAAGGATCATAGCTGTACAGCTTGCTCTTGATCTGCTGCCCCGAGATTAACACGCGGTCCCGGAAGCAAATGTCCTTGAACAGCATCCCCTCCAGCTTCAGCCACTGCGCATAACCCTGAAGTGCCCGGAGGAAGGCTTCCGACGCCTTATATCCGACTCCCTTAAGACGGGCTTCATAACCCTCTTCCTGCTGAGCGGTAAGCACGTATTCCATCTGATCGAACGAATCTTCTATCCGGTAATCCTGACCCAGCCACGTTTCCAGATACTCCTGAAAGGTCGTCTGCTGCATATTCTCTTCACCCAGCTCCGGAAGAACGGTGGATACATAGCTGTTGAACATCGGGTTCGGGGAAAATAATACGATCTGATCCGCCGTGAGCCGCTCCCGGTGTTTGTACAGCAGATAGGCTACGCGCTGGAGCGCTGCCGAGGTTTTGCCGCTGCCCGCCGCTCCTTGCACAATAAGCATCCGGCTGGTATCGTTACGGATAATCGCGTTCTGCTCGGCCTGAATCGTGGCTACGATGCTCTTCATTTGTGAATCTGCGCCTTTGCCAAGCACCTGCTGGAGCAGTTCATCTCCGATTGTAACGCTAGAATCGAACAAATGCTGGAGCTGACCGTCACGGATCTGGTACTGCCGCTTCAGTTCCATCGTTCCGCTAATCCGTCCTCCAGGTGTGTCGAAGGCTGCTTTTCCCGGCGGATAGTCGTAGTACAGGCTCGCAATCGGGGTCCGCCAGTCATAGACCACGAAGCTCAGACCATCCTCTTCGATGAAGGAGGACACTCCGATATAGACCTGTTCCACAGCCTTCTGACCCTCCTCATGAAAATCTATCCGCCCAAAATAAGGCGACGGCAGCAGCCGTTGCATATTCTTCCATTGCCGCAGCTTCCGCGCATGACTGCGTTCCCGTTCTGACAGGACTGCGTCCTGCTGGGTAATGGTGAAAAAGCTCTCTTCGAAATCCTCCTCCGTACTCGTATTGACCGTTACCTCTTCCCAGAATCTCCGGCGGATGTCTGTGGCCTGCTCCTTCAGCTGCCCGACCTCCGGCTCCAGCTCAGCGATCCCCGCTTTCAGCTTCTCCTTCACCTGCTCCAGCCACTCCTGCTCCTGCTCCCAGCTGCTTACCTTCTCCATCACCTGATCACTCCTCTTTCTTGAAATAGTCCCAAACAGGCGGGTTGACAAACCGGATGTCCCTTTGCTATAATTAAAATATAAATAAGATGCGTTACCTCCGATCTGATTTTTAAAAATAGTCAACAGTCTTCTAACATTAGCATATTATTTCTTTGTATGCAATACTTCCTGAATCATAAATAACCCTGGCGCTTGCGCCAGGGTTTTGTTGTTTAGGTGATAACCTGTCCTTGTATTGCCCGCTATCCCCCGCTGAAACGGCTAACCGTCTGCTCACCAGCACAGCCGTTACAACGGCCGCTCAATCTCAAAAATCTCCCCGATCCCCGCATAGTTATTCCCGGCCAGACGGCTGACCGCCCCTAATGCCACCGGATTAATTCTCCCCTGTTCGTAGATCGCCTCGTCCAGATGAAACTGCACGATCCTGCCGATCAATAGATCAGTATTTGGCAGCTCCAGACACTGCTCAAGGACACATTCCATCCGCACCTTCGCTTCCTGAACGCCGGGAACCTTAATGCGCAGGCTATCTACAGGCGTCATTCCGGCTAAGGTTATCTCACTCTGATCCGGCGGCAAAGGCGCGGCGGTCATATTCACCTGTCCGACATTCTGCTCATCCACAATATGAACCACAAACTCCTTCATTTGCTTAATGTTGCGTGCAGTATCCTTCGACTGGCCCCCGGCATGCTGAATAGAGATAGAGATCATCGGCGGATTGGAGGATACGATATTGAAGTAGCTGAACGGCGCACCGTTCAAGACCCCTCCCTCCGACAAGGTGGTTACAAAAGCAATCGGACGCGGGATAATTGTCCCGATCAGAAGCTTATAATTATCCCGTTCGGTGCCCTGCTGCGGATCAATAGGGATCATGCTCATGCCTCCTTTTTAATGTCAAAGCAGATTAGTCAAGCGCTCTTACAGTAACCGGCAGCAGAACTTGTTCAATCTTTGCTCTGTGCGGCTCGTATTGTTCCGGCAGCATCAGGCTGGTCCCCATCGTCTCCGGCGTTTCATCATGAGCGAAGCCCGGAGGATCGGTAGCGATCTCGAACAGAATCTCCCCATGCTCTCTGAAGTAGATAGCGTTGAAATAATTTCGGTCCTGCACCGGCGTTACCCCATATCCATTATCATGCACATAATCCTGCCATTCAAGCTGATCCTGGTCATCCTTCGCTCTCCAGGCAATATGGTGGACAGTGCCAACCCCCATTTCACCACGCGGTACAGCCGTCACCTTCAGCTCAATCACATTGCCCAGATCTGCAGCCGAGCGGTAGCGGGCGACATCGCCTTCCTGCCCCACGAATGTAAGTCCCATCACCTTCTCCAGCAGCTCAGCGGTTTGTTCCGGATGAGTGGACAGCAGCGTCGCGCCGCCGAAGCCCTTGATCGCCACCTCGGGCGTTACTCCGCCGAAGGTCCATTCATTACGCTCACCCGCCTCCCGTTCCACCAGCTCCAGATGCAGGCCGTGCGGATCATCGAATTCCAGGTACTGCTCGCCAAACCGCTCCATCTCTGTGTAAGCCACCTTGAATGCCGTGAGCCGCTCTCTCCAGAACGCCATCGCCTGGGCCGGAATCACATACGAAGTAACGCCAACCTGGCCCCCGCCGATCTTACCCTGGTACGCATCCGCCCATGGGAAGAAGGTAATAATGGTTCCCGGCTTCCCGCCATCATTGCCGAAGTAGAAATGATACGTTCCCGGATCATCGAAATTGACCGTTTGCTTCACCAGCCGCAGCCCCAGTACGCCTGCATAAAAGTCCATATTCTCCTGCGGATGCCCGACAATCGCGGTGATATGATGAATACCCATGGTTTGTTTGTTCATTTGAATTGCCTCCTAAGTTAATAAAATCGAATTATATCTTTACTTTAAGATATTTGGTTGAATATTATCTTTAAGTTAAGATAATTTATATCCTCACTTTACTTTCTATAGTTACAGTTGTCAAGTACTTGAGTACAATAAATAGCCCCTTCCTAAGAAGAGGCCGCTGAACTAATAGTTTTTGAACACATTTTACTAGATGAACAGTGACAATCCTGCACATATTGCAACATTCTGCTCACTCTAAGGCCCGTAATCAAAAAATGTTGCACAAAAGGCAGCTTCTCCGCCTCCACCAGACAGCTGGACGGGACTATTCCTGCTTTTTATACAACATTTCTCCCGAATACTTAGGTATTAATCAACCAGAGTTGCAATTTATGCAGTATTTCTTAGCTATCAGCATTAACTTTACTTAACAAGCTTTTTCTCATAAAAGCACAAGGTCATCTTATCATTGATTTCCCGGATTTCATCGGTCCTTCTGTAGCCCAGCTTCTCATACAAATAGCAGTTCCGCTCTTCCTGGACGACGGTCGCCAGCCCCCACATTTTCGCATCCGAATAGATCTCTTCAATCCGGGCGAATGCCTGCTGGGCGATGCCTTGGCCTTGGGATTGCGGAACTACACATAATTGACCGAGCCAGTAATGATGCTCTTCTATTTTCTTGACTCTGATACTGCCTACAGCATTCCCGGCGTTTCGGATGATATAGTAATTAACAAATTCCTGATTCATCCGTTCTACGAGTCTCTCCAACGTTTCATTAGCCGGATTTGTCTCATAATCCTGATATTTCTCTAAGAGCGGCATGAAGGCCTCAAGCTGCAACGCATGAATCGCCGCCGCATCCTTCACTGTAGCTTTACTTAGTGTAACCTCTGACTTTTTCATAGTCCCCCCAATTTCATGGCCTATACACGTAGTCAGCCCGAGTTGCTCCGACAATTGCTGTATGGTAACAACAGTCTTGTTCATTTCACCCTCCTCTCTTAGCTATCCTATCACTTGACGCCGCGGCAACTTCAAGGGGCTAATCGGGTGTATCCGAAAAAAAACTTCTCCCCGCGTGCACAACAAGCGGACTACAGCTTCTGAAACATCCTCTCTCCGTTGATCTGGATATATCTGTACATACCGGCGCACACCGCTGCCATTAGAATGCCGTATCCCAGCAGAATGAGATTTCCGCCCACTCCAGGAAGAAGCATGAACAGTACGGCGGGAACAGCCAGCGTGAGAACGCCGATAATCATCGTTACCAGCACCGACGCACTCTGCTTGATCGCCGCAACTTCACTGGTCCAGTCGAGCTTGGGCAGCTTCAGGTTCACCATAACGCCCAGCAGGGCGGAATAGCAGGCATAGATTACCGGAACGGCCAGCATTAATATACTTTCCATCCACCCGGCACGCAGAGTATAGGCCAGCAGCCCCCAGCTTACAGCTGTAATGGGTAACGTAATGGTGAGATTCACCGCCACTTTGCTGAATACAATCGCCGGTTTGGGCACGGGGGAGCTGGTCAAGATCCACAGATGATTTCCTTCCAGCGAAATGGAGCAGGCCGTGGTGCAGCTCAGAACAACAAACAGAGAGATCACCAGCGGACTCAGCGTACTTAGAGAGTCCGACAGCTGCGGGATGTCAAGAATGGTTCCCAGCTGCTCTGAGCTGACGAATAATAAGGAAATGGACATCATCAGGAGCAGCACCATGCCGATCCCTGTGTTCAGCACATAATTGACCGAGCTGAAATAACGCCGCAGCTCCTTTAGATACAAGGCCTTGAATGCTGAATTAGCCTGTAGCGGCTTCATCGTATATCCGCGGCTTGCCCGGCTGGTCATAAGCCCTGTATGAATCGCCTTATACCGGGTCGCCAGCAGGATTGAGAAGAGCATGAAGACCAGCACAGACACCGCGATGAAGAAGAGCAAGGCACTTACCCGGTACGAGCAGACCGCATCAACGTACAGGAAAGCCGGAGGATACACCTTGTAAATCATATCACCCAAGGCGGCCCCAACATCTGCAATCGCCTGCTGCCCTTGATTGAGCGTGAACGAGCCCAGCATCAGCACAATGATGAAGGCGAACGTGAGAATCATATTCAGGATTTTGCTCGCCCGGAACCGGGACGAGACCCAGCTAATGAGGGTGCCCACAAGCGCAGCCGCTATAATCGGCAGCAGATTAATGAAGAAGAGCGTCAATAGGAAAAACAGGTAGAACAGCACGCCCGGCTTCACATGTATCGCATACACCGCCCCCGCCGGAAGCATGACCAGCAGCGTGAAGAACAGATTCATCACATAAAGCTGAAGCACACGGCTCGCCACCACATGGCTGGTCTTCACGGGAAGCGACATGATCATATCGTAGTCTTTGTAACTGAATAATACCCCGCTTGCCTTATAGACCGTAGTGAAGAAGCCTACCAGCGAAGTGACCGCCATCATCACTGCCAGCAATAAGTCCATCCTCCCAAGCTGCTCGAACGACTGCGCCATCATGAAGCTGTAGCCGAATGACACGGCTCCGATCATGAGTATCCCGGCTATCATCGCAATGCTGAGCAACAGCGCCTTCCGTCTCTCCGCAGGGTCTTTCGTATGCAGCGCTTTATTGAGGCCGAAGGAGGACAATAGCTGCAGCTTCGTTAATCTCCAGACATTAATCATGATTGATCAGCTCCATGAATACATCCTCCAGGCTGTTCTCGCCCCTGACCTCTTCGGTCTTACCATGGGCAATCAGCCGTCCGCCTTTGATGATCGCAATCTTATTGCAGAGCTTCTCAGCAGTATCCAGCACATGCGTGGAGAAGAAAATCGCACTGCCTCTGCTGCACACATCTGCCATGATCGTCTTCAGCGTATGCGCCGCCTTCGGATCAAGGCCGACAAAGGGTTCGTCCAGCACCAGCAGCTTCGGCTCATGAATCAGCGCCGAGATAATGGCCAGCTTCTGCTTCATGCCGTGGGAATACGAGGAGATCAAGTCGCCCAGACTGGCTGTGAGCTGGAAGGCATCGCCGTATTGCCCGATCAGCCGCTCCCGGGTGGACTTCGATACACTGAAGAGATCGCCGATGAAATTCAGGTACTGAATCCCCGTCAGGTGATCGTACAGGTCCGGGTTATCCGGGATGTAGGCAATTTTCGCCTTGCAGGCTAACGGATCTTTTTTAATTGAGATGCCGTCAATTTCAATCTCCCCTTGTTCAAAATCAAGCACGCCCACCACAGCGCGGATCGTCGTGGTCTTGCCAGCGCCGTTATGCCCGATGAAGCCGTAGATGTCGCCCCGTTCAACCTCAAGGCTAAGATCATCCACGGCCTTTGCGCCGCCTTTATAACTCTTCGTAAAATTCTTGATGGTCAGCATTTCCTCTCACCTCTTCCTTGGTGTTAGCAAATAACTATAATACGAACCATCCGGCCAGATCGTTCATTTCTATTAAATCCCAATCTCCCGCATTTTTGCCGTGATTAAATTCATGCGGGACTCCAGCTCTTGGCACTTAGGTTTTCGTTCAGCTGTGCTTCTATATAATACAAAAAAGAAGACTTCAACCCTGCGAGAGTCTCCATCTTTTTTTAAAGCTATTTTTATTAATTTATCGGCAGTCTACAGGCTGATTAATAATAATACATAAAGTACACTTTATTCTTAATCAGGTTACCTGATGGTTCTTAAATGCTCTAAAAGTAAGTGGAAGCAATGCTGCTATAACAATAATAGCGAATCCTGTCATGAACTTATACTCTAGAATTAATGCACCGAATAGATCAATTACTTCATATGAAGTGATTTTTTTGAAACCATTAAACATATTAGCAGGTAATAAATCCATCAGTTGATTAAACAAACGGCTGCTCTTGCTTGCAGGAATAAAGAATGGAGCAATCACAAATATACCAATTACAATAATAACTGAAAAGGGACTATTCATACTGCTAGACAGCCATAACGTCAATGCTCCTACCATCAGACAGCCTAAACTACCAATCAAGATCGTCCACAGATATGCTTGGATTACCGTATAATTAACGGGAGCTAAAAGATCAATGATCTGTACACTGGCTCCCGTGCCCTCAAAACCAAATATCCCCAGAAGAAGAAGTGTGTATAGCATGAGTGCTAAGAAGAGTAAACCTAAAGATAGGATAAAGCTCGCCTTGAGTTTGGCAGTGATCACCTTATTCCTGCCATAACGTGTAGACAAAATTATCGCATCAGTCCCCCGCTGATATTCACCAGCGAAGATTGGAGCAAGACATATTCCAATAGCTAAAGCGATCACCAAAAAAAGGTTTTGAAGATTTTGAAATACCTTCTCCCAGCCGGTAACATAATCCATCTGAAAGGGAACGCGAAGTTTTTCGTTCATTGCATTAAAAAAAGCTTTCTCCCTATCTGAATAATTACCATAAGAATAATCGTAATCTAAATATCCATTTATTTTTTCCATCCGCTTCTCATAAAATCTCTTTGCATCATCCTCATGTAATCTATTCATTACAGAATAATCGAACTGGCTTAAGGGTGAAAAAGCATACCGTATTAGCGTATTGATCTGTTCATCTGGAACTTCATATACAGCATAAGCATGCTGATTTAAATTCCCTTTATAATCAATATTCTTCGGATCAAGCAAAATTTTATTATGGCGTTCAATCGCATTTGCTATTTTTTCCGTTGACAAGGGTCCGGCATGCTGACGCGCATATTTTTTTTCCAAAGCAATTGCTGCAATACCTTTAATTCCCTTCCCCGTTTGATCGGTTATGTATGCCCCAGTAAACCTCATGTTGACCAAAAGTAAGACAACAGCCATCACAAGTCCAATGGCGAGATAAAATAATTTGCCCCTTATTATTTTCCGTATTTCAAAACGGGTTAGCACGTCCATAAGTCAAGCCCCCTATACAACCTGATGCTTTTTGAATGCCTGATAAGTAAAAGGTATCAGAAGTGCTATAGCAATAATCGAAAATCCAACCATTATTTTATACGTTGGAACCAACTGTCCCCCAATATTAAATATTTGATAACCAGTTATCTTTCTAAAGCTGTCAAACATATTTCCTGGGAGCAGATCTGTCAGATATCTTAATAGACGACTATTTTTGCTTTCGGGAATAAACTGCGTACCTACAAGAAAAACTCCAGTTGCAACAATAACTGTGAATGAATTGCTCATCCGGCTAGAGAGCCAAAGTGTCAAAGCTCCTACCATAAGACACGCCAGACTACCGATCAATACTGTCCACAGGTAGGTCTCAATCACCGTGAAGGGAACGGGAGCCAAAAACCTGATCATTTGCACGTGGGCACCTGCACCATCAAATCCAAACACCCCAAGTATCAGGAAAGTATATATTGCAATTGGAGAAAAAATTAGTCCTACAGAAACTATAAAGCTTGCTTTTAATTTAGCAGCAATAACTTTGCTTCTACCATAACGAGTAGATAAAACTATAGCATCAGTTCCTCTCTGATACTCCCCAGCAAAAACCGGTGCGAGACAGAACCCAATAACAAAAGCAATGATTAGAAAGAGATCCGGTAAATTTTCAAATACATTTTTCCAGCCGGTAACATAGTCCATTTGAAAAGGCACTGGAATTCCTTCGTTCATTTTTGTAAAATAAGCTTTCTCTTTGGCAGTATAGTTGTTATCAGAATCATTGCTATTTAAAAATTCTCTCACCTTATCCAACCGTCGCTGATAAAATCCCTGCATCTCTTCAGGGTTGATTTTGTCGATTAGATAATAATCGTATGCATTAGCAGGAGAGAAGGCATCCGTAATTAAGAATTGAATTTGATTATCCTTTATATCATATTTTGCATTAGCTTCGACAGTCATCTCCCCCTTCTTGTCCAGGTTATTAGGATCATGAAGTAAGTCCTGATGCCTTCTTATAGCGGCCTCCATTGCTGCTATAGTTAACGGACCAGCAAGCTGCCGATTGTACTCTCTTTCCAGCCGGATGGCTGCAACTCCATTCACAAACTGTCCATCCTTACCGGTCATTTGCATATTTGCAACCAGTACAATAGATAAAAATAACGCCACCGCTACTAAAAATAAAATTCCTGCATAAAATGTTTTTTTACGGATAATCTTTCGCAGTTCAAACCGGGTTAGTATATCCATGGAACACGCCTCCTATTTTTCTTCAGCCGTGACTGTTTCTTCATCCTGAAAATGATATAAATAGAAGTCCTCCAATGAGGGTACGACTGATATCGCCGTCTCGTTCGGTTGATCTGCGGACACAATTCTCAATTCCACCTGATCCCCTTCATGGCGTAAATTACTTACGCAATAACGGGCATTCCATTCCTCAGCATCCCGAAGCGGGACATGACAAGTCCATACGCGTCCTTTCATCGTTGCTGTAAGTTGATCAACCGTTCCGCTTGTCATCAACTCCCCTTTTTTCATTACGAGAATTTGATCGGCAATATATTCCACATCGGATACAATATGGGTTGACAAAATTACTATTTTATCCCTGGCTAGATCAGCAAGTAAATTGCGGAAACGGACACGTTCTTTAGGATCCAGACCTGCCGTAGGCTCGTCCAGTACCAGAATGCGGGGATCATTAAGAAGAGCCTGTGCAATACCCAGCCGCTGCTTCATTCCTCCAGAAAAGGTACGAATTTTCTTCCGGGCCACATCCTCCAGAGCCACTGTGCCCAGTAATTCCCGTGCTTTCCCTTTTGATGCCGCCAAAGTCAATCCCTTTAGCGATCCAACATACCACAGAAACTCCTCTGCACTGAAATCAGGATAATAACCGAAGTCTTGGGGCAGATAGCCAAGCAAGTCACGATAGCGCTCCCCCATGTCACTGATATCCTCTTTATTCATCTGGATCGTACCCGATGTAGGGTTCAGGACTCCACAGATCATTCGTAGCAGTGTTGTTTTTCCTGCACCATTTGCTCCCAGTAGACCATAGACACCATTAGAAAGCTGGATTGAGATCCCGTTTACCGCTCTTTTAGCAGAAAATTTTTTACTCACTTGATTTAATTTTAGTTCAAGCATTCCACACTTCTCCTTATAATCACAATTGATCTGTCTACTATAAACTTATAAATATTAATGTAATTTCACGGCTGTATCCAGACTTTTGAAGTTCTTGCTTACCCCTAGAGTCTCGTACACAATCCCACCCAAAGAAAGAAACAGTACTATTCCCCACAATGTGTCTGCTGATGAAATAAATAAAGATAAGGAAGGAGTAAATGTACAAATAATCTGTACTATAATCAACAGTCCGCAATACGCCAGACAGTAATATCCACAATTTGTGTTACGAACTCGGTTCATTAACCAAAGGGATCCAAGACATGACACATTGAACGGTACCAGAAGATATAGCAGGAGGCTCACAATCTCCATCTCTATCCAAACGTTCAAGAGAATGGCCAAAATGATCAGACCGATTAGATCCGCAATGCCAAGCAGACTCATGCGCACCAGTGTCAGCTTCTCCAGCCTCCGCCAGGTGCTTAATTCAATCTCTATCATATGACAAGTCAAAGATCGGGTCAGTGTCTGTAAACCCGTAATCACTAATAATGGAGCAGCAATAGAAGCCAGCATGACAATTTCAATATCTCCGTGAGGTCGATTCACAAATTGATATAGAAGTACGCCCATTCCAGCGACAATTAACAGTTGTAGCATCCATACTTTCCAACTGATAAAAGAAAGTTGAGCCTTATAAAACTCTGGAAATGAGATTCTTCGCGTGACATGTGCTTGTCTCAGCATCTCATTAGCCCCATAAATGGTTTGTTCTACTCGCTCATGATCAACGGGAAACGAAGGGTAGCCTCTTAGTGTAGTTGTGATGAAATGTTTCTTTTTCTTTTTCAAAAAACTCACTCCTTTCTAAATAGTTTCTAAATACAACTAGTCCGCGATTCACCTTATATTGGGCTATGCATACATTCACTCCCGTAACACGGGCAATGTCGCGAAAAGTCATGTCCAGACAGTATCGCATAAAGACCATTTCCCTCTGTTCTTCAGGCAGCAGCAGAAGCAGTTCAGTCACCAGTTGCTCTCCTTCCACTTGCTCTTCAATAGAAGGGGTTTGCCATCTATATACTTTTTCTGCTTCCTGCACTTGCTCCCAAGATAATGAGCGGCGTTTTTGCAGGTAATCATTACAAAGATTCCGGGCGATTGTGTATAAATAGGCAAGGCATTTTCCCGCATGCCTATACTTGTCAATACTTCTGCAGAATCGATAGAAGGTTTCCTGAGTCAGATCTTTTGCTTCTTCCTCACTTCGGACCCTGTAGTAGCAGTACTTCTGAATCCCTGGGTAGTAATGCTCGATCAGCGGTGTAAGATACTGCGTCTCCCCTTCCTGTATTCTTCGGATCCACTCCACCTCATCCACGTAGTTCCCTCCTTTCCTTATTATGTATAACTAATTTGTGCGATAAAAAATGGAATTATATTGTGACTTTTTCGTGAATCTCTTGACCCGATTCTTTTTCATATGAATCCGCCTGCATTCTGTATAGACGGGCATACAGTCCTTCCTGCTGAATCAGTTCGGCATGCGTACCCAATTCTCTTATTTCTCCTGACTCTAATACAATAATATTGTCTACATCTCTTGTATTAACGAATCTATGAGTAACCATTATACATAGTCTGCTAAATTTCATTTCTTGAAACTGCTTGAATATTTCATGCTCCGAAACCACATCTAATGATGCAGTGGGCTCATCCAGAATCAGAATAGCGGAAGGTTTCATTAAAGCCCGTGTAATAGCTAATTTTTGCCATTGTCCCAGCGAAAGATCTACACTTCCAGACCACTCCTTCTTTAATCTTGTTTCATATTTTTCAGGAAGCTGAGAAATAAATTCATCTGCTCCCGTCTTTTTAGCTGCATCCATTATTTGGTCCAGATTGTCTACCTCCTCTAAATTTCCTAATCCTATATTTGTTTTAACGTCAAACGGATACTGAATAAAGTCCTGAAATACAGCGGCGACATGCCGGAACAAGGTTGAACGGTTATATTCATTGATGTTTATACCATCTACTAAAATATCTCCCTCAGTTGGTTGATATAAGTTCAAAAGCATCTTGATTAAAGTTGTTTTTCCAGATCCGTTCAGCCCCACAAGTGCATAGGCATATCCAGCATTTAGCACAATGTTAATGTTCTTAAGTGCATAATAATTTGAACCTGGATACTTAAAGGTAACATTCCTAAATTCTATCCGCTTAAATGTAACCGGAAATTCTTTTTTCATATCCTGTTTCTCTTCAGGAATCTCTAACAATTGAAATATACTTTGCATGTATAGACAATTCTCATAAGCCATAGATATTAACGAAAGGATATTTGACACTGTATTCTTTAAGTTATCCACCGCTGTTACATACATCGTTAACGATCCAATTGTTAACCTGTTATTTACGCATATAATTACTACAAAAACCTTAATGATATACATCAGTGAATTATCTACGATATCTACAAAAGAGTTTTCTATTAAAAAACGCTTTCTAATTCTTTTATCTTCAGTTATGTATTTTTGCATTATTTCAAGAATAGTCTTGGTGAGAAATTGATCTGAGCGGGAAATCTTCAGTTCTTTGACATAATTATTTGTTACTAATATTGTTTTCAAATGTCTAATGAACCGATTTTGCTCAACCCGTTCATTAAACACATTAAACCATTTGTTTAGAATTCTGATGCTGATATAAAACATGGGAACTGCTGAAATTAGGCAAAGCATAACCACAGAAGGTTTCAAAAACACAAGAATTCCTATAATGCCAAAAAGAGATGTAATATTATTAATAAAGCTAACCGTAGTTTTCATAATATTCATACTTCTGTTTAACGATTCTTCACTGGACTTCTGAATTTGATTATAAGTGTGTGAGTCATCCAAATCTTTCATTTCTAATATCATTATTTTATGGAGTATCTTATCAGTTATAGCTTTATTCAAATTCGCAGAAAACAAGTTCTGTACAAAGTTCGACACCTTGCCTAACACAGAACTGAGTAGTACAAGAAAAAAATTTATTGCTAACCATATAAACATCTTTTTAAAGGAAATTGACGGTGCACTGAGAACTTCGGTTGCCGCATCAATAAATTCTTTCCATACCCATAGCTTCCCAGGAACTGTAAACCCTATAATTGTATCAACAAAAAAAATAAATAAGAAATTAGCAGGACTGGTCTTCCAAAGCAGAATAATAGTCTTTGCAAAAATCCAGCAATTTTGCTCCAATCTTTTTATTTTTCCAATCACCTTTATCATCACCTTTTAGGTAGAGATTACTATTTTACAAGGAGCATTCAATATCCATTCCCTGTAATCCATAAGATCGCTAACCTCAATTTGATCAATTAATTCCTTTAACTGACTGTATTGGTTGGTAGTTATATGAATGGGTTCGCCATAAAAAATATGACAAGATAAATTCTGAAATGTCTGAACTCTGTTCGGTTCTTCTTGTTCATAGAAAAATGGCGAAATATTTTCTTTCGATGCTTGCAGTATTTCTTCTGTAATCAACAAATGATTTAAAAAGTTAACAACATTTTCTGCAAAACGAGATAGTGTATCATCTATAGTAGTAAAGCTCAATGAAAATACAACATAATAAAGATTAGCGGAAACATGCTTGTCTGTTACTGAAATGCCAGAGCACCTATGAGCATATGGAGATGCAGATACATATTCATCAATACTTTTTTTTGTAACAGCTTCATATAACATTCTTGTTATCTTTGACTTCAGATTTAAAGATTTATAAGAATACTGATAATAGATTTCAACTACATTATGATAAGAAGGATGCTCCAGTCTGCAAACCGACAAGCTACACTTTTGGTTTTTGGTATCATTAAAACTTGCATTATAGTTTAATCGTTTAGAAATTCCAGTCTCAAAACCTGGTATTTCTTGATATAGATTTGATAGAATATCTTTCATCTGCAATCCAGAAAAATAAACAAGTGCCATATTATTTGGAATATAGTATTTTTGAAGAAATGTGATTGCATCTCTCATTTTTAGTGATGCTATTTCATCTTCATTTCCTACGGGAAGCTCATTAATTTGTCTATCTGTTATAAATGAGATAATATCCTGCTGCCAGTACCACTGAGATGCTTTCTGCTTACATTCGGTTAATATCTCAGATTTTGATTTTTCAAAAGTTTCTTTGGTGATAATAGTAGTATCAAGCACTACTTTTAAAATTTGATGGAATGTATAGATATTATCCATATGTGAGGAAAAAGAGAACAATAATATGGTTTGTCCATAATTAGTAATTCCGGACGAACGTAAACAAACCCTATTGAATATTTTAAAACGAATAGTAGATGTAGGAATATAATGTCGATAGGAAAGACAAATATGCTCAACCAAATGAGCTATTCCGTTTTTACCTATAGGTTCCTGTCCACATCCAGCTTTAATACACACAATAACCAGCGTTTCCTCACATTGATCATTTACAAAAAAGATATTGTTTTCTTGATGAAAAGATAATTTAGGTGCCATACTAAATCGTATCTCCTCGATTAGAGAGTATAAGAATATTAAATAAAGGTGAGCTAACGTAAAGTTAGATCACCTTATAAGTTCACATTACTATGATCCGTCACTTGCTGTACTCGTATTACGTTCTTTATTATCAGTAATATTGCTGTTACATCCACATCCGCAATCCGGAACACCCCACCACCACGCTCTGTCACCTGTATTATCATGTTGATTAGGAGTATCCACATTACAAATACAGTTACATTTATGCGCTGCTGTCAAGGCATCATCTTGATTTCGAAATAAAGGGTTAACTACTAACATGGTTCTTACACCTCCTCTATCATTAATTTATTTATATTAATCCTCAAAATTCGAGGAAAAATATCATCAGTAAATTTCAGTATGTTCTAAAAATGCCAACTTCTCAGGTGAAGTTTCTCGTACAGTATGATATAGAATTAAATCCTTGAGGTGTATACTTCTGCGCAAGTTGCATTTTCTGTTTTTTTCAAATGCATTAAATTCAGTTTCTGTATAATTATGCGCATAACACACGGAACACAATCTTATCGCCCAACAGTTTTGGCATTGCTCAATTGATCCTTCAGAATAATCTTCAACATAGTATTTTTTAAGTCGACTAAAATCGATGCCATCCTTAATATTCCCAATGGAAGGTGAATTGCCTACGCGTTCGCAGACATATAATTCTCCATTTGTAGTTATGTAAAGTCTGCGTGCTCCAGGAGTACAACAACCATTAAAGGGATAAAATTCACCAGGGATTTTCGAAAGATAACGTTTTTCAATGCTGATTAACGAGCTTTCGATGCCTGAAGAAGAAATATTATTAATATGATCTCTGATTACTGGACGACTTAAGGCCGATTCTTCCAACCATGACCACAAAGGATCTATTTCTTTGGGTTTAGCGTCATGTTTGTTCTTAAATTTAATATCTGCATTAGGAATACTACCTTCTGCAGCATAACCAATATTAATATCTACATTAGGTGACAAGAAATCCAAACCCGAGAAAAAAGAATTAATATCATTCAGCTTCTCATGTGAATACGGCGGTGCAAATACAGCGTTTATGGAGATTGAATTTTCACTTTTCGAAAACGAATCACTCATCAGCCTCAGACCATGAAGTGCCCGAGAAAAGCTGCCTTCTCCATTAGCATATTTTCTATATGCGTTTTGCACATATTCCGGACCGTCCAAGCTGCAAACAACCCCCATACCTGGAACCGCTGCCAAGAAATCCGCTATTTCTTTTGTCACTAATGTCAGATTTGTTGTCAAGGAGAATGTGATTTTTTTTCCCTTTAGAGCTTCCAAAGAATATTCTACTGCCCATTTCAATACATCAAATTTGAGTAACGGCTCTCCTCCATAAAAGGTAACAGCTATTTTCTCTCCGGAATGTTGTGCCGCATAATCAATGCTTGCCTTTGCAATTTCCAGACTCATATCACTGTGATTGAAATCTCTGTTTAAGTCGCAATTTTCATTATATATACAATATCCACACCGCAAATTACAACGACCTGTTAATTCCAGAATCACTTGTGATAACTCATTGTTAACCCTTTCCTCTAAAAGTTCGTTATGCCCTGGCGTATACAAACGTTCGGGTTTTAATGCACGGAATAGCTGTTCATCAATAACCGTTTGGCAAAAATCTTTAATAGCTGAGATGGTTATTTCTTGTACGATCAACATTTCATTGACATCATTAACATCAGATACTTCGAAGAGACACTGCATGATTTTAAAAGAATCATCATCTAACTGTAAGACTTTTCCCGTTCCAGTATCATAATAGTAATTATTTGTTTCCGTTGAGAAAAGTTTGCCTAGTCGTTGAATCTCACTTTTTTGTTTCAATGCGAATAACCGCCCAATTTCCTCATGGCATTTCAGTGTACTCATTTTCCCACCTCTTTCTTAAAAATAGGAATATATCAAACAGTTATGAGATTTTTTTCACAATCAACTCTAGTAACATGTTCTTGTGCAATTAATATAGCACAAAAACAAATAAATTGGAATACTTTGTAATTATTATATTTTTTAAACATTAAAACCTTTAATATCAACATAATTACATTTTATTATATAGAAAAATCACTAAGCCATTAGATACTTAGTGATTTTTCTATCAGTAATTTTGCAGCTTCAGAGGACGTGAATTCAAAAACTTTACCATTAAATCCCAATCTCCCGCATTTTTGCCGTGATTAAGTTCATGCGGGGCTCCAGCGTCCCTCCGTTGTATTTCGGCAGGCGTATCTCATCGACAATCCGGCCGTCGCACATGAACATAATCCGCTGCGTCCTGGCCGCCACAGTAGCATCATGGGTGACCAGCATGATTGCCGTCCCTTCTTCATTGATTCCGGACAGCAGGTCCATGATCTCCTCGGCAGCCTTCAGATTCAGCGCGCCGGTTGGCTCATCCCCGAAAATAATCCGCGGGCTGCCCATCAGCGCGCGGCAGATACCCGCCCGTTGCAGCTGTCCACCCGAAGCCTCTGTAATATCACGCTTCGCCAGCTCCGCGATCCCCACCTTTTCCATAAGCTGCTGCGCCTTATCCATAATCGCTGCAACCTTCCGCCTGTTGTCACGCATCGACGGCAGAATAATATTGTCCAGGATGTTCAGATTCTTCATCAGTGTCGGCTGCTGGAACACGAAGCCCATTTCCGTTCTGCGGAGATCCGCAAGCTCATCCTCTTCAAGTATCCCCAGATCCCTGCCCTCAAAAGTAACCAGCCCCCAGTCGATCCGGTCCATTCCGCTCAGTGCAAACATCAGCGTGGACTTCCCTGAGCCTGAGGGTCCCATTACCGAGACGAATTCACCTTCGTGAATATCGACGGATACCCCGTCCAGCACTTTGCGCTGCTCCCCGCCAGTGCCATATTGTTTGGTTATATTTTCTCCCGAAATGATCTTCTTCATCTTCTTGATCTACTCCTTAATATTGCCGGATATTTGAATTCGACCGATGCCCGATGTGCCGATAACCGCCCCGATGAGTACAGAACCGGTCATGATTAGCGGACACAGCAGATACGCCGAGAGTGGATTGACCACGAACTTGAACGACGAAGCCCCGAAGGAGGAGATCACAGCCCCGGCAAGAATCTGCCCCAGAGTGTTCGCCAGCAGGATGCCCAGAATCATCCCGGTCACCAGTACAAATATAGAACGCGCATAATACTGTACAGTCAGATCGGAATTCCGGAAGCCCATCGATTTCATGACGGCAATAGAGTAACGGTCCTTGGCTACCAGCATCCGCATGAACAAGAGTGTAATCAGTACATTCAGGACCAGCATCACGGCTAGAGCAGCCCATGCAGCCTTACCGACTGAGCTAATGGTAGAGCCGAAGGTCTGCGTCACATATTCCCCGATATCAGACACCTTAGCATAACTGAACCGCTCTGCATATTCGCTCACCTTGCTGCTGATTAGCATGGAATCTGCAAGCTCCGCATAAATCACGGCCCACATGGCCTGATCAGAAGTCGTGGTGAAGGTGGCCTTGGCTGTTTTCCCGCCGTTGGTCACATCCGAATAAATCCCGGACACCGTAAGCTCCTTCGCTTCTCCGTCTACGAGCAGGGTCAGGGAATCACCGGCTTGCTTGCCCAGCTCCTTGGCATTCGCGGCGGAGAGGGCAATCTCATTCGCTGCAACCGGGCCATGTCCTTCACCATAGGCAACCGGAAAAATAGAATGGTCGCCCAGCTCAACCTTTATCCGCTCAACGACACCATTGTCCAGCTTCACGTTCAGCGCCTGAGTGGTCAGCACGGCAAAACGGAAGATCATCACATCCTGCTCCATCACCCGCGCAATATCTGCGGCCTTCTCTGGAATATGGTCCGTCTGCTGGATATCCAGGCGCAGATCACTGTCACCGATGCCCATGTATGTAATGAAGCTTGAAGAGGAGATCGTATGATAGAGATTCTGGGGCACAATCATAAGGAAGGAAGAGATGACGAGTACTGCAAGCATAGTTGCATATAGAGCTTTTCTGGACAAGACATCCTTAACGCCTAAATAAACATTCGTGTTCAGCAGCCGGTTGGCGCTCAAGGTAAACCGCCCTGAGCCCGCCCGGGTCTGCCGGGATGTGCCGAAACGGATGGCTTCGACAGCTGAAATCTTCCGGAAACGCTTCAGCACCCTGTTCACATAGGCAACAATAATGAGGAATACGAGCAGCACTCCAAGGATGCCGCAGGCCAGAGCAAGTGCCGGATGCGCACTTTCGCCCATATACAGCCTGATATTCTCAAGCAGCAGACCTCTGAAGCTGAACGATAATGCCAAGCCGAGGATACTCCCCAGAGCTGCTATCGCTGCGTATTTGGCCAGATAGATTCTTTTGAGATCCGAGACGCGCAGACCGATGGCCTTCATGACACCGATCTCCCGGTAATCGCTCTCGATGGTTGCCATGAGGGTGAACCTTATACATAGAAAAGCAATAATAACAACCAGCACACTCGCCAGCAGGATCACCGCAATCATAAGTCCGTCCGAGATCGCATTAAGCACTCTGAACAGGGGATATGTAATCACCGGGCCGTTGCCTTCAAGTCCTGCTGCGGTATAGTCTGTCTCGAAGGCCCCCAGCATCGACAGGTCCTTCAGTCTGAACTCAATCAGGTATTCCGTGGTTCCGTACTGCGCCAGCTCCGCATAATCCGCCGGGCTGACGAGGAACCGCTTCGACGAAGCAAGCAGTGAGTTCATCTGTGAATCCCGCAGGAACCCCGCTACGGTGAGACTTGTGTCTCCCACGGTAACCGTCCCTCCGGCCTCGACGGAGCCATCCTTCATATAACTGATCGGGACATACACCTCGCCGCCCCGTACATCAATCACTTTCCCGTCCAGATCAAGCAGATAATCAAACTTCCCGCTCTGTGTGCTGAAGCCGTTATCCTGAACACTGTCCGCAAGCGTATGCCCGTCCATGACAATCCTCGCGCCTTCTACATTGAGAAAATCAAGCACCTGGTGTTCTTCAACCTTATTGTTCTGCTCTGCAAAGGCCTTGAGCCGGTCTTGATCCAGCTGGCCGGAATGCATCTGCAGGAAATGCGGCGTCTTCGCCTGCGTCATCAGATGATCGATGGCCCCACTCAGATTGACGACCAGAATGGCTGACAGAGAGACGAGCATGGCAGCGGCCGCTACGAACAGCATAGTCGTCAGTGTAATTCCCTTACTTGTGCGGATATCTCTGCGGATGATTCGGTAAAACATAAGTTACCCCCTGCTCTCAAGACTTGTAATGGATTTGAGCCGATAGATCATGACCGAAGCAGCGCTTAACAGCAGCCCGGCAATGATGATGAGAAGTCCCATCCCCCGCCCGCTGCCAGTGCCGATGATCCGCCCCACACTATCCGCCAGAACTCCGCCGCTCACCAGCAAGGGAGTAAATACGTAGTCTGCCAGCACACCTGCCAGCATATAAGCCGCCACGAATCCTAGCTGTGAGAGCAGTCCGATCAATGACCAGGCTCTCCCCTGAACGGAATTGTCAATATTGGTGCGGACCAGATAATCCAGGGCTGTGTTCGTAAAGGGCAACATGGCAAAAAACATAAATCCGGCAGCGCCAATCAGCACAATATTCTCACGCAGTCCGAAGACGGCGATACTGATTCCTGAGCAAAAAAGCGACACTGCCAGCATGCGCACGAAATTTTTTTGTATATGCAGCATCCCTATAATGACACTCGACACCAGCATTCCCGATGCCATGACCGTCTCAAGCGTCCCCAAGACGGCACTATTAGAGAACGCCAGAATCATCGGCATGGACAAGGTCTCGATGAACCCGATGAAGAAGGTCATGACCGAGGTCATAATCACCAGCACCAGTACTCCCCGATTCCCGGAGACTGCTCTCCAGCCTTCTTGAAATTCACGGATAAAGGCTGGTGTCTGCTCCGTCTTTTTGGAGGGAAGACCGCTGCGGACCGCAAGCGTAGTAGGCACGGTTAGAAAAAAAGTACAGATGTCGATAATCAGCAGCAGCTTCACATCAGAGACTGTAAGCAGCAGCCCGGCAATGAGCGGCGAAATCAGATATTTGGCGGAGCCGGCAATCTGCACAAACCCGCTGGCCTTCGTATACTGCTCCTCGGTAAGCAAATCGGTTATCGTAGCTTTATAGGCGGGATCAAGCAACGAGGAGAATACCGAGCTGACGGTCACCCCTAAGCAGATCTGCCACAGCTGCGCATCTCCATTCAGCAGGCAGACCAGAATATAAATCAGACCTAAGGCAGAGAGCGTATCCCCCAGCACCATCAGCAGTCTGCGGTCATAGCGGTCCGCTAGCACGCCTGCGACTGGACTAAGCAGCAGCGAAGGCATGAATGCCAGTAATGTCACCAGCGCCATAGCCGAAGCCTGCCCGGTCTGCTGTAAGGTATAAATCCCCAGCCCGAACGCGGTGAGCCCGCCGCCGATAGCCGAAATCAGCTGCCCTGACCACAGAAACAGGAATCTGCCGAAGCCTGTTCCGGATCTATTCATCACCATTGCCCGCTTCCACTCCACCGGAGCCGCCGAACATCTGCATTACACTCATCAGACTTCCGTTCCCGGCACCGAGCAGCCGTTCCACATTGGCGATGAAGGCCAGAATGCGTGACATACGCTCTTCTTCCGTCATTTCAACCATGTCATTATCAAAAATGGTGGTGGCATAGATGACAACCATCTCCATACATTCGTACGGATAGGGAGTATTGAATATCCCCTGCTCGATCCCCTCGCTGATGATGGAGGCCAGAATGGGCGGAACGCTGCGGATAACCGCCTTCTGAACCTTCTGATGCATCAGCGCATTCTGCGGCTTGTGGATATGCTCCATGATCTCCGTGCTGCTCCCCTCTCCGCTGCTGATGTTCAGCGCCATGACTACACGGAGAATCCGGTCGATGACGGGGATGCTCTTGTCTTCAGCAACCTGCTGAGCGGCATGAAGGATAGCGGCATTCGTCCGCTCAATCAGCGCGTCCATAATATCCTCCTTCGACTTGAAGTGATAATACAGTGTCCCGCGCGCAATGCCGACCTTGCCCAGAATATCGCCCGTGCTGGTACCGTCGAAGCCCTTCTGTCCGAACAGCTCCTCTGCTGCATCCAGAATCTCATTTCTGCGGGCTTCCGCTTCTTTTACAACTCTCATGGTCATGTCTCCTTGTGGTGAGGCTGGGATTGTACTAACTTTGAGTGTAACTGTACATGTAACTTTGGCTGTAACCGTAGCATTATTTGTGAAAAATAATTACCGACCGACTGTCTGTCGGTAATTGATTATAGCATAGCATGCTTTGCTGGAACAAGGTAGCTTAAATTTTCCGCATACGTTTGGACCACGTGCCTTCACGCCAACACATTCTTAGCATTAGCCTATACCGCACAGCAGGGATTCTCCATAATCAGAGAATCCCTGCTTCACGCTCGCATTGTGCCAGAACCTTCTCCAGCCCGTTCACCAGGCTTTTGAGCACCATCAGCTTGCTTCCAGAATCAAGCCGGTAATAGTTGCGGGTGCCTTCTTTTCGGACGCTAACTATCTCCGCTTCTATCAATATTCTCAGATGATGGGACACGGCCGGACGGGAAAAGTGGGTGATCCCTCTTATCTCGCCTACACGCATGCCCGGATCTTGCGGCCCTTGCAGCAAGGCCATCAGGATGGCTTGCCGGGTCTCGGCACCGACCGCGTTCAGCACCTTCAGCGAATTCTTGAATTGAGACGCCAGTTCATTCATAAGTTCCTGGTCCATGGAAATCCCTCCTATATGCTTCATCGTCACGAACCCTATCGTTCAGCGGCTCACCCCAGGTGCAGTGACCAGAATCTTGCTGGCCAGGGCAATCATCTGCGCCCGTTCCTCTCCGGTAAGACCATCGGTTACCGCCGTAATCTGACGCTCGATCTGCTCCCCGACCTCGTGAATAATCTTCCAGCCTGCCGGAGTAGCCCTCACATTGAATGCCCGCCGGTCACTCTGTGATACGGTACGTTCTACCAGCCCGCGGCGCTGCGCCCGGTCAACGAGCCCTGTAATACTGGATTTGTCGAGGCCCAGATGCTTGGCCAGCTGCAGCATGCCCGGCTCCCGGTCGCGCAGTATCCCCAGCAGACGGATCTGAATGATTGACAGATCATGCTCCGTTCCTATCCGGGCAAGGATATTCTGAACCAGGAAGGATAGCTGCACAAGGCTGTCTACCATCGACAGATCCTCCAGCTTATCAAAAGAATTATCGTAACCGCTCATTGATTTCACTCCGCACTTTTGTATATTTCAGACCTGTTCGCTCCTATTGTAACACAGTAGCCGTTGACTTTGTACGTAATACAAACTATATTATTTGTATTACAAACTTTTTAGTTTGTTTCACAAACCAAAATCACTCACCTGGTAACTATCCGGGTAAATGGAGGCCTATTTATGTACGCTGCTATTGTAAGATCCTTCGATTCAGGTCCGAAATACGAAAAGCTTGCAGCTCCGGTACCTTCAGGAGAACACGAAGCTCTGGTAGATGTGCTGGCTGCCGGACTACATCTCCGGGTCCGGGCACAAGCCAATGGCTCTCACT
Source organism: Paenibacillus sp. FSL M7-0420 (assembly GCF_038002345.1). Taxonomy (NCBI): domain Bacteria; kingdom Bacillati; phylum Bacillota; class Bacilli; order Caryophanales; family Paenibacillaceae; genus Paenibacillus; species Paenibacillus sp. FSL M7-0420. Next base: position 2,716,747 of record NZ_JBBOCJ010000001.1, on the reverse strand, counting down.
ACACCAGTACGGATGAACTGCCGCTAATCCCAGGCATTGATGGCGTCGGACGGCTCCCGGATGGCAAGCTGGTCTATTTTGTAGCCGCCGATAATGCCCCGGGATCGTTCGCAGACCAGACCCTCATCGATCTTCGCCGCGCTGTCCAGCTGCCCGCAGATGCCGATCCCGTGCTCATCGCCGCCGCGATGAATCCGGCTATGTCCTCCTGGGTGACTCTCCGCCGCCGGGTTCAGGCTAAGCCCGGGTTCAAGGTTCTCATTCTGGGTGCTACAGGCAACTCCGGGCAGATGGCTGTGCAGATCGCCAAGCTTATGGGAGCCAGTCAGATCATCGCTGCCGGGCGGAACCCGGAACGTCTGCGTTCGCTTACACAGTATGGTGCAGATGCAGTCATATCGCTTACCGGGGATCCCGGGGCAGTGTCCCGGAACCTCGGCGAAGCCTCAGCTGAAGTGGATATCGTTCTCGACTATCTGTGGGGTGATCCTGCTGCACTCTCCATGCTCCCGATATTAACCCGCCGGTCCGACCGCAGCCGGCTGTTAACCTGGATTCAGATCGGTTCCATGGCAGGCGCGGACGCCGCGATTCCTTCCGCTGCACTCCGTTCTGCCAACTTCCAGATCATCGGCAGCGGCCAGGGGTCCGTCACGCCTGCCGGATATCTGGCCGAATTCCCGGCGTTGATTGAGGCGATTGCAGAGGGTCAGCTTACAGCGAACCCTATCATTTATCCGTTATCTCAGATTGAACAAGTATGGAAGAATCCGCCAGACAATCAGCAGCGTATTGTCTTCGTGCCCTAAAATAAGCAATCCTGAACCCTCCAAGCAAGCTGTGTCCGGGTATTGTCAGCTGTGTTGCTCCGCAGCCAGACACGCAATTGTAACTTCTGTTCTTGAACATTCTGGAAAGTGAGTGATAGACTTAGCAGGGTATCCTACTTAAAGGAGGCCGAAGAGCAGTTGGCGATTTATCTGGTAAGACACGGCAAGGACGACGAAGGATATCGCGGCGGATGGAGCCAGCGGGGACTAAATACCCAAGGCTACAGACAAGCCGAGAAGCTGGGCTGTTTTTTGAGAGAGAATTCGGCTTCATTCCCTATACAACGTATAGTCAGCAGCGATCTGCAGCGGGCGCTGGATACAGCCGGCGAGCTGGCAAGAGAGCTAGAATTACCCTTGGAGCGCAATATGGATTGGCGGGAGATGAACAATGGTGTGATCGCCGGCATGCCGAACGAAATCGTGAATGAACGTTACCCCGGCTTATACTTCTCAGGACTGCGGATGGACGAGCGTTACCCTGACGGAGAGAGTCCGCTCGAATTCTTCACACGGATTCAAGAGACCTTCACCCGGCTCTGCGAAGAGCATGCGGACAGCGGCCCCGATGATAACATAATTATTGTTACACACGGCGGTGTCATAAATATCATCTATCACATCATCAAAGGGATCGACTGGAATAACCGGGGCAGTAAATTCCCTGCTTCCTATGCCAGCCTGCACAGAATCGGGCTGGTGGACGGAAGATTGAGCCTGTCGCTGGAAAATTATACGGTCTAGCTGCTGCCGCCAGCTTTGCGTTTCGCAGCAGCCTCCACCCAATCAACACAACAGCACACGCCCGGCTGCCGAGCTTCTGCTCTCTGCTGCCGGGCGTGTGCTGTTAATAATGCCTAAGATTGAAATGATGAATCAGGACGTATAATTCTGCCCCAGCCCTAGACTGCTTAGCAGTTGTCTATAAGCAATGGAGGTGCGGTCTGCCGGAATATGGGCTTCAGCCTGCAGATCCAGCGGGAGATCCTCCGGCGTCTGCGATTCCACCATCTCCGCATCCTCCTGGAACACCTGCAGATTGAACTTCACCGTATCCTCCAAGGGAGCGTTCTTGTCAAAATTCCGCGAGATCGGGCAGAACAGCCGGGTATAACGGGCCGACACCGGAGATGCACAGTTCAGAATCTTCAGCCTGCCCTCATCCGGGAAATAGACCGTCAGCGATGCGGCGAACGGTGCGAATACACGGAACTCCCGCAGCCACTGGAAGCCTTCCGGTGCAGGATTCTCCTGCCCTTTGCCATAGTTGCTGACCGTGCTCCAGTATTCGGCCACCAGCTCCGTCTCTCCTTCACGCCACACCTTGTACTGGGGAACCTCTGTATTATTGCGGTCACCGAAGGTTGCCGTATGCACGTAAGCGAAATGGGATACATCAAGGAAGCCTTCCATCTGCCGCCCGGAGGAGCCGGCGATATCGAAGCTCGGAATCAGAATATTAATATAGTCGGGATCATCCCAGGCCGGGAAGGCGGGAATCTGCTCCGGCGCATCTGCCAGGCAGGTCCAGATCAGACCGTAGCGTTCGATGGCCGGATAGACAATCAATTTCAATTTGGGCGAGATTTTGGCGCTTGGATGTGCCGGTACCGCAGTACATTTCCCCTCACAATTATAGCGGAACCCGTGATACGGGCAGACAATCTCCCCGTTCTCCACCCATCCCTTACTCAGCGGGGCTCCCCGGTGAAAACACAGATCCCGGGCAATAACCACCTTGCCTCCGCTGCGGTAGCATACCAGCTTCATATCCAGCAGCTTCACGGCCACCGGCTGATCTTGTACCTCTGCTGCCGTAGCCACCGGATACCAGTACTGGGCCAGAATACGCCAGTCTTCAGGCGAGAAGGTGCAATCACGCGGGAGTTCAAGCTCTGTCTGCCGTTTCTTTTCCTCTATCATGGCTGCCCCACCTCTTCATATATTATAGATACATAAGATTGCTTAATTATATGTCAGAATAACTGACTTGTTGAGTGTATTTTAAGCTAATTTCATCATGACAATCAATTATTTCGCTGAATATTTCGTATTCGAGCCTAAAATTAGCTATTCAATGTTATGCGAAGTGACATATAAATTGATTTCTAATACCCATAAAATGCATGATTGACATTTCGAAGCTGCTGATTATAATAAGGTTATATTCCTTACACGGACTGTTACTGGGCAACCAGGCATGACCGAAAACGATTACATTTTTTTGTAATCCTTTTCGGTCATTTTTTATTTGGCGGGGAGGTGAGTATGTATGAAGGTCATCAAAAAAGTGAACAACAATGTAGCTATTGCTATTAATGACAACAATGAGGAAGTGTTTGTGGTTGGCAAGGGCGTTGGTTTCCCAAAGACCCCCTATCAGTTGACTGAAACCGATATGGTGGTGGAGAAAATCTTTGTCGCTCCCAAAAACATCCGCATGTACGACTTGTTGAACAGCATTCCGATTGAGCATATCTATCTGGCGGAAGAAGTCATTACCATGGGCAGCGACATTCTGCATAAGACGTTCAATACCAATCTGCTGCTCACTCTCTCTGACCATATAAGCTTTGCTCTGGCCCGAACCCGTGAAGGTGTCTCCATCAAGAATCCGCTGGAATGGGAAGTGCGCACCCTATACCCGGATGAGACCCGTGTAGGTGAAGCTGCAGTCCGGTTAATTGAAGCTACAGCGGGAGTCCGTCTCCCGGCAGCCGAAACGACCCTGATTGCCTTACATTTTGTGAATGCCCAGGTGGGGTCTGGAGAAATGAGCGATACAACCAAAATTACCACCGTTACCGGCGAGATGCTGTCCATCATCAAATACGCGCTGAAAATTGATTTTGAGGAAGAGTCCATTCACTTCATGCGCTTCGCCACCCATGTCCGCTATTTCATCATGCGGCAGATGAGCGGCAAGTCGCTGAAGAAAGAGAATGAAGCGTTGTTTGAGATGGTAACAGAGAAATTCCCGCGTGAACTGGAGTGTGTGGAGAAGATCGCGGCATTCCTGCAGAACAATTACGGCTGGAGCTGCACCAATGATGAGAAGCTGTATCTGATTCTTCACATTCAAAGGTTAATCTCCAACGACTAGCCGGCCCTGCCCGATAATTGCATACTATGAATTGGACTGTTACTGATTCGATCAGGCATGACCAAGCACACGGGAATGACGATTCCCTGGCTTGGTCATTTTTTTATTCCCAGACTACTTTATGTAAGGAGAATGGTCATGAACAACAAGGAATTGGCCCAAAACGTACTGGAGCTTGTAGGCGGCGAACGTAATATCTCATCGCTCACCCACTGTGCAACACGGCTGAGATTCGTGCTTAAAGAAGACAGAAAGGCCGATCTGAAGGTGCTGGACCGACTCGAAGGCGTACTGAAGGCGCAGAATGCAGGCGGGCAGGTTCAAGTGGTGGTCGGGAACAAGGTAGATGCTGTGTATGCTGAGCTGCGCAATCTCACCTCGGGGAACCTCCAGAGCGAAGACGGAGATGCAGCTCCCAAAAAGAAACAAAATCCGGTAAATGTGGTCCTTGAGACGATTGCAGGCATCTTCACTCCAGTGCTCCCGGCCTTGATCGGCTGCGGTATGATCAAGTGCGTGGCTACAGTATTGGCAGCGCTAGGATGGATGGAAGGCTCCGGGTTCCTGTCCATCGTCAATATGATTGGCGATCTGATTTTCTACTTCCTGCCCTTCTTCATCGCTGTAAGTGCTGCCCAGAAATTTAAAACCAATCCGTATCTGGCCGTTGCGCTTGCTGCCGGATTAATGCATCCCGTGATTCTGGATGGCGCAGCCAAAATTGCCGAAACCGGCGTGAAAACAATCGATTTCCTCGGCATGCCGATCCTGCTGATGAAATATTCCTCGTCGGTGATTCCAATCATTCTGGGCGTGTGGGTCATGAGCTACCTCTACCCTGTAGTGGACAAATTCATTCCCAAGTTTCTGCGGGTGCTCTTAACTCCAATGATTGTATTGTTCATCATGATCCCGCTGGAACTGATCGTACTTGGACCGGTCGGCTCTTATATCGGTACTTGGCTGACCGACGGCATCAACTACCTGTATGCAACCGTTGGCGTATTGGCAGGTACGATTCTTGGGTTCTTCAAGCCCATTATGGTTATGTTTGGCATGCATTACGCCATTATGCCGATCCAGATTCAACAGATTGCCAGCATAGGCTCAACCATGCTGCTGCCGGCCTCTCTTGCAGCTAACCTTGCCCAGGCGGGAGCCGCCTTCGGTGTCTTCGTCCTCACCAAGAGCAATACGATGAAATCCGCAGCCGGGTCCAGCGGCTTCACCGCCCTGTTCGGCATTACCGAGCCGGCGATTTACGGTGTGAATCTTCGTTACAAACGGCCGTTCTTTGCCGGGTGTGCGGCAGCCGGAATCGTAGGCGGTTTCTACAGTATTGTTCATGCGAGTGCAAATGCTATCGCCCTTCCGGGAGTCTTGGCCCTGGGAACGTATACAGCAGACCGATACGTCTATATTGTGATCGGGTCCATCGCAGCAGTCGTTCTGGGATTTGTATTCACCTTGCTCGCAGGCATCAAGGAAGATGCGGGCGGGCAAGCCACTACGAAGGCTAAGAAGAACGCCGCTTCGCCGGCAGCCGCTCAGGATGCCACCCCTTCGGTATCCCGCGCTGCGGATACCGCTGGTATGCTGATCGTCAGTCCGATGACAGGTGAAATTAAGCCGTTAGCCGAGGTTGAGGACCAAGCCTTTTCTCAGGAGCTGATGGGCAAAGGCATTGCTATTGTGCCGAGTGAAGGCAGAGTGTATGCCCCTTTTGACGGAGTGGTTGAGGCATTGTACAGAACCAAGCACGCCATCGGGCTTAAAGCTGCTAACGGCGTAGAAATACTGATTCATATCGGCGTAAATACGGTGAGCCTGAAAGGCAAACATTTCAAATCCTATGTAGAGCAAGGACAAGCCATACAAGCTGGTGATCTGCTGGTGGAATTCGATCCCGCAGGAATTATTGCCGATGGGTATCCTACCATTACCTCTATTGTCGTGACCAATATGCAGCAGTTCGCCGATGTACTGACGGCCTCTGATAGCGGTCCCATCCAAGAAAGCGGAGCACTGCTCAAACTGATTCCATAACTCATACCAATCAAGGAGGAACAATATCATGACACAGTCTCTATTTCCGGAAGGCTTCCTGTGGGGAGGCGCTCTCTCCGCCTGTCAGGCGGAAGGTGCATATAATGTAGACGGGAAGAGTCTGACCATTCCTGATGTGATGCAATTCAATAAGAATAATGATCGTAAAGTAACCAAGCAGTTGAGAATTAACCGCGAAATGATCGAGGAAGCCAAAAACGACCCGGATACTGTGAAATATCCAAAACGGCGCGGCATCGACTTTTACCACACCTTCCGTGAAGATATCGCTCTGTTCGCCGAAATGGGCTTCAAGGTATTCCGTTATTCTATCGCATGGGCGCGCGTGTTCCCTGGAGGGGATGATGCGGCCCCTAATGAGAAGGCGCTGCAATTCTATGATCAGGTGATTGAGGAGTGTCTGAAGCACGGCATGGAGCCGCTGATCACCATTAGTCATTTCGATACGCCAATCGTGCTGATTGACAAATTCGGCGGCTGGTATAACCGCAGGCTGGTGGACTTATATGTCAAATACTGCGAGGTGTTATTCAAGCGTTACAAGGGCAAAGTAAAGTATTGGGTGACGTTCAATGAGATCAATATGAGTGTCAAAGCCGGAGCAAAAACGCTCGGAATTATCGAATACGATAAACCGAATTATGAGGAAATGCTGTTCCAGGGCTTGCACCATCAGTTCGTGGCAGCCTCCAGAGCAACCAGACTGGCGCATAAGATTGATCCGGGTAACCAAATCGGCAGCATGGTAGCTTACTTCACTACCTATCCGTACACCTGCAAACCGGAGGATGCCCTCCAGATGCAGAAGGATGACCAGATGAAAAACCAGTTCTTCCTCGATGTCTTGAACCTGGGCGAATATCCTTATTACGCCAAGACTTATTTCAAAGACAAAAATATCACGCTGCACATCGAGGATGGCGATCTGGATAGCATCCGTGCACATACGGCGGATTACGTTGGTATGTCCTACTACAACTCCATGATCTCCAGCAGTGACACAGAGCAGCTCGAACTGACGGCAGGCAACGTACACAGTGTCTATAAAAACCCGCATTTGCCGGAAAATGAGTGGGGCTGGCAGATCGACCCTGTTGGGCTGCGGTATACGTTGAACCTGGTGTATGACCGCTACAATAAGCCTGTGTTTATTCTGGAGAACAGCTCAGGCTTCTACGACAAGTTGAATGAAGACGGTACTGTGAACGATCCTTACCGCATAGAATTCTTGAGAAAACATATCGAACAGATGGGGCTGGCCATTCAGGATGGTGTCGAAATGATAGGCTATACCATGTGGGGGCCGATTGACATGATCAGCTCTTCTACCTCGGAAATGAGCAAACGTTACGGGTTCATCTATGTGGATCAGGATGACTACGGCAACGGGACGATGAAGAGAACCCGCAAGGATTCCTTCTATTGGTATCAGAATGTTATCCGGACGAACGGGGCCGAGCTGTAGGCAGTATGAATATACTACGGTCTGTCCAAAAAATACCCGGCGGTCTGCTCATCGTCCCCATGCTTCTGGCAGCCGCCGTCAACACGGTGTTTCCGCAGCTGTTCGGCATTGGTGATCCTACAACCGCTCTGTTTACCTCCAGAGGAACGATGGTGCTTATCGGCTTGATCCTGTTTGTATCCGGGACGCAGTTGGACCTCCGCCTGCTCCCTGCTACACTGAAGCGCGCCGGGGTGCATGTTCTGGCAAGAATCCTGATCGCCTGGCTGATCGGCTGGGCCTTTGTGCAGGGGTTCGGCGCAGAGGGCTTCGGCGGCATCTCTGCCATTGCCTTCATCGCCGTGATGACAAGCTGCAATCCGGGGCTATATCTGGCACTGATGCATTCTTATGGAGATGAGATGGATCAGGCTGCCTTTGGAATTCTGAACCTGATCGCTGTTCCGGTCATTCCGGTCATGATCCTGAATTCGGCCAGCGGGGCAGGAATTGATTATCTTAGCGTGGCGGCCACGCTGCTCCCTTTTGCCGTAGGTATACTACTTGGCAATCTTGATGCTAACCTTCAGAAGATGTTTGCTCCGGGAACAGTGATCCTATTGCCATTCCTCGGCATCAGCTTCGGGTCTAGCATCAACCTGAGCCTGGCCTTCCGGTCGAGCTTATCCGGTCTGTTGCTAACCTTACTCTTTTTCCTGCTTTGTCTGCTGCCGCTGGTTATGATTGACCGTCACTTGTTAAAACGCCCGGGGTATGCAGCGGCGGCTACCTGTTCAGTCGCTGGTCTATCGATGGTCGTGCCCGGGATGGCTGCCGGATTCAACCCGGCTTATGCTCCTTATGCAGATACAGCTATAGCACAGATTGCTTTTACTGTTATCCTGACTTCCATCACCATACCTTATGTGGTTAAACGGCTGGCCGGAAAAGTGAAATCGGCCGAAGCCCGCCATTAGCTGCAACTAGAGACATAACACCAATTGCGGTCCATTGCCTTCCCAGATTCGGGTCTGCGATTGGGCCGCTTTAATTTTTAGCTAAAAATTTAACTAGGTTTCAAAATTTCACTTGCTTTATTAAAGTTATCATCTATAATAAAAACATATCAAACAAAACAAATTACGGAAAACAAAATTCGAGGAGGAATTACAATGACAACACTTAACATCGGAATTATTCTCGGAAGCACACGCCAGGGCCGCGTCAGCCCGCAGGTAGGCGAATGGGTGAAGGGAATTGCTGACGCCCGTGGCGATGCCAATTACGAAATCGTAGATATTGCCGACTTCAAGCTGCCGCTGCTCGGGGAGAGCGACAGCTACGCCGAAGCCCAGGCCTGGGCCGCCAAGCTGGCTACGCTGGACGGATTCGTATTCATCGTCCAAGAATATAACCACAGTCTCTCCGGGGCACTGAAGAACGCACTGGATTCTGCCCGCGAAGAATGGAACAACAAGGCTGCCGGAATTGTCAGCTACGGCTCCGCCGGTGGCGCCCGCGCCGCTGAGCATCTGCGCGGTATTCTCGGCGAGTTGTCCGTTGCCGATGTTCGCGTCCACCCGCTGCTCTCGCTGTTCACCGACTTCGAGAACGGCTCGGTGTTCAAGCCGGCTGACCTGCATGCTGCCAACGTCAACGCGATGCTGGATCAGGTCTTGGCCTGGAGCGGCGCGCTGAAGACACTGCGCTCGTAATTAACCCGGCAGAATAATACCGGCTGCAATTCATCCTAAGTTAAAGGGGGCTGTCTCAAAAGTCATGAAATGGCTGCTTGGGACAGCTCTTTATTGCGGAGTGGGACCAACGTGAGCACTTAGGTGGACGCTCCGCAAACGGACCGTTGTTCCAATCGCTGTTGTGTCCAGATTTTTTTCATTCCCCTTAGCGGTGAAAATCCGGACACAAAGGCGACCGCTTCCGCTTTTACACAATCGTTCCGTCCGCACCGCTGTTTAAGTGGGAAACGACTCATCCATGCTAAAAAAGAAACAAAAAAATCGCTCAGAGGACGTTCGCCAGTTGCGTAAGGATGTGTTGCCTTAAAAGACGACCCATTCGCTGTACGCTGAATGACAGAACCGGAAATTGCTTGGACAACTGAAGAACAATCGAGGCTTCCGGGGATTTCTGCAAGTGGCTGTCGTCGCTCATAGAAAATCACTTTTGAGACAGCCCCTTTCAGTTCTCCATCCGGCCCACTTCCGGCCGATTTAATGGGATTTATCCCTTTCATTTCCCCATCCGGCCCGCTTCCGGCCGATTTAATGGGATTTATCCCTTTCATTTTCCCATCCGGCCCGCTTCCGGCCGATTTAATGGGATTTATCCCTTTCATTTTCCCATCCGGCCCACTTCCGGCCGATTTAATGGGATTTATCCCTTTCATTTTCCCATCCGGCCCGCTTCCGGCCGATTTAATGGAGCTGTCCCAAGCAGCCATTTCATGGCTTTTGGGACAGCCCCTTGTGACATGTAGCAAAATAACACAGTCTTGAGCGCGAGAAGGCGAAACAGATATGACTAGAGAGCAGCGAAATGTTAAGGCTGAAAGACATCACTGCTACTTCTCTTTTGGACCCGGCCCCCCCCACCTCCTCTATCGTGAAAACAGCCGGCTGATCAGCTCTCTGCGGCTGGACACGCCTGTCTTGGCGAAGATGGACTTCAAATGATCCTGCACGGTGTAGGCGGAGATATGCAGCGATTCCGCCAGCTCCTTGGTCGATAACCCCAGCGCCAGCAGCTCTGCCAGCTCCTTCTCCCGCGCAGTAAGGGCGAAGGCTTCGGCCAGCAGCCGGAAGACATCCCCGGAGCGGGCACTCACCAAGGATACGGCGAGCTGTCTCTGCGGGCCGCCAAGCAAACTTGCGGTAACTGTCAGATACGCCCCGTCTCCGGTTGGGAGACTTATTCTTGCCTGAGAAGTCCCGGTTCCGGCGGGCTTCTTCGCGCCGAGCACCCGCAGGCAGACGGCACGCACCGGACCGGGAAGCTGCCCTTCTTCCAGCAGCTCCAGGTTCCAGATCTGCTTCAGCCAGTAACGGGCTGCTGCATTCGCACTGACCGGGACCAGCTGCTCACTCAGCACCAGAATACCGTTATCCTCCGGCACGGCCCGGTCCGCTCCGGATACCGGCAGGACAGAGGCATACGCCCGCAGACGTTCAGCGATCAGCGGAGCTACCGAAGCCAGCAAGGCGCATTCCTGCTCCTGAAACGCCGGCTGGCCCAGCGGACGGAATAAGGTCAGGAACCCCCAGCAGACCCCGCCGGTGCGCAGCGCTACACGCAGCTCATCCCCGAATCCGGCGGGCTGCAGCACCTTGCGGTAACGCGCGCTTTTCTCCAGACTTCCCCCGGTCACTCCGCTTAAGCAGACTGCCGGAATATCCGACACCGCTAACTGCTCATACTTCATATAATCCTCATGCAGATATTCATACTCGAACAATAGCGGATGAACCTCCTCCAGTCCCTGCTCCGTGACCGCCCCTGTGGTTAAAAGCGTGTGCGGGTCTACTGTCGTACAACAGGCCGCAGCGAACGGAACCAGCAGGCGGAGCCTGGCAATCACCGCTTCGCGGTACTGCTGGGAATCCAGCACCGGCCCGCCCCGGGCAGGGTCAAGCTGTAATAGACTATGTACTCCCTTGTTCATCTTCTGCCCTTCCCTCCCCGAAATCCCACAAATGTGGGATAGTCTGCCGCCCGCCTTAGCAGGATAATGATACGTAACGTTAATTATACCGCAGATTCTGCAATCCACCACGAAGGACGGGAATACTCATGAAAACAGATATTGTAGTGATCGGCGGTTACGGGCATGTCGGGTCACAGATATGCCGGCTACTCGGGGCACAGCACCCCGGCAAGGTCTACGCGGCAGGAAGAAACCTGAACCGGGCCGAGGAATTCTCCCGCAGTACCGGCGGATACGTGAAGCCGCTGCGCCTGTCGGCAGAGAAGCCGCTTCCCCCTGAGCTGCTGGAGAAGGTCAAGCTGGTCGTCATGTGTCTGGATCAGCAGGACACCCGGCTGGCCGAAGCCTGCCTCCAGAGCGGCACTCATTATGTAGATGTCTCGGCAAGCGGAGACTTCCTGACTATGCTGCAAAGGCTGGACCCTGTGAAGCATAAGCTCAAGGCGGCAGCAGTGCTAAGTGTCGGGCTCGCGCCGGGGTTAACCAACCTGCTTGCGGCAAGGGCCGTCCAGGAGCTGGACCATACAGAGCAGATCGACATCTCGATCATGCTGGGACTGGGTGACAGCCATGGACAGGCGGCTATGGAGTGGACGGTGGACAACCTTGGAGCCGACTTCGAGATTACCGAGCACGGCAGACCGCGCACCGCCTCAAGCTTCACGGAGGCTAAGGCGGCGGATTTCGGCTTTGCTCTGCGGACGCATAGAGCCTACCGTTTTCCTTTTTCGGATCAGATGACTCTGCCTCAGACCCTTGCCGTACCTTCCGTCTCGACCCGGCTCTGCTTCGATTCTCGGAGCATGACCACAGCCGCAGCGCTGCTGCGCCGCACCGGACTCTCCCGTCTGCTGCGTAACCGGACACTCCGCAACCTCGCGGTCCAGGCGTTCACCCGCTTCCGTTTCGGCTCCGAGCGCTACGCGGTCAAAGTCGATGCCTGCGGCACGAAGGATGACAGGCCCGCCACCAGAGAATACGGAATTACAGGCGTACATGAAGCATCCATCACAGCGGCAACGGCTGCTGGAGTCGCCTTGAGACTCTATGAGTCAGCACCGTCTCCCGGTGTCTATCATATTGAACAGCTATTCTCCCTTGATTCCAACGGGGAACAATGTTCGCTAATCCCGTCCGTCTCCGGCGGAACCGGACCGTCCTTCCGTAATCCGCTGGACGGCCTGGCTTATTGGACCCGGTCCGGCAGGCCATGATGGCCTTAACTGTGTCCCCCGCCGCTCCGCCCGGCCTTCACATGCTTAAGCTGGGCGACAATAATCACGCTGATAATTACCAGCAGGAACCATGAGCTGATCTTGCCGAAGCCGACCAGCTGCCAGCTCCCGTGCTGGTCCGGGTATTGCCACGCCCCCAGGAAGGTCGCAATATTCTCGGCCAGCCAGATGAAGAAGCCTACAATGGCAAAAGCCAGCACAAGCGGCATCCGGTACGTCTTGCCCTGCACCCGGTAGATGATCCAGGTTCTCCAGAATACCACTACTACCAGGGCTGTCAGCCACCAGCGGAAATCCGGAATATAGTGGTGGGTGAAGAAGTTCAGGTAGATCGCTCCGCCCAGCAGTCCCGCAGCGGCAAGACCCGGCCAGCCGGTCAACTCCATCTTCAGCCTGCGCCAGATCTGGCACATGTAGCTTGCCACACTGGCATACATGAATCCGCTGTACAGCGGCACACCGAGCAGCTTCGCATAACCGGGTTCCGGGTAGGCCCAGGAGCCCATTCTTATTTTATACATCTCCAGCACCAGTCCAATCCCATGAAACACACAGATCACCTTGATCTCATCCAGCGTCTCCAGCCCGCTCCGGTACATCAGGTACTGCACAGTAAGCAGGATCAGCAGAATCAGATCATAGCGGTGGATGAACGGCAGCTCTGCTGTCCGGGTCAGGATTAACGTTCCGAAGATCGCTACAGGAAAGATACAGCTCATCGCCTGATGATACCCGAAGTGCAGCAGCCGTGTCATGGCTCTCAATACCGTCCCCTCCCCGCTCCCTGTGCCCATTATTCTGCAGCATCCGGTGTATATTCCAGAATATCTCCCGGCTGGCAGTCCAGTGCCTTACATATTGCCTCAAGCGTTGAGAAGCGGATCGCCTTGGCCTTGCCGTTCTTCAGAATGGACAGGTTCGCCATCGTAATTCCCACCCGCTCCGTAAGCTCTGTTACACTCATTTTCCGCTTAGCCAGCATCACATCAATATTAACGATAATCGCCATGGTAGCCACCTCAGACTGTCAGATCGTTCTCAGATTTCAATTCAATCGCTTCATTCAGGAGCTTCTGGAGCACCGCCGCGAATACTGCAATCACCATGGATGCGAAAATAAGGATCAGCCCGATCACAATAATGCCCGGGGCATCATCCCTCTCCGCCAGCAGATAGAACAGCGGCAGTCCTAAGGTGAACATTCCGCTAATGGACACAGCCGCATGCTTGATATGCTTCAGCACCCGCACCGAGCCCTCCGCGAACGCCTCATTACGGTCAATGAAGCCTAACAGCCTGTAGGCCTGGGACAGTGCTATGAAGAACGGCAGAGCCGCCCCGTACAGATCTATCATCACCAGCACCTGGATATACGAATGGTCTGGATACAGCTCCGCCGCGAAGCCAGCGATCGCCGGGACCGCGAAGATACACAAGGCCAGCGCAGCCAGCGCGAACACAATAAGTACCGCCTTCAGAAACGTGGTTGAGCCTGGCTTACGGTTCATCACACAAACACCTCACTTGTTAGAGTGAGTATAATTTAGCATAATATTTATCGTTTATCAATATATTTTAATTGAAAAGGAATATATTCTTATTGTTCATCATTGCCGGCAGATGTCAATAAACCGCTGTAGCCCGGCTGACAGGGTCTCGTTCTTGCGTGTACAGACAGCAATATGGTTGCTAAGCTGAATGCCCTCCACCTGTACCCGGCATAACTGCTTCCACTCCACATAGTCCCGCACAGCCAGTGAGGAGATGAAGTTGGCGCCATACCCTGCCATGACCGAACGAATGACTTCGCCCAGCCCGCTGAATTGCAGGGTCACACGCGGCGGCTTCAGACCATAGGTTGTACAGAGCGAGACCAGACGCTCCCGGGTGGAGCTGCCTTCCTCACGCATTACGAACGGCTCCTGCATCATCTCCGGCAGCGATACCGTACCATTGGCAAAAGGATGGGAAGGGGCCACTACGAACCACAGCTCATCCTCAAACAGCTCCAGCCAGTCTACATCCTCAGGCTTCTCCTTGGCTCCGCCACCGTAAAAGGCGACATCCGCTTCATGACGCTGCAATTGTTCAAAGGCCTGCGTGGAATTGGTCGTGGTTATCTCAATCTCCATCTCGGGCTGCCCCGCCTTGAACCGGGCGGCCCAGCCCGGGACCAGGAAATTCGCCGGAAGATAGGTGGCGGCAATGCGCAGCTTCCCCTTCCGTCCCTGGCGGTAATCCTCTACGAACTCCTCAATCCGTTCTTCATAGGTGAAGAGATTACCGGCCTGCTTCGCCAGCTCTGTCCCGAAGGGAGTCAGCGAGATTCCCCGGCCGCTGGGATTGAATAGCGGCAGTCCCAGATCCTTCTCCAGCCTCTTGATCTGGCTGGTCACCGCCGGCTGGCTGATCCTCAGCCGGGCAGCCGCCTTCGTGACGCTTCCCGTCTCAGCCACATAATAAAAAAGCCTCAGTGCATGAATGTTCATAAACACGCTCCTATTCATGGGTTGTATTCATAACCTATATTTATGATTATGACATTAACATATATTAGTATTATGAATGATAAACCCTTATATTTAAAGCAGTTCTAATCCACTAATACAAAACACAACTAACGGAGGGATTCACATGGAAGAACAAAGTAAATGGAGTAAGGTCGATACCTATTTCAGTGACAGGTTGCTGGCTGCAGATCCGGTCCTGGACGCTGTGCTGGATGCGAATGCCGGGGCCGGCTTACCGGCGATTGATGTCGCTCCGAATCAGGGGAAGCTGCTGTATCTGCTCGCCAAAATGAAGGGAGCGTCCAACATTCTGGAGATCGGCACCCTGGGCGGTTATAGCACCATCTGGCTGGCGCGGGCATTGCCGGAGACGGGCAGGCTGGTCTCGCTGGAATTCGAGCACAAGCATGTTGTGGTAGCTGAGGATAACCTGAGAATGGCGGGGCTGGCAGACAAGACAGAGGTAATTGAAGGCCCGGCGCTGGATTCGCTGGCGCTGCTGGAAGCCCGGGGCGATGAGCCGTTTGACTTCATCTTCATTGATGCCGACAAGCCTAATAATCCGCATTACCTGAAGTGGGCGCTGAAGCTGGCCCGGCCGGGCGCGGTCATTGTGGCTGATAACGTAGTGCGTGACGGCGAGGTTATTGACCCGGGCAGTAAGGATGACCGGGTTCAAGGTATCCGGCAGTTCATGGAGCTGCTCGCCGCAGAGCCGCGTATAGATGCTACTGCAATACAGACGGTCGGCAGCAAGGGCTATGACGGCTTTGTGCTCGGGATTGTCACCACACAAAATAACCCCTAAGGATAACGAATAACCCGCAGGCAAGGATAGCAGTGCTTATCCGGCCTTGCGGGTTATTGGTTGTTGCGGGCTCTTTTTCGTACACAGGCATCCGCTTATTCCTTCGACAAGCCCTCAATCACCTGATCGATATTCCACTTGATCATCTTCAGATAGGTGTCGCCGTCTTCGCCTTCCTTAGCCAGAGAATCCGTGAAAATCTTGGAGTGCACCGGCACCCCGGTCTCGCGGGATATGGTCTCCATTGTCTTGGGGTTGACGCTCGTCTCCAGGAATAACGCCGGAATCTGCTTCTCCTTGATAATGCCGATAATCCGGTTCATCTGCTCCGGTGTTCCCTGGCTGTCCGTGTTGATCTCCCAGATGAAGGCGGATTCGAAGCCATAGGCCTTGGAAAAGTATTTGAAGGCTCCTTCACTGGTCACCAGGACGCGCTTCTCCTGCGGGACCTTGCTCACGGCTTCCTTGGCATACTGATCCAGCTCGGTCAGCTCCTTCACATACGCGGTCTGGTTATCCAGATAATACTGCTTGTTGTCCGGGTCCCGTTCGATCACACGCGCGGTAATGACATCCACATACTTGACCGCGTTCTGTATATCCAGCCAGGCATGAGGGTCAACCTGAGATTCCTTCCCCTTCTCCGTTAGGTACATCGGAGCAACCTCTTCAGAGACGGCAAACGCGGCCGCTTCCTTCTTCGTCACCTTGAGCAGATCCTGGAACCAGCCCTTCCCGGTCTCCAGATTCAAGCCGTTATAGAAAATAAGGTCCGCACTCGACACCTTGCCTGTATCTGCGGGCAGCGGATCATACATATGCGGGTCTGTGCCGATAGGCACCATGCTATAGACCTCCGCTTTATCTCCGGTGATATTCCGGGTCATGTCGGCAATAATCGAATACGTGGCCACGATCTCCAGCTTACCGTCATCCGCTCCCCCCTTACTGGTGTTGGAGCAGGCTGCTAGTAGTAGAAGGAGTACGGATGCCGATAGTATTTTGAACAGTCTCATGCTTGCTTCAATCCTTTCCGCAGAAAATTATTTTTGGGCGATATGATGAATGAAATGCTGAACAGGGTGACGCCAACCAGCACGATTGTTGCACTTGTCGGCAGATTGTAGCGGAAGCTCACGTATACGCCGATGATCCCCGAGGCTGCCCCTACTGCAGAGGCTAAAACGATCATATGCAGTAAGGAATTAGACCACAGATACGAGGTGGCTGCCGGGATGACCAGCATGGCGATGACCAGCACAATCCCAACCTGGGACAAGGAGGAGACGGTCACTACGGAGAGCAGCATCATCAGCAGATAATGATAGAAGCCGGTCTTCAGCCCGTATGCCTTCGCTACCACCGGATCGAATGAGCTGATCAGCAGTTCTTTGTACAGCAGTGTAATAATGGCAAGCACCGCCAGCATGATGATGAAGGATTGCAGCAGCTCGGATTGCGGAACGGCCAGAATGTTGCCGAACAGAATATGGGTGAGATCCAGCCCGCTGCGGGCGAATGTAATCAGAACAATGCCGAGTGCAAAGAAGGAGCTGAGAATGATGCCGATGGAGGTATCGCTCTTAATATTGCTGCGGCTGGTGATGAATTGAATGAGAATAGCGGCTAACAGGCCAAATAACGAAGCGCCCAGCAGGATGTTAATGCCCAGAATATAAGACAGGGCGACGCCTGGAAGCACAGCGTGAGATAAGGCATCGCCCATCAGCGACATTTTGCGCAGAACGATGAAGCTGCCCAGCGCCCCCGAGACAATCCCGAGGATAATCGCAGATAGCCCGGCGTTAATGGCGTACACTGGAATATTCAGCAGGCTGGATAAGGACTCAAGCATGAGCGGCACCTCCTGCCCCCTGGATCATTACATTGCCCAAGGAGGTACCGTAGGCTCTGCGGATATTCTCCGTGGTGAAGGTATCCTGTACATCTCCGAAGGCGATTAGCTGCTTGTTGAGCAGAATGATTTTGTCAAAATATTCTTCGACCTCATGCAGATCATGATGCACCACCAGGATGGTCTTGCCTTCCTCGCGGAGCTGCTTGAACAGGTTCACAATGATGCGCTCGCTGACCATATCAATGCCCACAAACGGCTCATCCAGGAAAAACACACTGGCCTCCTGAGCCAGCGCCCGGGCGATAAACACCCGCTGCAGCTGCCCGCCGGACAAATTGCTGATCTGCTTATCCGCAAGGTCACCGATCTCCACCATCGCCATGCTGCGCTCCGCAATATTCCGCTCCTTCTTGCCCGGACGCCGGAACAGCTTCAAGTTCGGATAAGTTCCGGTCAGCACCGTATCCTTCACTGTAATGGGAAAAGTCAGGTCAATATCGTTCTTCTGCGGCACGTAGGCGATATTCCGTCTGTACAGGGCGATGTCCTTCCCCTCTGCCTTCACCGTTCCGCTTCTCTTCTTGATTACGTCCAGCAGCGCCTTAATGAACGTGGATTTACCGGCGCCATTAGGCCCGATAATGCCTACCGAATGCCCGAAGGGGATATCGAGCGTCACTCCTTCCAGCGCCGAATGGCCGAAATAATCAACATTTAAACCTTTAATCTGAATCATGTCAGCACCCCGTCTCTTATTTAGCCTATCTGGCTAAATTGAACTAATGATTTTTTAGGTTTTGGAATTGGCTGTTCGCCACTTTTCCCTAAACTTAAATTTTTTAGTTCAAACTATAAAGCCTATTAATATGTCTATTGTTTCTCATCTGCATATATGTTTCCTTCAGGAAACTTTTATTCTTATGGATAATATATTTGATCATAGGCAAATTGTCAACGGTAATTTAAATTTAAATTACAGTCTCCCGCTCCACACCTCCGCATAAGCTAGCTATCATCATATTGGCCTCTGCAATCAACAAAAAAAAGCCCAACCCGGCGGCCGCGTGCGCGGACATCCTGATCAGACCGATGGAAGTTGCTCTATTAGCATTCCTACTACCACTACTATTCCCCTAGCTATGCCTCAAAAATCTCCTCCAACACCCGCCCGTCCCCCGGCCCGAACTCCATCCCCAGAATCCGTCCCATCGTCGGGGCGATATCGACCATCTCCAGGTCACCGATGGGGTAGCTCTGCTTGATCGCGGCCCCTGCGATGACGAGATTGCAGCGGTACCCGCTTGCATCCGGCGAGTAGCCATGCGTAGCATAGCGTATGCCTTCAGCCTGCAGATCGGTGATCAGCGTGTCCGCCAGCGTCTCATCGAAGCTGTAGCCCCGCTGTGCTTCAAGCATGACTTTTGCCACCGGGCTGGCGTGGAGCTGCTTCAGCGTCTCTTCCGTATATACACTCTCGATTCCTGATGCTCCTTCACGCCTATATTCATCCACCACCGCCAAGGCCAGCCGCTGCGCTTCCTCATCTCCGGGCTGCACATGCAGATAAGCTGAACCGCCGCCGCTCTGGAAGTAGGCCCGCCAGTGCATCTCACCGTCCTTGTCAAAGATCAGCCCCTTAGCCTGCAAAAGGTTGTTCAAATGCACCTTGTAGCGCACGTTGAACTGACCATGGTCACCCAGTACCATAATCACCGTCTCCTCCCAGATTCCGGCATCCTCTACCGCCTGCATGATCTCACCCAGCCGGTTGTCCATCCGCAGGATGACATCGTCCACTTCCCCGCTATCCGTGCCGTACATATGCTTGGTGTCATCCAGGTCGATTAGATGCATCAGCAGCAGGTTCGGCTTATGCCGCTTAATTGTATCGGCGGCGCACTTCGTGGTGAAGTTATCGAGCTGCGGCTGGGTGATTCCCTGCCTGATTCGTCCGTATTTCAACTCCAGCCGGGCGCAGTACAGGGGACTGCCGCTTCGCAGTATCTTGAGCGCCTGATTCTCTCCTTTTAGCGCCCGGATCTCTGGAATATTATACTGAATTGAGGACTTGCCGCTTACCGGCCACAGCAGTCCCGCCGTACTCAGACCCGCCTTACGCGCGGCATCATAGATCGTTGGCACCTGGACTGCCTCCCGGAACCAGAACCAGCGCTGCTCCTCCTCCGGCACGAACGGCTGCAGCGGATTGTTGTGATAAACGCCGTGCTTATCCGGGTAGACGCCGGTAGCGATGGTCGTATGCACCACATAAGTGAGCGTGGGATAGACACTTCTCAGACGGTTGCTGTAAGCACCGCTGGTGATCAGCTTCGACAGATTAGGCAGGCGGCTGGCCAGCTCCCAGTGATCCTCAGAGAAGGCATCATAGGAGATGACGATCAGATGCTTGGCTGCCGGGGGTGGTTGCGGTTGCAGTCCAGTAGATTCCATACTATGTCCCCTTTGGCAATGTGATGAAGATCAAGAAGCCGATCAGAAAGAGCGGAATAATCGATAAAATACTGTAGCGGGCATCCCCGCTCAAGGTAGTGGTCAGAGACATTAAGGCAGGGCCGAGAATCGCCGCGAACTTGCCGAAAATATTATAGAACCCGAAGAATTCGTTGGAATTCTCCTTCGGGATGATTTTGGCGAAATAGGACCGGCTAAGCGCCTGAATGCCGCCCTGTGCCGAGCCGATCAGCGCACCCAGCAGGAAAATATGCCATACCGAGCTAATGAAGAACGCTGCGATACAAGAAATAACGTAGGTGAAGATCCCGGCAATAATCAGATTCCGGGCGGAGTAGGTTTTGGCCAGATTGCCATAGAGAATCGCGCAGGGAAAGGCAATAATCTGGATGATGAGCAGAATTCCCAGCAGCGTGAAGGTATCCAGGGCATCTGTGCCGAGGACGGAGGTGGCGTAGGGCACAACCATTTTGATAATCGTATCTACTCCGTCAATGTAGAAGAAGTAGGCGAGCAGGAACACAAAGACGATTCGGTGCTGGCGGATATTCCTGAAGGTGGCAGCGATACGCTGGAAGCTCCGGGCAACAGGCTTCGGCTCAGGCTCGATATAATATCTCTGCTTCACATCGCGGATCATCGGCACCGTAAGCAGCCCCCACCAGAGCGCCGTAATGATGAACCCGATCTGGTAGCCGATGGCCTTGTCCATCCCCAGCAGGAAGATCAGCAGCAGGCTGATGCCGAACGGAATACAACTGAAGATGTAGCCGTAGGCGAACCCCCGGGTAGACACCTTGTCCATCCGTTCGTCCTCCGTAATATCCACCAGGAAGGAATCGTAGAAGATGTTAGACCCGGCGAAGCCGACCGCTGACAGAATGTAAAAGGCGATGAGCAGCTGCCATTGACCGCTGTCCGGGGACACGAAGGCCAGGGAGGCGGTTGCAAGGATACCAAGCGCAGCGAAAAAAATAAAAAACCGCTTCTTCCGGTCCTTATAATCCGCAATCGTGCCCAGAATCGGGCTGAGGACCGCGACCAGAATACTGGCGATGGAGTTGAAGTACCCCAGGTCCATACTGCTGCCCACATTATCGAACATCCCGAAGATAATCGGCAGCAGCGCCGTAGTCACGGCCATCGAATAAGCGGAATTTCCGCAGTCGTACAGAATCCACGATCTCTCCTCTTTGCTTAGCTTCATCTCATCTTCTCCTCTTATAACCGATTGTTTCAGTTATATCACGCGAACATATGAAGCATGTTAATGGGGTGTAAAATCACGGGCGGTTCTGCTATTACGATTACGTCCATCATACCATAGGCCTTCTTCCCAGGTGATGACTATCTCTGAATCCGTTCAATCCTGCTGCCAAGGAGCGCTAAGGGTCAGCTGACAATGAGCTTGGCATTATCAGCCTCCAGCCGATAATACCAAGCTCGTGTCAGGTATGATCGTCCACGTAAATGTTCTCCCTGTTGTAATCACACTAGGAACTCTTCCGTAGCTGATAGCAGCTCCGCTCCGAATTGGCTCTGAACCCAGGTATCCGAGTATACCGTATCGAGGTACCGTTCTCCCTTATCATGCAGGATGGCGGTGCAGACTGCGCCGGGAGGGATCTCCTCCTTAAGTTGCCGAATAGCGGCAAGCACGGCCCCGGAGGAGGCTCCGGCCAGAATGGATTCCCTGCGGGCCAGCGCCCGGCAGCCCTTGACCATATCGGCGTCGGTAACATGCACAATCCGGTCGATCAAATCCGGTCTGCGCAGCGGGGGCACAATACCGGCACCCAGTCCAGGGAAGTGCCGCTTCTTCGCATGGCCGCCAAAAATAACGCTACCCTCTGCATCCACCGCCACAATCCGGGTCCGCAGTCCCTTGTCCTTCACGTATTCTGCCAGTCCGTTTATCGTTCCGCAGGTACTAACACTACAGAACAGGTAATCGACCTGCACCAGTTCCTTCACGATCTCCGGCATAGTCGTATCATAATGGGATAAATAGTTATTGGGATTGGCATACTGATTCGGCCAATAGCTGCCCGGTATTTCCGCGAGCAGCTGCTGCACACGCTTCAGCCGGGCCGGCAGGAATTCCCCGGTTTCGGGATCAGGGCGGTCAATGAAATCAATAGCCGCACCCAGGGCCTTCAGCAGCTGAAGATTCATCCCGGTGGTTCTGGCATCCACCACACTGATGAAGGTCATCCCCAGCTGCTTGCATATCATGGCCAGGCTGATGGCCATATTCCCGGAACTGGATTCAATAATAACGGTCCCCGGCCCAATAAGACTGTCCTTCCACGCTTCCCGGATCATCCGCAAGGCCGGGCGGTCCTTGGCGCTTCCTCCCGGGTTCATCAGCTCCAGCTTGGCGTAGACGCTGAACCCGCTGGCAGGAAACAGATTATCCAGCTTCAGGAGTGGTGTATGTCCGATAGCCGATAAAATCCCGCTGGTAAGCTGAGGCTCTGCCCGCTGCTCCACTGTCTGCGGCTCCGCCCTGCCCTGCATTTGGTCCTTCTCCTTCTGATAATACAGCTTCTTGTTCTTCACCTGTCCGCCCGCAAGCTCCCCATCCTCTGCCATCAGAATGACTTCAATATCGTCAAGCAGGTGATTTGCGATCATCAGACCAATCTCCGGGATGCATGCCCTGATCTCTTCCCTGATGACCGGAACGCAGGATGGAGCAGCTGACCTGCTCTGGATGTACACGGATAATGCATTATGGCTGACCCCGACCCGGACCCTGGCCTGCTGAAGATGACGGTAGACCACCTGTTCAATATCGTAGATGCTGATTTTCTCCCCATGCTTCAGCTCACGGCCCACCCGCTTGACGATGGACTGGAAGCTCTGCCGCTCCACCCCGTCTACCTGCACAGTCCTGAAATCCCTCACCACATCATAGGTGACAAACCGGAGGGCTGGCAGCAGCTTACGCACGGTTGAAGTTAACACCAGAATGCCTTCGCCGTTACCCAGCGGGTCGAGCCCTTCCCCTACGATCTCCGTTCCCACAGCTTCGGCAACGATGCCTTCAGCCAGCAGATACCGGCCCAGCTCATGCGAATAATAAGCAATCGTGCCGATTTCAATCGACCCGTACGTATCGGTAATATCCTGCGGCTTCAGGCCGAACAGGCGGGCCATGTTCTGCTGCCACTCGCGGGTAGCGATCTCGCCGACCAGAATGATTTTGCGGATTCCGAACGCCCGGGGGTCCTCCGCAGCATATACGATATGATCCAAGATCGAGGGCATGGTGTACAGCAGGTCGGGCTGGAAAGCCTGAATACGCTCAATATGCTGTTCTACCGGCAACTCGAAGGGAATGGAGCTGTTCACCAGTCCCAGCCGTGCAAATATAGCCAGCGCCGTATGCGCAGCATGTCCGGTTCCCATATCCGCCAGCGCCCGGGCACATCCGCTTCCCTGAAGCAATTCCCCGAACAGCCTGGTTTTGATATCGATATAATGCTGTTCATCCTCTTCCGAATAGACGATTGCCTTACGCCGTCCTGTACTGGTGCCCGAGGTCCGGTAGACGGCATGGGAAGCATCGGGTTCGTTGTTATAATAATGAATATCCAGCAGATCCGAAGTCATAAGGGGAAGCTGCTCCAGACTGTAATTCACGTGCTCATTGCCGATAAGATCCTTGTACCAGGGGAAGTACCTGATTACTTCGTTTACTTTATCCCGCCACTGCTCCGCCATTCCTCTCGACGCCTCCCGCACCGGTTGCCTGAACGCAGCCCCGGATGAATACCTTCAATAATCTATGTAATCATCGGCCTGTGTGTTCGGCCCCGGGGCATCCGCCCAAGCCAAATCCTGCTCTGTACCGTACTATAGCCTATTAGAGTCCATAGAACGGGGGAGTAGCATGAAGGAGCAAATCAGCCGAATCTCCAATAAATTAACGAAGACAACGGTACTGGCGAAGAAGTCTGAATTAAAGCGACATATCCCGGAGACCCGGCAATTAAGCCGGAGAGTACTCCAGGCCATGCTGCAAAATCATCAGATGGTCTACATTAAGCCCTGCTGCGGTTCGTTGGGCGAAGGCGTCATAAGGGTTGAACAGCGGATGCTGCGGAGCAGTAGCGGCGCTGGCGGAAGCGGGACTGATTCGGGGACCAGACGGTCC
Source organism: Paenibacillus sp. FSL M7-0420 (assembly GCF_038002345.1). Classification (NCBI taxonomy): domain Bacteria; kingdom Bacillati; phylum Bacillota; class Bacilli; order Caryophanales; family Paenibacillaceae; genus Paenibacillus; species Paenibacillus sp. FSL M7-0420. The sequence goes on along the minus strand of NZ_JBBOCJ010000001.1, from coordinate 2,692,537 downwards.
TACCGCTATCAGGCAGGGACAAGGATACGCACATTCGGTAATTATAACGAGGCCTATCAGGCCCTCCTGGCGGAGACCCGGGGCCGATCCTATCTGGTGCAAAAGGGCATCCGGCTGCTGACTTACGGCGGACGGCCTTTTGATATCCGGGTGATGGTGCAGCGTAATCTTCAGGGGGAGTGGGAGGCTACCGGAGCGGCGGGACGCGTGGCACATCCGCAGAAGGTGGTTACGAATGGCAGCCAGGGCGGAACCATCTATCCGGTGGAGACGCTGCTGAAGGCTTACACCCGTTCAGAAAAAAGCAGTGAGCTGCTTGCCCAAATGTACAAACTTGGCGTGAAGTGCGCCCTCCAGTTAAGCTCTGCCTATCCCGGACTTAAGGAAATCGGCCTGGATTTGGCCTTGGACCGGCGGCTGACTCCCTGGATTCTGGAGGTGAACACCGCCCCCGATCCCTGCCCGTTCACCAAGCTGAAGGATACCCGGATGCTGGACCGGATCGTAAGATACGGCACAGCCTACGGGCGTACCTACAAGCTGAAGTGCATGAAGGCCAAGAGGGGAATTAATTAGTGATTGTCACGGTAAGAGCCCGGGGTGCTGCCGGTGTATTTTTTGAACACTTTGTTGAAGTAATGCTTGTTCTCATACCCGACCCGGCGTCCGATCTCACCTACCGGCAGATCCCGGTGGAGGCTTAGCAGCTTCTGCGCTTCCTTGATCCGGGTGGTATTCAGGTAATTGACGAACGTATCGCCGGTGACCTTCTTGAACAGGCTGCTAATGTAATTCGGATGAAGATGCATCAGCTCAGCCAGATGATCCAGGGACAGGTCATTCATGTAATTCAGCCGGGTATAGGCAAGAATCCGTTTGGCATGAGGCGGACAGTCCGTACTGTCCAGGGAGGGAAGATTCCGGTTCACCAGACTCAGCAGCCGGGCTACCTCCTCCTTATCCACCGGCTTCAGCAGGTAGTCCACTACCCCGTAGCGGAGCGCCCGGCGGGCATATTCGAAGTCATCATGTCCGGTAAGAATAATGAAGCGCTCACATAAACCGTTCTCCTTCGCCTCCTCCATCATCTCGAACCCGTTTTTCTCCGGCATATGCAGATCGGTTACCGTCACATCCGGCATGTATTCCTTCATAATCTGAAGCGCCTCGAAGGCGTCGCCGGCCTCGCGGATCTCGGCTCCGACCGGCGCGGCTCCGCCAATCACCTTCACCAGCCCTCCAAGGATAATCGGCTCATCGTCTACGATCAGAATTCTCATGCTTGCTCTGCCGCCCCTTTCGATAGGATGATGGTCAGGCAGGTCCCCTTGCCCTCTTCACTCTCAAGATCCAGCCGTGAAGTCCCGCCATAGAATGATTTAATCCGTTCGCTGACATTATACAGCCCCACGCCTCCCTCCGCCTCCTCCTGAGTCCTCACCTCTTCTGCGCGGGATAACCGGGCGCGAATAAGCCGCACTTGGTTCTCAGGAATGCCAATGCCGCTGTCCGACACGCTGATTCGAATCTCATCCGCCGTCTCCTTCGCCTGAATCAGGATATGGACCGGCCGCAGTGTCACGGCAACTCCGTGAATAATACTATTCTCGACCAGCGGCTGGAGGATGAATCTTGGACAGATCAGGTTCTCGGCAGCCACAGCGATATCGACCTCATAGGTAAGTCTTTTTTGCAGCCGCATTTTGTGAATATTGAGGTAGAAAACTACGGTCTCAAGCTCTTGGGAGAGAACGGTATGATCGTCCTGGGCGGACAGGCTGTAGCGCATCAGCTTGCCGAACCAGTAAGAGATCTCCGCCACTTCCTTGTCGTTGTTCGATTCGGCCAGCATGCGGATGGTCTCCAGCGTATTATAGAGAAAATGCGGCTTGATCTGGGCCTGGAGCACCTTGTAAGCGGCTTCCTTATTGCGCAGCTCGGCCCGGTGGACATTGTTGATCAGCTCATCCATGCGCAGGAGCATCGAATTGTAGGTCTCGGTCAGGAAGCTGATCTCATCCCTGCGGCCCGGCTTATCTTCCTTGCTGACCGACTGCTTCAGGTTGTCATCGTTCAGATTGCGCATATGCCTGGCGAGCCGGAGTACGCGCTTCGTAATCGTTGATGCAAGTGTGTAATAGGCGAACGACAATAACGCAAGCAGCACCGCGAATGTCGTAATCATCACCAGCTCCTGGCTCCTGATCGAGCGGAACACCTCGGATACCTTGCCGATTACCGCGACACGTACGCCCAGTTCCTTCATATATAGCTGATTAACAATGACCTCCCGGTTAATGAAATAGGTCTGTGCTTCTCCCGAAGCCAGTCTGCTCCAGGTGGCATCGTCCACCGCTGCGGGAATGCCTTCCCGCTCCAGCGGCTCACCCTCTGCCGGCAGAAGCAGCGCGGTCCAATCCCCTCCGCCTGTTGCCCGGTAGAACTTGCGGATCAGCTCACTGCCGACCCGCAGCTCCAGCAATCCCACAATCTCGGTAAAGTCATTATTATATATTTTCTGGTAGAATACCAGCGGGGGCGCTTCCACTTCAGGATCGGGAATGATCCACTTGCCCTGGCCCGGCCGGAGTATACGGGTAGCCTCGGCACCCTGTTCATCCAGCGCCGATAGTTCGAGCAGCCGGTCAGTAATGGGCAGCACGCCCTGCTTGGTTATATAGATTCTGAACGTGTCGATCTCAGGACTGATATTAAGCGATTGCAGAATCACCGGATTGATATAACGGTTATAGGCATATATGCTCTCTGAGTCCGTCTCATAGCTGCCGTCCAGATAGTCGGTGACATACGGGTTGTACTGCAGCATACGCTGGGTGGAATCAATCCGAGCCAGATCCGCCTTCATATTGGCATAGGCCTGCTCCAGTATCTTTTGACGGCTCTCCACAAACTGGCTGCTTACACTGTCATAGATCTTACTATAATAATAGTAGCCAAACGTAACTACAGGAATAAAAATCAGAAAGATATACCCTACTATCATCTTGCGTACAATGCTCACGGCAGTCTGTCCCTCCGGTGCCCGACTTGTGTTCTCTAATCCTACCATGAACATGTAAAACCCGGTAGAGACAGGTCTCTACCGGCAGGAATTCGCTTACTTGAACAGTTCTTTCTTCTTCTGATAGGTCGCATTCGCCCAATCGGTCAGCTTCTGCAGGCCGATGTTCTCTGCGTTCTTCAGCATATTCTCATAGGCTGCTACTGCGGCTTCCTCCGACTCAGCCAGATAGATTTTGACCTTCTCATTCTTGACCATCTCATCAATCTTGGTCTTAATGGTCTTCTCCTGTGAATCCGGCTGAGTCTGGATCAGGCCGATCTCCGGCTTATAGACTCTGACGGACTTCAGCTCCATCAGTGCCTGGGTCTTCTGCAGCTCAGGAACATAGGACAGCATGCCCTCCGTAACTCCATCGTTATACAGATACCACCACTTAATCCCGTTGCTGTTCACGAAATCGGCATCGGACGGATTGTATTTGAAATCGGGGTGGCCTTCTTCATTCCAGGTCCAGTGCACGCCCTCTACCCCGAACATCGTCAGCTTCTTGCCCTCGTCGCTGGCCAGATATTGCATGAATTTGATGGAGGCCTCCGGGTCCTTATTCTTCTTGGTGATGAAGGTTCCGGAGAAGCCGAGTCCTGAGCTGACTACCTTGGCATCCTTCGACAATACGCTTGGCAGCATCTTGAAGGAGAAGTTCCCCTGATTGCTCTTGATCTTGATGTTATCGGTATCTGCGGTGGAGACGGTGTGGCTATGGGCGAAGGCTTTGCCGCCCGTAGCATATTGATCATCAATCTGGTCATTGGCCAGTGCGAAATTCTCAGCCAGGATATATCCGTTGCGGTACAGGCTATTCATGAACTTGAAGAAGTCCAGCATCTTAGGCTGCCTGATCGCATATTCCACCTTGCCGTCCTGCTCATACCAGCCGTCGAGCAGGGTCTCCGTACCGAACTGGGCCAGGAAATACTGTTCGATCCAGTCCTTGTCCATGATCAGCGGGACCATCTCGGGATATTTCTCCTTGACCATGCCCAGCACCTTGACGAAATCATCCAGGGTCTTGATCGGCGGATTCCCCAGCTCCTTCAGAATATCCTCCCGTACCGCGATGCCCGGGTTGCCGTCGCTGCCTAACGAATATTTACTATTCGCCATCTCCTCCTGGGTAGCAAAGGAATTCCGCACGGTATAGAACTTGCCGTCATCCATGGTATGAATAGCAATCCGGGTCTTGTCAATCTTGAAATCCGGCGCATATTTCTCAATCAGCTCATTCCAGGAATATGACAGCTTCGAGTCGGATAACCGGTCTATGTTGGAAGAGGTGAACACCAGGTCCGGCAGGTCACCGGAGGCAATCATCAGCGGAAGCTGCTTATCATCGGTAGCGACCGTAACCTTCAGCTTCACTCCCGTCTTCTCGGTAATCATGTCGGCGACCGGGCCCTTCCATTCCGTAACCGGGTACCACGACGCATCGATGAAGAGGCTTAACTCCTTCACCTGTCCGGGCTTGGCCGGTGCATTCCCGCCTGCTGCGGCGTCCGGGCTGCCGGACGGGGCGGGCTGGGCGGTATTTCCCCCGTTACCGCCACAGGCGGATAACACTACGGCCATTGAGAGTGCGGCTGCGACGATCTTGAAGCTTCTGCTTTTGTTCAAGCTAATCCCTCCATGATTGAATTAATGAGCTGTATGAGCAATGGAACATTTGAACACTGAAGCACTGGCCTAGCCTTTTACCGAACCCAGCATGATGCCATGAACAAAATACTTCTGCAGGAACGGGTACACACAGATAATGGGAACAATGGAAACGACCATTGAAGTGACCTGTAAGGAGAAGCTGGTCACACCCGCCGAGGCACTGTTGGCTACCGCCAGCGAATCCATCGGAGAGTTGCTCTTGTTGATGACCTCCATCATGCGGAAGGCCAGCGTACGCAGCTCCTCGGACTGGACGAAATAAGCCGAATCCAGCCAGGAATTCCATTGCCCCACCCCCATGAACAAGGCCATAGTCGCCAGCACCGGCGTTGAGACCGGCAGGATGATGCGGAAGAATATCGTAAGCTCACCGGCCCCGTCTATATGCGCAGATTCTTTTAGCTCAGCGGGAATTTCACGGAAGAATGAGATCGCAATGAGCAGGAAGAACGTGCTGAGCATGGACGGGATGATATACACCGCAAAGGAATTTAACAAGCCTAGTGAACGCAGGACTACATAATAAGGGATCAGTCCGCCGGAGAAGTACATAGCGAATACGATCACTGTGAAATAGACCTTGCTGAATAACAGATCACGATGGGATAGACCGTAAGCGACGATGCTGGTGAGCAGCAGTCCGAGCAAGGTGCCGGACACTGTCCGCAGTACGGAGACCAGGAACGCCTTCACCCACTTGGGATCATCCATGAACACCCGGTAATTCTCCAGGGTAAAATTCCGGGGCCACAGATACACACCGCCCAGCAGCGAGTCCGAGCCTTTATTGAAGGAGGCAATTAACACATAATAGAACGGATACAGCATCGTAAGCATAATAATGAACAATACCACATAGATCACGCTGTCAAAAACAAAATCCTTCTGCCGCTGACTCTTCAGCATAGCCTTCCCTCCTTTCTCTAAAACAGACTTGAGCCTGACACCCGCTTGGCGATATAGTTACTGGAGAATATCAGCGCTACCGAAATTACCGATTGAATTAAATCGATCGCCGCTGCATAGGAGAACCGCCCGTCGCTTAACCCCACCCTGAATGCGTAGGTCTGGACAATCTCAGAGGTTGGATTATTGATACTGTTGCCGAGCAGGTAGGCCTGCTCGAAGTTGGAGCCTACCAGTCCGCCGCCGAGAATACTTCCGATGGTCAGCACCAGTACAACAACGATGGTTCCCTTCATCCCCGGCAGGGTGATATAACGGATTCGCGCCAGCCTTCCAGCACCGTCAATCTCAGCAGCCTCATACAGGGAAGGACTGATCCCCGAGATCGCTGCCAGAAAAATAATCGTCCACCAGCCCATCTCCTTCCACACCGCACTCCCTACCGCCAGCCCCCAAAAGTAATTCGGACTGGTCAGGAAGGCCAGCGGCTCATCCGTGAAGCCCATCGCCATCAGCGCCTTATTGACCACACCGACATCGGCGGACAGGAAGGCATAGGATACGCCAACCACGACCACCCAGGAGATAAAATGCGGCAGATAGCTGATCGTCTGCACAAACCGCTTGAAGGCCATGTGCTTCACTTCATTCAGCATGATTGCCAGCAGGATCGGCGCCGGGAAGGCGAAGATGACCTTCAGCAGACTGAGGACCAGCGTGTTGCGGACCAGCTTGCCGAATTGATAGTCATGGACAAATTCATCGAAATACCTCAACCCGACCCAATCGCTGGTGAAGATTCCTTTGATGCCGCCGGAGATGCTGTAATCCTTGAACGCCATCAGAATGCCGAACATCGGAGTATACGCGAAGATCAGCAGATAGATCATGCCTAGCCCGACGAACAAATGCAGTACTTTCTGTTTTTTAAACCGCTTCCATAAAAACGACCGCCGGCCGCCGCCGGTTCCGGGACTTTTTGGCTGTGTTTCCAATTCCATATGCGCTCCTCCCTCGTACCTTTAGTTTACCTGCAAGCTCCGGGACGGCGTAAGCCAACATTCTTAAGAAAGCGTTGTCATTTTTGAATACGGCTAAGACATACTTAACTGGCTCCATCTACATTATTATATAAATTGAACTAATTATTTTTATGTTTTGGGATTAGCCGCGACTCCAGAGAAGTTTTGGACTTCCGGCCGCTGTTGTATTAGGATTTCCTGATTGAAACCGCTCCTCGCGGTAGAAATCCAAATACAAAGGCGGACGCTACCGCTCCTACAGTTCCAAAATTCCCCTCCGTCCCTTTTCCTTTAACTTGAGTTATCAAGTTCAATCTATATAGTTGCATAAACGCCTATAAAATCCAGTTAATTCTGACAGCCTGTTGGGGTATTATGCAGGAAGTCCAAATATTCACTATAGTGACGACTGGGCATAGAGCCAGTGGCTGATATTCAGCTTATAATAGTAGTATTATCATTTTAAAGGGTACAGGTGCCGACTATGAACTCTAGGGAATACGGACTCAATGAGGGTCCAATGGTAAAAGGAAACGGATATAAGCCCCCCAATCTGCACAGATGGGGACCCGGCGTCCGGGATGTATATGCGCTGCATTATATCGTAAGCGGCAGGGGCTACTTGAAGACCGGCCAGACGGTACACCCTGTGGAGACGGGCGAGAGCTTCATGATTTTTCCGCAGACGGAGGTGTATTATTATCCTGATCCGCAGGACCCGTGGGCGTATTGCTGGATCGAGTTCAGCGGGGCAGAGGCTCTGCGCTTGCTTGCCATGATTCATATCTCACCGGACCAGCCCGTTGTAACGGCTGCCCCGCAGGATTTCAGAGCTATGTACGATGAGGTCAAGGGATATCAACAGGAGCCGTATGCACGGGAGCGCTCGGATGCGGCGCTTCATCTGCTGCTGTCGTATTACATGGAGTATTATCCGAGTGAGCAGGCCAGTCTCAAGAAGGACTATGTAGGGTCAGCGAAGGCCTATATCGAGAGTAACTATTGGAAGTCTTCCTTGTCGGTGCTGGATGTGGTGGAATATGTGTCGATTGAGCGCAGTTACCTGTTCCGGCTGTTCAAAAAAGAGACAGGCACCTCCATCTCCAGCTACCTGACCACCTTGCGCATCCGGCGGGCCTGTGAGCTGCTGGCGGAGTCGCGGTTGTCGGTGAAGTCGTTGTCTTACTCGGTCGGCTACCACGACCCGCTGTACTTCTCGAAGATATTCAAGAAGGTTACTTCCTACACGCCTTCACAGTATAGGAAGGTGTATAGGGAGGGGAAGATCGTTCTTCCTGCGGCGGATGGCGGGTGAGATTGGCGGGTGCGGGGACAAGCTGCCTGTGCAGTGAGCGATGGCGGGCGCAATGTAATCAGTTTTTCGATTACATTTCCATCCACACCACCCGTCCGGCCGACTGTAATCGGTTTTTCGATTACATTTCCATCCGCACCACCCAGCCGGCGCAATGTAATCGGTTTTTCGATTACATTTCCGTCCACACCACCCATCCGGCGCAATGTAATCGGTTTTTCGATTACATTTTCGTCCACGCCCCCCGTCCGGCCGATTGTAATCGGTTTTTCGATTATATTTCCATCTACGCCTCCCGTCCGGCCGACTGTAATCGGTTTTTCGATTACATTTTCGTCCACGCCCCCCGTCCGGCCCATTGTAATCGGTTTTTCGATTACATTTTCGGCCACGCCCCCCGTCCGGCCGACTGTAATCGGTTTTTCGATTATATTTCCCTCCACGCCCCCCGTCCGGCGCAATGTGATCGGTTTTTCGATTACATTTCCATCCGAACCACCCATCCGGCCCATTGTAATCGGTTTTTCGATTACATTTCCATCCGCACCGCCCATCCGGCCCATTGTAATCGGTTTTTCGATTACATTCCCGTCCGCACCGCCCATCCGGCGCAATGTAATCGGTTTTTCGATTACATTTTCGTCCGCACCACCCATCCGGCGCAATGTAATCGGTTTTTCGATTACATTTTCGTCCACGCCTCCCGTCCGGCCCATTGTAATCGGTTTTTCGATTACATTCGGTGACGCTGTTTTTTAGACCAAATCTGGGCTTTGAATGGTGCCTATATACTCGTAGTATGTAACTCGCGGAGAAGTCCCTCTCGCTACAGGGCGGAATTTCCCTTTATCCACCAGCATACGGCTGTATTTAATAATTGTGGTGTAGTGTAGCTCAAGCTCTCTCGCTGCATCGCCGGGACGAAGGACACGATAGTTACGGATAGCTAACCTCATCAAATCCCGTTCAATTCTGGAATAGGATTTCTCTGTGCTTCTATTAGCAGTTCCTGCCAACAAGTAAGGAGTCAGCACATTCCGCAGTGTGGAAAGGACAAAAGACGGATTCTCTTTCATCTCATCCAGCGAGATATAAAGAACCATATAGTCCTGCGATTGCAGGAAGAGACCGCGATTCAAGTCCATCCGGTATTTGCTCCGGTCCGTTCCATGCGATCCGTAATCCATAATTTCAAATGCAATACGCGAGGAACCAACCTCCCACAGTAAATCAATAAAATAGGATCTGCCGCGCCAATCCTTAACTTCATATTCCGGATGGAGTCCGTGAAAATGTCCGGTAAGTGGCCACCACACACATTCAACAAATAAGCGGTTACCGTAGCTATGCCCCCGCTTAAGTGCATCAAGCCGCTCCCCCTTTCTTTGTTTCAAATGCTTGTTTAACCACTGGTCATGTTCTTCTGTAAATCCCACTTTAATTCCCCCGCTCTGCAATGAGATTAATCTATAAACGCACAAAACCCCGCCTCCTTCTACAAGAGAAGGGAGCGGGGCATACTTTGCCACGTTCAATATATTTATTACTAGTGTGCCACTTTTGGTCAGCGAACGCAAGATGAAAATCACAAGCTGCCTTCCGGTCCGCCTGTGCCTGCCCAATGTGTGCGGTTTTTCGCTTACATTCGGCTCGCACACCTCCGCACTGCCCAATGTGTTCGGTTTTTCGACTACATTTGGTCCACGCGCCTCCGCACTAACCAATGTGTGTTCGGTTTTTCGACTACATTTGGCCCATGCACCTCCGCACTGCATCCCACCAAAAAAAGGCTGCTCCCGGCGCGTCTTACCACGCATGGGGAGCAGCCATATTCATGCATCAGTAACAGCCTTGTTCACACTTTGGCAACAGCCCTTATGCTGTCACCTTACTCGGCCGGAACGGGTTCCAGCACCGGCTGGAGATCCAGTTGCAGGTCTGGCTCAACCACACTGTCCGGCTGGATTACGCTGTCGGTGATGTCCTGGGTGTCGGCGGTTTCCATCAGGGCCGAGGAGCCGCCCAGGTATTGCTTCAGCCACTTCATCGCCGGGCGCTCTGTACCGTTGGAATTCACCAGATGGGTATTCGCTGCCCAAGTCTGATTCTGGATGTAGCCCCACAGGGTTACGCCCTTAACGGAAGGATGGTTCCAGAGCACAGGGAATTTCTGTTGGTATCTGGCAAGCTGGGTGTTGTCATCACCGGTAATATCCAGCTCGGAGACATAGATTGGCAGGCCTGTTGCAGCAAGCTTATTCAGTACAGTATTCATGGTGCTCACACTAACGTTATCCATATTGAAGTAGTGACACTGAATACCAATACCATCGATCAGTCCTCTGGACTTCAGGTGATTGATAATGGTCACATACTTATCGGCCGCGCTGGGGTCACCGATAATGCCATATTCATTGATGAGCAGCTTGGAATTCGGGAACGCCGCCCGGGCTTGCTGGAAGGACCAGATGACCCAATCCCAGCCGGTGCTTCCCTCACCGCCGATGGCATTACGGTACGAAGGCTTGGCATGAAGCGGTTCATTGACAACATCCACGAAGGCTGACTTGGCCGAATAACGCTGCCCTGCCTGAGTAATGAACGAGCTGATCTCCGCTTTCTGCTCCGCTGCCGATAAGCCGGCAACCCAGTTAGGCTCCTGGCTTCCCCAGACCAGGGTATGGAACTTGAACGGGATGTTTTTGCTAATCGCATAATTATAGATCATGTCCGCATTGCCCCAGTTCATCTGGTTGCGGTTGCCTTCAATCGCTCCCCATTTGGTGCCGTTCTCAGGGGTGACCTGATTCCAATAGGTGGTGAAGTTGCTGGGAGCACTGCCTGCAATAATATTCCCCAGGAACTTCGATCCGTTGGTAATTGCTGCGCTGGCATTGCCTGCCATCACAGAGGTGAGCAGGACACTCGCTAAGGCGAGCCCGCCCACAACCTTCTTGATTCTATTCTTCAATTGAATACATCTCCTTTTTCTAATTGGGTTCAAATTCAAACAAGCTATTCCAGACGCAGATAATCAAAATCCGCATAGCCGCCCGCTGACTTCGTCGCATAATTAAACAGTGCAAACCGGTAGCCCATAAAGTGAGGCAGCGTATAAGACATCTGCAGCGTATTCCCTATGGATGTCCAGTTGTTGCCGTCCAGACTATAGGAGAAGTACGCCTTATCCGTCTGATTAGTGAAATCGCAGAGCACCTTCAGATAGACTCTGTTCTGGCTGAGCGGCACACCCGCCACTTGAGTCATAGACCCGGAGCTGGCATTGACCATCACAATGGATTTGGAATTGCCGGACATTTTCACGCCGACGAACCCGTATTTCGCCTGAAAAGCAGCCAGTCCGGCAACGTCCCCGTCCTTCATTCCGCCCGTCTCCAGAGCCGTGACGCCTGTGCTCTTCGGTCCGAACGTCCGCTGGGTCAGCGTGTTCCGGGCATCCAGCAGACTTGTGCTTACCTTGCCGGTCGTCAGCCGCATGAAGCCTTGGCGCTGAGTCAGCGACCACTTCGAGTTATCAGGATTGTGGTTCCACTGCCAGACCTTAGCCAGCCCTGAGCCTGAAGATGGTGCTGTGAACTCGTCTGACGCGTACACCTTCTTCACCGGATACCCTTCGGCAGGCAGGTTCAGGGTCCGCGGCGCCTTACCCCCGCTTCCGAAGACCGGCCAGTTCCCTGACCAGGTTACCGGCACCAGATACGGCATCCGCCCGACCGCCCCGCTGTCTCTGAAGAGCATCGCGTACCAAGAGCCGGATGGCGTGTCCACGATTCCTCCCTGGGCAATGCCCGAGTCGTTAAGTGACACCTGCCCCGTATAGCCTCCGGTTAAGCTGGTGGAGCGGTAGGTCAATTGGGTGCGTCCGCTTCCCGAAGGCCAGCAGATCAGGAACACATAATAATAGCCGTTAATCTTCTGGATATGCGCGCCTTCGGCCTTCACGACGAAGCTCGAACCGGCAATATTGCTGGAATTCGGGATGATGACCTGACTGATTCCGCCAGACTTAATCGCCTTGGCATCTGCCGTCAGCTCAATCAGGCTGATATTATCAACTCCGTACACCAGGAAGACCCGGCCATTGTCGAACAGCAGCGACGCATCGTGATAATAGCTGTTCAGGACCGATGAGGTCCAGGGGCCATTTTCTATATTCGAGGTCTGATAGATATAAGTCCGGCCGATAGAGTTGGACCCGAAGGACACATAGTAGATCCCGTTATTGTACCGGATGCTGCTTGCCCAGGAACCCTTGCCATACTCATTCTGTCCGTTGTTCAGGTTCTGGGCATCCCCGTTCGCATACGTATCGTAGACATAGTTCACGATTTCCCAGTTCACCAGATCATAGGACTTCATGATAGGGACTCCGGGGGTCATATGCATGGTGGTGCTGGTCATGTAATACACATTGCCTACCCTGATGACATCATTGTCCGGGGCATCGGCATAGATAAACGGGTTCGTGAAGGTCGCGGCCGCAGCCGTAGAAGGATTGAACAGGATGCCGAGCATGAGCGAAATTGCCAGCAGGTACAGCCCTGTTTTTTTAAAAATAGAATTTATATGTTGCACACGGCCGTTTCCACTTGCCATAGCGCCCCTCCTCCCATCTGATTGCCTCATCACTGGCTCCATTCAATATAATCCACATAGGCATCCCAGCTTCCATTATCTGTGGTAACCACCAGCTTGACCTCCTGATTGCCGGTGGCGTGGGCCACGTTGGTCAATGTCTGTACCGAGGGCGTTGTGCCGCTGAAATTGAAGGAGCCAACGTTCACACCGCCGATCAGCAGATCCACCCGCGCCGTAGAGGAATTGTTAGAAGCCCCCCGGACCGAGAAGTTATGCGTACCGTAGGCATAATATTGATTGAATGCAGCAGCGTCATCATTCCCGTACAGCGCCACTCCGCTGAAAGGGGAAGTGATCTTGCCGGCATAGGTCCCGCTGAGCGTCATGTCCTCCGCTTCCACCTTGCTTACCGGAGGAGGTGTCGTGCCGCCATCACCGCCCGTAGAGAACTGCCAGTAATCGAAGTTGAACAGATTGCCGGAGCCTGATCCGGTGAAGACCAGATAGAGTCTGTGCACCCCTGCCGCATTACTGACCGTAGTCTGTACCTCCTGCCAGGACTGCGCTCCTCCTGTATTAGGAACATTCAGTGTGCCGACCAGCGGGCCGGTTGCGCTGTCGAGCCGGATTTCGATTTTACCGCCGCCTGTAGCCGATGCCACATTCGCCTTGAAGCTGGAAGCGCCGGAGCCGAAATCGGCATTGCCCACGGCAACCCAGTCTCCATTGTTAATATTGGTCACATTCATATTGCTGACAGGACCGCCCGCAGCCTGCGTACGTTCCGTTGTAATGCCAGCGTTCCAGCCAATCGTCTCGGCTTCGACTCTGTTATACGGATTCAGATTGGCAATCTGGGCGATGCCCGCCATATTGCCTTGAACCTCCTGAATGGTCCCATTGGAATTATGGAACAGCTTGTTGATATGCGGTGAGCGGTAGCCCTTGCCGTCGCCAAGTACTGCCTTCGCTACAGTCTGGGCATGGTACACCACATACCACTCGTTATTGAAGTTGAACACGGCATGATGGTTATTGCCGCCCACTCCGAAGAACGTATACGGATTCTTCAGGAAATGCCCGGTATAGGTGAAGGGTCCCATCGGACTGTTGCTGACCATGTACCCGATTTCACCTGCCGGATAGGCAGCCGGATGCGTGCCGGAGAAGTTGAAGCAATACGAGTAATAATATTTGCCGCCATACTTGTGGATGCCCGAATCCTCAAACATATAGGGAGCATCAATCGTGGAGGCGCTTCCAATAATGCTGGTCATATCCGCACCAAGTCTCAGCACGCGGGCTGTCTTGGGACTCGCAATAGATGCCGGGTCCGAATTGTTGGGGATGCCCCCGCCTGCATACAGATAGCCGCTGCCGTCGTCATCGACCAGTACCGCCGGGTCAAACAGCCAGGTCACCCCGGACATTCCCGGTGTACTGCCTGTCACCAGCGCTTTACCGAGCGGATCGGACCATGGGCCAATCGGAGAGTTGGCTGTCAGTACCCCGATGCCTGACGCCCCGTTGGCGAAGTACAGGAAGAATTTATCCTGGCCGTTGATTTTTTTGACGGCTGCTGAAGGTGCCCAGGAGAGCGAGGCCCATTTGGCAATGCCCGCAGAACCGTTAACATTATTGGCTCCGGCAACCGGGATGGCACCATGGTCTGTCCAGTTCACCATATCTGCCGAAGAGATGACATTAATTTTGTTCAGTGCGCTGAAATCGTTGTCCTTCACGGTTCCGTTGCTGTTATAGACATAGGCATCACTCGACATATAGATATAGACTCTTCCGTTATACGTCAATGCGAAGGGATCGGCACCCAGCTTGTGGTCCATCAGCGGATTGGAATTTCCCGGCTGTTTGGCTGTGGCGTTCCCTGCCGCTTGAGCAGACAGCATAGGCATACAGCCCAGCAGCAGAACAAAGGTCATCACAAGCACCGAGAGCTTTTTGAACATCGGCATTCTCCTCCATTTCGAATTTGTGTAAACCCTTTCAATCGGATGCGCTACTTATGCCGGAAGCTCACAATCCTCCCCTCCTATAGAATTACTTGAATGAATCTACTAATATTTGTTATTCGAGATCATCTTAATATACTTCTGCCCAATGAACAATGTAGATTTTTGTTTGAAAAGTTGAAATTTTTTGGTTTTTTGTCTTAATATTTGCGGTTGTTAATCTCTATTGCAGCCAGCTCCTGAGTGTATATATCCTCCGGGGTCACCATCCGCTTCGGCAGAGTCCGGCCGGCGATAATCTCCTTCACGGCCTGCATCAGCAGCGGCCCGAGCAGCGGATTACATTCGACCACCGCGTTGATGCTGCCCGCCACCATCTGCTCGAATGCCCGCCGCGTTCCGTCCACCGACACAATAATAATATCCTCTCCCGGCACAAGTCCGGCCTCCTTAATAGCCTCCACTGCACCGATTGCCATATCGTCATTGTGGGAATAGAGCACCTGGGGCCACTGCTCCTTAGGCTGCTGCAGGAAGGTCTTCATCACCTCATGACCGCCGCTGCGTGTAAAATCCGCCGGGGCGCTCAGGGTAATCCGCAGGTTCGGCTGATCCGCGATCAGCTTGCGGAACCCGCGCCCGCGGTCGATGGACGGCGTTGAGCCTACGGTTCCCTGCAATTCGGCAATGCGGATCTCTTCGCTATGATGGCGCATCTTGTCCCTCACATACTTGGCCGCCTTCACCCCTTCTTCGTAGAAGTCAGAGCCGATGAATGTGACATAGAGCGAGCTGTCCGGTACATTCACTGAACGGTCCAGGATAATCACCGGAATTCCGGCCTGCTTAATCTCCAGCAGAATCGGCTCCCAGCCGGTCTGCACCACAGGCGCAATGGCGATCACATCGGCCCCGCTGCGGATAAAAGAGCGGATGGCCTCGAACTGCTGCTCCTGATCCTGCTCGGCGTTCTTCAGCAGCAGCGTAATTCCCGCCTCCCCGGCGGCTTCGCGGATCGAGGCGGTGTTCGCTTCCCTCCAGGTACTCTCCGACCCTAGCTGGGAGAAGCCCAGCACGATAGGCTTGTTGTCAGCGGCGATCTCCGCTGCCGATGGCAGCAGGCCTGTAAGGGCCGCAGGAGAAGGCTCCTGCATTGGCAGTGCCTGTTGCCCGCCGTTATTCCCGCCACCCGTGCAGCCGCCCGTCAGCATCAGTGTTAGGATGAACAACAGCAGCAGCAGGCACTCTTTTACCGTTTGCAAGCAGATCCCCCCTTCCGTATGATAGCGATTACAATAATATAGCAAGTGGAAACGGCATTGCCATCCTTTTAAAGGATGGTACCGTTTCGGCGAGAAATAGAAGGATAATGTATAGCGTGAAACCTATACATTATTATATTTCAAAAAAATGGAGAGACAAGTATGATTTGTCTCCCCGATCTCCGTACTTATTCTTTTAAAGTCAGCCGCCTGGAGCTTAGCACCCGCTGCAGCAGGATGAAGATGAACAGCAGCAGGCCGATGACGATCTTCGTCCACCAGGAGCTGAGTGTGCCCTCGAAGCTGATAATCGTCTGAATGACGCCTTGAATCAGTACACCGAAGAAGGTGCCCAGCACATATCCGACCCCTCCGGTCAGCAGTGTGCCGCCAATGACGACCGCCGCGATCGTGTCCAGCTCGAAGCCGACGGCATGCAGCCCATACCCCGACAGCATGTAAAAGGTGAACACCACGCCTGCCAGCGCCGAGCATAGCCCGCTAAGCGTATAGACCAGTACCTTGGTTCTCGCCACAGGCAGCCCCATCAGCAGCGCCGATTGCTCACTGCCTCCAAGGGCATACACATTGCGACCGAACCGGGTATAGTGGGCCGTGAAGATTGCGGCGGCAACGACAAGTATGGCGATAACCGCGCTGATGGAGAGGAAGCTGCCTCCCGGCAGCGGAATTCGCGTCTGGGCCATGGCGGTGTAGAAGGTGTTATCGATGGTGATGGTATCGATGCTGATGACATAGCATAAGCCCCGGGCCAGGAACATTCCGGCCAGTGTGACGATGAACGGCTGGATGGAGAAATAATGGATAATCGCTCCCATAGCCGTGCCGAATACGGCACCCATCAGGAGCACAATCGGGATCACCACGGCGGGCGGCCAGCCCTGCTGCTGCACAAGGCTCGCCGAGACCATTGTGGATAACGCAATCACCGAGCCGACCGACAGATCGATGCCGCCGGACAGGATGACGAAGGACATGCCCACAGCCGTTATTAGCAGAAAAGCATTGTCCACCAGCAGATTCATCAGCACCTGGAGAGAGAAGAAGCCTGTGTACCGGAAGGAACCGGCGGTGAACATGACGATGAACAGCAGAATGGTGACAACGATCGGAATATACTTGCGGTTAAGAGGCATGGCGGCTCATCTCCTTCTCAGCGGGGTAATGCCGCGACTTCCAGCGGGCGGCAACCGCAGCGCGGAAAGTGTCCGACTGGATCAGGCAGACGGCCAGGACGACACAGGCCTTAACAACCAGCGTAATCTCCGGCGGCACGCCGATCATGTAAATGGTGGTGGTCAGCGTCTGGATGATCAGCGCTCCGATCACGGTGCCGGTAAGATAGAAGCGGCCGCCGTTCAGCGACGTCCCGCCGATGACCACGGCGAGAATAGCGTCCAGCTCATACCAGAGACCGGCATTATTGCCGTCAGCGCTGGAGACATTCGAGCTGAGCAGCAGGCCGGCGATGCCGGCGCATAAGCCGCAGAACACATAGACAGATAAGATGACTAAGTGGGCACGGATGCCGGACATCCTGCTGGCGGCCGGATTACAGCCCACCGATTCGATGAACAGGCCGAGGGCCGTCCGCCGGGTAAGCAGCAGAGCGATCACCAGAACCAGCGCTACGACAAAAATGGAGAAAGGCAGCGCCGCCAGTGAACCGGACCCGATGAACGCATACTTGGTGCTGGTTACCGTAATAATCTGTCCGCCGGTAATGAGCTGGGCGATGCCTCTTCCCGCAACCATCAGAATCAGTGTGGCAATAATCGGCTGAATCCCGGCCCCTGAGACCAGCAGTCCGTTCCAGGCCCCCAGCATCAGGGACAAGCCTGCGGCGAGCAGCACCGAGGTCAGGATCAGCCCCAGACTGTTCTGATCCGCTGCTCTGCTGATGCTCAGACAGGCGATGGCGCCTGAGATGGCTACTATGGAACCGACCGACAGGTCGATCCCCTTGGTAGCCACTACCAGCGTCATCCCGATAGCTACCAGAATCAGCGGGGCACCGAAGTTCAGAATATCGATCAAGCTGCCGTATAAATGCCCGTCATGGACGGTGATCGAGAAGAAATCCGGCGAATAACACAGATTGAACAGCAGCAGTGCAGCCAGAACGCACAGCGGCCAGAATAAATGATGCTTCATTATTGAGCTCATGATCGGTTCAGCCTCCCGCAATCGCCTGCATAATCTGCTGCTGGCTCATGTCCTTCTCTGAAATTTCCTTCACCTTGCGGCGGTCGCGCAGAATGGCGATCCGGTCGCTGACCCGCAGCACCTCCTCCAGCTCCGAGGAGATGAACAGGAACGACATCCCCTGCCGGGAGAGCGTCAGCACCAGCTTCTGAATCTCTGCCTTGGCTCCGATATCGATGCCCCGCGTCGGCTCATCGAGGATGAACAGCTCCGGCTCCGTCAGCAGCCAGCGGGCCAGCAGCACCTTCTGCTGATTGCCGCCGCTGAGGTTCTTGATCAGCTGGTCCGGGCTGGGAGGGTTGATATTCAGCATGCGGATGTATTCTCCGGCCAGCTCCTCCTGCCGCTTGCGCGGGATCGTCTTGAACATCCCGTCCTTGGCCTGGAGCGCCAGAATAATGTTCTCTCTTACTGTCAGATCGCCGATGATTCCCTCGGTCTTGCGGTTCTCCGAGCAGAAGGCGATCCGCCGTCCTATGGCTTCCCGGGGGGAGTGCACCCCGCCGCCAGTTGACGGCAGGATCACTTGCCCGAAGTCCGGCTTGTCGGCACCGAACAACAGCCGTGCCGCCTCCGTCCGCCCGGAACCCAGCAGCCCGGCCAGTCCGACGACCTCTCCCTTACGGATATTCAGGTCGAACGGCTCGATTCCGCCCCGGCGGCCCAGCCCTTCCGCCCTCAGCAGCTCATCGCCCAGGCTGTTCTTGTCCTGTGCTGCAAGCTCAGGCAGCTCATCCAACAGATGAAGCTCCTTGCCGATCATTTTGAGTACGAGATCCAGGCGGCTTAGCTCGTTCGCCATGTATTCTCCGACCAGCTCACCGCCGCGCAGAATGGTGACCCGGTCGGAGATTTCATACATCTGGTCCAGAAAATGCGTCACAAACAGGATCGACAGCCCCTCCTGCTGAAGCTTCCTCATAATGCGGAACAGCTGATCCACTTCATTCTGATCCAGGCTTGAGGTCGGCTCATCCAGAATCAGCACCTTCGCTGAGATATTCAGCGCTCTGGCAATGGCAACCAATTGCTGAACTGCAACAGAGTAGCTCTGTAGAGGCAGGGTGACGTCGATGTGCAGATTCATCCGTTCCCGGAGCAGCTCTTCTGCCCGCAGATTCATCTGCTTCCACTGGATGCAGCCGAACCGCCGCGGCTCCCGGCCGATGAAGATGTTCTCGGCCACGGTCAGGTTGGGGCACAGATTCACCTCCTGGTACACGGTGCTGATGCCCGCAGAC
Source organism: Paenibacillus sp. FSL M7-0420 (assembly GCF_038002345.1). Lineage (NCBI taxonomy): Bacteria > Bacillati > Bacillota > Bacilli > Caryophanales > Paenibacillaceae > Paenibacillus > Paenibacillus sp. FSL M7-0420. The sequence goes on along the minus strand of NZ_JBBOCJ010000001.1, from coordinate 2,673,255 downwards.
TGTGATTCCTGCGGGCTGCGCATGAAGATGGCGGTACCCTCCATCTCCACAAGGCCCTCGTCAATCGAATAGACGCCGGTCAACACCTTGATCAAGGTGGACTTGCCGGCGCCATTCTCGCCCATCAAGGCATGAACCTCGCCGGGGAACAGGCGCAGACTCACATCTGTCAGGGCTTTCACCCCCGGAAACCGTTTATGTATCCGGGTCATTTGCAGTATGGGCTGCTGTATGCTCAAGGCTATATCCACTCCTTATTCTCCACGCACTTAAGTTTGAACTTGAAGCTTGGTCGTCACTGCGGTGAACATTTGGACTTACGGCCGCTGTTGTCACCAGATTTCTTGATTTAATCCGCTCTTCGCGGTTGAAATCCGGTGACAAAGGCGGTCGCTGCCGCTCCTACAGTTCCAAATTTCCCCTCCGCTTCTTTTTGCTTTTCGTTAATTTCTTAAGTTCTTCTTATACAATATTTAATACTGGCGGCTAGGCAAAGCTTCCTTGGCCTGCTCGGAAGTGAAGGTTGTCTCCTCGGTCACGATCCGGGCCTCTACCGGCTTGCCGTCGACCACATCCTTCACTACCTGCATCAGCTGAGGTCCAAGCAGCGGGTTGCACTCGACGATGAAGTTGATTTTACCTTCACTGGCGGCCTGCATGCCGTCCTTCACGGCATCGACAGAGATAATCTTGATATCCTGGCCCGGCTTCAGACCTGCTGCTTCAATCGCCTGAATCGCCCCCAGCGCCATATCGTCGTTATGGGCATACAGCACATCGATATCCTTATTGGCCTTCAGGAAGGCCTGCATGACTTCCTTGCCCTTGGCGCGGGTGAAGTCGCCGGTCTGTGAAGCAATGACCTTGAGGTGCGGGTTATCCTTAATGGTCTCGGCGAAGCCTGCCATCCGGTCATTGGCCGGAGCAGAGCCTGTAGTTCCCTGCAGCTCCACAATGTTAACGTCCTCTGAAGCGTCCTTATACTGCTCGGTCAGCCACTTCCCTGCCTTGCGGCCTTCTTCCACGAAATCGGAGCCCAGGAAGGTAACATACAGCGAGGTATCCTTGGAATCTACCGCACGGTCGGTCAGAACCACAGGAATGCCCGCCGCTTTCGCTTCCTTCAGCACAGTATCCCAGCCGGATTCTACTACCGGAGAGAAGGAGATGACATCGACCTTTTGCTGGATAAAAGAACGCAGTGCCTTAATCTGATTCTCCTGCTTCTGCTGGGCATCCGAGAATTTCAGTGTGTAGCCCGCTTCCTTGGCTGAATCCTGAATGGACTTCGTATTCGCGCTGCGCCAGCCGCTCTCCGCCCCAACCTGTGAGAAGCCGAGCGTGATGTCCTTGGCCTCTTTGGTGGCATTTGCCGCCGGCGCCTTCGTTGCTGCACTGTCTGTCTTGCCCGCATCCGCCGCCGTGTTCCCGCCGTTATTGCTGCTGCATGCCCCTAACAGGGTCATAGACAGGGTCAGGGCCAGCACAGCCCCCACTTTTCCAAGCTTTTTCATATCTCGTTATTCCTCCCCCTTGACGTTCACCTTGTTCCGGTGTTGTGCCCATTATAGAACGCTTACAGAAGGGCATTATACGGGCAGCCTTTGGCGTTTGCTTTCTAATTTTGGGTTTATTGCCCCCGGGCGGGTGTTTTGGTGTACTTTTTTATTCAAAAGGTGGATATTTTGTTTGCGCTTTCTTTTTTGTTTCGGTATTCCAATATTTGTTATAAAATAGAGCTAGGAACGGCATCTACTCTACTTGTGAAAGGGAATTCCCGATAATGCGGATTACACGCTGGATCTCCTCCAGTCTTAGAGCCAAACTGCTGGCTTTGTTCATAGTGCTGTCCACCATACCGCTGATTGCCGTCGGCCTCATTTCCTACCAGAAATCCTACCAATCCATCTCCAGTCACAGCAAGGCTTCAAGCATGCTTCAGGCCGATATGCTGGGAACGAATATGGACAACCTGTTCAAGGATACCGAGCGTCTGCTGGAGCTTAGCAATAATCCTCAGGTCATCCACTTTCTGTTCTCACAGTCGGAGACCTATCAGGAGGCCAAGGATATTCTGCAGACCTTCACCCTCTACCGGGACACCTACAAGTATGAGAATGTGCTCAACATCAGCCTGATTAATCTGTACGGCAAAGGCATCAGCGAGCGCCGGGGAATCTTCCAGTCGGCCAGCAACCCGCTGCGTAATCCGCATTTTCAGGCGTTATCCCAGCAGCCGGAGCTTATTCTTCGGGTGCCCCCGCCGCTGATTACCGGCTATGACCGGGTGGACGGATTCACCTACGGGGACGAGGGCGTGATCTCGATTATGACGGCGGTCAAGCAGCGGATTACGCATGAGGTCATCGGTTATATCATTGTGGATCTGAGCGATTCCTTCATTAAAGAGTTCTGCGACAAGGTGACGATCGGCACTACCGGATTCTTCTACCTGCTGGACGAGCAGAACCGTCCCCTCTATGTCCCTCCTGTGCGGGCGGGAGAGCTGGCCGTCATTCAGGACAACCTGATTCCTGCGGGGGAACGGGGCCGAAGCGGCAGCTTCGTGCTTCAGACGGGCGGCCCGCCCCGGTTCATCGTCCATACCTCGTCGCTGGCGACAGGCTGGACGATTATCGGCATAGCCCCGCTGCAGGAGATTGTGGCCGAGGCGAACCGGATTAGGCAGTTGATTATTGTCAGCGTGGGCTTAAGCATTATTTTTGCGATCACGCTTCATTATCTGCTGACCCGGCGGCTAACCCGGCCCATCCAGCTGCTCCAGCACAAGATGCGTCTGACCGCAAGTGGCTATCTGGAAGCCAAAGTCAAGCCGGATGGCACCGATGAGATCGCCGATCTCGGACAGAGCTTCAACATCATGGTCGGGCAGATCAAAGAGCTGCTGGCCCAGAGCATCCGTAAGCAGCAGCAGCTGCAAAAGGCAGAGCTGCGGACGCTTCAGGCGCAGATTAACCCTCATTTTCTATATAACACTCTCGATTCTATTGTCTGGATGGCGGAAGCGGGGAATCACGATGGCGTGATCCGGCTGGTGAAGGCGTTATCCGCGTTCTTCCGGCTTAGCCTCAACAACGGGCGCGACTGGATACAGATCCGCTCCGAGCTGGCCCATGTGCAGAGCTATCTGATCATCCAGCAGATGCGCTACCACGACATCCTGGAGTTCAAGCTGGAAGTGGCGGAGGAGCTGCAGGAGTATCCGATTCTGAATATGACCCTGCAGCCGCTGGTCGAGAACGCCCTGTATCACGGAATCAAGAATAAGCGGGGCATGGGACTGATCCGCATCGGCGCGTACACCGACGGAGGCACCATTATGCTTACGGTCTCGGACAATGGCATCGGCATCCCCGCCGGGCGGCTGGAGGCGCTAAGGGAATCGGTTGAGCATCCCATTCAGTCGGAGGAACCTGAGGACACCGGCCAGGGCGGCTTCGGCCTGCAGAATGTGCATCAGCGGCTGCGGCTGTATTTTGGGCCCGAATATGGTATCCGTCTGGACAGCTCGGAAGGCTATGGCACACAGATTACAGTTCGCATACCCAAGAACAGGGGGGTCTAGTGATGAAGAAGATTATGCTGGTGGATGACGAGATCCTGATCCGCGAGAATATCCGGGAATGCATCGATTGGGAGAAGGAGGGCTTCCTCTATTGCGGTGACGCTCCCGATGGTGAGCTGGCGCTGCCTATTATTGAAGCGCAGCTGCCCGACATTCTGATTACCGATATCAAAATGCCGTTCATGAACGGCCTGGAGCTTACCTCTGTCGTCCGCCAGAAATTCCCGCAGATCAAAATCATCATTCTCAGCGGCCATGATGACTTCCAGTATGCCCAGCAGGCGCTGCGCCTGGGGGTTGAGGATTACTGCCTGAAGCCGTTCAGCGCAGCCGACCTGCTGCAGCTTCTGCGCAGCGTCAGCGCACGGATTGATGAGGAATTACGGATCAGGCACAAATATGCCTACACCCCCGAGAACCTGTTCGCCGATCTGTGCGGAGGCCTGATCAGCACCGCTGCCGCCTACGAAGCAGCGGCCCAGCTTGAGCTGCAGTTAACAGCTCCTTACTACGCCGCCGCTATATTTACTCTGCATCCGCAGAATATGGAGGAGGCCCCTGAGCTTCCCCCCGCTTCACCGGATGCAGAGGCGCTGTTAGCGGGCCTGCTCAAGGAGGCGGCCGACAGCTTCATCTACAAGCGCAGCCGCATGGAGATGGTCCTGATCTATAAAGGCAGTGATCCGCTCCGGATGACCTGCGCTCTGGATGACCTGTGCACGGCTGCGAAGCAGCGGCTGAGGGAAGGCTGCGGGCTGGAGCTGTCCGTCAGCCGGGGCAAGGTCTGCGAACGTCTTCAGGGCATTCATCTCTCCTATCTGGAGGCTGAGAATGACCGGATGTTCAAGCAGATGTCCAGAATGCATTCCGCCGCCATGCTTGAGGCGTATTATGACCCTAGCGCCCATGGGGTTCTGCTCGACAGAAGCCGGCTGGTCCAGTTCCTGAAGTCAGGCGACCACAGGCAGATGTCCGGCTTCCTGCTGGAGCTGTCCAAGGAGCTTGAGCAGATGAACTGGAACTCAGGATATGCCTGTTACCTGATGAACGATATCACCCTGGAGCTGGTGCAGACGGCGAAGAACGGGTTCCGCGCAGCGGCGGGCCACGCCGGCATCCTCCAGGAATTGCAGACACAGCTGAAGCAAATCTCCAGCAGTGATGACGGCCTTCAGTATCTCAAGCAGCTGTACGAGCGGCTGTGGGAATGGCGGTCCGAAGGCGCAGACAAGCACCGTGAGCTGATCGACCGGGTGAAGCAGTATATCCGGGAGCAATACGACAAGGAGCAGCTCTCCCTGAATGACATCTCCAAGGTGGTCAGGGTCAGTCCCAGCCATCTGAGCAAGACCTTCAGTCAGGCGACCGGACAGACCATCACGGAATTCCTGACAGCTACACGTATGGACCGGGCCAAGGAGCTGCTGAAATCCACGGGGCACAAAACCTTTGAAATCGCCTATCTGGTCGGCTACAACGATCAGCATTATTTCTCCAATCTGTTTAAAAAAGTAACGGGGATGACGCCCATGGAATTCCGCAAGCAGGGAAAACCCGAGGAGCAACTGCAGACGATCCGCAGAGGGGCGGGAAATGCGTGAGCGTAAATAGGCTGCGGGGCTGGTCCGTGGTTCTCCTGCTGCTGACGGCAGGCTGCCTGCTTGGCGGCTGCCTTAAGGCTGCCGGAGCAGCGGATACTCATCAGATGGGCGTTGGAGATTCCCCGGCAAGCACGAGCGAAGAACCTCGGCTGACCTTCGGCATCATCTACCCTATGGTGAATGCCACCTATGAGATGATCACCGGCAAAGCGGAAGCGGTAGCCCGGAAGCATAATGTGGAGCTGCTGGTGCAAGCTCCCGATGAAGCCAATCTGGAGCAGCAGATCCGCATCATGGAGATGATGATTAAACGGGGGGTAGACGGCATTGCGATTGCTCCGGTGGATTCGCAGGCGCTCACCGCCATGATTAACAAAGCGGCCGCCCAAGGGATTCCCGTGGTCTGCTTCGAATCGGATTCGCCTGCCAGCCGGAGAGCAGCCTATATCGGGGCAGATAACCGCGCAACCGGCGCAGTGATGGGACAGACGGTGGAGCGCCTGCTAAGCGGCAAAGGAATGATTCTGGTCGAGTCCGGGATGTCCCGGATGCAGAGCACCCGGGAACGTCTGCTGGGATTTGAAGCTTACCTGACTCAGCATACAGACATCGATGTACTGGAGATCCGTCACAACGACGGCAGTGAGGAGCGGGCTGCCGGGCAGCTGGAGCAGATGATCTCGGATCATCCCCATTTCAGCGCGCTGGTCAATCTGGATTTCGTCTCCAGCACCAGCTCTGTGCTGGTCTGGAAGGCCAAGGGGCTGAAGCGTTATAACCTCGCCCTAGGCCTGACCCCTGCCTTGCAGCAGGCGCTGGATAACGGCCAGATTACCCGGGTGATCTCACAGAACGAGCAGAACTGGGGTGAGGATATCATCAACACGCTGCTTCTACTGGCCAAGAGCGTAGACACAGCCAAATGGATCAACACGGATATTGCGGTTATTGGGGAGTAGCTTCCACGCACACCTTCAAGCCGCAAACACTTGGAAAAACATATCTTAATTCGCTGATATCCTAGGGATTTTTTTTCAACTGCTGCTCCAGTAGTGTCCATTCGCTCATCAGCAAGTGTACTTTATCCAACAATTCCGGTCCTGGTAGCTTCTTGTTTCCGGGATCACCCGGGATTATTAGTATGCTGGTTTGTTCGGTGGTAGGTACGGCGAGGGATTGCGCTTGGTACGCGGGAGTTTATATTACTCAAAAATCCCCTCCGGCCAGCGAAATCCGGCCCATCTTCCGATGGGTGGACGCTCGCGGCCGTGAGGGTTATTTGATGTGATTCTATGGTTTTACCTGCGGGGTGTTACTTCATTACTTCTTCAGCATACGGAAAATCATGACGGCGGCTTCCGCCCGGGTGGTGGCTGCGGCGGGATGAATGGATATGCCGTCTCCCCGCACGATGCCGTCTCTGACCAGAGCGGCTACACTATCTACGGCATACTTCGCTATTTTACTGCTGTCCGTATAGCCGTTTAAGTCTCCCGCACTGCCGCTAACCGTCAATTTGTTCACCGCCATAAGTGCTCTGGCAGCGATGACCATCATATCCTGTCTGGTGATTTCTCCCTTCGGATTGAACCTGCTTCCGTCTACTCCCTGGATGATTCCCAGCTTCTTCGCAATGCTCAATGCTTCATAATAGTAGGCACCCTGACTGACATCCGCGAAGCTGGAATCTGCCTCTGCTTCAAGTCCCAGTGCCCGCACCAGCATCAGCACAAAATCCGCTCTCGTGATGTTCTTCTCCGGGTTAAACGTGGTACTGGAGATTCCTGTGATTATACCCATCCCGTATAGCGTGTCAATCGCCTCAGAAGCCCATCTATACTTGGCCTGCACATCCTGGAATGGGCTGGCAGGCACCGGTGAAGGTGCCGAAGTTACAGCTGGTGACGGCGATGGCGACACTACTGCTCCAGGCACAGGGGTAGGCGTTGGTGCAGATGACGGGATAGAACCTGGCGCAGATGTCGGCGCTGGTGTCGATATTGGCGTCGGTGTCGGTGTTGGTGTTGGTGTTGGTGTTGGTGTTGGTGTTGGTGTTGGTCGTGTTGTTGGTGTTGGCGTCGGCTCAGACGGACCGCTGCTGTCTTTTAGCGTAGTTACAGATAGGGCGGGACCATTCGTGCTCCAGTTCCCTGCCTCATCCCCGGCCTGCACCGAGAAATGATACTCTTTTTCCGCAGCAAGTCCGGCTACCTCATACTGCAGCACCGTACCAGGTAACGCCGCTATCTCCTCCGATTCCTTATAGATTCTGTAGCTTGTCACTCCCGTCTCATCCTCAGCCCGCGTCCAGGTTAATGTCAGGCCGGATGCCGTGATCCGTGAAGCTTCAAGCTTGCTGCCCTCCGTCCAGACCGGAGGTGTGGTGTCGGTAGCAGGCAGCGTGGTTGCTGACACCGAAGGCCCACCCTCGCTCCAATTGCCGCCCATATCGCCTGCCTCCACTTTGAACGTATACTGCTTACCCGGCTGTAATCCCGTTACCTGATAACTATATACAGCACCGGTTACGGTCTCCGTGTACACAGCATCTGTAACCGTAATCGGCTGGTCTCCGGTTCCGTTCGTAATCCGGTAACCGTAGATGCCGCTGTCATCTGTGGCCGAAGCCGACCAGGTCAGCGTCAGCCCGCTACTTGTGATGCCGGAAGCGGCAAGTGTACTGCCTTCCGCCCAGACCGGCGGTGTGATGTCTTCACCCGGCAGAGTGGTCACCATGGCGCTCGGTCCGTCCTTACTCCAATTCCCCGCAGCATCTCTTGCCTCCACCTTGAAGGTATACTGCGTGTTCGGCAACAGCCCGGATACCTCATAACGGTATACGGCTCCGGCTCCGGTCTCCACCGGCTCAATGCCGGTTACAAGCAGCGGCTCGGCATCGATCCCGTTGTAGATGCGGTAGCCGGTAACACCCAGATTATCCATTGCCGCCGGCCACGATAAGGTAACCCCGTTGCGCGTAACACCGGTAGCTTCAAGCTTGCTTCCCTCAGGCCAGATTTGTCCCGTCTCGCCCAGGGTCTTCACCAGTGTGACCCCAGAGAAGGTGACTTTGAAGTCCGTTACAGCGCTCGTATTGGTTCCGTACAACTGCACCTTGGCATCCTTGAAGAAGTCCGGGGTATACGTTGACGGATTGCCCATCGCCGTCCAGGAAGAACCGCTGTTCGTGGAGAAATACCCTTGAACCACATTGCCCTCTTTTGCAATCCGCAAATAATAGTTCGTGCCGCTCAGATTCGTCTGATTCGTATTGTTCGTGAAGGGCTGATTGCCTATTAACCCCGAATTATTCACTTTGATATTGGCGCTTACCTTCCTGGCATTGATCCGGTAAAATTCACCGTTTGTAGTCCGGCTGATGCCAAGTCCTGCTTGGGAATTCTCACCCACCGACGAATCATTAAGCGGTTTGTCTACCGTAAGCTTCGCTGTAAGTGTCCAGTTACCTTCAGCCGAACCCGGCATCTGCAGCATATTATGGCTGCCCGGATATTCCGTGTCGCCCTTCAAGGTCTGAATGGCCGCGCCCTCCGCGCTATAGCCAAGGGCAGTCTGCGGATCAGCCGGATTGATGACTTCCCAGCCCGCCGGAAGGCCATTTGAGAAATCAACCACCTCGTTGGTACTGAAGAATATTTTATAAGTCTTGATCTGTTCTCCTTTGACGAACCGGACTACTGCCGTGCCTTGCGCACTGTCCGCCTGGGAGATGCTTACGATTTCAGACGGGTCATTGGTTGATGCTGTTACCTTCGGCACGGTGTTCCCGGTAACCGTGTACTTGTATTCATACTTCGCGGCATCGAAGTTAGACGGCTGAACGCCATCCACGAAAATATTGCGCGAAGTCACAGCCTCCGGCGTCAGTGATAGCTGATCGGCGTAGAGGATGTTGGCATCCTTTGCATACACCGCCAGCACCACCTTGGCCGTACCTGCCGGCTCATCATAGGTAAACGGAGCATTAGGCGTCTCATGCCAGTCCGCCACCTTCACATCCACAGGCTGGAAGGAGCTTAAGCTGAGCGGCCCGCCCTCAAGAATGCGTCCGATGAATTTGCCGCCCGCCCAGTATGCAGGATCACCGGCTTCACGGGCTGCGTACGGTTCAGGCATATCGCGGCCATTGATCGGAGTCATGCCGAGCTGGTTCCCGTTCCCGTCGTAATACACCAGCGCCGCTTCGACATCACCCGGATGCTCCGCAGCCACATCATAGCTCTCCGGACGGCTCATCATCGAGAGGAAGTAGCCCTTGAAGTTATAGCTCTCTCCCTTGTTCAGCTTACCGGTAACATCCTGCCACATTCCGTCATACTGCTGCGCAGCGTCGATGCGGCCAGCAAGCTTGCCGGAACCGGCAACCTTCGAGGTGGAGCTGTTCTTCAGGTAACGTGACAGACCCGAATAGCTCTGTATGGTATCCGCCGTTAACACAGGTCCTGCGGCAGCAGGCTCAAAGGTTCCCTTGTTGTAACGTCCTGCAGACCAGTTGTCTGTATTGGAAGCGGTCGCCGTATCAAAATCCCCGTTGAGCAGCAGATTGCCTGGTATGAATACTGTAGAGTTATTAGCCGCAGTACTCCAGTCGGCATCGCCTGCTCCGAACAGGAAGCGGTCAACGGTGAGGGTACCCGCAGTCCCGTTAGGTTCGGCCACAATATACAGATCCTTATGGCCGTAAGCACTAAGATCGCCTGTATCGACCATGTCCTGGAATTTACCGTATACCTCATTGGCTGGTACCGGAATTTCTGCTACGCGCGTGCCTTGGGACAGGATATCGGCGCTATTGCCGACAGCGGTTCCCACCGGAAGCACATAGGCGGCGAGCTTACCTCCTTGAGCCGACTTACTCTGGGCGGTCAGGTACAGCAAGTGTCTGCGTACAACGCCGCCGTTCGCGGAGCCATCTGCAAAGTTCAGGTTTCTATAGGCGAGATAACCGCCTGCACCCAGTGTCACTGCCTCATTCGCACGGCCCGCATTACCTGCACTATCGCCGGGCACGCTGTTGTCATTCCCCTCTGCTTCCAGCGTTGAAAAAATATCGCGCTCGCCGTCAAGTCCCTGGTACGTGGCGAATTTGCCTTGGGACGGAACCACCGTTACGATGCTGGCCGACGGAATGTCAACAACGAACTTGCCGCCCGTTACCGGAATCGTGGCCAGCTTCTTCTGATTCTCGCTGCCTGAAGTCCGGAACACGGTTACGCTTGTCGTGCCCGCCGGGAAGTCCTTCAGATTGAATTCAAGCGGCTGAACGCTGTCATCATTCTTGGCATTCGATACTGTCATCGAGAAATCATTGGTATCCGGGCTCTTGAAGGCGACCACGTTGATATCGGCCGCAGGTACCCGTGTCACATCAAACCGTACATCTCCGGGATTCATGAACCGGGAGAAATGCCCATAGCCGTAGAAGCGCTTGAACAAGCGGTATTCCCCCGTCAGCGTGCTGATCCGTCCCGGCTCCTGCTGGGAGTTGGTCGTCACGAAGCGGATCAGGTCGGAGCCGTCCGCACCGTTGCTGTCCCACATGCTCCACCAGACGAAGCCGTTAAATCCGGGGTTGCTGCTGAACATATTGGTCAGCAGATTGGACCAGCGTACAGCGTCATTGATATTCTGGTTGCCGTAACGCTGGGTGTAGGCACCGGCCGATCCGTCACCGGTATCCTGATTCATGAACTCGGCCTGCCAGAGCTTGTATTTGGTCAGGTACTCGGGATACTTACTTCCATCCTTGGAGTAATCCAGCGGACTCTGGGAGAAGTCACCGGTATGGTAGAGCTTGTTCTCATCCGTGCCGATCCCGACCGTTCCATACAGATGGGTGGTAAATACGTCGAGATAAGGGTTTTTGTCCAGTGCATTGTCAGGGTCGGTCTGACTGAACACTTCGCCGCCTCTGCTTAAGGAAGCGTTCAGATTGGTGCCGTCCACGGCAGCAAGCTGGGGAATGAAGTCAATGAGCTGGCCGTCCGGATTCTTGATATCGTAGAGGTCGCCGCCCGGCTGCATGGACTTCTTCAAGGCAGGACCGATATAACCGTTAATCAGCTCGGTAACGTACGCGGCTGACCCGCCCGCGAGATCAACCTCATTAAAGGGATTGATATGGGTAATCGGAATTCCGTATTGCTCCCACATTCCGCGGATATAATTCACGAGATAATCGGCATAGGCCTGATAATAGATTTTCACCGCTTTTCCATTAATCATGGCTGTATCGCTGCGGACAATCTTATTCGGGGAGCCTGTCGAAGACTGGCTCATCCAGTAAGGCACAGTCCATGTACAGGCGTAGAACTGCTTGACGCCGTATTGCATCGCCTGGCGCATTGTCCAGACCTGATCCACATCGAACAGCTCTTTGCGGGTACGCGGTGAGTTCTTAATTACCACAGGATGATCCCCAGGCGCGCTCAGGAGATTGGTCGGGCCTCCATCGTCATTCGCGGCCGGCTGATCCCAGGAAGGATAATCCCATACGAAATCCTGCACAGGCACCAGCGTCCCTGGAGCGTGTTCCGGTTCAACAGGCCAGATACTGTCTGTATTACCATCGTAATAGCGGTTCTCCGCTTCTATTTTGTATCCATATTGCCCGCCCGTTCCACGCAGGGGAATAGCATTGCCTTCAATATCGAAGCCGGGATTATTCACATCGGCCAGAAGACTGGTGAGCGGGTTGAAGCCCGGGCTGGCCGCCGTAGCCCCGGAAGTCGTCAGGCCGCCGTTGTCGCCGATGATCACCCGGACAATATCGTGGCCTGTTCCTGCCTGTTCACTGAAGGTCAGATCCAGCAGATGCCTGACAGTGTCTTGATGTCCGGCCGACGCCAGCTGCAGCATATGGATGGAATCCGTGTAAGCATAAGCGGCGCCAACACCATCCATCGTCTGGTAAGTCTTGTACCAGTCCGCGGTTACCTGTGCCGGGGCAATTGCGGCCTGAACGGCAGCAGCCGGAGCAGCTTGAAGCGGGTTAGAGAATGGCATAGGGGTAATGACGGACAGCAGCAGCACGCCAGCCATTGAAACCGAGAGTGCCTTTCTCCTGATCTTTTTACTCATCCTAGAGATTCCTCCTCTTGTATGCGCTTACATGTTTTTACCTGGTAATATCTTAACAACTGAACTTGGACATTTGTAGCAGAAGGATGCACGATTCATTTTAAAATAACACTATTCTCTTTCAAATTTAAACGATGTCGCGGAATGCCAAAAACCCCGGCCCGTAAACGCACTATACAAGCTGCTGTCTACAAGCCGGGATTAAATTTCAGCCTATTGAACCGATGAGGCTCCAGAACCTACTGGGCGGTCACAGTAATGCTGTCCACATTCGGACCTTCCGTACCGGTAGTCACCACTTTTACCGTATTATTGCCGACATTCATAGGAACCTGAACCGTCTTCTCCCCCCAGGAGGACCAGGCACCCGTTGCGGTAAACGCGGCATTGCTGATAACCTTGCTGCCGTTCACATACACATCCAGATTTCTTGTGCCGCTCTCCAGGGCATAGCGGAATTTCAGATTCTTGGTTCCGGCCACCGCACAGTACACACTGTTCCACTGGATCGCAGCATCTGTTGCCGCATTAAAATTGACGTAGCCGCTGCCCGTATAACCGGCATTGACTGTCTCTGCGGCCGCATTCGTCAGTGTGGTGCCAGTCTCAGCCTCATAAGTCGTTCCCGAGCCGGTACCGCCCCCGCTTCCAAGTTCCGCTACAAAGGTCGTTACACTTAGCGCCGGAAGCTGGGCTGTAAAGGAACCGTTCGATACATTGATGGATGCTCCCGCAGCAACCTTGCGGCTCGCGTCCGTGATCCATGCCGAGGCACTGGAGGCCGTCCCGTTCTGCAGGACAAACTTCTGGCTTACGGCCGATGTGCTTTTGTTAATAGCGACAATAACTGCCTTGTTATCTCCCTTGTAGGCCGAGACATAGACATTGGTATTCGGGTTCTTCGTGGCATCCACTCTCAAATAACCCGGACGGACGAACTTGGAGAATTGGGCCATACTGTCCCCGCGCTTGCTGATCGTGCCGTCCTCATTCATCGGGCTGTATTGACGGCGGATATACCACCATACATAGGCCTGGAAATCCCCTTCAACCAGCGCATTGTGCATATGGTATGCCACTTCCAGCGCTTCCGGCCACAGGTTGGCCGAGTTGTTATTGCTGTTAGGATAGTAGACCTCGGTCATCCACAGATCTTTGCCTGCACCCTTCTGCTTGAAGAGCGGATAGGCAAAGTTGTTCACCTGAGTTCCATACAAGTGCGCCCCCAGAATGTCCATATTGGCCAGCGCCTGGGAATCATTCAGAATCGGGTCAGACATATTCTTCAGATATTGAAAGGACTCCGGCGCAATGACACGGCAGTTGATCGCACCGGCATAATTCTTCATGAAGTTCAGCATTTCGGCAGGCGTCCACCAGGTCCAGGTCTCGGCATAGTCCGGCTCATTCTGCACCGAAATCGCATACAGGTCAACCCCGTTATTCTTCATGTACGTCACGAAATCATTCAGATGCTGGGCATATGCGCCGTACTTGTCGTATCTCAGACGCTTGGCTGAAGGATTCCCGTTGCGGTTGAAGGTCTCTGTCATACTGCTCGGCGGATTCCACGGCGAAGCAAAGACGATTGCTCCCTTGGCAATGGCCGCCTTGGCCGTATCCAGCTCCCTATACCAGTTGTTCGGGTTTTCGTCTACAGAGATTCTCAGAATCGAGAATCCAAGCTGGTTCGCCCCGTTGCCGAAGGCGGTCTCCCGCTGCGCGGCTGTCAGATCCCCGATCCAGACCGGATGGTTAATACCCCCGAACCCGCGAATTACCTGCTTCTGGTCGGACAGATTGACGGTCACATCGCTGGCCGCATTTACTTTGGGCGGCGGGGGAATCACCAGTGCAGACAGCATGGTCACACTAGCCAATAGGGTCAACAGTGATTTTTTGAATTTTGACTTCATTGCTTCAGCTCCTCTTCATATGAAATATTCTTAAGCTATCAGTTCTGCCGGATCTTCTCCCGCCACACCTCCTGTCTGCTAGAAGCGGCAGATGAACGCCATACAGGCTTGTCCATGATTCTTGCAGCACTTGCAAGCGCTTCCTTTTCCTGTATTATAGTAAATATCTGCTAGTCTAGTCGTTGCACATCAGAGAGAATATATTGCGCGGATACCGATAATCCCTATATTTCCATTTGAAGGGATGTATGCCATGGAACAGGATGTCCAGTATGTGTTCACCCCGATCCCGGAAGAAATGATCTGCTTCCACAAGTCAACCACCACGGAGCAGCTCAACCCGGCTCAGCCCTACCACCGGCATGATGCTTACGAAATCTACCTGTTTCTGAGAGGCAATGCCTATATGTATGTGGAGCAGGCCTGTTACCAGCTGACACCCGGCGATCTGCTCCTGATCCGGCCCGGTGAGATGCACCGGTGCGTCTGTGCCGACAACCAGCCGTATGAACGGATCGGGCTGAACCTGAGAAGGTCCGCCCTTCAGCGGCTGTCCAGCAGCCGGACGAATCTGCTGGCCTGCTTCCAATCCTCACCCTCCGGGCTGAACACACTGATCCGGCTCTCCCGTGAACAGTGCGCCTTCTACTCCCGGCTGGCGGACCAATTGATTCATAGCCTCCACTCGCAGGATTACGGACAGGACCTGCTGGCCGATTGCTATGCCACCCGGCTGCTTGTATTCATTAATACCCTGCAGCAATCCTCCTCCGCCCTGCCGCACAATCTCATGCCGGAGCTGGTCCGGCTGACGATGGCCTACATCGAGGAACACCTGCTCGAACCGATCTACTCCGCTCAGCTGGAGCAGGAATTTCATTACAGCGGCAAATATATAAGCCAGCAATTCAAAGAGCATACGGGACTTACCATCCGCTCTTATATTGTCAATAAGCGCATCTCCCTGGCCATGAGCCACCTTGCCGCCGGCAAGAGCGTCGCGGCCGCCTGCGAGCTGTCCGGCTTCAGCGATTACGCCAACTTCATCCGCAGCTTCACCAAGGTAGCCGGAGTATCTCCGGGCAGATACCGGGCAGGGATGCTGCCGTAAGTGCCTGGGCATTCTTTTGAAAAAGGTAAGGTTCATTATAGCGGTCTTTTCCCTTACGTTCGGCGTAATGTGCTGATACAGTAGGTTAAGAGAATAATATTATGGGGGTTAAGATGAAGGCGACAATTCAACCAATAACAGATACAAACAAGGAACAATTTGAGAACTTATTTAATTATTATCTCTACGAGCTTTCTGCTTACTCACAGGAGGATGTTGGAACAAAAGGCATCTACGAAATGGAAGACATCTCGCCATATTATAGGGATGAACGGTTGCATCCTTACTTCATCACGTTTAATGGCAAAATCGTTGGGTTTATTCTGGTTACCTCTCCTCCTTATGTTGCACAGGAAGTGGACTATTCAGTGCAGGAGCTGTTTGTATTGCCCAAATACAGAGGCACGAATATAGCCAAAGATGCTGTCATGCAAATCTTAAAACTGCACTCGGGCCGCTACGAGGTGGGGATGTTCAAATCGAATGTAAAAGCGGTTAAGTTCTGGACAAAGCTTATAGCAGCACTGGAAATTCCGGTCTCCGCAGAAGACGGGGTCACTGAAGTTCAAGGAAAAGTATTGCAGACAGCTGGTATGAAATTTACGGTAGCTTAATCGGAGCTGTCCCAGAAGCCATGAAACGGCTGCTTGGGATAGCTCTTTCTGCTGGAGTAGATTCAGCATGAGCACCTGGGGGAGGGGACACTCCGACATTACCTGCGTATCAGCAAAATATATGCTGTTTTTCGCATACATTCAGGCCTCACGCCTGCGCATCAGCAAATGTATGCTGTTTTTCGCATACATTCAGGCCTCACGCCTGCGCATCAGCACAATGTATGCTGTTTTTCGTTCCCACAATAAAAGGGGCTGTCACTTTTGGGACAGCCCCATATTTTTGACAGAATATCAACATTGAGAATGAACAGCTTTACTCGCTGTCCGCCTCCCAATAGTCCCCAACAAGACCTTCAATAATACTGCCGCTGGCCCAGGGCATCAGACAGAACCAGGTGCTGGCCGGTGAGCCGTCACTGTAGGTCTCTGTTACCAGCCCTTCGGAATGACAGAAGCGCTCGGACATCCAGCCCGTCAAGCCGTGATCGAACTCCCGGTCATACCGGTTGTAGGTCTGACAGCCCCAGCCGACGGTATCCAGCATCCGCTGCTTCACATACGGATCTTCACGCCGCTTCATATAATAATACAGCTCATCTACCACGCTGCTCGACATGGGATGAATATGCGGATTGGCGACTGAGGTCACGCTCCCCCCGGAGCTGGACCAGCCCACTGTGCTGAGCGGCGGCACTTTAACCGGTGAATTATAGGCGAATTTGAAGGTGAACTCGTAAGCAAGCGCATCCCGCATATGATCCAGATACAGCTCATCCCCTGTAAGGGCGTGCAGATATCTGACCGCCCGGATGTACGCCAGAATCCCTTCAGAATCTACCGCCTTATCTGCATCAAGCGGCGCCCCATAACATTCCATCCGTCTCACATAGGTCTCATAATAATGCCGCTCGCTGCGCTTCAGGCTGTCCAGATGCGACCGGTTTCCGGTTAGCCAGCTGTAGTAGGCGATTGCAGCCATAATCCAGGTTCCGCTGAAGGAATCGTATTCAAGCCCGGCACCGGTTCGCTCGGAGAGAATCGTCGGGTATTCATCGTCCGAATTCCGGCTTCGTTCCAGTACGGGGAGAATCTTCCGCACGAAGTCCACCCACTCCTCGTGAACGACATGCTTGAGCCGTTTCTCGTATTCATAGGCCTTCATAATATAGAATAAGGCCTGTCCGCACAGATAGGCGGAATGTCCCGGAGTACGCATTCCGTCGAACCACCAGCCGTTAATACTCCATTTCCCATCCTGATAGGCCTCGTAGGGAAGACCGGAAGCCGGGTTCATGGAGTTCCCGATGATATTCTCAATGCAGGAGAGTGCCTGCCCGCGCATCGGCTCATCCTCCAGCCGCAGCGCAGCCATCAGCATAGGAGTGGCTACAGTCAGACCGTCTGTCCAACTGGTCGAGATGATTTTATTATACCGGTACCCGCCCGTCTCCTTGTCCTCATAGACGAAGGTGGTGTAGCTCCGGTCCTCAGGCAGCCATGCATATTGATAGATCGCCTTCGACAGATCGGCCGCAGCGGTCCGCATATCACTTCCAGATCTCGGTGGCTGATGATAGCGGAAATAGATGTCTTCCAGCGCAGTATTAATGCCCAGCTCAGACTCAGCCTTGTAGTCATACAGATCCAGCATGAACGCTACTGACTCTGAGGCCGCCAGTTCAAAGCAGTTCTCCTCCAGAGGTGCCCGTTCCTTGACAAGACGCGATTTGATGAACAGAAGCGGAGCATTCTCATACCCCAGCGTATAGCCGACCGTTCCCTTGGCAAGTGAGCAGGTGAAGCCGCCATACTGGTAGAACTCCCCTTCATGCCCGGGCCTCCACTGGGACTTCCCCCCATCTTGGTGTACAAAGTAAGGGCTGGCACACAGTCCCCATACCTTACCGTTGTCATATGCCAGCGCTGCCGGATGCGACAGCCGGTCGCTTCGGACCATCCACCAGGGAGAAGAAGGACGCGAGGGCTGGCCGTCTCTAAGCCGCGGGAACTCATTCGGAACATTCTGCGGTGCCTCTCCGCGGTTGCGCCCATACATAAAGGCAGGAAGAAAAAAGCGCGGGGCTGTCTTCGCAAACGGCAGCTCTACATGAATGACACCCGACCACGGCGTGCTGTTCAGATTCGTGATCGTTACAGATGCCTGATAAGGCTGCACGGCACTGCCTGCTCCGCCTGTTATCTCGACGGATGCTTGTAATCCATGTCCGTTCAATCCGGTATATTCAGGATCTTCCTGAAGCTTGCTTCTAGCTGTTAAGATTAGTTCCATCATCCTATCCTCCAGTCCGGTGTGTACAATACAACGCTTGCAATTCATATCCTGACATGCTAGGATAATGACATTTTAAAGTAGTTCCAGAGAAGAATCCTTGCGAATTCCGCGCGATGTATTGCGCCAAATGACACCTGGAGGTTACCGATGAACGACCCTTTTGAGCTGCGGTATGATCCTATCCATAAAGATTTCCTCTACCTGCACAGGACGACTACCTATAATATGGGGACCTTCTATCACCGCCATGAAGCGTATGAGTTATACTTGTTCCTGCGCGGCAATGTCAACTTCTATATTGAGAACAGCTGTTACCATCTGGAACGCGGTGATCTGCTTGTGTTGAACCCGGAAGAGATGCACCGTTCCTTCAGCCAGGATGAATCAGAATACGAACGGATCACGATCAATCTCCAAAAATCCTATCTGCACCGCCTGTCTACTCCGGCTACCCCGCTATCCTGGTGCTTCGACTACCGTCCGAAGGGTAAGGGCAACATTGTGCATCTGGAGGAAGCCGAGCTTCAACAGGTGCTACGGTTGACCGGTGACTTGGAGAAGGCCCTCTCATCGGATGCGTATGGAGCAGATATCCTCGCCAACAGCATGCTTGCTCAATTATTGGTGCTAACCAATGCGGCGTTTCATAAGACAAGTATCGTTCCTGCCAATATCATGCCGGAGCTGGTCCGCAGGACGATGGAGTACATTGACGCCCATCTGGAGCAGACCATCACGCTGGAGCAGCTTAGCAGCACCTTTCATTTGAACAGCACCTATATTAGCCGTCAGTTCAAACAGCACACAGGCCTGACGCTACGTTCCTACATACTGGACCGCAGGATTTCGTTGGCCAAGGCTTACCTCCGCGACGGGCTTAGCCTTACCGAGGCCTGTTATCAATCCGGCTTCAGCGATTACGCCAATTTCATCCGCAGCTTCACCAAGATCGCCGGAGTATCCCCTGGAAGGTACGCCAAGCTGGATTAAACAGTTCGGAGTGCGGCAAAAAAACAAGCCTCCCGTAACGGGAGGCTTGCAAACTTACGCTGTAACTTAAACTCAATCTACTTCTTATACCCAAAATCCGGTATAGCCGTCCATCTCCGGCGCAGCTCGTGCGCTGCCGCCTTGGGCTTGCGGTCACGGGTGAAGATGCCCTTCTTGTTCCCCTGCACGCGGATGATGCCCTGGCTGGTGGCAAAGTCGGCGAAATTCCATACCTGCTCGCCCACAAACTCCTGGAACTCATCGAAGACTTCATGATTCGCCCGGTAGAACGCCACCTGATATTCTTCCGTGAACATAATCGGCTCCACATCATGCAGTCCGGCCACGGTATCGGTTCCATATTCGGTCATCATCATCGGCTTGCCCGGGCACTGCCGGGTCCAGGCTTCCAGCTCCAGCCTCAGCTTGTCCTTCGCCGACTCCAGATCTCCCCCGTCCACGTACCAGCCGTAATACCGGTTGAAGGCCAGCACATCAATCAGCTCAGAGATTCTGTCGTTCGCCGGGGATGCCTCAATATGCGTCACCAGCGTAACCGGACGATGCTGCGGGTCTTCTTCCCGCAGCTGCTCAATCAGCGGCTTGAAATATTCATAAGCCCCATCCTCATAAGAGGCTGGTTCATTAGCCACATTCCACATCACTACACAGGCATGGTTCTTATCCCGGTTAATCAGCTCCCGGATCACCTGCCGGTGATGCCCGAAGGTCTGGACCTCTGCCCAGGTATCCTTCTTCGAACCTCCTGAGAACATCACCAGGAAATTAAGATCCAAGCCTACCGCCGGAGTCTCATTAATCACGACGAAGCCTTCACGGTCGGCCAGACGCATCACTTCCTCGGCATACGGATAATGCGCCGTGCGGAAGGAGTTGGCCCCGGACCATTTCATCAGATTGAAATCCATAATGTTCGCGGCTTCATCCAGTCCCCGTCCATGGAACGGGGTATCCTCATGTCTGCCGTAGCCCTTGAAGTAGAACGGTTCGCCATTGATCTGGAACTGCCCGTCCTTCACCTCTACCGTCCGCACACCGAACGGCAGCTCATAGACATCAACCAACTGCTCCGCTTGCAGAAGCTCAATCTTCAGGGTGTACAGATAGGCATTCAGCGGCTGCCATAGGATCACGCCAGGAATATCCAGAGTGCCGGACCGCCCTGAACCCGAACAGACCGCCTTCCCCTCTTCATCCAGTAGCGTGACCCGGACCTCCGCTTCTCCGCTAATGTCCACGCTATAGCGGACTATCCCCTGCCTCTCCTTCCCCTGCTCCTCCTTGTAATCGGTCACTACAGTAACATCCTGAACGAAGGTCTGCGGCGTGGAATAGATCCGCACCGGCCGCTGCAATCCGGCAAAGTTGAAGAAATCGAAATTCGGCTGATTCTTCACCTTGGTCTTCCCGTCCGGGCCTTCAGTCTCTGTGTACAGGCCTACAGGCAGTGTCGTGTAATCCACGACATTATGAACAGCCACCGTCAACCGGTTCGTTCCAGGGCGGATATAGCCGTTAATCACGCCCTCGAAGGGAAGGAAGCCGCCGGCATGCTCCATTACCAAGCTTCCATTGATAAATACCTTCGCCTTATGGGTAGCCGAGCCGAAGCGCAGCACCAGCCGTTCATTCAGGATGTTCGCTGGGAGCGTCAGCTCCCGCTCGTACCAGACCCAGCCGACATGATTACGAATCTCCGGGCTCACGCCAAGATCATTGTAAGCCGAGGGCACCGCCATAGGGATCGTATCTGTGAGCTTCGATGCCTGCCAGCTCTCATCCCAGCCGGTGCCATCGTCCAGCTTGAAATTCCATACCCCGCCCAGATCGTACAGACTGCGGGTTTCCGTCATTATTGGATACAGCACGGGCAGCACTCCTATCTAATCTGTGATATCTGCTTCTTAGGATTTGGAATCAATAATCTTCTGAATCTTGGTTTGTGCATGCTGAATCGTATCATCAATACTTTGACCGGACAGCAGCATTTTGTCGAACTCCTCCAGCAGCACCTTCTCCAGCTCAGCGTGATAAGGCACTGCTGTAGCTGCTGTAGTTGGTATAGTATTCTCCAGAACATAGAGCAGCGAAGCCTTGTCGATCATTTCCGGGGTCTTGCTGCCTGCGATAATCCGGTCCACCACATCTTTCAAGTCAGCTTTTTTCCAGGACGGAATATTCTTCCCTTGCAGTACAATCCCCTCGGTGGAGAACCAGCGGATGAAGGTGTAGGCTTCGTCTTTATGCTTGGACTTGCTGTAGATGCTCAGGACATCCCCGCTCACGTTCGAGGACATCGGATCTTCGATCTTCATCTTCGGCAGCGGAGCGAACACGGTCTTGAAGCTGGCCGGAATCGTCTCCGTTCCGCCAGTCTCCGGGATCAGGAAGGAGCCGGTGACAAGCATACTGGTATCCTGGTTGAAATATTGCGGTCTGTAGTTCAGCTTCTGGCTGACCACCTCGGAATACGGGGTTGCGGAGCCTTCCGTTTCTCCCCGAAGCCGCAGCTCAAGCGACTTGCGCATGAATGGATTGTCAATATTGGCGGTCTTGCCGTCATCGGTAGTCAGATTGGCATTCACCGCCTGCCCGAAGGTCTGTGCCACATACCCGTATTGAATCCAGCTGTGGAAGTAGGTGCCATACCGGGTCTTATCGCCCGTTTTCTTCGTCATCGCCTTAGCGTAATCCATATACTGATCCCAGGTCCAGTCCTTAGGCAGCTCAAGTCCCGCCTCCTTCAGATGATCCTCGTTAATAATCACCAGACCCTGGGAGGACTTGCCGGGCAGTCCATAGACCTTGCCGTCAATGCTGGTATCGGCTGTATATTCATCCTTGAAATTGATGCCGTCCTTCGCCAGATAATCATCCAGCGGCTGGATCATACCGAGCCCTGCACGCTGGGACAGGAAGGTCATGTTACTGAACATGAGGATATCCAGATCATCGCCGCCGGCCACCGCAAGGTCCAGCTTCTTATAATACTCGTTGGAGTTGTTGTCCTCCGCAGAGGCAAATTCCACCTTAATGTTCGGATGCTGCTTCTCGAACTCGGCAATGACGATATCCCAGTTGTCCATTTTTTTGGCGTACCAGTTGCTCAGCTTAATGGTTACCGCTTGTTCTGCATCTGTTCCGGCACCCGTTGCCGCCGGCTCCTTCTCTGCATTGCCGGCGCCGCCGCAACCGGATACCAGCAGGGATAACAGCGGTACGGCGATGAATAGATTGCGTTTTACTTTTGACATGATTTGGCCCCCTGTAATGTAATTAGTCTAGCCTTTGACACTGCCCATCGCAACTCCCTCAATCACCTGCTTCTGGCCGATCATGAAAATAATTAACAATGGCAGAATGGCTGATACGGCACCTGCCATCATTAAGGAGTAGAACTCGCCGCTGAAATCAGCGAATTTCCGGATGCCCAGCTGCAGGGTAAACAATGAATCGGAACGAAGGAAGATCAGCGGATTCTGGTAATCATTCCAGGTCCAGATAAAGCGGAGAATCATATAGGTAGCAAGGGCTGGCTGCACCAGTGGCATGGCAATCCGCATTAAGATCGTCCAATGGCCCGCTGCATCAATCCGCGCCGATTCAATAATTTCATCATGGATTCCCAGGAAGAACTGTCTCAGCAGGAAGGTTCCCAGCACGCCGGAGGCGGCAAGCAGCACCAGCCCGAAATGGCTGTCGAAGAGTCCAAGCCAGCGGTACATGATGAACTGCGGAACCAGAATGGCCTGCGTCGGAATCATGAAGGTGGCCAAGACAACCAGGAAGAGGATGTCCCGCCCTTTGAACATGATTTTGGAGAAGCCGTAAGCCGCCATAGCAGAAATAATCAGCGACAGCGCTGTAGACATCAGGGTAACCTTCGTTGTGTTCCAGTAATAGAGTGTGAACGGCACGGCTCCCGCCCATACCTGCTTGTAGTTCTCCACCGCATTCCATTTCGACGGAATCCATTCTATGGGATATTTCATCACATCCAGCTCGGGCTTGAAGGAGGCGGAGAGCATCCATAAGAACGGCATGATGAACAGGATGCCCGCAACCCCCATGAAAACGGTAACAATAACACGGTTAAGCTTGATCGATCGCATGTGTATACCTCCTAGTAGTTGACCCATTTCTTTTGTCCGACCCATTGTAACAAGGTCACCAGCAGGATGAGGATCAGCAGAATAATGCCCATCGCCGAAGCATAGCCCGACTCCAGATTGACGAACGCCACCTCATACAGATAGTAGACAATAACTGAGGTTGAGCCTGCCGGGCCGCCGCCGGTTAACACCATAATGAGATCGAAGACCTTGAAGGACCCGACAACTCCTGTGATCAGCAGGAAGAAGGACGTAGGCGACAGCATCGGCAGTGTAATTCTGAAGAATTGTCTGAGCGGTGAGGCCCCGTCCACATCGGCGGCTTCATACAAATCCCGTGAGATATTCTGCAGGCCCGCCAGATAGATGACCATGTTGAAGCCCAGTGAAGTCCACACCATAATAATCATGACCGAGATCAGGGCGAACTTGGGATCAGCCAGCCACATGGGCGGATGCTCGATCCCTATAGATCTGAGGAAGCCGTTAATCGGACCGTTGTTCGGGTGATAGAGCACTCTCCAGAGCAGGGCGATGGCCACGAAGCTCGAGATGAAGGGCATGAAGTAGATCACTTTGAAAAAGGTTTTGAAATACGTTGCCTTGTTGATCAGCACCGCCAGCACCAGCGCCAGGAACATCGCTACCGGAACAACGGCAATCATGATCAGGTTGTTGTAGAGCGAGCGGTGAAAGGACTCGTCCTGTACCAGCCGGGTGTAGTTATCCAGACCGATAAATTGAAATCCGTCCAGCCCGGATACAAAGTTCCAGTTCGAGAAGCTGATCACACCGGATAGGAGAATCGGAATAATTACCAGCGTTACGGTCAGAATGAGCATGGGGGCAATGAATAAATACCCTGCAATATTGTCGTAAAAGGATTGCTTGCGCATCTTGCTTATCCCGGGGCTGCCGGACCGTTGTGCCGTCCCCTCTTCAGTAATAACGTCCACTGTATCCACCTCTTTTTATGTTTGTAGCTTCATTATAGAAGGACAACTTTTATTGCACATGCAACGAATTTATCTGTGGTGAAAACTTTGTATAGCATTATTTTTTCTAAATTGAAAAATTTATTGGATGAGCCGAACCGCAGAATCAAGTACCATAAGTCTGTGAAGGTCTACAACTGGAGGGATATTAATGAAAGAAAAGCACAGGCTCAGTCAGCTCTCCTTCCGGCAAAAGCTAATCCTTACCTCCATCGCCTGCCTGGTCATTCCGGCACTGGGGATGCTCTATATTACCAACGTCTATTCCAAGCTGATTATCCGGGAACATTCCTTGGAGAAGGCCACGCAGTCCCTGAGAATTGTCCAGTCGCAGATAGATGTGATCTTCGAGGAGATGGTGTCGGTGTCGAACTTCGTTCACTTCGACCCGGAGATCAAGACGCTGCTGGAGGATGCCAAGACCAATCCCGTAGCTGCGCGTACCCTGACCAGCCGCCTGGAGCAGGTGGCCGGAGACACCATCGATCTGAGGATCACTCTGCTGGATAAGGAAGGACATGCCTATTCCGATTATTCCTTCTATGATTATGATCCCCGGCAATTTCTGAAGCGGGGCTGGTTCTCTACGCTGGAGCAGCTCCCGCCGTATGACACCTTATTTATGGGAGCAGAAGACAATTACCTGACCTCCCTGCAGGCTGAGCAGCCGTATATCTTCATGACAGCGCGTGCCTTAAGAGAAGAAACGACTGCCGCTCCCTACGCTTACCTGATTGTCAGCCGCAGCGAGGCTTCGATCCGTGAACGGTTTGCTTCCCTGGAAGAGGATGTGTATCTGCTGGATGAAGAGGAGAACATTCTGTCGAACCGGAACCAGGAGCTGATAGGCACAAGCTTTGACCATCTGCTGCCTGTAGATGAGCTGGTCTTCCCTGACATCGTCAAGTTCAAGGGGGAGAATCAGCTCCTCCTCTCGCTGCCGCTGAAGTTTGCCAGATGGAGACTCATCAGTGTCGCTCCCTATGAGCAGCTAACAGAAAGGTTGAACGGGATTAACCGGACCGGCCTGATCATTCAGACGATATTTGCGGTCAGCTTCTTGTTCGCGCTGACGGTTCTGCTGAGGAGATTCACCAAGCCTGTGCTTGTTCTGGGCAAAGCGGCCCGCCGGGTGGAAGACGGGGATCTCATGGTCCGCTCGGGCATCCGGGGAGCCGATGAGATCGGCAGCCTGGGGCACTCCTTCGATAACATGCTGGACCGGGTACAGCTGATGCTCAGGCAGGTGGAGACGGAGCAGGAACTCAAGCGCCAGGCGGAGATTGCGATGCTGCAGGCCCAGATTAACCCTCATTTTCTATTCAATGTACTAAGTTCGATCCGGCTGAAGCTGCTGATGAAGCAGGATGAAGAGAATGCTGCGATTGTCGGCTCCCTCTCCGCTATGCTGCGGGCCAGCTTCTCCAGCCGGGAGGAATTCGTCTCCATTGCCAGTGAGCTTGATTTCACGAAGCAGTATATGGAATTAATGCGGTTCACGATGAGATATCCTACGGAATATGCAGTACATGTGGACAAAGAGCTGCTGCTGGAGACGGTGCCGAGGTTCATCCTGCAGCCTATTATTGAGAATGCTTACAAGCACGGGTTCTTGCAGGGCGGAGGGCGGGTGGTCATCACCATCGGACTCGTTCAGTCCAGGCTAACCATTACCATCGAGGATAACGGCACGGGAATTGAGGAGCATACGCTCGCAGCCCTGCTTCAGCACATCAGGCAGAAGGATGCGGAGATCGGCGCCTTGAGTGCTGACGGGACGCCAGTGGCAGAGTCTGCTCACGGCATCGGATTAATCAACGTCTACCAGCGGCTCAAGCTAATCTACGGGGAGCGCTTCGAGATGAACATTGAGAGCATTCACGGGGGGCGCACCACCGTACAGTTAATCATGCCCGTGAAGCGGATAGGAGCAGATAATCATGACCTATAAAGTAGTACTGGCAGACGATCATTATCCGGTGCTGGAGTATTTAAGCACTTCGATTCCCTGGGACACCCTCGGCCTTGAACTATCGGCTTGCTGCTCGGACGGCAGACAGGCCTGGGAAGCCTGCCAGCTGCATCAGCCGGATATTCTGCTTACGGATATCGGCATGCCGGCGATGAATGGACTGGAGCTAATCCAGAAGGCGCGGGAGATGAACCCTCAGCTTCAGACGATTATCCTGTCCTGCCACGGGGAATTCGAATATGCCCAGAAGGCTGTGAAACTGAATGTGGCCGAATATATATTGAAGGAGAGTCTGCAGATCGATCAGGTGATTGCCGTATTGACGGAAGCGGTGGCCCGGCTGGAGGTGAAATTGAAATCCCGTAACCACTATCTCCAGATGGAGAAGCTGGTCAGCCAGAACCACGCCGCCATCCGGACCAGGTTCATCCGCATGTTCGTGGAGCAGCCGGTCTGGGATGAAGCCGAGTGGTTCGGACAAGCCGAAGCGATGGGCATCAGCCTGCACAAAGGCACCCCGTATCTGCCTGTACTGGCGGTCCCGGAGCGCTCCTATGAGCTGGAGAGGCGGTTCGGCGGAGTCGTGAACCTGCAATTCGTAATGGATAATGTGCTGCAGGAATTTCTGGAGATTGACGGCATTATCCAGTTCGCGCTGACGGAACGGCAGTTCATCCTGTTCATTCCTTTGCCGCATATCCTCGTCCGCAATCTTTATGAGGAGTTCCGTGATAACTTCCGGCATGTCCAGAGAATGGCGAAGCTGCATCTGCGGATGGGGATTTCCTTCTTTTACGGGGAGGCTACTCCAAGTCTGATCGATATCAAGAAGCAGATTCAGGCGCTGCTGGATTCCCAGGCCCTGCGCTTCTATACTGCCGAGGGAGCGGTTATGAAGTATGCACCTGTCCAGACCAGCGGCGAGGACCTGTTCGTGCATTATTCGGAGATCCTTCAGCAGCTAAGGGACTGCATTCAGCAGGAGGACAGCCCGCAGCTTGCGGCCAAGGTCAGGGAGATCAAGCAGTATATCGGGGACCAGAAGTATCCGGTGGAGAGTGTGAAGAGCTGGCTGCTCAAGATGGTGATGGAGCTGGAATTGAAATATGTCGTCATGCAGAACTTCGTCAGCAACTTCAACAGTGAGCGGCTCCAGCGCTCAATCCAGGAATTCGAAACGCTGGAGCAGCTTATGGAATGGCTGGAGGAATTCCTGAAGGATAAAATACTCATGCTAAGCTCCATGTGGAAGCAGAATGTCCGCAAAGAAATAGCCGAAGCCAAACGGTATGTGATGAATCATATAGGCGAGAAGGTCGGAATGGAGGAGATGGCGAAGCGTCTGGGCCTGAACCCCACCCATTTCAGCCGGTTATTCCGCCTGGAGACCGGGCTGACCTTCATCGAGTACGTGACCAGAGTGAAAATGGAGCAGGCCCGCGATCTCCTGAATCAGACGAATCTGACCATCGTGGAAATCGCGGAGCAGCTGGGTTATGACAACGTCAGCTACTTCATCAAGCTGTTCCGTAACTTCTCCGGCATGACTCCGGCGGAATTCCGCAAGTCGCTGTAGGCGGGAACGGCCGGGATTATCGCGCGACGGATGACTCAGTATTTATCAATCTTGTACCAGAACAGAGGCAGCGGGAACCAGCCTGCGGGTGCAGGCAAGGCCATATAACGGCTGTGCTGTGTAAGCAGCAGGGCCTGGGCCTGCTGCCTGCTAAGTACAACTGCATCCGGCTTGGCTGACCGCTCGACGCTCACGCCCTCTTCGTCCACCCGCGCCGTCACCGGCTGTCCGTCCATGACTGCGGAGAATTCTCCCGGGATAATGCCTGTGGTCTTATACTTCAGCGTGAGGTACGCCTTCAGGACATTGGCGAAATCCAAAATATGATACATATCCGAGTTCTCGGTCACGAAGTCTTCCGCAATGCCGCCAAGAGCCTTATTCAGCGGGATGTCATATTCCGGCGCGTGCAACGTTATCTGCCCTGCGCTGCTGTAAGCCATATAGGCCTTGATCGTCCGCAGAATGTCATCCGCCCTCTTCAGCGCGATTTCAGCGATATCATCGCCCGCTTCGTTGACAACCAGATACCCGATCAGCTTGCCCTGATCCAGAACGCCAAGTGCCTTTTGACAGAGTGTACTGAAAATCAGCGGCAATTGCTCTAAGTTACGTTCAACATAAGCAAGCCGCGAGGTGTTCAGGGTATATGCAAATTCTGCTCCACCTTCCATGTCAAACAGCGGACTGAAGGATATTCCGGTGTCATTCACCCCTCTTAAGCCATGGCGGACATTGGCCTCTGCCAAGGTATATTTGAACTTGACACCGCCAAGCGTGAAGCCGAAATACTCATATCTCTGCCGCTGTCCATATAATACAACCATATCACAGGTACCCCGCAGCTCTTCAAGCCACAGGTTCATAAGCGCTTTCATATGACCTTCGCCTCGCGCACGCGGATGAACAGATACCGTACCCAGATAGCCGGTGCGCAGCGTATGATCACATACCGTCAGAGACTCTGGAAAAACAGCCACCAGCGCACGCAGCCTGCCTTGCTCGTCCACAGCAACCTTATGCATCGCTGATGAATCTACACTCTTGTCATACGCCTTGGGCATCAGAATTTCAAAATCAAAGCGGAAGGCAAGGTTGGCCAAATCTATGTATTCCTCGCGTTCGTGCGGAGCTGCCGTTCTGTAGTTAACCATTGTCGTCCTACCTTTCCAGTCTGTATATTCAACTGCTTCCCTGACTATATTCTATGGGCATCCCCCATCTCCTGCTCAGGTCACTCTGATTGCTGCCGCTTGGCCGCAGCCTCATCAATCGCCTGCTGGATATTGGCCAGTGCGGTCTCCATGGGCTGTCCGGCAAGATACTGGTTGACGCCCTCCAGAATCTTCACCTGGAGCGACTCCGTCGATACTGTATGCGGCCAATAGAGCGTGGCGTCCTCGCGCGTTACCGCAGCGGCAATGGACGAGACCGAATCGCTCCGGTCCGTAGGGGCCGAGATGACCGAAGGCACGGCCAGAGCGCCTGCGGCCAGCTTCTCCTGCGTAGCCCTGCCGTTCATGAATGCCACGAACTGCTTGGCCTCCTCGGGATGCTCCGTCCGCGAGCTGATCACCCGGTACGTGCCGACATTGATATTCGGCACCGTCCGCACACTGCCCGGCACCATCATGAACCGGATATCCTGTGCCGGATTCCGCTCCTTGATGCTGGGGATGTCCCAGGTGCCGGTAATAATCATGGCCGCCTGGCCTGTGCCGACCAGATCCTTGGCCTGCTCATGCTTCAGGCTCTTCCAGTTCGGCGGCACGAACTCCCGGTCGATAATCTCCCGGTGCTTCTGGATGGCATCCACGAATACCGGATCATCGATAGTGATCTCCCCGCTCTCCAGCTTCTTCGTCCAGGCGGCATCCGCCCCGTTATCCGACATGATAGACCCCCAGAAGAACTGGGCCGTGGACCACTCCGCATCCATTGCCACCGGAATAAGCCCTTCCTGCTTCAGCTGCACGCAGAGCGCAAGGAACTCGTCCCAGGTGCGCGGAACCTCCAGCCCGAGAGAGTCGAACAAGGTTTTGTTGTAGAGCAGCCCGTCACTGTGCATGACCTCCGGCGCTCCGTATACCCGGCCGCCCACCGTAACCGGCAGCAGGGAGTTCGGGTAGAATTCCTTGAGGAAATCGGCTCCGGTCAGGTCCAGGTACATATCGCTCCGCAGGGCGCGGAATTCCTCGAACAGGCTGGGCGACCACGTATCGAATACATCCACCTTCTCACCGCCAAGCAGCCGGATCTTGATCCCCGCCGTATAATTATTGTTCTGGATGAAATCTGCATCGATCTGGATATGGGGATACAGCTTCTCGAATTCGGCAATCGCGTCAAAATACACTTTGCCTGCTTGTGCCGTATCCAGCAGATAGCTGGAGTACCGGAGGGTGACAGGTTCGCGGGTGTCTGCCGCGCCGCCTCCGCCGGACAGCAGGGAAGCGTCTGTACTGCTCCGGGTATCACAGCCGCCAATCGTGAGCAGCAGCAGAACAATGCTGCCCCCGATACCGGGTCTCCACTTCTTCATGACGCTTCCCCTTCCTTAATCTATTCTCCATTCGCTTCTGTAACGTTCTTGCCCTATCGTTATATTCTGACCGATCCAATAGATTGCAGTCAACGGACAATCAGAGCTTGCCCCCCGAAGTTGCAATCCCTTCGATAAATTGCCGCTGGAACAGGATATAGATCAGCAGCATCGGCCAAATCGCCAGCACGGACGCCGCCATCAGCTCCGGGTAGTCCACGGCGAAGGCGCTTTGAATCTTAGCCAGGGCCGAGGAGAGGGTCGCAGCGTCCGAGCTTGTGTTGACGATCATCGGCCACATCAGGTCCTTGAAGGAGAAGAGGGCCGTGAATATCCCGAGGGCCACCAGACCGGAGCGGACCAGCGGGAGCATGATTCTGGCGAAGGTCTGGCCGATATTGCAGCCGTCGATCTTCGCCGCCTCCTCCAGCTCCTTAGGCAGGCCCATGAAGAATTGTCTCAATAAGAAGGTACCGAAGGCACTGACCAGCCCTGGAAACAGCAAGGCAAAGATCGTATTGCGCATCCCCAGCGCATCGACCATCAGATATTGCGGGATGATGAAGATCTGGGTCGGCACCATCATCTGGAACAGCACCAGACTGAAGCAGAAGTCACGCCCCGGAAATCTTAGTCTGGCAAAAGCATACGCCGCCATCGCGCTGAACATCACCGCGCATAGCACCCGCAGAGCCATCATCGCAAACGTATTCCAGTACAGGATCAGGAAGTTATTCTGCCGCCATACCTCCAGATAATTCTCCACCCGCCAGGTCTTGGGGACAAAGATAAAGGGATTCATCGAGGTGGACTCCGTAACCGACTTGAACGAGGTCAGCACCATCCAGACGAACGGAAGAATCATCGCGGCTGCTCCCAGGAGCAGCACAAGGTGGGCTAAGATACGGTTAAGTTGTTTATGTTTGGCCATAGTGCCGCCTCCTACATGTAGTTGACCCATTTTTTTTGCGCTCGCATCTGGAAGAAGGTGATGATCATGATCAGCGCGAGCAACACCATTACAATCGCTGAGCCATAACCCTTGTTGGAGTACTTGAACGAATTATTATAGAAGAGATACACAAGCGATACTGTATGATCATAGGCCGGGTTACTCACATCGATCATCATATAGATGACATCGAACACTTGCATGGCCTGGATAATCGTGGTCACCACAACAAAGAACAGTGTTGGCGTTACAAGCGGCAGAGTGATCACGAAAAATTGGCGCACCCGGCTGGCTCCGTCGATATCCGAGGCCTCGTAGTAGTCCTTCGGGATCTCCTGCAGACCGGCGAGCAGCAGCACCATATTATAGCCGATGACACTCCAGATTCCGATCACCGCGATGGATAAGATCGCTACCCTCGGGTCCGTCGTCCAGTTGACAGCCGGAAGGCCCAGCTTGGATAGCCCGTAATTAATGAGGCCGTAGTGCTGGTTATACATCCAGCGCCATACCATGGTAACTGCCGCAGGAGCGGCGACCATCGGGATGAAATAGATCGTGCGGTACAGCGAGCGGCCCGCGAGCTTACCGTTCAGCAGGACGGCCACCAGCATGGCGATTGCAATGCTGACAGGCACGACCAGCAAGGTGTAGAGCAGTGTATTGCCGACCGCATGCCATACCTGGGGATCATGAATCAGCTTGCGGTAATTCTCCCCTCCGATATAGATATTGCCTCTGCCGAAATCTCCGCTCTTGAAGAAGCTAAGGTAAGCGGTCTGCACTATTGGAATGAAGTTGAGGACGATAAGGCCGATCATCGTTGGCGCGATCAGGAACCAGCCCCAGGACCATTCATTCCAGGTTTTGGCTCCTATTTTCCTCTTGACGGGTTGATTCATCTGCTTCCCTCTCCTATCAAACTTGCGGCAGCCCCCAGGCTGCCGCAGGCATATGACTCTTGCTTATTTCTCTTCCGCGAGACTCTCATTCATCACCTTCGCTGCATTACGGGCTGCTTCCTCTACGGACACCTTGCCGGAGAACGCCGGCTTCAGCGCTTCATAAGCCTTGTCTTCCCAGACAGCCGTTGTATTGGAATACGGACGGATTACGCCATAGCTGACCATGTCAACGAATGCCTTGATGTTGAAGGTCTTGTTCGAATCCACCCATTTGTCAGCCGCACCTTTGTACGCCGAGATGGCAACACCCAGCTCCGCCTGGCGCTCCTGACCTGTCTTGGAGCTTAAGTATTCCACGAACTTCCACGCTTCCTCCGGATGCTTCGTCTTGGCGTCAACCGCATTGCCAAGGCCGTTATAGATGGAGGCCTGTGCAGCCTTCTTGGGCAGGACGGCCACATCGAAATTCTTCGCCATGAACTCGTTCTCTGTGAAGCCGCTAAGGTTCCATGAACCGAACAGGCCCATCGCCGCCTTGCCGTTCTTCAGCAGATCGGCACGCTCGGCATCTCCGTACACCTCAGGGGACAGTCCGTCACGTACGAAGCTTATATAGAAATCCAGCGCTTCGATCGTCTTAGGATCGTCATAGCCTGACTTCTTGTCCGCTGTAATAATGGTGCCGCCGTTCTGATAGACGAAGTTGTAATACCCCTCCTGGTTGTGCATCGGCGCGAGGAAGCCGTATACCCCGTCCTTGGTGAGCGCTTTCGCTGCGCTGTGCAGATCATCCCAGGTCCAGTTCTCATCCGGGTATTTCACACCCGCCTCGTCAAACAGCGTCTTGTTGTACCACAGTCCGATGGTATCGAAATCCTTCGGAACCGCATATTGTTTGCCCCCCAGATTATAGATCTGGTTCAGGCCTTCCGGGTAATTCTCCAGCTTGACTTCTTCGCTCTTACTGATGCGGTCTGTCAGATCAAGCAGCATGCCGTTATTCGCATAGCGGTAGATCTCATTGGAATGCATCCAGAAGACATCCGGCAGCGAGCCGCCGGTGGCTCCCGCTTCCAGCATCGTCCAATAATCGGACCAGCCGGTCACCTCAATATCGACCTTGATGTCCGGGTTCTTGCTCTCGAATTCATCGGCAATGGTCCGCAGACCCTTCTCTTGATTGGAATCCCAGATCGCGTAGGTCAATTGGACCTTCTCGCCGCTTGCCGCCTGGGTAGCCGCTGCGGCATCCGTTGCCTCTGCCGGTGGTGAAGCCGATGTATTGCTGTTGCCGTTGCCACTGCCGCAAGCGGTCAAGGTGACCGCTGCAAGCAGGATGGACAATACGGTTGCTAAGCTTTTTTTCTTCACTAGAATTACCCCCAACTTCCATTTAGGATGTGCTGCGTCTGCTGCACCTCCAATAGTAGGTGAAGGCGGACGGTATCGAAATGGCTGTTTTTTACGGAACATTTCCTTTTTTTGACCAATCCCCGGAAGCGGCAAAAAGTGCACCCGCAGCGGATGCACTTCTTTTACAGACTCTGTTCTTTTTTTGACAATTGCCGTTCAAGTAGACATTCAGTGATAGTTGCATAACGTACACTTAAAAACAGCGAAAAAGAAGGCTTACCTCTTCTAGCTGTAATCTGTACAACTAAATCTGCCCCAAAGGGCGGAACCCAGGGAAAGTAGAGATTTTAATTGTACGAAATACAACTAAGGTGAGAAGATGGAGTAAAACAGACATTTTAGTTGCACAAAATACAATTAAGCGTAGCGCTCATGAGCAGGTATGGTAATCGGGGCGCTGCAAACCCACAGCAAACGATTTACCAAAGCGATTTATACTGGTGGATGGGCCACTATCCTGCCTGAATGACTACAGGAGTGGGGCCCCCCTTCAGGTAACATTCCCAGATGAAGACGGGAGTTGTCCATTTAAGGCGTATTGCCCGGCGTAACGGACTGAGGCGCGCTTATTCTGGTTTAACGTCACCACTTGGGCAAGTAACGGACCTCATGGTGCTTATTCTTGGAATCTCTACTCCTAAACCTCTCGTAGAGAGACGATAAGGGCTACTGAGTCCGTTAATCCGCAAAAGGTGGCGTTTTGCTGGGAATAGGGTCTCTCAGGTCCGTTAATCTGATACTTTTCTAGCCCCGATATTCCTCCGGACTCATACTGTTCAGCTTCTTGAACAGCTTGCTGAAGTACGCGGTGTTCGGATAACCCACACGCTCAGCAACCTCATAGACCTTAATGTTCCTGTCCCTGAGCAGGCTCTTGGCCTTCTCCATACGAAGCCGGGTCAGGAAGCTGACGAAATTCTCGCCGGTCTCCTGCTTGAATACCCTGCTGAGATAAGAGGCGTTCACGTTAATCTGCTCCGCTACCGACTGCAGCGAGATATCCTCTGTGTAGAGCTGCATCATCAGCTCACTCGCTTGCTCTGCATAACTCCGGGAGGATTGCCCCTCCGACATCTGCGCTCTGCACTGCTCCAGATAACCGGCGACGGTCTGGTGCAGCCCCTCCAGACTCTCTTCATGGAGAATGCTTTCGTACACCGTAAGCCCGGCTTCATTCGGCTCGGGAAGCGCCGGGAAGCAGGACAGAATCGCCCCAAGCATCCGTATGTAGGTCGAACGCGCCGCCTGCTTCGTGCATCCCTCCAGCAGCATAGTATCCTTCAGGCTGTTCAGGAAGGCAAGCGCCCCTTCGCTTCCGCTCTCGGTATCCTGCCTGAACTTCCGCATGCAAGGCTTGTCGATGAACAGCCGCTCCCCGCTTCTCTGACGGCTCCTGGCCTTATCATAGAAGGACAGGCCGCTCCCGCTGGCGAAGAACAGCTCGTCAAGCGCCATGTCCGCCTCCTGATAGGCCCGCTTCAGGCCGTCAAAGCCGGGAGCCGGACCGCTGACCCCGATCGACAGGGTCAGCTTCAGGAAATCCTTCATCGCCGCCTGGATCTTGGCGGCGGCGCGCTCGATCTCCGCGCGGACAATCTGGCCTTCCTCTCCGAGATCGAGCAGCAGCACATATTCCGCGGAATTCATGACGATGATCTCCTTCGCCCGCTTGCGGGGCAGGATCTCTTCCAGAATATTCGCCACCGAATAGCGCAGCAGCTTCTCATCCTGCTCCACGTACTTGCGCCGCAGCTGGTCAAACCGGTTGATCCGCAGCTTCATCAGCACCATCGGCCCGTCCGGCAGGCGGATATGCAGCGCTTCACGCCGGGCGAGCACCTCTTCGGCTCCCTTGAAGCCGCTCAGCACCTCCTTGAACAGTGTCTCCTTCAAATGCTCGATGCTCTCCTTGTAGGAGCCGGGCGGCATTGCGGAGGAGCTGCCTGCGGAGAGGCGGACCGCCCGCTTCTTAACCGTCTCCAGCACATGCACCAGCTCTTGCGGCTTCATATCGCTCTTGATCAGATAGTCCGCCGCCCCGAGCCTGAGCGCCTCCTGCGCATACTGGAATTCATCCAGACAGCTAAGAATGACGAATTGCCCGCCGATGTCCAGCCGCCGGGCCTCCCGGATCAGCTCCAGACCGTCCATCACCGGCATTTTGATATCCGTAATAATCAGATCCGGCCGGTGCGTCCCGGCCAGTTCCAGCGCTTCGCGCCCGTTTGCGGCCTCCCCCAGAATCGTAAATCCCTCATCTTCCCATTGAATAATCGATTTCAGGCCGATACGCATCAGCAGCTCGTCATCCACGATAAGCACACCCAGCATACTCAATAAGCCCCCTTCCTGTCCCGAATAGGAATTGTGATCACGAATACCGCACCCTGCCCCGGACTGCTCTCGAACGATACCCCGTACGGCTCGCCGTATAACCGGCGTATCCGCTGATGCACATTGGTAACGCCGATGCCGCCGCTGTCCTCTGCACCGCCCAGTCTGCTGCGCAGCTTCGCTGCCGCCTCAGCGCTGATGCCCGCACCGTTGTCTCTGACCGTAATGGTGAGTTCAGCATTCCCGGCCCGCCGGACCTCAATAGACAGCAGCCCGTCCTCCTGGTCGGCAATTCCGTGGAAGATCGCATTCTCGACCAGCGGCTGGATGCTCAGCTTCGGAATCTCCTGCTCCGCAAGCGTCTCCTCCACTTCCGAATGGAACTCGATCCGGTTGAAATACCGCACCTTCTGAATGATTATATAATGGCCGATGTGCTCCAGCTCCTCACGGATCGGCACCAGCCGATTGTCCGTCTTGGCAGTATAACGGAGCATAGAGATCAGCGCTCCGGTCATCTCAACAATCTTCTCCGACTGCTGCATGGTGGCGATCCATTTGACTGAATTCAGCGTATTGTACAGGAAATGCGGACTGATCTGGGCCTGCAACGCGCGAATTTCAGCCTCGACCTTCTGCTCCTGCTCCACGTAGATCCGCTCCACCAGCTGCTTGAGTTCAGCGGACATCTGCTCGAACCGGCTGGCCATGACACCGATCTCATCATTCGAGCGGACCGCCGGGAGATTATCGAATTTCCCTTGCTCCACCAGCGTCATATTGCGGATCAGCTGCTTGATCGGCCGGGTGATCAGATTCGACATGTACACCGAGCTGGCCAGGGCGAACAGGATAAGCACGACAGCAATCGTCCACAGATTCCGCTTCAGGATATCGCCTTCCACCGCGAGCTCTTCCACGGGCATATACATATAAGTCTTCCAGTTATGTTCCTCAAATGGCGACTGGATCAGAATATAGTCCTTGCCGGATACACGGACAATCTGCCTGCCTGAACCTGCGGCAAGTTCTTCCTCACGCACCGGAAAAAGTGTCCTGAACGGCTTGCCGATCAGGTTATAATTGTTGTTGAATATAATCCTGCCGCTGTCATCGGTAACGGTGAAGGCCGAACGGTTGCCTGCCTCCATCCGCTTGTTCAGCCGGTTGATGAAATCTATGTCTACACTTACCGCCATTACGCCGATCAGCTTGCCGTTCTCCATATCGAAGATTTTACGCAGATTGTAAATCGTCCAATTGCTGTCCGCCTTGGTCTGCAGGTCCAGCCGGGTCGGCAGATCGCGCGTAATATCGTCAGAACGCAGGAATTCGGTGAACCAGTCCTCCTCACGGGGGTTATACGTATAGTCGACAGGCTTGTTCGGGGCCACATAGAGGTCGCTGCCATTCACCAGATTGTAGACATAGATAGAGATGGCGCGGTCCTTCATCGTGATGTAATTCATCAGCAATTGCGTGGCCTGAAGTTCGTTCGTCACAGAGCTGTCGTGCAGATAGTTCTGTACCGGGTAGTTCTCCTGCGAGACGGCTGAGATGTAGCTGTTAATCCCGTAGCTGGCGATAAGCGAAATCTGCTTCGTGTCCTCCAGGAATTCCTCGATGCGGATATTCGACTGTCTCGTCACATCGGCCAGCAGGTCCGTATATTTACGTTCAAGCATCTGCTGGGAGGAGATATAGGAGGTAACGAACAGAATCACAACCGGAATCAGAATGGCCAGCAGGAAAAAGAACAGCATTTTGTTCTTCACGCTCACAAAACGGCGGCTGGGCTTCAAGGTGAAGGGAGCTTTCAAGTCATAACCTCCGGCAGCAGAGTTGGTGGAACACCTTTGTAGAATACCTTTAATGATAGACTCCCGGCTGCTTTCCCGCCACCCTGCTCTGCATGTCTTTTTTTTACTCTTTTCGTTCCCTTTTTTACATGTAGGGGGATTACGGGGAAAGGGCTGGCAGGATTCTACGGCTCCCGCTTCTGCTTCCCTGTCTGCCCGCTCCAGGCAGTAACCCAGAGACGTAAAGAAAGGAACAAAAACAGTAAAAAAGCTTGATTTTATAGTAAGGGTCATTCACTTAACATTCTCGGTGAAGCGAAGCAGCAATGACAGGGAGGTTGCGGTGCCTATGCGGAGATAAGTGTTAGTGAATAGAGAATTGTTTCAAGTGCGCAGACCGTTCTATTAGGACAGGTATCCCCAAAAAACAAAAGAGGTGAGTATCTATTGAGGCTATATCTTAAGCGTTCACTGATATCTATACTGGCAATTCTGACTCTTCTGCCCTCCAGTTTGGCAAGCGCTTCCACAGCTCCGGCCGCAGACCCGGTTCCTGTGGCAGATTCTGTATGGGTGACTGATTCGGAGTTAGTAACCGATCCGGTTCCGGCACCTGATTCCGATGAAGTGCCTGCTTCCCCGGCAGAGCCGGATGCTGCTGCGGTGGCGGACGCTGCTGCACTGCGGGAGGCGGCTCCTGTTCAGGAGACTGCGCCGGATCAGCTCCAGTTGAAGACCGCTGCTGAGGCGGCCCCGCTGTTCCAGTGGAGCTTCCGCCCCGGACAGGTGCTTGACCGCACCACGGTGGTGAACAGCGTCTACCCCGATGCGGCCGCTGAACGTGCTGAGCTTAAGGGAGTAGCAGCCATTGTCTATGACGACCAGCGCGGAGACGTCCTCTCTTTACCAGGCGGCGGGAACGGTACTGCCTGGCTGAAGCTGCCCGATCAGCTCTACAGCAGGATCAAGGATGAACTGTCCATTTCCTTTTGGGCCAACATCGACTCTTCGGCTAACGCCTATAACCGTCTGCTGTCCTCCACAATTGCCGAGAAGGGGCTGACGAATGCCGGGGTAAGCGGCTGGCAGGACTC
The DNA here is from genome assembly GCF_038002345.1 of Paenibacillus sp. FSL M7-0420. Classification (NCBI taxonomy): domain Bacteria; kingdom Bacillati; phylum Bacillota; class Bacilli; order Caryophanales; family Paenibacillaceae; genus Paenibacillus; species Paenibacillus sp. FSL M7-0420. The sequence goes on along the minus strand of NZ_JBBOCJ010000001.1, from coordinate 2,634,325 downwards.
CGAATTCATTATCATCGCCGGGGACGGCACGTTCAGCAACCGGGTCTATACCGGCACGAATCCAAGTCAGATTGCCAGCTACAAAGGCGATATCGTCTGGAACCGTAACCCGGCCAAGGGCAAATGGCAGCAGGTGACTGTCACTATGACCAGCAGCGGGGCCTATGAGGTATACCTGGACGGTGTTCCCGTTGGCACCAAAGGTCTGGATCAGGGCAAAAGCTCCCCTGAAGCGACCATGTCCTCCGTTCTGGAGCATTTCTTCTCGCGTGATTATCTGAACGCGCTGAAATTCAACGATTTCGGCAGATCACTCTATACCTCGGATGGAGATATCAAGGGGAAATTCGACGATCTGCGGATCTATAATGTCCAGTTAAATGCCACTCAGGTCAGCGCACTCTATGCGGCGACGAAGCATGAAGAGAACACTTCAGCCAAGCCGGCCAAAATCTCGGTCGATCTGGCAGACCGCTCGCTCGGACCTGTATTCCATGGATCTTCCGGCGCACTGTATGCGATCAGCGAGCCGAATGTGCCGGATATCAATACACTGATTCCGATCAAGCCCTCGCATATCTCCCAGAAGCCGCCGAACGGCATCCAGCATCCGACCGGCGACGCGCTGCGGGTGTCGGACTATTTCTTCGAGGCTGGCGGGGAAGCTGTAAATATCGTCATGCAGGATTATTATCAGCATTGGTACTATCCGTCCAGAACGGCTGACGAATATATTCAGGAAGCCGTCATTCCGATTACAACAGCTGTCAAGGCCTACAAGCAGCAATGGGAGGCCGCGAATCCGGGACGGGATGCGGATGCCAGATTCATCTATATCCCGTTCAATGAGCCGGAGCAGAACAATACCCGTTATCCCCAGCTGCTGGCGGATAACCAGACAGGCAAGAATTCAAGAGCCGTATTCAACAGCGACTGGCTGGCGGTAACGAAGAAGATCAAGGAGATTGACCCCGGGGCAGTCATTTCGGGAGTGAATCTAACCCAGTACGGAGCCAAGGTATTCGAAGATTTCATTCCCTACTGCGTAGAGAATGACTGTCTGCCGGACATTATCAGCTGGCATATGCTGTGGGACAAAGCCTTCAACCAGGCTCCCTCCAACGTAGCCACCTTCCGGACGGTGGAAGAGAGGTCCGTGCAGCGCTATCGGGAGCTGTACCCGGACCGGACGGTCCCCTTCCCGATCAAGGTGGACATCAATGAGTATGCAGCAACCTCGGAGATTGCCGTAGGCGGCTCGCTGATTCATTACATCGCACGTTATGATGAGCTGAAAATGAACAGCATGCTGCCGTATTGGAACACGGCCAACTCCTACGGGTCCCTGCTCGCCGGGCAGAATGAGCCTAACGGGGCATGGTGGCTCTACAAATGGTATGCCGATATGATGGGCGGCGACATGGCCAAGATTGAGGTCATCAACGCGAGACATGAGAATGACGCCTTCGGCCCCGGCTTGTACGGGCTAAGCTCCATTCAGGACAACAAAAAGCAGGTCAGTATCGCGTTCGGAGGCACACAAGGAGACGGCCAGATCGTGTTCAACAACGTGACCGGCAACGGGAACAGCCCCTCCTTCCTCACAGAAGCAGAAGCGGTGCATATCACCGTATGGCATGCTGGATATACGGGCTTGACCGGATTTCTCGTAGAGCCTACCCAGATCCTGGACCGTGATTATCCCGTCAAGAACGGCTCGGTCACACTGGATGTCAACCTGAACGATTACACCTCGGCGTATTATGCAGTCATTACTCCGGCGGTAGCTCATGCCCCGAAGGAGACTTTCTATAAGCGCTTCGAGGCTGAGAATGCAGAGGTGCGGACCAATGTGACACTGACGGATCACTATCCGCGCAAGAGCACCGGACGCTCCGCCTCGAACGGCCAGTATGTCCAAGGCATCAAGGCTGCGGACAGCCTGGTGAAATGGACGGAGGTTACGGTTCCGGCAGACGGGAGCTACCGTCTGGATCTGATTGGCGGCAGCGGCGCAACCTCCACCCTGCGCAATCAATCCAATACCGGAGATGCGAATCAGCGCATCAATTCCGAATGGTTCATCAAGATTGATGATCAGCCGGCAACGAAGGTGGTTCTGCGTGCGGATTACAACATGCAGCTGCTGGGAGGCAATACGATTTTTGCCGATCTGACGCAAGGGACACATTCCATCGGCATCAGCAAGTACAACCCGGATACGGGAGAAGCGGGCCAGGGCGAGTCCACCCTTGATGCGATGGAATTAACTTATAGCGGTGTGTTGGGCGCAGAGCCGAGCTACCGTGTTCAAGCGGAATTCGCCGACTATGATTCTGCGCTGGGATTATCCAGAGAGAGCAGCCTCGAAGGCTTCGAGGGTGCCGGATATGTGACCGGTTACGGCAGCAGCCAGAACGCCAATACCCGCTTTGTGGTAAGTGTGCTGCAAGACGGCATGTATGATCTGCAGATTCGCTATGCGGCATCGGGCGCGGGCAAATTGCAAATTCAACATGACCGCAAGCCGCTCGTGGATCTGCCTGTTACCGATACTGGCGGACAATGGCAGACCGCTACAGTACCAACCTTCTTACGCACAGGCATTAACCTGGTTGATGTGCGTTCCAGCGCTGCGCTTAGCCTCGATTATATTAATGCAGCCTTCGTCAGCCAGACTTCTGTATATTCCGTTGAAGCAGAGGCGGCAACGGTCGTAGGTACTCCGGCCGGCTCCGAGCTGCCGCTCATCCGCGAGGATGCCTTTGCCAAATACGCTTCCGGCGGCAAATATGTGAACGGCATTACCTCTTTCGACGGAGCAGAGCGGTATCTGGAGCTTAAGGACATCACGGTGTCCAAAGCAGGCACCTACAAGCTGGTCGTTACCTACGCGAACGGTGAAAGCGCCGGGACGCACGCCTACAACAATGACGTTGTTGAACGGTATGCGCAAGTAAGCGTCAACGGGGGCGAGCCGCAGACGGTCTTTTTCAAGAACACCATCTCATGGCAACAGTTCGCCACACAGACCTTTGATGTTGAACTGAAAGCAGGCACCAACAGCATCCGTTTCTCCAATAATAATACGTATGACGGCGGGTCTAACCCTTATGGAGGAACCGGGGCGCAAGGCTTCACTCCTTACACAGCGGTCCCGCGCCAATACGCGCCTGCGTTCGACCGGTTCGATATTTATGCCCGGCATACGCTTGCGACTGACGGCGGTGGTGATCCCGGCGGCGGTAACAACGGCGGCGGTGATCCCGGCGGCGGTAACAACGGCGGCGGTGATCCTGGCGGCGGCAACAACGGCGGCGGTGATCCTGGCGGCGGCAATAACGGCGGCGGTGATCCTGGCGGCGGCAATAACGGCGGCGGTGATCCTGGCGGCGGCAATAACGGCGGCGGTGATCCTGGCGGCGGTAATAACGGCGGCGGGAACGCCGGGAGTGGCAACGGCGGTGGCTCTACCGTTGGTTCGGTCACCCCTGCTCAGCCGGAAGCACCAAGCGGCAGCGGCCATTTGACCGTCGAAGCAGAGGTTACAGGAACTACTGCTACAGCCACACTGGACGCGCAGAAAGTAAAAGCGGCAGACCAGATCACCGTCTCGTCTCCGCTCGGCACCTTCCACTTCCCTGTCAAAGCGGTTGATACCGCAGCTTGGGGACAGCAATTGGGAACCGGGGACTGGAAGCTTAAGGTCAGTATGACGGTCCTGCCGGAACAGCGGCAGCAAGAGATCCTTCAGGCTGTTCTGGCAGCCAAGGGCAAATTAATCAGCCAAGCCATTGAATACACGGTAACAGCTGAAGCCAATGGACGTACGGTGGAGATCCCGGGCTTCAAGGGCAGCTATTCCCGGCACACCTTGCAGCTTGATGCTCCGGCGGACAGCCGCAATGCGACTGTGGTGCGGATCGGGAAGGACGGAAGCTTCACCTTCGTTCCGGCGGTCTTCAACGGCACCAGTGTAACCTTCTACAGTCCAAGTAACGGTACGTTTGCAGTGATTTCAAGCAACAAGACATTTGAGGATATCAAGGAGCACTGGGCACAGGCATCCGTCGAAAAGCTGGCCTCCAAGTACATCCTCACCGGCTTAACGGACAGTAGGTTCGCACCGAACGCTACCACAACCCGCGCGGAATTCGCAGCGATGATGGTTCGTGCGCTGGGCTACTCCTCCTCCGGTTCCGCAGATGTTTCGTTTAAGGATACCCCCTCCGGCGCATGGTACACCGGAAGTGTCGGAACAGCCGCTGAGCTGGGTCTGGTGCAGGGTGGAACGGACAATAATTTCCGGCCAAGCGACATCATTACCCGACAGGAGATGACTGTTATTCTGGTTAAGGCGATGGCCCTTGCAGGCTCGCCGCTCCCAGCTTCAGAGCTTCAGCCTACAGCCTTCAAGGATGCCGACAAGATTGCGGGCTGGGCGCAGCAGGATGTGGCCAAGGCAGTTCAGGCCGGCCTGATCACCGGGACACCGGCGGGGCAATTCCAGCCGGGTCAATCCGCAACCCGTGCGGAGGCGGCAACCGTCATTCTCCGCTTGCTGATGCAAGCGGAATTAATGAACTAACTCCCGGTGATTTAGCATCCTTCATCCCTCTAAATAAATAACTCAGCGGCAGAATAGGGCGGGTACCCGCCCTATTCTGCCGCTGTTGTTGTTATATACCTAAGCTTCCCGTTCGTGCTCTACATGTGCCGCCTGCGCTGTTCCGGCTCCATCCACTCCGGAGTCCAGGTTTGTTCTTTATCATCCACCCGCTTGCCTGGCGGAACTATACCATCAACCGCATCCAGCACCTCTGTGCTGAGCCTGATCCCCGCACCGGAGATATAGGCATTTAATTGGTCCAAGGTCCGTGGCCCCCATATAGTGGAGGTGACGGCCGGATGGCTTTGTGTAAAAGCGATGGCCATATCCGCAAGTTCCATCCCGGATTCATTGGCCAACTGCTGCAATTGGGCAATGATCTTGAACTTGTTTTCATTTTCGGCTAATTCCGGGTCGAGATTATCCATGTATCCTTTTAATTCGGAAGCGCGTGTGCCGCGTTGTGCAGGCTGGCCCGGTTTATATTTGCCAGTCAGCAAACCCCCGGATAAAGGACTATACACAAATAGAGACAACTGGTATTGCTTGGCGATTCCGGCAAGTTCAAATTCCATGCGCCGGTTAATCAACGAATAGGGTGTCTGTTCACTTACAAAACGCTGAATATGATACCGGTCACTAATCGCCTGTCCATGCACAAGCTGCCCGCCGAGGTGATTGGAGGTACCGATATGATGGATTTTCCCCTCCTTCACCAAATCGTTCAAGGTAAGCAGAATTTCTTCATAGCCCATCCACTCCAGCGGAAGATGAAGCTGATAAATGTCTATATAATCGGTTTGCAGGCGTAACAGACTTTGCTCGACAGCCGTCCGTATCCAGCGGCGTGACCCGCCGCTCTGATTGATTTTCTCAGAAGACTCCGCACCAAATTTAGAAGCCAGCAGAACATCCTGCCGTCGGTGCTTAATGGCTTGGCCTATTACACGTTCTGATTCCCCCTTTCCGTAAATATTAGAGGTATCCACCAGATTAATCCCGTAATCCAAAGCCTTATCTATGATTTGCCGGCTCTCTTCTTCACTTGTCCTGGTTCCAAAACCAGACCCGCCGAGCGCAAAGCTGCTGACCTTAGTACCTGTCTTTCCAAGATAACGATATTCCATGATCATCCTCCTAGTTAAATTCCTGCCATGGCGAAGATAATGAACACGTGTTGATTCCAGCGCTAGGACCCATTATAATCAGGCATAACAAGGAGATCAATGAACATTAGAGGCAAAGTGTATATTAATAGATACAATGTCAATAGTGTTGATAAAATAATGGTTATCCGTACAAAGGAGCTCCGCCCATGATTGAACGTAGTACTGACATGAGAGCCGTCCGCAGCCGCACTCAAATGGAAAACGCCTTATTGTCTATCTTGGAGAAGGAAGGAATTAAAGGGCTGAAGGTCAAAAACCTTTGTGAACAAGCAGGGATTAACCGGGGCACCTTCTATTTGCATTATAGAGATATTTTTCATCTGATTGAGGAGACATCATTTTTCCAAGGACTATTAGAGGTATTTGCGCCTATCCAGATGCAAGAGTTAATGGACTATCCTGATCCGCAAGCAGCATTCCCTCCTATTACTAAGGCCTTTGAGTATATGCAGCAGCACGCCAGTTTTTTCAAGGCGCTATTCCATCCGGATGCTCCGGCTGAGATCCAGGAACGGCTGCGTTATCTGACCGGTACACGCTTATATGATCATCTGAAGCATCAGCAACCGGAGATGGATAAAGAAAGCCGTCTGTTTACTGAATATGCCATCGCTTATTTGGGTAACGCACAATTTGGGCTTATCCATCACTGGTTTACGAGCGGCCGTGCCATGCCGCCTGAAGACATAGCCAGAATGTTAACCGTATATATACGGAATGCGCCCTGTCTTGACAACACTGATCCTCTAACAACACCCCCATAAAGTGGGGCTTTAGCTTCGATGATAAATCAGGTACTTTACGGGGACCCCAAAACATATACAGAGCAGCGAATCTCCATTCATGGAGACCGCTGCTCAGGCTTGTCAGTAACGTTAACGGAACAACACACATTTGCCGGATTCCCGGAAATACTTGATCAGCTTCTCAATCGGCTCACGGCCGCATTTCAGCTGTTCCCCGAGACAATCGATGCACAGGAAGTCCTGGGCATTGCGGGTGACCAGCTTCAGGTAAATCGCCACATCATCCGTCATTAAGGGGACGCCGCATTTTCTGCAGGTTCTGCTCATCTTTTGGCTGCCTATTAGACGATCTTGGCCCGTACAATCAGACAGTCATGAGCCGGCACAACCGGAGCGAACCGTTCTCTGAACACTCCAAGCTCCTTGTGCTCCCAGCAGTCATACAGCGACAGCGATTTGCCGGAGGCATACGGAAGCCCGAAATCCCAGAATTGCAGCGACATCTCTCTTTGACCATCACTCAGATTGAAGAACCCGATTGCGAGGTCACCGTCCGCCAGCACTTTGACCAGCATGAACACTTCATTGGTATGGAACCACTGCGGCTCCGGCTTAATGCGGTAAGCCCCCCGGCCCTCGATATCCTGATTGATGGCAATCAGATCGGGGTTAAGCAGAATGTTCTTGGTGGCCTCGTTCGCCTTGCGGATATCACTGCCGATCATCAGCGGAGAACCCATCAGGCTCCACAGCGAGAAGTGTGTCTTGTACTCCACATCCGTGCAGCCGCCGATCTGGCTGCCGATGAAGTCGCTGTTGCTCCCCCCGTACATGCCCACAACGAGCATATCCAGGTCGTTATGGCAGTACGCACCGGTGTAGGGGGCTTTATCGAGCTGCGACAGGGCCAGGGTCTTGATCGATTCCCAGCTGTCCTGAATGTCGCCGGTGGAACGGTACATATGCGCGCCGGATTCACGAATCCACTGGTAGACATTATCCTCACCCCAGTTACATGCGGAGAAAAGAATGTCTCTTCCACAGTTCTTAAGTGCGAGACTCATCCGCTTGTACAGCAGTTCGCCCGACATATGTCGCGGCTTGAAGCAGTAATCATACTTCAGGAAGTCTACGCCCCATTCCGCCAGCGACGCGGCATCCTGGAATTCATGCTCGAAGCTGCCCGGATACCCTGCGCAGGTATGCGTTCCCACACAAGAGTACATGCCGAACTTCAGTCCCTTAGAGTGAATATAATCTGCAACCGCCTTCATTCCGTTCGGAAATTTAACCGGATCAGCCACCAGCTTGCCATCCTTGTCCCGTTCCTTCAGGCTCCAGCAGTCGTCAATAACAATGTATTCGTACCCTGCATCCTTATAACCGTCCGCCACCAGTGTATCGGCCGCTTCCCGGATCAATTGCTCGTTGATATCCCAAGTAAACGTGTTCCACGAATTCCATCCCATCGGAGGCGTTAAGCCAAGCTGTTGCTGTTTGTCCATGATTTGTATTCATCCTTTCGCATTATGACAGGAATTGATCCCTGGGAAAATGCTGTATTATTTATGTATTTAATCACACCCAATCCTTGTAATCTATAGCTTGACGTTGCTTTCATATGGATGGATGTTGCTTTTCTTATATAAGGAGTGAGAGAGTCGAAGGTGTAAAGAGCTTGGTTTGTTTTATGCGGATTGTGATGCTTGTGGGCGCATATGCAGCAACTTCGGCGGGAGTGGGCGGGAGTACGTGTTGTTTTTCCAACCGTTGCTGTAGGAGAAGCCTTCCGTTCATCAGTAAGTGTATAGAAGGCAATTGTTTCCCTCCGCACATTAGCGCCCGGCGCTCCAGCCTCCGACACCCGTCTCCCACATGCCTCCGCAGCGCTGAATGTAATCGGTTTTCCGATTACATTTCGCCCACGCGCCTCCGCAGCGCTGAATGTAATCGGTTTTGCGATTACATTTCGCCCACATGCCTCCGCAGCGCTGAATGTAATCGGTTTTGCGATTACATTTCGCCCACGCGCCTACACACACGCCCGATGTAATCGTTTTTCCGATTACATTTCGCCCGCACGCCTCCGCAGCGCCGAATGTAATCGGTTTTGCGATTACATTTCGTCCGCACGCCTCCGCAGCGCCGAATGTAATCGGTTTTCCGATTACATTTCGCCCACGCGCCTACACACACGCCCGATGTAATCGGTTTTGCGATTACATTTCGCCCGCATGCCTCCGCAGCGCTGAATGTAATCGGTTTTGCGATTACATTTCGCCCACGCGCCTACACACACACCCGATGTAATCGGTTTTGCGATTACATTTCGCCCGCATGCCTCCGCAGCGCTGAATGTAATCGGTTTTGCGATTACATTTCGCCCGCTCGCCTCCGTCCTGCCCGATGTAATCGGTTTTCCGATTACATTTCGCCCGCACGCCTCCGCAGCGCCGAATGTAATCGGTTTTGCGACTACATTCGGCACTCGCACCTCCCGCACGCTCAAAAAAGCCCCCTTTCCCCGCGCGGCAATCCGGTACTGTCCCGGACCGCCCTGCAGATGGAGAAGGGGGCTCTTACCATAAAGCTCTAGTTCACCTGGACCAGCTTCCACTGCTGGTGCAGATCCCCGCGGTAGAGGTTCTGCTGGAGCTTCGCTCCGTCTGCGATGGAGGCTCCTGTGACTTCGACTGCCTTGTTACTGTTCACATTAAGAATGCTCCAGTAGCCGTTGCTCAGCTTGATGAGCCGGAACTGCTGGGCGGTATTGTTCAAATCCTGCATCAGCTGGATGGCTTCGCCGTTATTCTTCGTGCCGTTACGCACATCCATCACCTTATTGTCGGAAGAATTCACGCTGCGCAGCCGGTAAATATTATTGTACGTACCCATATCCGTAACCGTCCATTGCTGAGCCAGCGCGGTGTTCTCCGGCCACTGCTGGAGCTGAAGGGAGTTCGTATTCTGCCCGTTCGGAACGTCAATCGCTTTGCCGGACGCCCGGTTGATCAGCTTATACTTCGCATTGTTGGTGACCCCGTTCCACACCCCGTTCCAGGGGTTGAACTGTGCCCGCTCGTAATACCATTCGAAGATAAAGCGCGCCATGCCGTCCCGGGTGGCGTTGCCGTCATAGAGCAGCCCGCCGTCGGGATCGGCGAAGGAGCTTTTGGGACCGGGATTGAGCAGGAAGCCGTTCATATGGACCGCAATGCTGACATTGCCGGCGGCGGTGAAGATCGCTTTGGTATTCTTGCCGAAGCCTGCGTTCGTACCGTTGAACAGATCCCAATACGCGGAATCGCCCGGCTGGTTCTTGAACCAGGTCGTTTCAGTAATATTGATCGGGTAAGCATCGGCAGCAGGCTTGATGCTGCTATCCCAGATCTGCTGAAGCGAGTTGTAATTGTCATAAGCGCCGTAGCCCGGATACCAGTGTACGGCATAGCCGTAATTGTTCAGCGGATCGGTCAGCGGACTGGATGCCGTCAGCTGATAATGCTGATCCCAGCCAAGTCCGGAAGCCCAGATCACATTATCCGCGCCCTTGCTGCGGATCGTGGAGATCATGGAGTTCTGGAAGTTCTTCAGCGAATTCCAGAACGCTGCGAAGTTAGGCTGGGAGGGATTGCCGCCCCATTGTCCGTTCACATCGCTCAGCACCGGCTCGTTCACCAGCTCGAACATGACATTATCCGCGCTCTTGAGTCCCGGCTGGGAGGCCAGGTAACCCCAGATCTGATTGAACTTGTCCAGATTGGCCTGGGTGGTCGCCTTATTGTCCAGCAGGGTGAAGTCCAGCCCCAGCGTGACATACAGCCCCTTCGTCTTCGCATACTCCACATAGGGAATGATCAGATTCTGGGTAGCTGCCTGAAGGCCCGCGAAGTTATACGTTCCTGCTGCGACATCGCCCATATCCTCCCGGTCGATGAACAGGCGGACCTGATTCGAGTACCAGCCGTGGCTGTTGCCGTATTTGCCGGAGGTGCTGGTGAAGGTATCCGTGATCTCCTTCAGGTACTCCAGAGTAGCCTTATGCCGGTTCCCGCCGTTGCGGTTTAGGTAATAATTGCTGTTCTGATACGTCCAGTAAGCCCCGGTAGGCTGATGCCAGCCGCTTAGCAGCACAGGCTGCCCGCTGCTGTTCACCAGCTGATTGCCGCTTACATGCAGCTTGGGAACAGGCGAACCCTCCCAAGCGTTTGCAGTGCCGCCGCCGGACTGCATCGGCGTCAGCAGCAGGGCCAGCATCACCAGCAGCTTCATGGATAAGCTTAACTTCCTTTTTCTCACAGATACCCATCTCCTTCTCATGAACGTGTAATCGGCAGATGCCGTCTTAATGAAAGCGAATACATCTGAATTGTACTCTGCGGGGAGACGGGCTGAAACCTGTGTGATTATAGTTGATAGACTTACAAATTATAGTTGATAGACTCAGATTATAAATTTACATGCAGAGACTCCCTGTATTCCTGGGGGGTCATTCCCGTCATTTTTTTGAAGAACCGGGTGAAGGAATGGTGGGCCTCATAACCGACATACAGCGCCACATCGCGGATCTTGAGCGTTTCATTTCCCAGCAGCTCCTTCGCTTTTACAGCCCGGCATTGATCAATGTACTCAGACAGGTTAATTCCCTGCTCCTGCTTGAAGAAGCGGGACAGGTACGACGGATTGAAATAATGCAGCTCGGCCAGCCGCACCAGAGACAGGTCTTCGCCCAAATGGCTGTGGATATAATCGCAGATCCGTTCAATAACCTCCGAGGAGCGTTCCTTCTCGGCTGTGCTTCTCCGCTCGAAGAGATCTGAGGCCAGCCTCTCCAGATAATAGATGCCCTCCCCCAGGGACGAATGCTCATCCAGCCGCATCAGCTTGCCATATTCATTGACAAGGCTGTAGAGCTCCGAGCGGTTCATATGGGACAGCAGCACAAGGGCAACTGTATAATACAGCTCGGCGGCTTCTTCCACGGAGACGCCCGAATGAATGCCTTCCCGGATGTCCTCCAGCGTCTCAGCGAACCGCTCCCGCCGTCCGGCATCCAGATGGGCCGCAAGATTCTCCACCCGCTGGTGGAGCCGCACTCCCGTCTCACGGACTGCGTCAGGCTCCGGCGGACCGCTGCGGTCAATCTGCACCATGGAGATGCCGTCCCCGATCTTCATCTGCTGCAGACGGTGAAGCCGCTCGTAATGGCGTCCGGTCTCTGTCCAGGCACAGGCCGAGCCACTGACCGTAAAAGCAACCGGCAGGCCCAGCGTCTGCCGGCAGGACTCCTGGATCATCTCCAGCGTCCCCTCCAGATACCGCGCGAAATTCACGCCGAAGGCAGCCCCGGCATTGTGCAGAGGCTGCAGCAGCCACAGGAGATCCCCGTGCCTGTCAAGCACCCAGGCATGCCGGGTCATCTCCGCCAGATGGGAATTCCAGATCAGCCGGGAAGAGGTCAGAAGCTCACGCCGGTCCATGTAAGAGATGCCCTCCGGGTAGGTAAGCCGTCCAAGAACGAGCATGACCGGGGTATCAGCCTTAAGGCTGATACCCAGCTTGCTGAAGTCTGCACGTAACGCATCCGTATCCTTACACAAGGCCTGGCTGTCCTGAAGCAGATGGCGGAGATAATCGCCCTGCGCCGCCGTCTCCATGGAATCGCGCTGCTCCCTGGACTGCTCCAGCAGCTCGCTCAGCATGTTGCCCTGCTCAATCTCCTGCAGCACCTCCTGCACCGTCTCAATAATCTTGTCGAAGCCCTCCGTCTTCAGCAGATAACGGGCCCCGGGAAGCTGCAGCGCACTATAGGCGTAATCGAATTCGCTGTAGCCGGTCAGAAAAACAATCCGCGACCGCGGCCAGAACTCCCGGATTTGCTCAGACATCTCCAGCCCGCTCATGCCGGGCATGCGGATATCGGTCAGCACAATATCGATCCGGGTGCGCGAGAGCCACTCCAGGGCCGCTTTGGCCGAATAGACCTTGTAGACATCAAGCTTGTCCGGAAGCAGCTGGTTGAACGCCTCGTATAAGCCGTCTGTTATTATCTCTTCATCATCAACGATCAATAGTCTGTACAAGACCTTCACCTCCCGTCAGTCTAATCCGGATCTCGACCCGGAGGCCGCTTAACATGCTTCTGTCCAGGAACAGGCCGCTGCCTTCCCCGTAGATTAATTGGATACGCCGGTGGATATTGCTCATGCCGGTGACTTCATGCGTTCCGCCGTTCTGATTCAGCCGCCTTCTCAGGGTCTCGATCCGTTCATCGGTCAGCCCGCTTCCGTTATCCTCAACAATAATGCGAATCTCCCGTTCCTCCTGTTCAAAAGAAACCCGCAGCTCCCCATCCTCCGCCTGCTTCTCCAGACAATGCTCATAGGCATTCTCGATAATCGGCTGGAGAATCAGACGCGGAACCCGCAGCTCCTCCATCGCTTCCGGCAGGTCATCGAACTGAACCTGAATGCGCCTGGAGAAGCGCATCTTCTGGATCTCCGTATACATCCGGGAATGGCGCGTCTCCTCCGCAAGCCGGACATTATCCTCTCCGTTACGGGTGATGAACCGGAAATATTCGCCCAGCATGCCGGAGAATTCCTCAATCCGGGAGCTGTCCCCCTGCTTCGCCAGGGCGCTGAGAATGAAGAAGCTGTTATAGAGGAAATGCGGATTGATCTGCGACTGGAGCTGCTTCAGCTCCGCCCGCTGCATCATCAGCTTCTGGGTGTAATCCTGGTCAATCAGCATCCGCAGCCGGCTGAGCATCTGGTTGAACCGGAGATACAGATAGCCAAATTCATCCTTGCGGCCATGGTCAATCTGAATATCCAGCGAGCCGCTCTCCATCCGTTTGAAGCTGCGGATCAGCACAAGCAGCGGCTTCTGGACGAACTTATAGGTCGCGTAGGAATAGATCAGCACCGCCAGGAAGGACGCCGCCGCGAACAGCCAGGCCCAGACCACGAACTTGGTCAGCGGCCGCTTGACCGCCTTCTCCGGCAAATAGGTGGCCACAGCCATCCCCAGCTTGTCCGAGGTGAAGCTGTCAATATGATACCGTATTCCGTCCAGCTCCCAGTTGTACAGATTCCCCTCATCGATCGCCCGGTGATAGCTCTCAATCAGCTCCGGGGAGCTGTTCTCTGTACCGAGCGCATAATCCGTCAGCCGCGAGACCAGCAGCGAGCCGCTCTCCTCGTACGCGTTGATCGCCCGGAGCGAATCCTTCAGCTTCTCGTTGTCCAGCTCGATCTGAACGATGAACAGCGGAGGCTCATTCCTCCTGCCGCTGGATTGGGTAACGCTTAGCTCCAGAAAGTTGTTCCAGTTGATCAGCCGGCCTTCTTTTCTGAGATCGACGGACCGGAAGAAATTGAACTTGCTGCTGTCAAAATCATCGATGCCGTTCATCGCGGACAGCGTTTTGTTAATGGTACGGATATGAACGAACACATCGCCGATGTAGGCGCTGCTGTTCTTCAGGGAGGTGAGCCGCTGCGTGATGTAGTTCAGGCTCTCCCGCTTTTGAACATCGTCCATGTAATTCCAGGTGACGGCAATCTTGTTCAGCTCGGTATCCTGGGCAAGATCATACTGCTGGATCTCCATCCACTCCACCTCGCGGTTCAGGTCCTCCAGATAATAGGTTAGCTGCGACAGCGTCGCTCTGGACAGGTCCTGGCTTGCATTCCTGTAGCTCCAGTTGTAGAGGTAGAGTCCAAGCAGCAGAATCGGCAGAATAATAGCGAGATAAGTGACAACCATCCGGATAAAAATAGTGTGGCGCATCGACACCGCAGGAAACTTAAGCACGTGCACCGCCTCCACTCGTCTGCTCAGGTCCGATCATTTGCCGCTCCCGCCCTTCTCTGCATACCAGTCGTTAACCTCAGCCGTAATCTGCTCGCCGCCCAGCTTGTTCCACTGGGCCACGAAATTATCGAACTCGCTGAGCGGTCTGCCCTGAATGATATCAAGAAAGGCATCAATCTGAAGATTATTTAGAATATTCTGCTTCTCGATCATCGTCTCTGTAGGTGCGCCGACGAAGCTCTCATAGAGCAGCTGAGATTTACGTTCATACCCGTCCAGGATAGAAAAAGCACCCGAAGGCCCATACGTCCGCTCCCAGCCCCAGCCTGTCTCGCTGTCCGCACCTCCGGCCTCGTAAGCGGCAATCCGCTTCTGGATCGTCTTCGCTTCATCCTGAAGCACGGAGGCATCGCCAGTGCGCCGGAAGGTCTCCAGCTCCCGGAAGGCCTCCAGGTTCTTCTGCACCGGAAACGGTGTCACCGGCGACAGCTTCCACACCGCCTGCGGAGCGTTATAGTACCGCTCCACCTCACTCGTAGCCCCCCAATTCTTCTCCAGATGCAGGTTAATCAGCTTAATCAGCGCCTCCGGATGCTGGACGCCTTGCTTGACCGCCAGGAACTGGTTAGTGCTGAACGGAAGCGGCACCTTCGGCGCGGCCCCCGACTCCGAGACCAGCGGGAAGGCTTGCCACTCGGCCTGCGGATTATGCTCACGGCTGGACTGCGCGAGGAAGGAGCCCCACTGCTCCCCGTACATCATGCCGACCTGCTCATGCTCAATCCAGTCGCTGGCCTTGACCCCGTCCTTGAAGGCGAACTCCCTGTCAATCTGCCCTGTCCGGTACAAGTCCTGAAGCACCTGCAGGGCATGCTTGACCTCCGGCTGGATACCTCCATAGACCAGCTTGCCGGTCTTGTCCTTAATCCAGATTCCGGGATACGCACCATAACCGGCCATGAACCCCGTAAGTCCCATGACCGGGTCCCACAGATATTTGGTTGCCGCAAGGCCATAGGTATCATGCTTGCCGTTACCGTCAGGATCTTGCTGCGTAAACGCTTTCGAAATAGCCAGCACCTCTGCCATCGTCTGCGGCGGCTGCAGGCCGAGCCGCTCCAGCCAGTCCGTCCGAATCCACAGGAACATCGCGCCCTCAATGGACGAATTGGTCTCCGGGATCGCCATAAGCTTGCCGTCAAGGGTAACCGTCTCGAACGGACCCGTTCCTTCCTCACTCAGCACCTTTCGGGTTAACGGGGTTGCATACTTGTCATAGACTTCGCTCAGGTCCTGGATCAGCCCTGCATTGCTCAGCACCCTGAGCTGCGAAGCATTCACCCGCACAATATCTGGGATATCCCCGGAGGCCAGAGATACCCCCAGCTTGCGGGAGTAGATGGAACTCCACTCCGTCCAATCATAGGTGACCCTAATGCCGAGCACCTCTTCATACAGCTCGGTCCAGCGGTTATGCTCCAGCGACTCTCCCGGCAATTCCTTCAGTATTTCTTCCAGCGCATCGTTGTTCTCACGTACGAACGACAGCTGGATGGCCGGATCATATTTGCTTAGACCCGGCTCTTCATATAACGAAGCGCTCCCCGGCTGTCCCTCAGGGACCGGAGAACGCTCCGCAAGGCTATCGCTCCTCTCACAAGCGGTCAGCAGCCCTACGACCATGCATGCTGTGACAGTCCAGGCCATCGTGTTCTTGATTGTTTTGGGCACCAGTTGCAACCTCACTTTGCAAGATTATGAATACCGGAATATTATATTATCCCGGCAAAAATAATGAAATTGTAAGGTGCAATTCTTGTTTGGCTTACCCGTTCTTTACTATTTAGAAATCAGTGACCGCCTGGAAGGCCGGTTTGGGCTGATGCTGCCTGTCGAACAGCATCGGGGCCTCGGTCCGCTCGGCCGGGAATGTGCTCAGCCAGGTATGATCATCCGAAATGCCCCAGAACATGACCCCGCTTAGCAGTTCCTTCCTGTCTCTTAGAGCAGCGAATAGCTCGCCGTACCGCGCGGCCTGCCGCTGCAGGATGTCTTCGGGAACCACGGGTCCGACATCACTGAGATCGTTATAGACATACAGGCTCATATCCAGCTCGGTGATCTGATTATCCAGGCCCAGAGCATGGAACTTCTCCATGGACTCGATAATGCTCTCCACCGGAGGATACTCCAGATTAATATGGGTCTGGTGGCCAACCCCGTCAATCGGCACTCCCTTCGCCAGCATGTCCTTCACCAGCTCGTAGAGCCGGTCCCGCTTCTCCGGGTTGTCTGTGCCGTAATCATTGATGTACAGCTTAAGCTCCGGTCCTCCAGCCTTGCGGGCCGCCCGGAAGGCGGTCTCGATGAATCCGGTACCGGTAAGCTTGTACCAGTCGCTCGCCCGCATGCCATCCGGGTCATTCGGCTCAATCACCTCATTCACTACATCCCAGGAGGAGATGTCCTCCTTATACCTGCCGACCACGGCAGTGACATAGCGGTCCAGACGCTTCAGCAGCAGCTTCTTGTTCGCTTCGCGCCTCGCCGCATCGGTCTCATCCGCCATCGCCCGGCCGGCTTCATCCCGGAAGAACCACTCCGGCGTCTGGCTGTGCCACACCAGGGTGTGGAAGCGCAGCCCCATGCCGTTCGCCTTGGCGAAGGCGACGATCCGGTCGGCCCGTTCCCAGGTGAAGGTGCCCTCAGCCGGTGCAATTGCATCCGGCTTCATGGCATTCTCGGCCACGAGCCAGTTCACATGCCGCCTCAGCAGCTCTGCCGTGGCCCCTTCTGTCTGGTCCGGCTCCACCGCAGCGCCTATGGGGAAGTAATCCGCATAGGCTGCCGCCAGCGGCGGAGCCTCCTGCTGCACCGGAGCTTCCGCCGCAGCTTCAGGCGAAGCTGCAAGGGCAGCGGCCGGAGTCCCGTCGGGTGAGGCTGCCGGGGATGACGCTACATTCCCTGGCGGGGAAGCAGCCGGAGCTGCATCCCCGCCCGAAGTGGAGCAGCCGGATAACCATAGAAGCGCGGCTGCGAAGACTATACTCCGGGCCAGTCTGGCCGGAGTGCTTGTTCTGTTATTTTGGCGCACAGTCATCCTCCTTCTACGGTTAACCGACAATCCCGGTACGCTCAATACTCTCCACGAAATACCGCTGCACGAACAGGTAGATAATGATCAGCGGCAGGATCGCCAGCAGAATCCCTGTATCCTGGACCATGCTGAGGTAGAACGGATCAGCCTTGGAATTGGCCCCATCCTCCAGCAGAATCGCCAGATTATACGGCAGCGAGCCGAGCTGGGTCGCCATCACCTTGCTGGAGGTCAGATAAGTCGTGGTGAAGAAGCTGTCGTTCCATTGCCACACAAACGAGAAGAGCAGTACCGTAACAATGGATGGTATCGCGTTAGGCAGCATAATCCGGTAGAAGGTCTTGCCTACCCCGGCCCCGTCGATATAAGCCGCTTCCTCCACCTCTTTGGGAATCCCCCGGAAGAACTGCCGGAAGATGAAAATGTACAGCCCCGCCTTCAGCGAATTCGCTGTAGCAGAGGTTAGAATAAACGGCCAGTAGGTGTTGAGCAGATTCACCGATTTGCCGGTCAGGAGTGGAATCAGCCCCATCAGGCTGAAATCCTTCAAATTCAGGTAGACCGGAATCAGAATCGTGATCGGCGGAACCAGGATCGTCAATATGACCCCGGCGAACAGCAGCTGGCTCCCTTTGAACTTCAGCCGGGCGAAGCCATACCCTGCAAGCGCGCAGGAGATGGCGGTCAAGATTGTAGTCAGCGCCGACAGGGTGAAGGTATTCAGCAAGGCCTGCCAGTAATCCATAATTCCAATCGCTTTGACGAAATTGTCGAGCGTGTAATTCTCGGGAAGCCAGACGACAATCGGTGAATACAGATCGCTCTTGGCCTTGAAGGCCGTGGATATCTTCTGGAGTACCGGATAGAGGATCACGAACGACAGGCCTGCAATGAGCGTCAGCCGCACGAAGGACCATATCCATTTCTTCCAGCGTTCGAGCGACAGTAAGCGGGTCGCATGCATTTGTCCCATCCTCCCTTTAATCATAGTAGAAGACCTTCTTCGAGATCAGATAGCTGCTGACAGCCAGAATTAAGGCCACTGCGGCGAAATACAGCCAGGCCATCGCAGAGCTTAGACCGAAGTTGAACTGGGTGAAGCCGGTCTCCCGGATCAGGTCCGTCATGGCGTTATTCGAGAAGGAATCGATAATCGTATAGATAGAATTCACCAGAATGAGCGGGCTGACCATCGGAAAAGTGATTTTCCAGAAGGCCTCATAGCCGGTTGCCCCTTCCATCTTGGACGCCTCATACAGCTGCGGCGAGATGGTCTGGATGCCGGCCAGGAAAATCAGAATCTGTACGCCGGACTGGCTCACAATACTATAGATGCGGCTCACGGCGCTGGTCAGATAGTTCACTACCCATTCGCTTAAGCCCGCATCCAGCATCAGCCCCTCCAGCTCGAAGGTGCCCAGTCCCTGAATCGCTCCCGCTCCGGCATTCTGATCGTTAACCGCCTGAATCAGGCTGGTGCTCTCCAGACTCAGAATAACCCCGGAGGCCAGAATGACGGGCAGGAAGAAGATCGAGCGGGCCAGCGATCTGCCAATGAATTTCTGATTCAGCAGCACCGCCAGGAACAGGCTGAAGATCACGATCAGCGGCACATTGATGACCATATTCAATATGGCATCGGCCAGCGAGCGGTTGAATTCCGTATTCACCGTCAGCGCTTCAACGTAATTCTGGAAGCCGCTGAAATGAACAATCAGTCCGTCGGAGTTGGCCTGCACCGAGCTTAAGCTGTAGCGCAGCGAAGACAACAACGGAATCAGGAAGAAGAAGATGAACCCCAGCAGCCAGGGCAGTACATAGAAGAAGCCCATTAATGCCTTTTGCTCATTGTAGGATCTGCGGTCCAGTCTAAGTATGGATTTCAAGATTGCTCACCACCCGTAATATAGCTTTCGGCCTCAACCGTCCGGCCTTCGGCAAGGACTGCGGTCTTATTGTAGTTGACGATGACAGACATCCCGTTACCGTAAGTGCTTTTATAGACACCGTCTGCCAGCTTCTCATGACCCGTCAGCCGCTGATTATGAACATTCTTCATCACTGCGTTCACTTCCGTGTACATATCGGCCGCCTGGTTGATCCACTGCTCATAATGGACCGCATACAGGTTATCGAAGTCGGTATCCTTCACCTTGTAATTAGGCGCATACATCCATTCATAATAGAGACCGGAGCCGTACTCCAGACTCTTCAGGATATACTGCCTTGGATTGGTGAACGTGGACAGGTTAAAAGGCTTGCCGGTGTAATTCACATATCCCCGCACCACCATCGGATAGAACGGAATCTCCTCATCCTCCAGCTTGAACCTGCTGCTGGACACCGGAGCATCCGTAATGTCAGAGAGGTACGGCAGGGCATAGGCATTGCCGCCATCCGCAAGAATACGCAGCGACTGCCCCGTGATCTTCTCCAGCGATTGGACCGAGATCTGCTCGGACGTTGCCCGGTCGACCTCCTGATTCTTGCGGAAATCGCTGTTCAATTGATCGGCCATATCCCTGAGCGAGATGCCGCCGGTCTGAAACGGTGCGATGTCCTTCAGCGTGGCATCAACATATCCGCCGACCCTGCTTGGCGAAATAATGTAGGCCGGGGTGAAGGAACGGTCCCGCCGGTTCAAGGCCATATTGTACGGATAGACAGCTGCCGGAATCTCACTGAGCATCCGGGAAGCCTTCTGGTTAATCCGGAAGCCGGAGGTCTGGTTCGCCCGGAGCAGAGCCACATCAGGGAAGAGCTGAATGTCTTGCTCCTTGGCGTATGCAGCCAGCCGGTTCAGTCCCTTGCTGCCGCCGACCGCCTGATCCACAGACAGCCGGTCCGGCACCTTGTGATCGAGGCCCCGGTTGAACCAGCCGGCATATTTCAGCTTGATATTATCAATGCCGCGCTGCTTCATCTGCTCCAGAATGCTCTGGGCCTCTTCGAAGGTGGTCAATGCCTCCAGCGATTGATATGGAATACCCAGGACATGCTTGGTCTTCGTGATTCCGCCTACCAGCTCCAGATAGAACGGCGTATTCACAGGAGCTTCTGCGGAAGCGGCCGGCTGTGCCTCAGGCAGTCCGCCATGCTCCGCCAGATAGCTCTGGTAATAACGCGCCATGCCCGGATAAGAGGCCTCTGCTCCGCTCAAGAACGCGTAACGGACGACATAATCTGTCTTAGGCGGCTCCTGCTGGAATTTCGGCAGGGTGCGGTTCTGATCGCTTGACGTCAGGGTAAGATCTCCCTTGGCAATCAGGGTGAAGCTCGGATACACGTAGTTGTATCCGTTCAATCTGCCGCTGGTATCCGCGTTGATGGTAGCCAAGGAAGCGCCTTGTTCAATAATGCCCAGCATTGCACCTTCCTCCCGGATCAGGCCGAACACCGGCAGCTTGACCTCCTGCTGCTGCGCATAGGCATCTGTGGTCTCCATCGTCCCGTCCACACCATATACCGCCTGCTTGTATGCGGGATAACGGGTCTTGCCGTTATTGAAATGAATCAGCGCTCCTGAGCCGTCCGGCACCAGGATGGACCCCGAATCCTTGCTCCCACCGGCACCCAGGAAGCTCAGCAGAGAGATGTCATTCACCGGATAATCCGCAGGATAGCGGATATCCGCTGCCGGAACCTTGACGACCAGCTGATCCCCGTCCAGGGCGTATTCAATGGCGAGCTGGAAAATACGCGGCGCAGGCTTGGTCTGGCTGAGGTTGTTCTCGGCGATGTCCTGCTGCAGATCTTCCTCTGTGTACCCCGCCTTCTCGAAGCCCTTCAGAGTCCGCTCCAGCTGAAGCCCCTTCAGCGCTTCATCGTTTCGCGTATATACCCCGTTCTCCTCATCGAAGGTGTAGGCAATTTTCATCGTCCGCTGCCCGGTCTTATCCATCTTGCTCATGATCTTCTCCTCGAACCGCTCCTTGCCCATCTTCATCGGCAGATCCTCCGCCGTTGCGGCGGTCGTTCCGAACTGGTAGAAGACCTTGACGCCCTCCGGCGTCAGTTCCAGCTTCATTTGCTTATGGGCCACGCTGTCCGTATATGAATTGACAGAGCTGACTTGACCCAGGTTGTTATAGAAATCCAGCTTGAGCTGCGCGGACAGCAGGTCTTTATTATCCCCGCTGGCCTTGGCATCCGCTTCACGGTCCGGCGGGTTGCTGTACCAGAGCGTCCCGTCCGACAGATTCTTGACGGCGATTCCTCCGGTAGCTTCATCCATGAACAGCCGGAGCTGCGCGTTCTCGAGCACCCCTGTCATGCCGCTCACCCCACTATCGGTGAAGGCAGATTTCAGCGCGCTCCCTTCCGTAAAGGACACTTCAAGATTCGGTTCATGCCCGCTGGCCTGGCTGCCTGAGCTCGACGCCGAACAGCCGGCCAGCACACTCATACTGAAGAGAATCGAGAGCAGCATGATTAACGGCTTCCTCATTCCCGGTCCTCCTCCTATCTCCTCAAGACAATTTCTTGGTATATGGTCGAGACGAATGCAATCATCTGCTGAACCAGACTGAAGAACAGCAGGGTCAGGAAAGCCATGAAGGCCATAGCGAGCAGCGTCAGCAGAATCGTCCCGATCGTTTTGGACGGGGAGAACTGATGAACGGTCATAATGCCCACATACAGCAGCAATCCCGACCAGAGAATGGCAAAGTTTTTGAAAAAGTAATAAAAAGAGCTCTCCTGGGCCGAGATGAAATTACTGATCCAGATCCAGGGGAAATTAATCAGGACAATTGGAACCAGGGCGAAGCAGGTGGTAATAAAAATCTCCGTGAACTTCCCCTCCCCGTCCATCAGCGTGGTCAGCGACCAGTTCGCCACACACCAGAACAGAACAGGAACCAGCACATAGACCGCTTCCAGCAGGCTGTTCAGATACCGGGGATTATTCATATTGACCAGGAACCCGCTGTATTGATTGCCCAGAACATTCGTCAGAATCAGCATAAACAGAATACCGAAGGAGATGATCAGACTGGTTTTTTGACTGCGTTCATATTTGAGGTCCCAGTATCCGTTGAACGGATGAACCATCACATACAGCGGATGTTGCAGCGCTTCTCTGTTCAATGGAGCTCCACCTTCTTTCTGGCCTTCATTTTCCGGTACATTCTCAGGCCCAGCCATAGGGCCACCAGCGCGATCAGAGCCGTCATAATGGTGGAGAAATGTCCGCGAAGCACTTCCTTACGGTAGAGCAGGAACGCTTTGGAATAGTTGGTCCGGTCCATGCTGCGCTCGAAATACTCCGCCGACTCCTTGTACTCGCCCTGCCGCAGATAAGCCTTGCCTATGCCCGCATAGGCATACTCCATATTCGCATTCAGGTTGACGACCTTGCTGAACTGCTGAGAGGCCATCTCCTCATCACCGTTATAGTAGCTGCGCACGGCACTGTTCAGCGTTCTTCCATACTCTGTGGTCTGAAATACCGTGATTTCACCCAGCGCCTGATCCAGCACCAGAATATCGTCACCGCTGTGCTCAATGGCAACCGGAGTGTTGAATTCGCCCAGACGGTTACCGATTCCGCCGAAAATGTACAGCAGATAGCCGTCCCCGTTGTACGTGAACACCCGGCCCCGGCTGGCATCCAGCACCGCGTATATTTCACTGTCGCTCACATCGATATCCACGAGCCGCGGGGCACCCCCTGAGCGCGTGGAGTAGAGCAGATCACCGCTGGGCTTGTAATAGCCCTCTCTCCGCAGAATATCTGCCCCCTGCGCGTTCAGCTTCTTGATCGGGTCCCCGTAATCGTCACCGTTGGTAGCGTACAGAAAGCCTTCATCATTAATGTCCAGATTCGTGAACTCGGTTGGCGTATACATCACCATCTGCTCGCGCTGCGCCTTGGTCGAGATCGATTTCCAGAAATACTCCACCGCATCGACATGCACCCGGTTCGCACCAATGAACGATTTGAACACACCATCCGCCCCGAATTCCATGAATCCGTCGAAGACGCCGGCAGACATCACATAGATGCGGTCCGCCTTATCTACAGCAACACGGACTGGCTGAAATTCAAAGTTCGCCTGCAGTAGCTCGGACTTCGGGGCTTCAATGATCCCCACCGCCTGGAAGCTGCTGTCGAGATGGACGATACGCTTATTACCCGTATCCGCGATATACACTTCCTTCTGCTGCGTTACATAGATGCCCTGCGGATTGTTGAACTTCTCCGCCTTCCCCTTGAACTGGAATGCGTCTACCGTCTTGACGGATTTGTAATCCTTATCCAGAATCACAAACCGGTTATTGCCGCTATCCAGAACATAGATCTGCTGATCCGCCGTAACCTGAATATCCTGCGGATTGTTGAAGGGACCCGCACCGGAGCTGGCACCCGTGATGAGCGTAGTAGCCTCGTAGGCGGACGGAGCCGCCACCGCATTCCCCCAGTATGAATAATTGTAGGAAGGGGCTGCGCTCTCTGCCAGGACCAGCTCTCCGCCAAGCCCCAGACTGACCAGGCAGCACAAGGCCAGCAGACCGGTTCTCAGTTTCTTTATCCTTGCGACCATTGTCACCGTTCCTCCTCTCTACTCTTTCATACCGGATGTGGCCATCGTCTGGATGACACTGCTCTGTGAAATAATGAACAACAGAATCGGCACAGTCATCAGCAGCAGCGCGACGGCCGCTCCGACCCCGGCACGCGCAATCCCGCCCTGGATGACCTGGCTGAGCGCGTAGTGAAGCGTCTTCAGGTTCTCACTGTAGATGAAGCTCCCTCCATCTGTGCCCCACAGCGCCGGAAATTGCAGGATCATCAGCGTCAGCCAGGCCGGCTTCACATTCGGCATTACGATTTGCCAGAACACGCGGTACTCGTTCGCACCGTCGATTTTGGCCGCCTCAATCAGCGCATCCGGGATCTGCTCCATGAACTGCTTCATCAGGAACAAACCTAGTGAAAAGGCCAGTGACGGCACGATAATCGCCGCCTGGGTATTGATCCACCCCAGCTGCGACATGACCAGATAGTTGGGGATCGCCGTAACATGCGGCGAGAACATCAGGGACAGCACTACAATTTTGAACAGAATGCTGGAGCCCGGAAATTTGAACTTGGCCAGCGGATACGCCGCTGCTGACGCCAGCAGGATATGTCCTGCGGTTCCTACCAGTGTAATCAGCAGTGTATTCGCAATGTATCTGGTGAACGGCACCCAGGAATTGCCCATGATCACCATCAGATCGGTGAAGTTCTCCAGCGTCGGGTTCCGCACCAGGAATCTCGGCGGGAAGATGAACAGCTCATCCAGCGGCTTGAAGGCATTGTTCACCGTGTAGATCAGCGGAAGAACCATGAACGCGCCGAAGCCCAGCAGCAGGCCGAAGAGCATAAAGCTGACAGCAAAGGAACGGTTCAGTCTTTTTTGAGGGCGAAGGGCCCCTATCACTCTTGAATACAGGGTCATTCACCCACCTTTCGAAGCAGCTTCTGGGTCATCATATTGGTTCCGAGCATAATCGCGAAGAGAATGGTGGCAATCGCAGAGGCATAGCCCATCTCAAAGCGCAGTGTCCCGTAATCCATCAGATGGGTTACCACCGTATGTCCCGCATAGTTAACGCTCGGGAAGCCCGCAAGCGCAATAGAGACCTCGGCCACCGCGAAGGAGGCGGTAATCTGCATGACTGCACCGAACATCAGCTGCGGACGCATGGACGGCAGGGTAATGAACCACAGCTCCTGCCAGCGGTTCCTGATCCCGTCCATCGCCCCCGCCTCGAACAGCGTCTGGTCCACGGTCTGAAGTCCGGCGATGAACGCCAGGAAGCTTGTGCCGAGACTCAGCCAGAGCTGGACGATAATGACAATGGCGAGAATATACTTCTCATTCTGCAGCCATTGAATCGGCTCCAGCAGCACCCCGATCTTCATCAGGAAGCCGTTGAGGTAACCATAGCTGTCCCCCGAGAAGACAATCAGCCAGATGAAGAACACATTGCCCGAGATCGAGGGCGCATAGAAGACCAGTGTCATCAGCGCCCGGACAAAGGGTGACAGCTCATTGATCAGCCAGGCGAACAGGAAGCATGCGATATAGCTTAACGGGCCTGTGATGACAGCGAACAAAAAGGTGTTCTTCAGTGCGATCATGAACACATCATCGCCCAGCAGCAGCCTGGAATAGTTCTCCCAGCCTATGAATCTCGGCGTCTCCAGCATATTGAAATAGAAGAAGCTCAGCCCGAAGGAGACGACCACCGGGATCACCGTGAACAGGAAGAAGATGATCATATAGGGACTCATCATGAAATAATAATGCTTGCTCTTCTTGATATCTTTCCATAATTGCGCCAGGCGGGATTCCTTGAGCGGACCGCCAGCCAGCCCTTGCAAGGCTGGTTCAGTGGTATTGTGTATTTGTACCATCAGCTTGCAGCCTCCAACCTAATACGGAAGTTTGAATTCCTTCCGTTTGATCTGAATTTCATCGTTAATGTAGATCAGATAATCCGACAGGGCTTCACGCGGATTCACATTCCCGTTGACCACCTTGCGGAACGCATTGTCCAGATGCCGGCCTGTGAAGTAGCCGCCCGGAACCTGAGGGTTCCCCTTCACCCATTGCCACTGGCTCTCCAGCTCCTTGTAGTCCTTCACCGGCCAAGGCAGCTCCTCCAGCGCTTCGATGTTGGCGGTCGGATAACGTGCCGCCGCTCCCATCAGCCCTTCCATTTCCCGGCCGTACTGGACCTGGGTGTCCTTGTCTGTCCACCACTTCATGAATTCCCAGGACGAATCCTTGTCCTTGGCATTCTCCAGCAGCATGACGCCGGTTGTATGGCTGGCCACGCTATGGTTCACCGTGCCGTCCGCCTGCTTCGTTCCCGGCACCACCGTGAATTCCCACAAATTGCGGATTTCCGGCGCCATCACCGTCAGGCTGTTATAGATGGTATAATCTGCAATCCCGATCGGGATCTCGCCTGTACGGAAGCGGTTCGGAAAGTCCACCTTCACCGGGAACTTGTAATTGGTATAGAACTGGGTCCACTTGTTAAATTCACTCATGGAGGTCTCCGAGTTCAGGGCGCTTCGCTTCTGGTCATCCGTGTAGAGCTGCCCGCCGTTCTGGTAGAGCAGCATGGTGAAGGCCGCATTCGGCACCAGCGTCGCGTTGTTCAGTGTATCCTCCAGGGGCAGATAGAACTCCAGATTGTGTCTCTGCAGAACAGAGACCACATTGTAGACTTCTTCCCACGTGGTAGG
This sequence comes from Paenibacillus sp. FSL M7-0420, assembly GCF_038002345.1. Taxonomy (NCBI): domain Bacteria; kingdom Bacillati; phylum Bacillota; class Bacilli; order Caryophanales; family Paenibacillaceae; genus Paenibacillus; species Paenibacillus sp. FSL M7-0420. The sequence continues at coordinate 2,607,639 of NZ_JBBOCJ010000001.1, read as the reverse complement.
CGGCTCCAGGCCAAGCTCCTGCAGAATATCCTTCCGGTAAAAGAGCATCGGGAAGATCTGCTGCTCAGGCAGCCCGTAGACGCTTCCGTTGTACTTATAAGGCGTGAGCGCACTGTCCCGGAACCGGTCAGCTACTTCTTTGAAATCGGCGAACTGCGACAGATCGGCCGATGCTTTGCGCATCGCATAGTTCACTGGAAGATCCTCGCCGATCTGCATGGCTACATCCGGCCCTTCGCCCGCCAGGGTTGCCGGCAGCAGAATGTTCGGAGGCACCAGCCGCAGTGCCACGGAGATGCCCGAATCCGGCGTAAAGGTATCGTCAATCATGCTCTTCATCACTTGAGCCTGATCCCGGCCTGTTGAAATCCAGACCGTAATCGCCTTCTGGTTCTTCGCCACATTGCCGATACTGTCATAGTCTTCGGTATACGAGGCGCCATAAGCCCTCAGCTCATGCTTCAGCTTCTGGAAGAAGGTCGCCTGCGCAGACGGAAGCGGCTTATCCGGCGCCGAGACCACCAGTGAATCCAGCGTCAGCGGCTGTTCCCGCACGCTAAGTATCCAGGTCCCCAGACCGCCGACATTCGTCTTGAAGGAGACCAGCCGTTTGGCTACCGTGTCCGGATGCTTAGCCATATCCTCCAGCTGGGTGACCATCGAGTACAGCACGGATACCTTGTCGCTGCGTTCCCCGGTTGCCTGCTCCAGATATTCGCCGACACTGCGGATAATCTCCGCCTGCTCCCGGAATACCTTAGTCATCTCCGGTATCCGCTTCTCCAGCTGATAATCGCGGAACTTATCCGGGTTATTGGAGGTAATCGCCAGAATATTGCGGTACATTTCATTCAAGGTCAGGACGCTGGACTGGACCGTACGGACCAGCGGCGCGATATCGCCAAGGGTCACGGTCAGTCTCAGCTTGTGCGTCCCTTGTGTAAGATGGAACAGATAAGGCTCTTCCCCGCCGAGTACATTCATCTGCCAGCCGGGAGAGTAATTGAAGCGGATCTGCTTCATCTCGGTGAACGGATATTCACCGTCAATGGTCAGGCTGCGGTTGGCATAGACGCCCCGGAGCTGATTCTGCTTCTCCTTGAGCGCTATCCGGTACAGACCTTCTTCAGGGACATCAATCTCCCATTCGATCCATTGCCCCGGAAGCTTCCAGTTCACCCCGCCGATGGTGTTGATCCTTAAATTCGAGACGGCATAAGGAACCACTGCCGGGCTGGAGCGGTCGGATAACGGATATAAGGTGGGCGAGGATTTGGCAGATGCCGCTTCGGCCTGGACCTCGATATAAGGCTCCTTTACCGGCTGAAGACCCTTAGTCTCATACTGTTGCTTAGCCTCTGCATAAGAGCGCACTGTCCGGTCCTGGAACAGCTCAATATAATCAATGGCCATCGGCTCACGGAGCGCGGTCAGCGACAGAGTCTGATTCCCCTGCTCCAGATAGAAGGCATACGGCTCCTCATAGAAGCCTTCACTGTCTGCAATGACTGTGGACTGCCACACCGGCTGCTCCACCTGTCTGGGGCGCAGATCGTTGCCGCGGTCATCCTGCTTAATGACCTCCTCACGGTTCCCCCAGACCCGGTCGAAGAGCAGGGTATCCGCTCCCTTGAACGGCACCTCCCGGTTGATGGATAAGGAACGCTCAATCGACGAGCTCTTGCCTTCCACCGGATAATAATGAACCCGGAGGTTATACAGCCCGGATTCCGGAACCGGCACCTCCCAGGAGATGGTTCCCGATTCCGGGGTAATGACTGCTGCTCCGTCAAGCCCCTCGAATTGCTGCTTCACCTCGAAGACATCTCCGCTGCCTGGGGAATAGCTCTCCCCTTCGATGCGGATCTCCCGGTCAGGGCGTGCGGCGTTCGCATGCTGCTTCAGATAGGCTTCATAGCTGCCCTCTGCGGCGTCCTGCGCGGCTGCCGTGAACTTGCCTACTGCGGGAGAGTCGGAATGCACAGGCTGCCCCGGGGAATTAAATATCCAGATCGTCCCGGCCAGCAGGACAACAACCAATATAATCGCTATGTTCCTGATTCGAATATTCAATCGTACTCCTCCCCTTAAGCGATGGATCATAAAATTTCAGCAAGAATGGGAACAACAGTCCGCGGGGGACTGTTGTTCCATGCGGTATCCGTTTATTTTTTGTAAACTGCGTCTACAGATGCCTGAACCTTAGCCTTGTACTTCTGAATGACAGTAGAGGCCGAGGTTCCCTTCTTGAGTTCGTCAATCATCTCGTAGTAAGGCATGGTCGAGAAGGTATTATGGTTCGTGAGCAGCATGCCGCCTTCGACCAGCTTGGCGTTGTTGATATCGTCCTCGTTGTCATACGTGCTCTCCAGGGAAGCCTGCTTCGGATAATCGTAGATCGACTCGATATCGTTGATCTTCTCCCAGATATACAGCAGCTGATCCGGATTCTCGGCCTTCTTCGGGATGGTCAGGAACTGGACATTGGATTCCACACTGTGGTATTCGGTAGCATTAGGCCCTTTTGGAAAAGGAACAAAGCCGATATCATAATCCTTCATATCCGTCTTGAAGCCGTTCGCCTCATAATCGGCTCCTGCATACATCAGCGTGTTCCCCTGACGGAAGAACTGCGCCGGTTCCTGCCAGTCCCCGCCTTCTGTCGGCCGTGCTACCTTCTCGGCACCCAGCTTGGCGATGAACTTGAAGACCTCCAGCAGCTTCGGATCATCGAGATTCTGTTTGTCGTCAACGGTCAGATCGGTCTCGTTGGAGGCCAGCGCCATTTCCAGGAACCCCCCGGAGGCCAAGCCCCAAACATCAAATTTACCGTTGTTATCTGTATCTTTGTTCGCTTCTTTGGCGACTTGGGTGAAGGTCTCCCAGTTCCAGTTATCCTCGTTCACATATTCCTGGAGCGGCTTCATGCCCAGCTTCTTCATCAGGGTGCGGTTATAGAATATCCCGCTGATCAGGTTGCCCGCATTCTCCGAGAAGCCATAGCCCCGGCCCTCATATTGTGAGAATTCTGTAGTCATCCGCTGATTGAAGGCATTCTCATTCTTGGTATACTCGTCAACCGGCCAGAACATATCCTGCTTGGTCAGCACCGGAATCATATAGCCCTTGCCCATTCTGACAATATCGCCAAGCGGTTCACCGGCGACCAGTGAAGCCACTACCTTCTTCTGGTATTCACCGAAGTCCAGCGCTACATATTCAACCTTGAAATTATGCTTGGCCATCAATTCCTTCAGATTCTTCGAGCGCTGGATATTGTCAGGATTGTCCTCAGGAATCGTCATATCCCACCAGGACACAATCTTGATCGTTCGGCCGCCCATATCGAAGTCTTTTTCTGGTGTAGCATTGCTCGGCTCCGCAGTGGGCGTAGCTTCCGCAGTGGCTTCAGCTGCCGGAGTCTCCGTAGCCGCTGCCGGCTGGGCTGACGCTCCCCCGCCGGCGTTTCCGCCGTTCCCCGCTCCTCCACATGCCGTCGTTGCCGCTAATAACAACATACTAATGAATACTGACATTACTTTTTTTGCCCGCATGATCTGTCCCCCCAAGTATGAATGACTTACCTTGAAAGTTTAGCGCTTACATTTTCAGGCAGCAACCCGTCTAACTTCAGGTGTTCACCTGTCAAATTATAGGTCGGGTCCACAAGTCCTTATCCACCGGGCAACCGGATTCCGATCAGGTAAACAAATGGAGCCTGGTGCAAGAATTGCACATTGTAGCGCCCGGCTCTGTTGCACATAATGAATGAAGGAAGCTTAACTTCTCTCTGAAAGCGGGGTCTTCATGTTGTACAGAATCTTATGTGTAGAGCGAAACGCCCAAGTGCGGGAGATCGCTTCTTATATGGCAGGGAGCAGACTTAAGAATTTCATCATTCATGCGCATGCTGATTATTCATCCGATGTTCTGCGGCTGATCCGCAGCGAGGGGATATCACTGGTTCTTCTGAATATCAGGGATGCCCATACGCCGGGCATGCGAGTCTGTGAGCAGATCAGGCAGGGAAGCTCCGTTCCGATTATTCTGCTCGGGGGCAGCGGAGATTTCGGGCTGGCGCGCCAAGCCTTACTCTATAATGTAAGCGATTACTTAACAGACCCGGTGGATCCGGCTGAGCTGGGCGGAAGTCTGGAGGCGGTTCGACGGGTGCTGGCTCCGGCCGGCAGACCGGCTGCTGCGGAGCGGGATTATGCTCAGTTCACCATTCAAAAAGAGCCGTCCTCCCCGTGCCCGATCGTCAGTACGATCAAGCAATACGTGGATGAGCAGCTCCATCATAATATTACACTCAAGCGGATTTCCGACTCCCTGAACTTCAACTGCGCCTATCTCGGACAGAAATTCAAGCAGCAGGAGAAGATGTCCTTCAACGAATATCTTCTGCGCCAGCGGATGGAGAAGGCCAAGCTGCTGCTGGAAACGACCGACATGAAGATCTATGAGATTGCAGACGCTGTCGGATATTCGGAAATCGACTGGTTCTACAAGAAATTCAGAGAATACACGGGAACCAGCGCCAATGAATACCGCAAGCAATGCTTCGTCATTGCCTGAGGCGGAGGGGGGTGGAGTGAGCGGCCTGTGCGTTATGTATAATGTTGCGTTCCAGTTCGCACCTGCCCGCTCATCTGCCCACTTCTTCCGAAATCAGGTGTATTAATACCAATGTCATTAAGATAAGTTCAAAGATAAGTTTGGAATTAATAAAGAGAATCCAAAACGGTATGGGGAAACGTCCTATGCCGTTTGTTTTTGGTGTAAGGAAGGAAAAAAGCGCATAGCAAACAAAGCGGATGGAAGATCCACTTAAAAAAATGTTCATGCGAACCGAATTATGCTACTCTGTAGACGAAGCTAATGGCGGATTTGCTACGTATTCTGCGTGTATTCCTTTGCCCAGGACGGGTGAGACGAATCGGCAACATATTTTTGCGAATCAAAGCTTCCACATCAGGCGGGGGTCCATCGCCCTTGGAGCGCAGGAAATGTCTACAGACGTGAACGGCCACCGTGAAGTTGACTTGGTAGAGGTGCCGTTTATCCTTTTGGGAAATGACTACGTGCGAGGTAATCATTTCAGCGAAATTGTAGAGGATCATTCTTGCGAATATCTCTTGGGTAATGGACTCTTGCTTCTTTGCGTGAAAATGGGTCAGACCGATGGTGTATTTTAAGGCCCGGAAAGAGGTCTCAATCCCCCATCGCAGGTGATACAGTTCCCGGAGTTCATCCGGTGAGAATTCAGCAGCCGGTAGATTGGTAATGACGGTTTCATAATCGCCACTGGGCAGGAGGAAACGAACCACCCGAAAGGAAATCGGGTAAAACAGGTTCTTTTGCATGTCCAGAAAATCAAAGCTAGAGGTGGCCGGAAGAATTTTATAGATTTCGGGGTGATCCCTGAACGCTTTCGTTCGTTTTTTAGTCAGCGTCAGGTGAATCTCCTGATCAAACGCCCCTTCAAAGGTCAAGTGCAAGCCCGAAAGAATGCCATTCGAATGCAAATCCTTGACCCGTATGACGTACTTCCATCCTTTCCGTTCCAGATGCGCGAACGTATTGTAGCTTTCCAATCCTCGATCCGCCAACACAATGACGTTCCCCTGAATAGGGGACCGATCCACCATCGTGGACAGCGCCCTTCCTTCGTTGCGCAGCTTTCGAGGTTGAAGGATGGCGTCCACGTAAAGCCGGTTACAGAGGTCATAAGCAGCGTTCAAGTGCAGAAGGTTAAAGCCTTTCGAGTGGGGCTGACTTTGAGAATAGGTCAACGGGTCCGCAGGATCTGTTGCAATATGCAGATCGGAACCGTCAATGGCCAATAATCGATAGCCTCGATAATCCTTGAATTCCGTATGGGACGCGGTAAAGGTGTGAAACAAAGATTCGACCGCAGACGGCAAAATTTTATTTCTTTGCTGAACAAAAGCAGAAGAAGTTGCGGTGTTAACGTCATAGCCCTGCGATTCCAACAGTTCCTTATAGAGGCTGTTGCCGCCCATAAAGATCAGGGTTTGCATAACCATTTCAAAGGGTAGTTTTTTCGTTCGGGTAAAATCCTTTCCCGGGTTTCTGACGTAAGGCGCGGGGGCAGCCGCCATCTCACGGATGAGAGATGTCAGTCTGTCTTTCAGCGAATTTGCATAAGCATTCATTGGCGTAACCTCCTCGTTTTTTCAAGGGGCTTCGCCACACGTTTTCTACGGATTGTCAAGATTTTTTTGTGCAAAAAAAGAGCAGGCTATCTTTTCGATAACCTGCCTTTTTCTTGTTTTTGGCTCTATATCTTATCTTAATGACATTGGTATTAATACCCTTCATTCGGCTCATCCGCCCACTTTTGTTGAAATCAGGTGTATTAATACCCCTCATTCGGTCCATCCGCCCACTTTTGTTGAAATCAGGTGTATTAATACCCCTCATTCGGTCCATCCGCCCGCTTTTGATGAAATTAGGTGTATTCATACCCCTCATTCGACTCATCCGCCCGCTTTTGATAAAATCAGGTGTATTAATACCCTTCATTCGACTCATCCGCCCTCTTTTGATAAAATCAGGTGTATTAATACCCCTCATCACTCTCTGGGTTTCCGTTTAGCCTCCCGTATTCCTTTCTTCCCGCTCCTATAAACTCCCGTTTCATCCGTGTCCCTTGCAACTCTCGCTCCCCCTCCCATGCACTTTCCCTTCTCGTCCGCGTCTCCTTCACCTGACAATAGATCAATAATTGGTGAGGATCGGTCATTGTAGGAAGATAGACGATAACTTATTATAGTTTCATACATGAAAGCGTTATCAATTGCTCCACATTTGCTTTTCATTGCTTTTATTATGAAGGGGGATGACAGCCAGACAAGTTACTCAGGATTGCTTGCCCCGGCTTAGCTTCAGGAAGCAATCATACAAAGAGAATATGATGAGGAGTGAAACAATGCGCAGCCAGTGCATGAGAAGCAATTCGTTCCGGAAATTCCTGTACATCTCTCCCTTTATGCTTTTACTCGCTGTCTTTGCGTACTATCCGCTCTATGGATGGGTATATGCATTTTTTGACTACACCCCGCCTATCCCATTGTCACAATCCGAGTTTGTCGGCTTCAAATGGTTCCATTCCCTGGTTGAGAATCAGGTCAAGATCGATCAGCTGATGCAGGTCATCTGGAATACCTTCGGCATCAGCGGACTGGGTATCCTCTTTTCCTGGCTCCCGATGATCTTCGCCATCTTCCTGACCGAGATCAAGGCGGTACGTTTCCGCAAATTCATCCAGACGGTCACCACGCTGCCGAACTTTATCAGTTGGGTGCTGGTGTACTCCCTCGCCTTCTCCATGTTCTCCAGTGAGGGGATGGTCAACGGCTTCCTGCATATGACCGGGCTGACCGATTCACCTACAATGTTCCTGCAGAGCTCAGAGCATGTCTGGTGGACCATGTGGGCCTGGGCTACCTGGAAGACACTCGGCTGGTCTGCCATTCTGTACATCGCGGCCATCATGGGCATCGACGAATCGCTGTATGAAGCGGCTTATGTGGATGGGGCTACCCGGATGCAGGTGATCCGCCATGTCGTATTGCCAAGCATGATGCCAACCTACTTCGTCCTCCTGATGCTCCAGATTGCAAGCTTCCTGAATAACGGATTGGAGCAATATTTCGTCTTCCAAAATGCGTTTAACAAGGACACTATTCAGGTTCTTGATCTATATGTGTATAACCTCGCCATGGGCGGCGGCAGCTATTCCGTCTCCGTTGCGATCAGTATGCTGAAGAGTGTAATCAGCGTGGTGCTTCTCTTTTCGGTGAACGGGCTGTCCAAAATGCTGAGAGGAGAGGGCATTGTATGAGTGACAACCAGACCAGTCTTACGCCAAACACCCGGGAGATCGACATCACCAAAAAAACGGTCAAAATGCAGGTCAGCGCTACCGATAAAATCATCTCTACTATTATCTATATCCTGTTCTCACTGTTCGCCTTCATCTGCGTTTACCCGTTCTACTCGATCATTATCAATACGATCAGCGCGAACGACCTAAGCGCTAAAGGCGAAATTATTTTCTGGCCTAAGGGGATTCATTTCCAGAACTATGTCGATGTATTCAAAATCCCGGGTCTGGGCAATGCGTTCATGATTTCCCTCGGCAGAACCGTGATCGGTACGTTACTGACGGTCGGCGCTTCGGCCTTCCTCGGATTCATGTTCGCTCAGGAGGATATGTGGGGCAAGAAATTCTGGTACCGCTTCACCATCATCACAATGTTCTTCAACGCCGGGATCATCCCCTGGTATCTGACCATGAGATCGCTGCATCTGACGGACAACTTCCTGGCTTATATTCTTCCGTCCGTTGTTGCTCCTTTCTTCATTATCCTGGTCAAAACCTTCGTGGAGGCAACACCGAAGGAGCTTCAGCAGGCGGCCAGCATTGACGGTGCAGGAATCTTCACGATTTTCTACAAAGTCATTCTGCCGATCAGCAAGCCGATCCTTGCAACCGTTGCCATTTTCTCGGCAGTCAACCAGTGGAACTCCTTCCAAGATACGCTCCTGCTGGTGACGGACAGCAAGCTCTACAGCCTGCAGTTCATTCTGTATAACTACATCAACCAGGCGAGCTCCTTGTCCACCATGGTCAACCTGCAGAATGCCGGATCCACGGCGATGGCTACTCTGGCGACCAAGCAGACCTCGACCTCCATCCGCATGACTGTAACCATTATCGTAGTCGCACCGATCCTGCTGGTATATCCGATCTTCCAGAGATTTTTTGTCAAAGGAATTATAATTGGTGCCGTCAAGGGCTAATCCGACAGCGCCATTTATGATACATTAATCATTCGGGGGGCTACACATGAAAACACACATTAAGCTGGGCAGAAAGTCCGCGCTGTTACTAGGGACGACCATCCTGCTGGTAACAACGGCGTTAAGTGGTTGCAGCGGTAATTCCAACAATGGAGGAGCTGCTGCGGGGACGGCCGAACCCGGAACACCTACTGAGTCATCCGATCCGGGCACAAGCACAGGCATCGATCACAGCAAACCTCTAACCATTACGGTATTCGACAACGCAGCTAACTATCAAGGCGAGCAGACGGGATGGTACGGCAAGCTGCTGAAAGACAAATTCAATATCACACTGAACATTCTGGCTCCGCAGGTAGCGGGCGACCAGCTGTACAAGACCCGCTCTGCATCCGGTGACCTCGGCGACCTCCTGATTATTGAGAACAGCCAGCTTGAGGAACTGATTCCGGCAGGCATGATTATGGATTTAACCGACATGATTAAGAACACGGAGCATCTGTCCCAATATGTAGACAATCACTTTAAGCCGTTCAATGTGGCCTTCGAGAAGCAGAACCCGGATGGTAAAATCTATGCTCTCCCGGCCTTCACCGCCGACACCTCGCCAACGACTTTCTCAGAAGAGCTGCCTTACTCCAGCCCGATTATGCCTTGGGATTATTACAAGGGAATCGGCGCGCCGAAGCTGAATAATCTGAACGACCTGATGACCGCCCTGAAGGATATGCAGGCTAAATATCCGAAGACTCCGGACGGTAAGCCGATTGTTCCGATTACGCTGTGGAAGGACTGGGATGGCGGCAGCATGGAGAATGTCCGGTGGCTGAGCAACTGGTATGGCTATGAGCAGCCGAACGGCACAACAACAATTCAATTGAATGCCAAAGGTGACATCGTGCCGATCGTTGACGACAACAGCATGTACAAGAAGATTCTGCAGTTCTATTATGACGCTAACAAAATGGGTCTCGTCGACCCGGATTCCCCTTCCCAGGACTGGAACAAGGTATCTGAGAAGCTGACCAACAAGCAGGTGCTGCTCCTGTGGTACTCCTGGCAGAGAGGCTTCTACAACACGATTGAACGCGGCAACCAGGGTGACGGCAACGTAGCCGTTCCGATCGGCGATACCCACCTGATCCAGAACAGTGATGCTTACTTCGGGAACGGCAGAGTGTTCGCCATCGGCTCCAAAGCGAAAGAACCGGAAAGAATCATGGAACTGATGGACTGGATGTCCTCTCCGGAAGGCCTGCGTTACTATACCAACGGCTTCGAAGGCTTCAACTATGAAAAAACACCGGACGGCAAATTCAAGCTGACCGAAGTTGGTCAGACTGCATTCCAGGAAAATACTCCTGTGCCTGCTGAATACGGCGGCGGCGGTTACCAGGATGGCCAGAGCAAGGTCAACTCGATGATTATGAGTGATTTCGTGACCGACCCGGAAACCAAAGAGTTCTACAACAGCACCTACTGGGCGTCCACCATCGAAGCCAACAAGACTGCGCTGACTACAGATTGGCAGAAAACCTATGACGCCACTACTCCGACTGAGTATTATACGAAGAACAACATGATTGACATCGTACCGAACATCAACACCAGTCTTGGCTCCGATTCCTCTGACGTTAAGAACAAACGCAGCCAGATCTCGGATTATGTCAAGAACACCTCCTGGAAAATGATCTTCGCCAAGGACCAGGCCGAATTCGACCAGCTCTGGACCAAGCTGAAGAGCGATGTCGAAGGACTCGGCTGGAACGATGTCTTCGCCGTAGACAAGGAAAGAGCAGACAAAATCGTTAAAATGCGCGCCGATGCGATTGCTAATAAATAAGCGGTGACCTGCAAAGCGCGGAGATGATAGAAAAGGCAGCCCCCGAGCCATAGATATGGCTTGGGGCTGCCTTTTTTGCGCTTCAGTGAATGTAAGACACACTGACGCACTACTAATTAAAACTGGAAGCATTATCGTCACTGCGGTGAACATTTGGACTTCTAAGGATTACCCGGCATACAGCGGCAACTTCCAGCCAGAATAAAAGGCGCCCGCTCAGGACGCCCTCTACACCATTTAAAAAATAAGCTGCGCAAACTGATACAGCCCGTTCTTCCAGACCGGCCAGTCATGGTCGCCCTGCTCTTCCACCCAGATATGCGGCACGTTATGCTCCAGGAAGTAGGCATGGGTGCGGTCGCTGACATACTTGAGATTGTCCCGGTCTCCGCAGGATAACCAGAGCAGGTTAAGCGCGTCCGCTACCTTCTGCGGATCAGGTACCAGCAGCTCTGGCTCCTTCGTGTTAGGTGCCGCAGAGAAGGCCCCTACCCAGGCGAAGCGGTCCAGGTTGTTCAGACCCATATTGAGCGATTGCCCTCCGCCCATGGATAAGCCGGCCAGCGCACGGTGCTCCCGGTCCGTCAGCACGGAATAATTCGCTTCGATATAAGGGATCAGATCGTTCAGCAGATCAGACTCAAAGGTTGCAAAGGCTTCCAACTTGTCAGGCGCGAAAATGTCGCCCTCCGCCCGGTCATTCTGCATCGCCCGGCCGTTCGGCAACACAACAATCATCGGCTTCAGCTTGTGATCGGCATACAGATTGTCGAGAATAATCTGCGGAGTGCCGTGGGTGAACCATTCGTCCTCATCCCCGCCGATGCCGTGCAGCAGGTACAAGACATTATATTTCTCTCTGCTGGAATAACCGGGCGGTGTGTATACTCTTGCCTTCCGGGTGGTGCCCACTGTTGCAGATGGATATTCAATCATCGTGATCTTACCACGCTCAATCCCTGCTTTCTCCTGATCATATCCCGCTGCTTGTGTTGTATACTTCTGTTGGTTCATGTCCAAAGCTGCTCATTCCTCTCATAGATTATATGTATATCTTCACACTTTGTTTATTCGATAAACTAAGTGTGAAATCCTGCTGAGGAAGCTGTTTCGGAAAAATATATATGAAGGATAGACGCTTCTACATTGGACAGTCCCGCTTGTATTTAATCTTCGTATACATACGAATGCATCGGAGTAATCTCCACCGGCTGCAGGGATTGATATAGAGCATTAGCCTCAGCAGAGAACCCTGTAATATATGCCGTTGTCACACCTTGCTCCTTCAGCCGCAAGAAGCAGGCTGTAACAACCGCCTTGCCGAAGCCGCGTTGCCGATAATCCGGGCGGGTCCCAATCGTCTCTATAACCGCGATCCCGTTATCCTGATCCACGAACCCGAAACAGAAGGCAATATGCCGGCCCTTATCATCAACCACAGAGAAATCAAGCTCCGCAAGATAGGACGGCAGAGTTTTTCTCCAATACTCTACCTTGACTGGGCCGGAATCAGACGGAGAGAAGATATGTTCAATCAACTCGCCCTTCGATTCCTCGTCTGCCCCTTCCGCCATGCACCGGATGTAGAAGCCTTCTTCCAGGTTAAAAGTGTACTCAGTATGCGCAAGATCGTATCTTCGGGTATTCCCGATATGGGAATCTTGCACAAAACCTTGATCCAATAATGCCTGAACCTCCTGACCATAGGGATAGCAATCCGTGTTAAGCTTCTTTCTCCCCTTGCCCCATACATTCCGGGTCCATGCGACCATCTCGTCCGCCAGATACGGGTAATCCGGATGAACGATTAAGCTGAAGAAACCGCCTCCGGATTCGGAAATGAAAAGGCCTGTTATCTCACCGGCTTCATTCTTCCATAGGTGTGCATTATTTTGCTTGAAGCTCGGGTCTGGGCTTTTAGCGGCTTCATAACACTCCCAAAACTCGAATCTGACGAACTCCCAGGTCTGAAGCTTTCCCGTCAAAGTTACCATTTTTCTCAAAAAGGCATGAACGTTGTTGAAATTCTCCGGGGTCTTCATGTACTCTTCATTCATTGCTTCCATCCCCATTCGACTCTCATAATTGTACTCTGCTTCTATTATAAGAGGAACTAACACTTCTTTTATAGGCAGAGAACAATCATAACAATCTGTTAGCTTGCGCTTACTGTGTTATATACCGGTGATAATGGAAATAATCAAAATCAGCATATCCGCCAGGCTGCATGCCCAAGAGCTCCAGCATTGCCTCTGCACTGCAAGCCAGTCCTTCCGTCTGTTGTGTCAGCGTGTTGCGGGCCTGAAGTATCCCCTATGCTAATGTGTCTGATCTAAGCCGCAGATAACCGGGACGTTCTGTAACAGACCACAGTCTGTTGTCAGGATTATGATTACACTGCCAGTTAAGAGCCAAACGGTCTTTCTCATAGTCGAATTCATCGCTGATCACAAGCGGCTTCGGATCTGCAGCAGGAAGCTTAGCAGTAACGGATTGAGGCGCACGTCCCACGGCACCACGGTCCTGGAACAATACCGTATACCACTCCTGATCCGGTGTATCGACAATTCCCCCTTAAGCTACACCATTGTTAAAATAGCCCATATCATCATCAAGGATCATTCTCCGCTCATAAAGCCCCGAAGTCCGCTTGAACGGTAACACACCTGCCGTCTCCGCTTGTTCCCGGTTTTCGGCCATTCGATAAAGAACAGGTAGTAATTGCCATGAAGTTTATAAGCATGACATCCTTTAATCCGCAGCCCCATACCAGTGCGCTCTCCTTCAAGCAGCAGCTGATTAATTCCGCCAGGCTTCACAGCGGTAACATCGCCGGTCAACTCTTTGATATAAATGTCCCCATTGCCATAGATGATATAATTGCGGTCATCCTCATCCAGCAAAAGGGCTGGGTCATGGTGAAGCCCCGGTATCACCGAGCGTTCCCAAACTCCGTGTTCAATATCGTTTGTGCGATAGATATAGAACTGGTTCATACAAACATAGTAGATCCCATCCTTGTAGCGAAGCGATGCCGCCCACGAGCCCTTGCCGTAAATACCAGTGCCGTCCAGCAGCCTGTGGGCATCATTATCCTCAAAGGTATCGTATACATAACTTACGATTTCCCAGTCCTTCAAATTAACCGACTTCATGATCGGGCAACCCGGCATGGAGTGCATACTGGTGCTAACCATATAGAAGGCAGAGTATACCCGTATTACGTCAACATCCGGAACGTCTGACCACATCATCGGATTAGTTATGGCGGTGTTCATCATTTTCCTCCCCAGGTGAATTCCGTTGGATATAAGTAACATGGTGCACGGCAACTTGTGCTTTAGGCATGCACCTTCAAGGTAAAACTCAATTTCCGGCTGCTGCACTGAATATCCTTGTTCTCTGTCATATCCAGAATAGGGAAGCCGTCCTGGTGGAAGTGTACCCTGCGGACGCCGCTGTATCTTGGACCTTCCTTGCCGATCCGTGCATGATAGATGCTCCACACCATACCCTCCTGGGTTACATGAGCATTATGGCCGGGAACGGAGGAACTGGTCAGCAGCGGATAATTGCCCTTGGTCCAGTTGGTGATGTTCAGCAAGTCGGCATTCCGGTCAATCGAGAGATAGCCTACATTATAGGTGTAGTCCACCAGCGCTCTGGAGAACGTAATGTACAGCTTATCTCCACTGAACAAAGGATACGGTCCCTCGTCAACAAACAAATAATTATTCTCCCAGCTATACTCCAGCTTCGACAGCAGGACAGGCTCACTGAACTCTCCACAGCTCCTGCTCATCTATTTCAGCAATGTAAATCCAGGAGCCAAGATCCACCGAAATCAGGTCACGCTGCGCCCATATCGCATAAGTTGTACCGGAAGCCTGTACAACAGTCATATCCAGTGTCAGGCCTACTTCGCTTAATACCTTCCCGTCACGGCCCACAACCGGCTCCGGCCGCTCCCAATCCGCCTTGTTGCAGAGATCTACCCCGCTTCTCAGCTTCATCACATAGGCCCGGATCGGCCCGAAGCCCTCAGAACTGCTGGCCAGGAAGATGTATACCTCTCCGCCTATTACTTGAAATTCAGATGCCCACAGGAATTGGATCATATGGGAGTACATTTTAGTATTCAATATTACATATTCCGCCGCTGTCGCCAGTTGTCCAATAGTACCCGCTGAGCGCACAGAGAGGCTGTTGTTTGCGGTCAGCATCGTTATTGGCGATGAAATAATATTGATTCTACCATTGGAAGAAGGAAGGATCGGCCCGGTTCACCGAGAACGGAAAGTAATAAACGGACTGGTTCACTTCGCCGGTTACCGTGTACACGCCTGGCTTATCCCAGGATATCCCGCCTGAATTCCAGTTCACAGGCTTGCGTACCGTTGTCCCGTCGCTGTAAAGATACTCTGCCCCAAGCTCCTGCAGCTCCTTCTCCGAAGAGACCGTCCGGGCTTCCGGCAATTGTACGCAGGTATCGAAGGATACAGTCAGCCGCTCCAGTAATTTTACGGCGAGCAGTTGGACTCATCGCACCATGCATACTGCAGCCAAGCTTCGATCCATAGATCCCTGCCGGCTCACGGGTGTAGGACAGAATCCGGTATTTTGGGTCTGAATAATTAATGAGTATCCCCCCACTAAACAGTATGATTGCTTGAGAGCCTCCACAGGTCATCCTGCAGAATGCCGCAGGCTCCAGGCTCTGTATACGCGAGTTCCGTTCTATGCTAATACTAACTTGAATTTGCATCATTCTATCCTGGGAACATCATCCATTGATGAGGAATTATCAATCTGCGAAGCTTGTGGGCGTAAAGACAGGCCGGCTAAAAGGTTCCAGCCGGCCTGATTAGAGAGATATAACCTCAAGCGGAGCGCAAGGCGGGTTGCCTCCCTGCCCCTCCCTTGTCATCAACCCTTAACGCCTCCAACCGTCATCCCCTGAACAAAATACTTCTGCAGGAAAGGATAGACCATCAGAATGGGCACACTTGCAACGATTGTCATCGTAGCACGCAACGAGGTTGGCGTTACCCTTACTGCATTATCTGCAGATTGATATGCATCCACTGCTCCGGCAGTCGCAGACGTATTGGTTGTCTGCAGAATTTTCATCAGCTCGTACTGAAGTGTGCTCAGCTTGATATTGGAGGAGTTGTACAGAAATACATCAAACCAGGAGTTCCACTGTCCCACAGCTACAAACAGAGATACAGTAGCCATCGCAGGAATCGTCAACGGCAGTACTACACGGACAAAGGTTGTGAATTCCCCGGCCCCGTCGATCCGGGCCGACTCCAGAATCCCTTCGGGCAGGCCTTCAATGAAAGATCGGATGACAATCATATTGAACACACCGATAATCCCCGGAACAATATAGACCCAGAAAGAATCCGTCAGACCCACATTCCGGATCAGCAGGTAGCCGGGAATCAGGCCGCCGCTGAAATACATGGTGAATACGAAGAACATTGTGACGAACTTGCGGAGTACGAATTCCTGGCGGCTCAAGGTAAAGGCCAGCATTGCGGTACAGAAGACTGAGACTGCCGTTCCGATCACTGTACGCAGAAGGGAGATCAGCGTGGCATGATAGATGTCCGATTCCCCGAAGATATACTTGTAATTGCTAAAGGTCCACATCCGCGGCCACAAATAAATCCCGCCTCTGACAGCATCATTAGCATCGTTAAGGGATATGGCGATCATATTAACGAAGGGATACATCGTAACAACCATCAGACATAGCATAAAAATGATGTTGCATATATCAAATACACGGTCTCCCAGACTGGAATTACGCAAACGCGATTTTCTTGCTGCTTGCATGACATATACCTCCTTTTAGAATAATCTGCTTTCTCCCATTTTTTTGGCGATGCTATTGGCTGAGAACAGGAAGATGAAGCTGACCAATGTTTTGAATATCCCTGCAGCGGTACCCAACGAGAAATTCCCCATTCCAAGTCCATATTTCAGCACGAATATATCCAGGTTCTCCGAGAAATCAATGTTCATCCCGTTACCTAGCAAATATTGCGCCTCAAATCCGGACTCAAGAATATTACCCATATTCATAATTAGGAGAATGATGATAACCGGCTTGAGTCCGGGAAGCGTGATATTAAGCATCCGCTGAAAACGGCTGGCTCCGTCGATTTCAGCCGCCTCATATTGAGAGGGGTCGATGGAAGTGATGGCTGCCAAGTAGATGATGGTGTTCCAGCCCACATCCTTCCATACCTGCGTTGCCCCGAGAATTCCCCAGAAATAACTCCCTTTGCCCATCCAGAGTACAGGTTTGTCCAGGAGCTGAAGCTTGGTAAGCAGAACATTGACAATCCCGTCAGGCGATAATACCGTCAGCACAATACTCGACGCCACTACCCAGGAGATGAAATGCGGCAAGTAGCTGACGGTTTGCACTACACGTTTAAAGATAATATTCTTCAGCTCATTTAACAGAAGCGCAAGCGTAATTGCCGTAACAAACCCTAATGCTAATTGAATACCACTCATGACAAGTGTATTCCGCAGCACACGATAAAAGGTGCTGTCCTCAAACAGTATCCTAAAGTGCTTTAACCCTGCCCACTGCTGCTCTGAGAAGCTCTTGGCCGGCTTGTAATTCTGAAAAGCCATAGTCCAGCCCCAGAGCGGGAGGTACTTGAATACAAACGCCCAAAGAACAAAAGGAATACACATGAAGGCCAGCGTCCTCTGCTGAATAAGACGCTTGAAGAATGAATGGTTTCTATTTAATTGAATTCCCTTGTTGTTGAGAGGGGGTACAGCATGTACTGGTTTCTCCACTGGTTCTTCTCCCTTCTAACACCTTGCTGATTACAGCTGCGGGACGGAGCAGCTTCCCCCTTCCAGCCCGCAGCTTATAGCTGATTCTGTCTCTAGATTACCATTTGCCTGCTACACGTTCCTGAACCTTCTTGGTGATGAAATCTTCATAGGTTTTCTTATCCAGCTTGTTGAACTGGGCCATGTAATCTCCCCAATTCTTGTCGAAGTTGGCCGGTGTGTCCAGAACCATAGCAGGCAGATGTTTGCGCTGCAAATCGTCAGCCTTGGTAATGAACATCTGTTCAGGAGAACCTTGTTCCAGAGCAATGGACCAGGCAGGGGACCAAGGGCGCTCATCCGGATCGCTGAACAGCTCGCTGAAGGTCTTCACTCCGTAAGCTTCGAGCAGCTTCTTGTCGCCATCCGTATAACCGTAAGAGGCTACCTCAGGCTGGTTACCCGGACCATAGGCATTGCCATCCTGCAGAACAGAGTTATTGCCATAACGCGGCCAGCTGTAGTTGAAATAGTCAAACCCGAATTTCAGGCTCTGCTCAGGGTCTTCGTGCAGCTGGCGCTGCGCGTCGTTGGCATAAGTGAACCTTCCGTTCGCGTCAACTGCATAGCTCTGATCCTTGATGCCCCATTGAACCAGGATTTGATTCTCTTCCTTAAGCAGGTTGTCGAAGTATTGGATAATACGGACGGGGTCTTTGGCTTTCACTGTAATGCCTACTCCATAATTGTTTACGAAGCCGGGAGGATCAATATATTGATCTTTGATCTCTTTATCAAATACAATCGGAAGCGCAACATAACGCATGTCGTCATTACCGGCTTTCTTGAGGTTATTCGTCGCATCCCCAACCTGCCAGGAATAGCTGAAGTAACCGAGTACGCGTCCCGAGGTCAGCTTAGCCAGATACTGGTCTCTGTTCATCGTGAAGGATTCAGGGTCAACCAATCCCTCGGCGTTAGCTTCATTCAGCTTCTTAATCCATCTCTTCTGATAATCGGAGCCCCCGACCAGCTTGGCCTCATGGGTCTTCATATCGACAATGGTGCTGCCGTCATTCGGATAGCCTGCCAAGTGATTGGCCGGATTCTGAAGGGTGAAGAAGCTTCCCTGTTCACCGGCAAGGGTAGCGAAGCCAATCGTCTCCTGTCCGCCCACCTGAGGATGCTTCTCTTTGTATTGCTTCAGCAAGTCAAAATATTCATCAAGCGTCTTAATCTTCGGATAATTGAATTCCTTCAGCACAGACCGCTGAATGTAGAAGCCGGTCTGAAAGTTAGGCTCAGAGATGTAGCCGATGTTGGCACCGTAAGGGAAGAAGTAGAGCTTGCCGTCTTCCTGCCTGAATTTATCAAAATAGGGTCCGTATACCCGTTTAATATTGGGGCCGTATTGTTCAATAAGATCATCAAGCGGAATAAATGCCCCTGCGTCCATAAGCTTAGCCATCTGACCACTGGAGTCAATGATGTCCGGATAGTCTCCGCTGGCAATCATCACGCCCGCCTTGGTATCTCCATCGCCGACCAGATATTCAATATTCCAGTCCACTCCGGTCTGAGCCTGCAGCTCTTTGCCGATTGTTGTTTCGCTTCCCAGGATTTGTTTCTTGGGTGCCCCGAAGCTGAAATACTTGTAGGTTACTGCCGGAGCCTCCTCATTGCCTCCCGCATTCGTGCTCTGTGCTGAGGTGTCCGGCGCATTGTTGCTGCTACCTCCGCCGCAGCCTCCCAATGCCGCCGCCAGAATGAGTACCAGACTGGTGGTCAAAAGCTTGTTTTTTAACATTTTGACTAAATCCCCCTTAACTGTTCTTGTAATTCCATAAATCATGTAAGCTCTTTCAATATAACAAGAAACCGCTTACTTTTTTACCCGACAAACCATACCTTGTGCTTCAAAATGTATACCCATATTGCGATGTCATGCGGTGTTGTTATCCATCAGCGGCAGGGAGATGAGGATAACCATCCCTTCCCCTTCCCGGGTCTCAACTGCAAATTCAAACTGGTCCTGGAAGATCAGCTTCAGGCGGTAGTATGCATTCTTCATCCCAACCCGCTCACCAATGCCGCCATCCTCCTGCAGATAGAGCAGCAGCTCCTCCAGCTTCTCCGGTGACAGCCCCATTCCGTTATCCTCCAGCCTGAGAATCAGCCGTTCAGCTTGCACAGTCACTGAGATGGAGATGATCCCGCTGTCTGCGATAGACTCGACCCCATGAATACTGGCATTCTCTACGAACGGCAACAGTACCATTTTGGGAATCCGCTGCCTCAGGGCTTCAAGGTCTGCCACAATGCTATACTCCAGCTTGTCGCCGAAGCGGTACTGCTGAATCTCCAGGAAGCTCTCAATCAGTTCCAGCTCTTCGCTGACGGTAACATAGTTCTGACTCCAGGATATGGATTTCCGGAACATTTTTGCCATATGTTGAATGATCTTTGCCGTCTCCTTCTCACCCTTGATGATGCTGCGCATGCGTACGGATTCGAGCGAGTTGAATAGGAAATGGGGGTTAATCTGGCTAAGCAGGGCATGCAGCTGCGCTTGCTGCTCCCTAAGCTCCAGGTTCTTCTTCTGGATATCGGCAACGTAGACCTCGTTAATCAGGCTGTTGATCGTTTCGGTCATGCGGTTGAACTCCATGGTTAACTGGCCGATCTCATCTCTGGCCTCTTCATAGGGAATGGTCTGGAAGTTCTGCGCCTTAACCTTCTTCATATATTTGAGAATCCGGACCAGCCGTACATGAATCGATCTGGACATAACCGCAATGATAATTGTGGGCAATATAAAGTTGATGCAGGCAAACCAAATGACAAAAGAACGCGATTTCCTGACTTCGTTCAGCACAAGCTCCTCATTCATCACGCCCGCAAGTGTCCACCCTTCCAGATAATTAATCCCGGTATATGCAGCCCTGAATTCAAGGGAATTCTTAGGCTGGAGAAAGTTCCTGAAAGGGATCAGCCCCGGACTCGCCGCCTCATCATTCGCATACTTGACCCGGCCTTGGGGATCTAACAGATACACAGCGCCATTGAAGGTGCTGCCGTTAAAAATCTGCTGAATCCGCTCCATGTTCAAATCAATTTTGACAAGCTGCTCCATTCCGCTGGTGTAATAATTATTTAATTTTTGAATCAGACTGAACTTCTGCTCAGAATAGACAAAGGTCGGATAGGGCGCCGACAAAGCTTTGGACTGGGTATACCAGTCCGATTGGCGAATTTTATCGGTTAGACGGTCAAGGTAGCCGGAGGTCAGCACTGTAGGATTATCGGTGTACACCTGATACCAACGGACACCCTGTACGCCTTGATTGGACAAGGCTCCTTCCAGGTAGCTGTTGAATGTCTGTACATAATCCATCTCACTGGTGAATTTGCGGGAAATGGTTTTATTGAAGATGGGATCCGCATACAGCGAATACGATAAGCCTACTCCCTGGTCGATTGCCACCTGCAGTTCGGCTCTCAAATTGTTCAGTGCCATGTCGGCATCACGGATTTTTTGATTGCGGATATTGGTGGTTGTGACGTGATAGAACACGATATTGGTGAGGACAATGGGAATAAATACGGACAGCACGTACATGAGCAGCAGCTTCTCCCGCAGCTTCATGTAATTTAACAGCTTCTTCATTGGATCGCCCCGTTATTCTTTTTCTATCAATATGTTCCGGTATTCTGTCGGCGACACTTGCTCCAGCTTCTCGAATTGGGTCACAAAATAATCTACACTCTGAAAACCGACCTTCCCGGCGATCTCATATATTCTGAAATCACTTTTCCGAAGCAGCTTTTTGGCCTCCTGTATCCTGAGCTCCAGCAAATAATCGTTAAAATAAACACCGTATGTCTTGCGGAACAGGCGTCCCAGATATACTGCATTCATATAGAATTGGGCCGCTATACTTTTCAGGTTGATATTCTCACTGTAGTGGGTATCGATATACCGTTTAATGAACACAATGCCCCCTGCAGAATGTTCTTTGCGGAGAAGGGCAATATAGTCAGTTGCTTCCTGCACTGCCAGTGTGAAATTCTCCTTCAGCATCTGCAGACTCCAATTCACATGCTCCCGTTCGGTCAGCCCCTTCAGCCTCAGAATCTGCTCTTCACTGCCGTCCATTTCCTTAATGACAGCAATGATCCCCGTCATACACCGGGCGAGAGAGCCTGATACCGCATGTGGTGTGAACCGCTGCTTATGGAACAGTTGAAAGATACTCTCCACAGTGTCCAGGTAGCCGCACCTGTCCCCCTCCTCCAGTTGGACGATAAGCTTGCTTATGACCGCCGGACTCATATCAAAAACGTACAGAGGCCTGTCCTTAATCAGCGAGTACATAATGAGTCCGGCGGGCTCGGCATATTTATGTCTTGCCGCTTCATTCGCCTCCGCATACGAACGGTGAACATCCATAAGTGCCTGGGCCGGATCACCTGCGTAGAGATTGAGCCTGCAACCAAGCCTGTCCTCCAATGCTGACCGTAGGCATTCCAGACGGTTCGCAAGACCGCCGGCTCCGCCCGTTACTGCTTCTGTACAGAGCAGCATTCCAAAGCTTCCCTGCTGCTGCTCAAACACAGGTATGCGGTTACCGTCCTCTTCAATGAATTGCAGCCCGCTCTGAAATTGCTTCAGCGTGAGCTGCTGGTCGCCCTGGCCCGAATACACTTCAGCCAGACAATACAGGAAGCCATGCTTCTGTTCCATGCCCAGCGCTGCGGCGAGGGGCTCCGCTTCTGTATCCGGCAGCTTCCCTTGCACCAGCGTCTCCAGAATTACACTGGCGGTGTGATCAACATTAGTCAGTGTGGTGATTCTCTTCCTGCCCATCGTATAGGACAGCTTGCGCAGTGTGGCGGTCATCTCCTCATCATCAATCGGCTTCAGAATATAGTCATGCACCCCGTAGCGGAGTGCCTGCTGTGCATACTTGAAATCATTGAAGCCGCTGATTACGATGAAAACCACATCCTGAGCATTATTCTCGGCCACGGTGCTGATAAGCTCCAGTCCGTCCAGAATAGGCATCCGTATGTCCGTAATGACCAGATCAGGCTTGAGCTGCCGGATCATATCCAGCGCCTCTGCCCCATTGTTCGCTTCTCCGGCGATGCTGAAATTGAGCGATTCCCACGGAATGATCTCCAGCAATCCCTTGCGGACAAATACCTCATCGTCTACCAGCAATATTTTGAACATCATTTAGACCTCCCACAAGTGAACATGGCTACATAACTAACGGCTTTCAAAAAAATATTCCGCCGTCGGTTTCCCGCCGGCGGAACCTGATTCGTTCCTCTAAGGTTTTCTATCATTGCTAACCCTTCACGTAATAGCTCTCTGCCGGTCCAAGATAGGACTGGGGCAGCTCACTGCCCTGTGGATACAGGACAATCCGCTCAAGCACCAGTGAAGGACTTACAGCGTAGATCCTTAGGATATTCAAGCCGCGCCTGCAACAAAGCTCACTGCGGCGGATACGGATATTGTCCTTCACCGCACTGACCCATTCCGGACAGCTGGTGTCCAGAGAACGGAACCCCTCACTGACAGCGTTCTCCAGGTGTACTTCCCCGCCATTCATCTGCACGCCGTAGTACAGCTTATGATCCATATAGGCTGTATTGGAAGGTGCAAGATAGTACTCCACCTGATAAGGCGCTTCCTGCTCAGCCATGAAACGGTATTCCAGATAAGGCCGGTCCTCCGTCCCGCTGAAATCATGAAGAGGAGGCAGCACCTTCATTCCCGACAGAGTCCGCCCGTACTTCTCAAGCTTCGTGAACGCGAATCCACCCACATCCTGCTTGTCTGCATAATGCTCCGCTTCTATCGCAATATAGCCGTCACGCTCCAGGAAGGTCATCGGCTCAACGTCTGTAATATCGGCAGGCTCCCCCCATACATGAAGCCGGACTCTGCTACCCGGAGCTTCGATACAGACTACTCCCTGCTCCCGCTCCTGAAGCAGGCTCCGGTTAACGGTGATCACAAGAATATCTTGGCTGATAACCAGTCCTTCCGACCTTGAACAAGACAGCCACGGGCAATCGGTTGTAACCTTATAGGGCACCGGCATCCGGCTGCCGCAGGCAATATCAATGGATACTTCCTCCACATCCGGGCGTAGGAAATCATAGATGTGGAGGGGCTTGCCTGTCCAGTGATAGCCTTCGGTGAATGTGGAGGAATCTGATTTCGCCACAATGATCCGCGGCTTGTTGGCGGGTTCGATCTGGATCATCAGCGGATAGCGGTTGCCCTCCTCATTCCAGTGGACAAAGCCGACATGCTCGGACAGTCCCATGCCGTACCATTTGCCGTTGCTTATCCAATGGAGCTCTTCCGTTAACTCCCTGTCCTTGCGGATATATCCAGCAATATCGTCCGCAAGTCGGTTGGCCTCTATGCGGTTCTGCCGTGCATACCACTCATTCCTGCCCGCAGTAATCTGCATCAGCTGAAGATTCATCGATGCGACAGCCGGGAAATAGACCAGTTCATAATAGGCTGGCAACATCCAGTCCGGGCACTTCGCCCTCAGCTCTTCGGCGAGGCCTGTGATATAATCCGCCTGCTTGAGCAAGTTCTCCGCTTCCGAATAATGCACAGGATGATAGATTTCCGAGTTCATCACTTCCGGTTTGCGGTTATGGTTGATCCGGGTATATCCTTCGAGGATATCCTGTATAGCCAGTCTGTCATCGTCACTGAACGCACCGCCGAACTGCTGCCTGATCCAGCCTTGCGTGAATGTACCGGTTGTATTGGGTTGTGAGGAGCCCCAGGCCTCCATATCGTAGGCCAGCTCCAGGAAATAAGACAGCGGATATTCCAGCAGACAAATATCTCCAATATTGACCACCCAGATCTCACGGATGCCATAATCATAGGCCATTGTAAGCTGCTCCCACACCTTCGGCAGATAATTGGTATTCATCCAATCATAAGCATGGGCGCCCCCGTGGAAATCGAAATGATAATACAGTCCAAAGCCGCCGCTGTGCCCCCGCATCTCCTCCGTAGGTACACTGCGGAGATTACCGAAATTATCATCACTGAGCATCAGCGTTACGCCTTCTAATTCCGGATCACCCATCAGACCCGGCGTTTCTTCATCCCCATAGAAAAATGCCTCCACTTCCGTGAACAGCACCAGGTCACGCGGAACCGCCGTCAAGTCTTCATTCACCTGTTCCCGGATCAGCCTGTTCTGTTCACGAATGACCTCCCGCAGCAGGTTGATGTTGTCAGCAAGTGTCGCGGATTCGCCAAGGATCGTTGTATCCTGCTCACCGCGCATACCGAGTGTAATAATATTCTCAAATCCTCCATTGCGCTTCAGGCCATCCTCCCAAAAACGCGAGATCCCCTCCCGGTTGGCACGGAAATCCCACGCATCCCCGTATATAGAATCTGTGCCGCGTACCTGGCTGTATTCTTCGCCGTTCCGCATGCAGGGCTCATGATGCGAGGTTCCCATCACAATTCCGTATTCATCGGCCAGCTCCGCATTCAGCAGGCCCGGGCCGTCACAGTTGAAATTGGATTTCCACATCGCCGGCCACAGATAATTGCCCTTCAGCCGCAGAAGCAATTCAAATACATGCTCATACATCTCCGCGTTGAGGCCGCCAAAATGATGCTCTGCCCATGTCCCAAAGGCCGGCCACTCATCATTGATGAAGATTCCGCGGTATTTCACCGACGGCTCTTTGGATATCCTATTGCTCTTCTCCGTTAATACAACGCGGGATTGTCTTACAGGCCTCACCCCGGACCAGTTCACTAATGGCGAGACCCCAAGACATTCGGAGAGATGGAACAGGCCATAGACCGTCCCGCGTTTATCACTGCCGGCGATCACAAGTGCGCTGGACACTCCCGGAAAAGGGGCTGCCACCACCTGAAACAGGTATACCTCCCTCTTCCCTTCAATCAAAGAAAGGTCGATATGCCCGCTGGCCTCAAGCTTCTCCAGGACGGGACTTCGCCCAACCGTACCGTAAATGACAGAGTACTCTCCCAGGCGGGTGATATCCGTAGTAACCTCAGGCAATTCACCCGTAACAAGAGCAATATCTTCCCGGACTTTGTCCGCAACCTTAACTGTACCTGTAAACGCTTCCTCTTCTTTGTAAAACATGAGTCCAGCTCCGGCTGTCCATTTGCATATTATTTCTTTATCTCGATTTTGCAGCGTTCTCACTCCTTCTCTGCATCCATGGTTGTGTGTGGTTTTACTCCCATCTGATGTTAACAAATTATGCTTGCAATGCTCAATTTTACATGCTAGGATAGTGACATTTTAAAGTAGCTTCAGATAATAATCATTGCAAATTCCGCCTAATTCATTGCGCGAACAGACCGGGAGGTTACAGATGAACGAGCCCTTTGAGCTTGTGTATGATCCCATCCAGCAAGATTTCCTGTACCTGCACAGAACGACAACCTACAATCTTGGCAGCTTCTATCACCGGCATGAAGCCTATGAGCTATACTTATTCCTGCGCGGCAACGTTAACTTTTATATTGAGAATAGCTGTTACCGTTTGGCACCGGGAGATTTACTTGTAATCCATCCGGAGGAGATGCACCGTTCCTTTAGCCTGGATGAAATGGAATATGAACGAATTACGATTAATCTCCAGAAGTCTTTGCTGCAGCGGCTCTCCTCTCCGGCTACCCACTTATCTGAATGCTTCGATTACCGTCCCAAGGGAAAAGGGAATATCGTACATTTAAAAGAAGCGGAGCTGGAGCAATTTCTGTTATGGACAGGGGAGCTTGAGGAAGCGCTCGCTTCTGATGCTTATGGAGCAGATATTAAGGCACACTGCTGTATCGCCCAATTATTAGTCCTGACCAATACGATTTTTCAGAATACGAGCTTTACCCCCGCCGATATTATGCCTGAACTGGTCCGTGCAACTATGGATTATATTGAAATGAACCTTGGCCAAGAGATCACCCTTGAACAGTTGGCAGGCATTTTTCATTTGAACAGTACTTATATCAGCCGCCAATTCAAGAAACACACCGGGTTAACGCTCCGGGCGTATATCGTAGACCGCCGGATCTTATTCGCTAAATCGCTTCTTTCTGAGGGATTGAGCATTACAGAGGCCTGCTACCAATCCGGGTTCAACGATTATGCGAATTTCATCCGCAGCTTCACCAAGATCACAGGAATATCACCGGGCAAATTCGCCAAAAGTAAACAGCAGCCGGGAGCTGGTTAACACTGCATCACCAATCTATGGCGAGCAAAAAGCCTGTCCCCAAGGGACAGGCTTTCCAGCTTTCCAGCATTCTGCGTTACAGCACAATCTTTACCGGACTATCATCCGTTAGCTCAAACGGTCCAGGCGTCACATTCGAGTCCGGGCGCTGCTTACCGAAGAAGTCGCGGTCGAACCGGTACGGCGAGCCGTCCGGCTCCTCGTAACGCATCTCGGCGTGATAGCTTCGGCCCAGCAGATTGGTGGTGACCACAGTCGGCGCCGCTGCACGCAGCAGCTCAGGGTTCACGATATGCACCTGCACCTTGCCGGAAGCCGGATCAATCTCGATCTCAAGACCCTTATCGGCATAGACCTTCGCGTTCGGCTCATGTGTACCCGGCACCGCATCTTTTAGATACAGATTGCCTTGAATGGCTACAGGGAGGGCCATCTGTTCAGGATGGAACGGCTTCCCGGAATCGATCAGCGCCTTGATCTCTTCCCTGGTGTATTCCCACCACTGCTTGTCCAGCGCATTCGGGTGCTCATCGTAGCCGCCTAATCCGACAGGATGCAGATAACAGCGGGAATTATCCGGGATACCGTCCATCACCCGCTCACCGTTATCGTTAAGCTGCTCTCTCGGGGCCAGCGGCAGATGCTCGAAGAAGGTCATCGGCACTACCTCATTATCTGTATCCTCATCACGCAGGAAGATATTGTTATAATAGCGGTCATCCCCGCCCGCGATATTGCTGTAGCCCGCAACCGCTGTCTCATGCGGCATATGGTACGGTGTATATCGGGTAAGCTCGGGACGCACAACGAATCTTCCGGCGAACAGGTTATGGACGAACGCGCCGCCCTGGGCCATATTGCGGAAGTTCATCGGCGACAGGAACAGGTTGTGATCCACCATATAAGGACCGTGGCACACCTCCATGAAGAAATCCTCGGACAGGTTGTCGCGGAACACATTCCGGCTGATCCGGGTGCCCTGTGCCTGCCAGTCCAGCCATAACGCCCGGTAGGAGCTGTAAATGACATTTTCGCAAATCTGGGTATCCAGTGAAGCATGGAGCTTGATTCCGCCTACCTCTGCCCCGTGGAAAATCCGTTTATGATGAATATTATAAATGCGGTTCTGTTCAATCCGGCTAAAAGCAGCCCCTAAATGCCCCACGACTCCAGCCTGTTCACAGTCATGAATCACATTATTGCGGACGATATGGCTTCCAATGTTGTCCTTATGCCAATCCTGGCGGAGTGCGCGGAAAATAACCTCCTGCTCCCGCTGCGTCCCGCCCTTCATCCGGCCTTTCGACCACTCGTTATGCCCGGTTGAGATTTCTTTGCCCAGGCTCACCCCTGTGCATTTGGACTCGCAGATATGGTTGTCTTCAATGATCCAGCCTTTGCTCCAGTGGGGGCCGATCAGCCCTTCCTGTAGCGCGGTGGGCGGAGCCCACTGCGGAGCCGCCTGGCGGAGCGTGAAGCCTCTGACCGTAATGTAGCCCCGTCCGGTCTGCTCCGGCCAGAAGCAATAAGGTCGAACGCTGATCTCCACATTCTCCCGGCGCGGGTCCTTGCCCCCGAAGCTCGCCCAGATCTTAGTGGCGGCCGAGCCTGCTTCCGCATACCACTGCAGCAGAGAGTCCGCTGCGTACTTGGCCTGCGGCCATACCTGAGGATCGCGCAGCTTGGTAACGCTATCACATTCATACAGCGATTTGCCGTCCAGATAGACCTCCCCCAGATGCGGCTCGAACGCCCCTTCGAACAGCCAGTCGCCATACAATTTCTCCGCAAAAGGATTGCGCACAGCAAACAGGCTGTTCGGCACCACTGTACTCCAGACACCATCTCCTTCGTCCTGCCAATCCGCAACAGGTTCAGCCCCTGTGATGATGACTTCCCCGTCCCCGGCAGCCTGATAGACAATCCGCTGTTCCTCTGTTCCTCCGTTAGCCGGGCTCACCCATTCCCTGTATGTACCCGCATGAACAGTAACTGTATCCCCGGGCTCCGCCAGCGCCGCAGCGCGGGAGATGGAGCGGAAAGGCTGTTCCACCGTGCCTGGAGCCTGATCACTCCCTTGCAATGCAACATGATATTCCATATGAGAATCCTCCTCTTTCTTGTATGTCATATGGACATTTTAAATGAATATCCTGTATATTGCTATAACCATGTATACAATCCTAATAGAAAAGACCGCAGGCCTTGTACATCCGGCATACGATCCTTCTAAGATAATTCCCCGTAAGGATGAACTCTTGTATACAATTAGACAACCTAACCTTTTACCCCGCCGACCATCATGCCTTTGACAAAATACTTCTGCAGGAACGGATAGACCATAATAATCGGCACGGAAGCTACTATCGTCATCGTTGCCCGCACGGACATCGGAGTGACCGCATTCTGCTGGCCTCCTGTTGCCCCCTGGATCATCCCGTCCAGCGATGAGGTGCCGGTAGTGGTATTAGAGTTCTGCAGAATCTTCTGCAGCTCATATTGCAGGGTACTCAGCTTCTCATCCGAAGAGTTGTAGAGGAACACATCGAACCACGAATTCCACTGGAACACTCCCGAGAACAGCGCCACCGTAGCCAGCACGGGCACCGTAAGCGGCAGGATGAGGCTGAAGAAGGTCCGGTAATCCCCCGCCCCGTCAATCTTCGCCGATTCAATAATGCTCTCCGGCAGATTTTCAATGAAGGAACGGATAATAATCAGGTTGAACACCCCGATGATTCCCGGGAGAATGTAGACCCAGAAGCTGCCGACCAGCCCCATATCCCGGATCAGCAGGTAATTGGGAATCAGACCGCCGTTGAAGTACATCGTCATAATAAAAGCTACGGTGATGAATTTGCGCAGCACATAATCCTGTCTGCTAAGCGTGTAGGCCAGCATAGCCGAGCAGAAGACCGTGACTACCGTTCCGATCACGGTGCGCAGCACCGAGATGAAGGTCGCATGAAAAATCGTGGCCTCTCTCAGAATATAATTGTAATTCGCCAGCGTCCATTCTCTGGGCAGCAGGTAGATCCCGCCTTTAATGGAATCTTGCGCATTGTTAAGCGATACGGCAAGGACATTCACGAACGGATACAGGGTAACAATCATTAGTGCGATCATGAAGCAGTAGTTGCAAATGACAAACAAGCGGTCGCCGGTGGAAGAGCTTATCGGGGGCTTGCGTTTTTTCTTAGGGACAGCTGCGGTTTCCATGCCTGCGCCTCCTTTATTAATACAGCCTGGCTTCGCCCATGCGCTTCGCGGCATTATTCGCCATGAACAGCAGGATGAAGCTGACGACCGTCTTGAACATTCCCGCTGCGATGGACAGGGAGAAATTACTCTGGGCAATTCCGTATTTCAGTACGAATATATCAATGTTCTCGGAATAGTCCACATTCATGCCGTTGCCCAGCAGGTACTGCGGCTCGAATCCCGATTCCAGCAGATAGCCGATATTCATAATGAGCAGGACAATCACAACAGACTTGATGCCCGGAAGCGTGACATAGATCATTTTCTTGAACCGGTTCGCACCGTCGATCTCCGCTGCTTCATACTGTGTGGGATCAATCGTCGTCATAGCGGCCAGGTAGACGATGGTGTTCCAGCCGATATCCTTCCAGACGGAGCTGGCTCCGAAGATGGTCCAGAAGTATTCCGGGATACCCAGGAACAGGATTTCATTGCCGCGGTCCAGGAAGCCCAGACCCACCAGCAGCTGGTTAATCGTACCATCCGGGGATAGCGTCGTCTGAATGATGCTCGCTGCCACGACCCAGGAGATAAAATGCGGCAAATAACTGACAGTCTGCACTACACGCTTGAAGGCAATATTGCGTATTTCATTAAGCAGCAACGCAAGGGTGATCGCGGTGACGAAGCCGAAGAACAGGTTAATCGAGCTCATCGCCAGCGTATTGCGGAGCACCCGGAGGAAGCGGTCATCCCCGAACAGAAATTTGAAATGCTCGAAGCCAATCCAGGTCTGCTCCATGAACTTCCTGGCCGGCTTATAATCCTGGAAGGCAATGCTCCAGCCCCACAGCGGCAAGTATTTGAATACAAATAGCCAGATTAGAAAAGGGACTGACATCACTGCCAAGGCCCGCTGCTGGCCCAGCTTTTTGAAGAACAGCCTCATCCGGCCCGGCTCCTTATCCGCCGCTGGCCGGGATAACGCGGGTACCGTATTTTTATCCATCCGTATCTCTCTCCTTCAGCGCACCGGGGTGTCTAAGCGGCAAGCAGGAAAGACCAGCATCTCGGTACAGCCCTGGTCTTTCCCGCCGATTCCGGCGGCTATTGGTTCGCCAGTTCGACCTTCGCTTTGACTTGCTCGGTGGTCCATTTCTCGTAACCCGCAGTATCGAGCTTGCCGAATTCCTTCATATACTCCTCCCAGACCGCATCGAACTTATCCGGAGTCGTCAGCACCAGCTTAGGGAAATACTTCTTCGTCATTTCATCCTTGCTGGCTTCCCAGAGCTGTTCCGGGGAATTCTGCTCCTTCGCGAAGCCCCATGCCGGGAAGTATGGACGCGGAACCGGTTCAGCAAACAGCTGGCTGTAGGTCTGTACGCCGTATTTCTCTAAGATCGCCTTATCCTTGTCGGTCAGCGTCATCTGGAACACCTCCGGCTGGCTGGCAACATTCTTGGCATTTCCGTCAGCCAGTGTAGAGGTGGCATTATACATCGGCCAGTTCCAGCTGAAGTACTTGAAGCCGAAGCTCTCTCTGAACGGCTCGTCAATCTTGTCGATCTGCTCCTGCGTACGGAAGTAGCGGCCCTGTTCATTCACTTCATACGTCTCGCCCTTGATGCCCCAGGACATCAGGGTCTGGTTCTCTTCGGTCAGCATGTTGTCGAAGAACTGGATGATGCGGACCGGGTCTTTGGCACTGACTGTAATCCCGATTCCGCGGTTCGTTACCAGACCCCCAGGCGGATCAAGATAGGCATCCGGCGTGCCCTCCTCAAAGGTTACCGGCAGCGGGAAATACTTGAAGCCGTCCAGGGAAGGGTCTTTACGGGCGGCATCCTTCAGCACATTCAGCGCATTATCCACCTGCCAGCGGTAGTCGAAGAAGCCGAGCACCTTGTGGGAGGTTAATTTGGCGATATACTGGTCATAGTTATCGACGAAGGAGGCTTTATCGAACAGCCCGGCGGCATTGAGGTCATTCAGCGCCTTCAGCCACTTTTTGGTGGACTCTGCACCGGCATAGGTCTTGGCTTCCCAGGTATTGGTATCCACCGTAACGTTGCCGTCATTCGGATAGCCCATCAGATGCATCGGCGGGTTGGAGGTGGCGAAGAATCTCCAGTCATGCGTAAGGGAGACCATGCCCGTCAGATTCTCATCCTTGTGCTTGTCACGGTAATTCTTAATCAGCTCTATATATTGATCCAGCGTCTTGATCTTCGGATAACCCGCTTCCTCCAGCACGCGGCGCTGAACCCAGAACCCCGCACCCGCTTCCGGCTCAGGAATGAAATCGTTCACCTGGGCGGCAATCGGCAGGAAATAGATTTTACCATCCTTGGAGCGCATCTGATTCAGCGACTTGCCATACACACGCTGGATGTTCGGCCCGTACTTCTCAATCAGCTCGTCAAGCGGGATGAATGCGCCGGCATTCAGCACTTCCTCTATAGCGGCATCGGGAATCAGCACATCCGGGTAATCGTTGGCCGCAATCATGGTTCCGATCTTGGTATTGAGGTCACCCACGACGAATTCCAGCTTGAAATTGACACCGGTCTGATCCTCCAGCAGCTTGCCGATGGTCGTCTCATTGGTATTTCCGTCCTTCGATCCGGCTACCCCGTTGAAGATTTTGAACGTTACCTTGTCCTGCTTAGGCTCAGTCTCAGCAGTAGCGGCGGCGTTTGTCGGCTCCGTCGTTCCCGTATTCTTCTTGGTGTTATTCGGCCCCGAGCAAGCCGTCACCACGGATAACGAGACGACTGCCGTCAGAGCGAGAAGCCACATTCTCTTGCTTTTCCCCATTGCCTGTACTCCCCCTTGTATATTCATGGTTTAGTGCTCCTTTAGTATAAAAGCGTTTACATTTCTCCGTTACCCGTGAAATTATGGCTTCTCCTTTGAAAACTATGGATGAACTGGAATTCTCAGCTCAATCCGTGTCCCTTCACCCGGTCTGCTGTCCACCTGGAAGATTGCGCGTCTGCCATACAGCATGGTTACTCTGTAGATTACATTCTGTATTCCGATCCGCTCGCCGATAATCCCTTCCATGTCGAGGTAACCGTACAGAGTGTCAACCTGCTCACTGCTCATGCCAATCCCGTTGTCCGCCACTTGGAAGACCACCTCATCCCCCTCCACGCTGATGCGGATCTCAATGCTTCCGCCTTTTTTGAGCGGCTCGATGCCATGAATACTGGCGTTCTCCACGAAGGGCAGGAACACCATTTTGGGGACTACGCAGGCGTAGGCCTCAGGCTGCACCTCGATATGATAGCTCAGCTTATCCTCGAACCGGTATTTCTGGATATCCAGAAAACAGAGAATGAAGCCCAGCTCCTCCTCCACGCTCACCCACTCCTTATTCCAGGTCAGCGAGCTGCGCAGGATCATCGCCATGCTCTGGATGATTTTGGCCGTCTCGTGCTCCTGCTTCAGCAGGCTCCGCATCCGAATCGTCTCCAGCGCATTGAACAGGAAGTGCGGGTTAATCTGGCTTTGCAGAGCATTAAGCTGCGCCTTCCGCCGCTCCAGCTCCAGCGACTTCTTCTGAATCTCTGTAAGATACACATCGTTAATCAGAGCCTTAATCTGCATAATCATACTGTTGAACTCCAGGGTCAGCTGGCCAATCTCATCGCGCGATTCCCCGTGCATGATCGTCTGGAACTGCTGCGTCTTCACCTTTTTCATATGCTTCAGAATCTCAATAATCCGGAGGTTGATCGAACGGGTAATGATCAGAATAATAACGGTGGGGACAATCATCATCAGGCACGCCGACCAGAGGATGAAATAGCGGGATTTCAGCACCTCCTTGATAATCTCCTTCTCATTCACTGTGCCGACAATCCGCCAGCCGGACAGATAGCTGATACTGCCGTATTCCTTCTCGAAATCAATAAGTTGCTCCTGCTTCAGGGAGGCATACAGCTGCCGGTCCTTCCCCTGCCAGTCTATGGCCCGGTTAGTCGTATACTCAATCCGGCCCTCCGGCCCCAGCAGATACACATCCCCCTGCACGTTCAGATTGGCGAAGACCTCCATCAGATCAATCGTCTTAAAATCAATCTTCACCAGCTTCTCCTTGTCCATCCGGTCCGCGAAGTAATCCATCCGCCTTAGCACGGAGAAGGACTGGAAGCGGCCGTCTGCTTCATTAATCCGCACAAATATCGGCTGGGAGGAGGCCTCCTGCATCCACTCCTTATACCAGACACTCTCCCGGACCTCCCCGGACAGAATCCCGATATTCCCTGAATTCAGCAACGTGGGGTTATCCACATAGATGGTCTTATTTTGCAGCGAGGAAGAGAACGGGGAATAGTTGTTCAGGGTGGACCTGAGATAGAGGTCGTACGCCTCAACATAGTCTTCAGTCTGTGTGAAGTTACGGTCCAGCACCTCATTGGTCTTGTAATCCGCATAGAAAAAAGAGGATAAGCCCACGGCCTGATCCACCATCAGCCGGAACTCATTCTTAATCTGTTCCACTGCCAGATCGATGTCCTTGATCCGCTGCGCCTTCACATTTCCGGTAATCGTGTTGTAGAAGATCACATTCGTAAGAATGATCGGAGCGATGACCCCGAGGAAATAGACGAGGAACATTTTATTCCTGAGCCGGATATTATTCAGCAGCTTCATGCAGCGCCCCCTCCTGGCATTAACGGTTGCCCGTCCGGTTTCTATATTCTGTAGGCGTTCTCTGCTCCAGCTTCTCGAACTGGGTGACGAAATAATCGGCATTCTTGAATCCGACCTGCTCGGCAATTTCATAGATCCGCAGATCGGTCTGCCGCAGCAGCTTCTTGGCCTCGGTGATACGCAGCTGGAGCAGATAGTCATTGAAGTACATGCCATAATTCTTCTTGAACACCTGGCCAAGATAGGCCGAGTTCATATAGAACTGGCCTGCGATCTGCTTGAGGTTCAGGTTCTCATGGAAGTTCCGGTCCACATAAGACTTGATTCTATACAGCCCGCTGCTGCCGTAGCTCTGGTATAGCTCTTGAATCCGCTCCGCCGCTTCCAGCGCAAAGGCTTCGAACAAGGACCTCAGCTCCGCCAGGGTGATGTTATGATCCGGCCAATTCATCATCGGGACAAGGGTCGCCAGCTGCTTCTCATCCCCCTCCATGCTCCGTATAGTATGCAGCACACTATGGACGCATTGAATGGCTACGGCCTTCATCGCTTCCCGCGAGACCAGCTTCTCCTGAAATTCTGCGAACAGCTTACCGATCCCGCCCATGATCTCCGCGTGCTGATTCTCCTCAATCGCTTCAATCAGCGCCTGAAACACCCTACCACTGGCATGGATATAGTTCAGGGACAGACCGGCAATATCAGAGGACAGCAGAATCGGCTGGGCAGGCCGGACATATTTGTACTCCACCGTCTCCTTGGCCGAGTTATACGAATGCTTCAGCTCCTGGAGCGTGCTTACCGGCCTGCCCGCATACGCCTGAACCTGCAAGGGATAACGCTCGCAGAGCTTGCTTAGACAATCCGCCACGAAGCTGCGCAGCTCGCCTGCATGACTCGCCAGATAATGCTCCGGCACAATGAAGCCGAAGAATCTCCGGTGCTCATAGATAATAGGAGTCTCTGCTGTGAACTGCTGTACCGCCTGCCGGATTGCCTCCTTCAGCTCCGCCTTCCCGGGCAAGGCCTGCCCGCTCCAGGGAAACACATTGTTCACCTCCAGCAGCACATAGGTGAACTGGCGGGCTCCCGCCTCTGTCCACTGCTGCTCCCAGGCGTCAAGGGTGTCATCCGCCGCTTCCCCACGGATCAGCGCCTCCACCCGCTTCTCCCCCTCATGAATGCTGAGCCGGTCCTGGAGCTGCTTGCGCGCAGCGAATTTGTCGCGGAACTTATGAAGCGCTTTCACAATTTCGTGCTCATTAATCGGCTTCAAGACATAGTCCAGCACGCCATACCGGACAGCCTGCTGCGCATACCGGAAGTCGTTATATCCGCTGATAATGATAAATTCCGTTCCAAGCTGCTCCTCCGTCACAGCCTCAATCAGCCCGATGCCATCCAGAACCGGCATGCGGATATCGGTGATCACCAGCTGCGGCCGCTTGGCCCGGATCAGCTCCAGCGCATCCTCCCCGTTGTCCGCCTCATCCACAATCTGGAACCCGCTGCCCGCCCAGTCAATCATTCCGATCAGGCCCTTGCGGACAAACAGCTCATCATCGACAATAATGATCCCGTACATATCGGCATCCACTCCTCCGGTAAGATCGTGAAACAAAGGGGAACCCCCGGCCTAAGTGAATGGTCAAGGGTTCCCGGATGACAAGGAATATTATAGGGTTAGTCGGGCCAGGCGTCTAGCCTACGATGACTTCCATGGATACGTGCTTCAGCCCCGGATTCAGGTCCTTCTCCTCGGTAAGATCCAGAACGGGAGCACCATCAATGTCAAAATGCACGCGGCGCAGGCCGGAGCATCGCGGTCCCTCGATTCCCGGTCTGGCGTGGTAGGCGTTCCAGATCAGCCCGTCCTCGTCCGTCACGTAGGAATTATGACCCGGCCCGTATTCCCCCGGCACGCTTCTGGAGGTCAGCAGCGGATAATTGCCCTTGGTCCAGCTCTTGATATCCAGCAGATCAGCCCCCTTGTCTGCGGTCAGCAGACCGACAACATAAGTAGCATCCACCGCTGCGCTGGCAAAAGTCACATACAGCTTATCATCGGTGTACAGCGCGAACGGACCTTCATCCACGAACGTATGGTTATTGGCCCAGCCGTAATCCGGCCGGGTCAGCAGCACCGGATCACTGGTCAGCTTCCACGGCTCCTGGGGGTCTATGGTAGCGATATAGACCCAGGCTCCCAGATCCACCGGCAGGAATTGGCGCTCCGACCATGCGGCATAGAGCTGGCCGTTCCAGCGGATGACCGTCATATCCAGAGAGATCGTCTTGCCTGCCTCGCACAGATAACTGCCGTCCTTCTTCACTACCCGGCAGGGCTTGGACCAGTCCGCAGCATTCATGGGATTCCCGCCCGGGCTCAGCTTCATCACATGCGATTCCTCGTGGAAGAACTCGCCGGGTGTTGCGGCATGGAAAATATACAGCTCGTCTTCAATGATATGAAATTCCGGCGCCCACAGCAGGCCGCCAATCTCTTCATATGTGGAGGAATCGAGGATCAGGGCTTCCCCGGCTGTTACCAGCCCGGGAATCGTATCGGCTTCCCTCATATACAACGTATGTTCCTTATCCGCATCATTAGTCGCAATGAAATAATATTTTCCCTTCCACCGTGTAATGCAAGGGTCCGCACGGTTAAGTGCAATCGGGAATGGAAAATGATCCTGATGGATCTCACCGGAGATGCTGTAGGTTCCGGCCTCGTCCCAGTTAATGGCATCCGTGTTCCAATGGACTCTTTTGGCAGCCTGCGTCCCATCACTGTAAAGGGCCGTTGCCCGGACTGCCTTCACATCCTCCACCGATGCCGCATTCACACGGTCCGGTACCACGACAGCAATGTTCTCCGGCACCGTAAGCTTGCAGAAGAGTCTGCGGGCGATCCCGGCGGAGACAGCGATCACATTACGCGGCTGGATTCCCTCGATCTCCGCCTGCACCGCTTCCAGCGTGAACGGCTCCGCCTCCACCGGTGCTGAGACATTCGTAAGACTCATGATGTCGGCAGTGAAATTCTCGTAGCCCTGACCCTGCCCGTCGATCCAGCGGATCAGGTAACCGCTGCGCTGCGGGTCATAGGTGCAGGAGACATCGCTTACATGAGTGTCTGCCTTAAGCTCCAGCAGTCCAATCTCACTGTATTGCAGCAGATCGGCCGAAGAGAATAGCAGTACCTTCCCCTTGCTTTGGTCATCCGCTTCACCGTCTGCCTCGGTGCGCACGGCAAGGACGCCGAAATTACCGTCTGCCAGGTAGAAGAGATACGGCTGCTTCAGGCTTTTGGCCCGGAGTGTCCCATCCTCATTCTCCGTCGCCTTGGCGAACAGAACACCCGAGTTATGATTCAATGCCTGATACTGGCCCCTCTCCGTCTTGTAAGCCAGGTGCATACTATAAGCCAGCTTCGATGCATACACGATATCCTCCTGCGGCTGTCTTGTATAGCAAAGGATATCTTTCCGATCTTCGTTTTGTTGTGGTATCATTGTTCCATAACCTTCCTTCATATTGATAATTACTAATAACAATAATCACGCACTGTTCGGTTAATCTTCGAATTCACTCTTATATCCACTACAAATTATAGAGATTCACTAATCTACTAACAATGATATTTACTGACCATTAATTGATCTATCCGCAGAAAGGAGAAGCCCATGCCCACAATTCACTACGTGGAATACGATGCCGCACATCCGGCCAATTTCGTCTACAGTATCCCCGAAGGACTGGACGCCTGGCTTCTTGTCCTGACCCAGACTCCGGCGGTGTTTGAAGTGGGCGGTGAATTGAAGGAGTTTCCCGCTCACTCTGTCGCTTTGTATCCTCCAGGGCACAATATCTATTACCGCGCCTGCTCCCGGAGGTATGTCAACGACTGGGTCCGTTTCGATGCGGATGAATCGTATATCACCGAAAGCGTCCTGCCGCTGGGCAGCCCGTTCTCCCTGCCCGATCCCGGGTATTGCCATCAGCTGTTCCAGCTGCTGACGCTGGAGAACTCGTTCCAGAACGATTACCGAGAGCTGTCCATTGACTACCTGTTCCGTCTCTTGTTCAACAAGCTGTCCGAAGCGTCCCAGGACAAGCTGACACCGCAGTATTATAATCTGCTGGAGCTGCGCAAGACGCTGTACAGCAATCCGGGCCACCCTTGGACTGTATCCTCGATGGCCGGGTATCTGCACATCAGCACCGGCTACCTCCAGACCATCTACAAATCCGCCTTCGGCATCTCCTGCATGGAGGATGTCATTCAATGCCGGATCCGGCTGGCCAAGGAGAAGCTGGGCTTCGGCCAGCACAAAATCGCCGAGATCGCCGCTCTCTGCGGCTACGCCAATGTCGAGCATTTCTGCCGCCAGTTCCGCCAGCTGACCGGCTTCTCCCCCCGCGCCTACCGGGAGCGTCTGGCTTCCAAGCAACCGCTGATTCGGAAGGGGGAATAGCGGGAGTGTAATAGGGTCGGAGTTAGATGAGGCTAAGGTGGGAGTTAGTTAGGAGTATGGCAAAGGGTATGTGGAAATGTGAATACATCGTTGCTCCAACTATGGACACTCTCTCGCCGCCGCCCAATGTAATCGGTTTTTCGATTACATTCCATCCTCGCGCCTCTGCCACGCCCAATGTAATCGGTTTTTCGACTACATTCCATCCTCGCGCCTCTGCCACGCCAAATGTAATCGGTTTTTCGATTACATTCCATCCTCGCGCCTCTGCCACGCCAAATGTAATCGGTTTTTCGACTACATTCCATCCTCGCGCCTCCGCCAAACCAAATGTAATCGGTTTTTCGACTACATTCCATCCTCGCGCCTCCGCCTAGCCAAATGTAATCGGTTTTTCGATTACATTCCATCCTCGCGCCTCCGCCTAGCCAAATGTAATCGGTTTTCCGATTACATTCCGCTCTCACGCCCCACGCCGGCCCAATGTGTTCGGTTTTTAGCATACATTTGGTCCACATAGCAGAGCAGCGACCCTCCACTATCAGGAGAATCGCTGCTCTGTTTAATTTATTCCGTTGTGAGCCTGTGAGGAGTTACTTACTCCTCCGCCCCGCCAAGCACCGGCAGCACGGCACCGTCCCGCACAAACAGCGGAATCTGCGTAAGCGGCGCATCGACCGTAATAGCCTGTCCGCCGGCATAGGCAGTGCCGGTATAGACATGGGTCCACTCTGAGCCGGACGGCAGGTACACGTTGCGAGCCCGTTCACCCTCGCCCAGCACCGGGGCAACCAGCAGATCGGGACCGAACATATACTGGTCCTCGATATCCCAGGCCGCCGGGTCCTGTGGGAAATCATAGAACAATGGACGCATAGGCGGCGTGCCCTTCTCATGTGCCGCCTGCATCAGCCCGCGGATATACGGCTTCAGCCGCTCCCGCATCTGCATGAACTCCTTGAAGATGACATACGCCTCATCCCCGTAGCTCCACACTTCATTATCCGAGCCGCTTCCGCATACGCCCCCGCCCCGCGTTCCGGTGGGCTGAACAAAAGGGGAACGGTCCCCGTGCAGCCTGAACACCGGAGAGAACGCGCCGTACTGGAACCAGCGGACCATCAGCTCCCGGAAGGAAGCGTCTGCCGAATTACCGCCGTGGAAGCCGCCGATATCGGTGGTCCACCATGGAATCCCGGCCACGGCCATATTCAGTCCGGCCCGCACCTGGATGCTGAGCACCTTGAAGCTGGAGTGAATATCTCCGGACCATACGAGCGCCCCGTAGCGCTGGCTGCCCGCCCAGGCGGTACGGACCAGATTGATAATATTCTCCTGGCCTTCAGCCGCCATACCGTCATAGAAGGTCTGGCTGTATTTCATGGGGTAGATATTGCCGATCTGCTTGCTGGAGCCGATATGATAACGATAGATATCATGGTCATAGACCGTCAGCTCCGGCTCCGCCTCATCGAGCCAGAAGACCTTGATTCCTTTATCATAATAATTCTGCTTAATCAGTCCCCACAGGAACTTGCGGGCCTCCGGATTCGTCGCATCGAAGATGGCGTTCTGGCCGAGGAACTGGAATTGCGTCCGCACGCCGCGGTCTGAGCGCAGCAGGTATCCTTTTTCCAGCATCTCCTTATAATTCTCGCTCTCCGTCTGGACAGTCGGCCAGACCGAGACCATCAGCTCAATGCCCAGCTCCTGCAGCTCCTGCACCATCGCCTCAGGATCGGGCCAATATTCCGGGTCAAACCGCCAGTCCCCCTGATTCGTCCAGTGGAAGAAATCAATGACGATGACGTCGATTGGCAGCCCGCGCCGTTTATGCTCCCTCGCCACATCCAGCAATTCCTCCTGCGTACGGTAGCGGAGCTTGCATTGCCAGAACCCCATACCATACTCCGGCATCATCGGCACAGTTCCCGTAGCCTTGGCATAAGCCTCCTCGATCTCGGCAGGCGAGTCACCGGCGGTGATCCAATAATCCAGCTGCTTGGTCGACGGGGCTGTCCATTCGGTCACATTCAGGCTGAAATGCGCCTGTCCGATCGCCGGATTATGCCACAGGAACCCGTAACCAGCGCTGGACAGCACGAACGGAATGCTGATCTGGCTGTTGCGGTGCGTCAGCTCCAGCGAGCAGCCCTTCAGATTCAGAAAAGAATGCTGGTATTGCCCCATGCCGTACAGCTTCTCTTGCGGGTCCGCCTCCAGCCGGAGCTTCACGGAGAAATCACTGCTCCCCGGAACCGCCGCCAGTTCTCTCCCGCCATATTTTAACTGATACGTATCCTCCGTCTCGTTAAGGAGCAGCTTGCCGTGCTGGTTATAGAAGAAGATCTGACCCTTGTCCGTTATTTCCGCCCGGATATTCCCGTTCATAATGCTCGCACGCTCTGGGGTAATCGATATATGACTCAGCGTCTGCACAGCAGGCAGAAGCGCCCACTGCTCATCGGTAATCTCCGCATACGAAGCCCGGATACGCAGCGAATGCTCTCCCCAAGGCTCTATCCAGACTCTCTCATGGTCATATTCTCTGATCAGTCTGCCATTCTCTTCACGAAACATAGCGCGATCCCTCCAACAGTTCTATAATAAGGTTGCAACCACATTATAAATAGTGCAAAGCCGCTATACTATACATAAAAGTACGCATCTATCATACGATATTACGATTGT
The DNA here is from genome assembly GCF_038002345.1 of Paenibacillus sp. FSL M7-0420. NCBI lineage: Bacteria > Bacillati > Bacillota > Bacilli > Caryophanales > Paenibacillaceae > Paenibacillus > Paenibacillus sp. FSL M7-0420. The sequence goes on along the minus strand of NZ_JBBOCJ010000001.1, from coordinate 2,565,843 downwards.
GTGGAGGGAATAAGATGAGTGAAGCGTTCGAGGACAAGCCTTATCCATGGAAAAAAGAGCACACGGAAATTCCCGAGGGCCTGTTTCCCATCAATGTATTTCATATCTGCTTTCCGGACCGCAGTATTATTCCGCCTCATTGGCATGACCATCTCGAATGGATTCTCGTGACCAAGGGCCGCTTCCGCGTCCAGGTCGGCCCCCACTCCAGAGAGCTGGTGCAGGGCGAGCTTGCCTTCGTCAGCCGTCCGCAGATTCATGCGGCCTACCCGACAGAGGATGGCAGTGAGCTATATGCGGTTGTCTACAACGAAGCGCTGCTGAACGGCATGCGGGACCTGACTGAGCTTCAGCATATCCGGCCGCTGCTCTCCGGTGAGATCCGGCTGCCCTCCTTCTATGGGAGGGATCAGCCGATTACCCGCCAGATCAGAGGATGCGTTGAACAGATTATCTACAGCTACCAGAGCAAGAGCCCCGGGTTCGAATTATGTATCAAAGGCGGCCTGTTCTCTTCCCTGGGTCTAGCTTATCCCCTGGCAGAGTTCACAGTACCGCCTTCCAAAAAAGACCGGCAGGAGACGGGCATCCAGCCCCTGCTGATTCACCTTAGCAACCATTTCCATGAACCGCTGACTGTGGAGGAGGCCGCACGGATCTGCTGTGTGACCCCCAACTACTTTTGTCATCTGTTCAAAAAGAATACCGGCAAGACCTTAATCGAATATGTGAACATGCTGCGGGTGCATGAGGCCAGCCGCCTGCTCCAGCTTCGCCGGTATTCAATTCAGGAGGTTGCCTTCAGAGTCGGGTTCACGGGCCTGACGTATTTTGGAAGAATATTCAAGCAGCATACATCGATGACACCCAGCGAATATGCTTCCCATTTCCAGACCCGGGCTTAATCCTCTCTGTGATAACGGAAATAACCGAAATCGGCATAGCCGCCCGTCTGCCGGGTCGCATAATTGAACAAGCCAATCCGGTAGCCCATGAAATGATCCAGTGTGTATTTCATATGCAGGGTCTGACCAATGGAATGCCACACCTCACCATCCCCTGAATAGAAGAACCTGGCTTCATCCACACCATCCTTGAAGTTGAAATCAATCCTGAGGGAGATGCGCTCCCCTGCGAATGGGATACTCTCCACCACTTCAACGCCATCGTCACCCTGGATACACATCTCCACGGTGAACTGTCCCTGCTCTCCGGCGGCAACCTCAACCGTGCCGTACCCGGACTGGAGAGCAACCATGCCGGCCCGGTCCCCTTCGTTCATGCCGCCCAGATACAGCAGCGTCTCGGCACTGCAAGCCGGACCCTCCGTCCGCTGGGTCAGCGTATTGCGCGCCGTCAGGACACTGTCTGCCGTCCGGCCTGTACGCAGACGCAGACAGCCCGGCCGCTCGTTAACCGACCATAGCCCGTTATCGGGATTATGGTTCCATTGCCACTGAAGCGCCAGCCGGTTCTCCGCATACTCGAACTCATCGCTGATCACAAGCGCCTTCGGCTCCCCGGCGGGAAGCTTCGTCCCGAAGGACACCGGAGCCTTGCCGCCATCCCCGATCACCGGCCAGTCGTTCTCCCAGGTCACAGGGAACACGCAGGGAATACGTCCAACCGCCCCGTGATCCTGGAACAGTACAGCGTACCAGTCTCCTTCCTCTGTATCCACCAGCCCGCCTTGCGCCACCCCGTTATTGCGGTAGCCCAGATCATCATCCAGAACAACCCTGTGCTCATATGGACCCAGCAGCTCCCGGGAGCGGTAGCATAGCTGGCGCCTGCGCTGATTCCCCGCCGACGGCCATTCAATGAAAAAGAGGAAGTAGTAGCCGTCCCGCTTATGGGCGTGACAGCCTTCCATCCGCAGCATGATGTCCTTCCGCTCGCCTTCCAGCAGCAGCTGATCCGTTCCGCCGGGCTTCACAGCCGTCAGATCCGCTGTCAGCTCCCGGACCCGGATATCCCCGTTCCCGTAGATCACGTAATTGCGGCCGTCATCATCCAGCAGCAGCGCCGGGTCATGGTACAGCCCCGGAATAACCGAACGCTCCCATGGCCCATGCTCAATATTCCGGGTCTGGTAGATATAGAACTGATCCATGTCATTGGAGGAGAAGCATACATAGAAGGTCCCGTTCTTGTGACGCAACGATGCCGCCCACGAGCCGCTGGCATAGATGCCTTTGCCGTCCTCCAGCCGGTGGGCCTCGTTGTCCTCGAAGGTGTCATAGACGTAAGCCACTATCTCCCAGTCCTTCAGATTCACCGATTTCATAATCGGGCAGCCCGGCATGGAGTGCATGCTGGTACTGACCATATAGAACACCGGGCCGACCCGGATGACATCCACATCCGGGACATCTGCCCATATCACTGGATTGGTAATTCTGGCTGTATTCAAATTGCCCGCCCCCTTGATGTTAGTTATGCTGTGGTGTGAACTGCCAGGCAGCCAGCTTGAACAAGCCCTTATCGCTCTCTCCTGTGAACACCAGATAGAGGTTGTGAACTCCCTCCGCTCCCTGGACCTCTGTCTTCAATTCCACCCATTCCTGCGAGCCGTCCGCCGCCGGAACCGTCAGTCTGCCGATAACCGGACCCGCTGGCTCATCCAAATGCAGCTCCAGCACGCCGCCCGCTTCCAGGCTCAGGACCGAGACTTGGAACGACTCAGCTCCGCTGCCGAAGTCTACCCCGGATAGTCCGATCCAGCCGCCTTGCTCAATATCCGTAACCGCCTGCACGCCTCCGGCAGTAAGGAATTCCGTCTTCACTCCCGCGCTCCAGCCCATCGTTGCCGCCGGAATCCGTTCATACGGGTTCAACGTTGCAAGCTGCTGCACGCCTTCGTAATCCGCATGAATCTCGGGAATGGACCTGTCCTCATGATGAGTCAGGCGGTTAAGATGGGTGGAGCGGTAGCCGTTCGCAATCCCTTGGGCCTTGGACAAGGTCTGGGCGTGATAAGCAATATACCAGCTGTCATGGAACTGGAAGACCGCATGATGGTTATTCCCGGAGACGCCGAAGAAATGTCCCGGATTCTTCAGAATCGTCCCCTGATAACTCCATGGGCCCATTGGACTGTCACTCGTCATATAAGCGATCTCTCCCGCAGGAGGGCTGCCTTCCGGCCGCTGCCCGTCATAGAAGTTCGAGCAGTAGGTATAATAGTAGACTCCGTTCCACTTATGGATTCCGGCATCCTCGAACATGAACGGGGCCGGAATCACTTTGGCTGTCCCGACCACACTGGTCATGTCCTCACCCAGCGGCATCACCCGTGCTGTGCCCGGCTCGGCGAACTGTCCTTCCGGGACGCCGCCTCCGAAGTAGATATACCCCTTGCCGTCGTCGTCCAACAGCACTGCCGGGTCGAATAGCCAGGTCACATCCTCTACCCCAGGCGTGGAGCGCAGAATCAGTGCCTCCCCGATCGGGTCCACCCATGGACCCACCGGACTGTCACCCGACAGAACGCCGATGCCGCTGGCATTATTGGCGAAGTAGAGGAAGAACTTGTCCTTACCGTTAATTACGGTATGAAGTGCTGCCGGTGCCCAGGACTGGGTTGCCCACTTCGCTGCACCCTCCGGTCCGGCTACGGCTATCGGACCATGATCGGTCCAGTTCACCAGGTCAGCGGACGAGATTACAGTAATCGTATTAATGCTGCTGTAGGAGTTCTCCTTCACCACACCGTTCTCATCATATTCCAGCGCGTCATTGGTCATGTACAGATAGACTCTGTCTCCGAATACCAGGGCATAAGGATCGGCTCCGTACCTGTGTGCCACCAGCGGATTGCCGCTTGGCGGTACCTTGCCGGTAGCCTGCTTCAGTTGAATAGTCATATGATTCCCTCCAGATTTAGTAAGATGTCCAGCTTCAGATAGTATTAGGATTGCGGCGCAGCCAGCTCAGCCAGCCGGGCGAATGAAGCCTTCGGCTGCTTCTGCTCATCGAACAGGAACGGCCAGTTCTTGCGTCCCCGGACGGGGAAGCCGTCCAGCCAGGTATAATCGTCAGCCACGCCCCAGAAGGTTACCGAATCAATAGAGTCCTTGAATTCCAGCAGCAGGGCAAAGATCTCGGCATACCGCTCCTCCTGAAGCTTCAGCATTTCAGCTGTTGGCGCTTTCAAATCCGTGCGCTTGTCGTCATGACGGAACACGGAGAGATCCAGCTCGGTAATGTGGATCTTAAGCCCCAGCGATGCGTAGAGCTTAAGGGCACTACGAATTTCCTCAATGGAAGGGCCGTAGATATTCCAATGTCCCTGCATTCCGATCCCGTGAATCGGCGTATTCTGGTCCAGCAGGCTGCGCACGAGCTTGTAGATTTTTCCGCTTTTGACAGGATCGGTCTCATTATAGTCGTTGTAGAACAGCAGCGCGTCAGGATCTGCCTGATGTGCCATTTCAAAGGCCTGACGGAGATAATCCTCGCCGATGATCTCAAGCCACCGCGTATCCCGCAGGTACTGGTCTGTTTTATCCTCAATCGCTTCATTCACTACATCCCAGGCATAGGCCCGTCCCCGGTAACGGCCCACTACCGTGTTAATGTGGGTTTGCAGGCGGGCAAGCAATTGCTCTCTGCTGCAGGCTCCGCCTTCCGCATCCTTGAACATCCAGTCTCCGGTCTGGTTATGCCACAGAAGCGTATGCCCCCGGACACCGATCCCGTGTGTCTCTGCGAATTCGAAGATACCGTCCGCAGCCTCGAAGGTGAACTCCCCTTCCTGCGGCTGAACCAGAGCCGGCTTCATCTCATTCTCGGCGGTAATGCTGTTGTAATGCTTGGCAATGAAAGGACCCTGGGCAGCTATAATGCCAGTACTGACGGCAGCCCCTATCTTGAAGGCCTCCCGGAACATCTCATGTAATGCAGGAATTTCGCTGCTCGCTTGCTTCATCTTTGCTAACCTCCTGTAGTTGATAACATTTTTGGACAACTCTCTCTATCATAACGCATTTGTATGCGTTTTCCATCACCATAGTAAAGACTTGGACCCTAATAAATAAATGGATACCCTATCCTTGTCCGGACTGGGCCTGTTCCCGGAAGGCCACCGGCTTGAGTGCGGTCCGTTTCTCGAACTCTCTTAAGAAGTGATGATAGTGCACGTAACCGACGCTCTCCACAATGCTTCTGACCGTATCGTGAGTGTCAATCAGCCGCTTCTTGGCTGCTTCGATCCGCAAATTATGAATGTACTCCAGAATGCTGATGCCGTGCTTTTTGATGAAGGCCTGGCCCAGATACACCGGATTGATATAGAAATGCTCTGCAATCTCTTTCACCGTCAGATGCTCCGAATAATGATCCCGCAGGAAGCATTCCACGCGGGTCAGCGGATGCTCGGAGTTACGCTCCTTGTGCTGGCGGATATAGTTCATACTGGTGGAGAGCGCCGTCTCCAGGGTGACCTGCAGAGCTTCCAGGGACCTCGGCTCGGTTCTGAAAAAATCAAGCGTGCCGATCCACTGATCGTCCGCGCCCCCGAATTCTTTCAGCAGCTCCATGCTCCGCAGCATGATATCCATGCCCGTCATCTGGACGACTCCCGGATCTGTCCGGTTCTCCTTGAACCTGCGGAACAATTCGCCCAGCTTCTCCGCAGCCTTATGCTCCTGCAGCCGCTCCACTGCGCTGATGATCTCTTCAATCAGCTCTGCGGAAGGAAGCGTGTAATTCACGTGTCCCTCGGCTTCACTGGCCGAATCCACCGGACCGCACCCGTCCGAATAGAAGTAGTGGCGGGCCGCAGCGTCTGCCGCTTCGCGGTAGGAGACCGGCAGCTCGCGGAGAGACCGCACACTTGGCCCGATGCTGACCGAACCCTTTACTCCGCTATGGGTCAGCCCGGCGTATAGCTGCTCCGCCAGCCCTGCCGCCGCCCCCGAGCTCTCCACGACCAGCCCGGCCTGATCCCCGGGCAGATCAATGAGCAACGCACCGGCCGGTCCGGCCAGCTCCCGGCACAGCTCCGTAATCCGGCTGCTGTTGCCCTCCACATGCACATACGTCCACCCCGAAGCCGCCTCATCCAGGCGGTCCATCTGCTCAGCAGCTTCCTCATCCGGCTCTGCCCAGTGTCCCTCAAGCATGCGCGCAATGGCAAGCGGCAGCAGACGGCTGGACAGCATACTCTGCTGCATGGTCTGCTTAAGGCGCAGCTCCAGCTCATCCGTAATGTCTGTAAGCAGCTTATCCCATTCCGCATCCATAACCGGCTTCAGCAGGTAATGCCTTACCCCGTAACGGATGGCTGTTCTGGCATATTCAAATTCGCCGTAGCCGCTGAGCACGATGAAGACCGGCTGCTCCATATCAAGGCTGCGTACGCGCCGGATCAGCTCAAGCCCGTCAATCTCGGGCATGCGGATATCCGTAATCACAAGATCGGGCGAGCTTCGTATAATGGCAGCCAGCGCTTCCTCCCCGTTCTCACAGGCGCCGCATACCTCGAAGCCCAGCTCCTCCCAGTCGGTCAGTGTCTGCAGCCCCTCTAAGGCAATCGTCTCATCATCTGCAAGCACTACTTTATACATGAGCACCCTCCTCTCCCGGAACCAGACTCAGGTCCCCCGGAATCTGGATGGTGATGACCGTCCGTTCGTATTCGGTGCTCTCAATACTGAACTCGGCTCTGCCGTTATAGTACAGCATGAGGCGTTTATACACATTGCGGAGGCCAACATTCTGTCCTGTATCCTCCTCTGTCTCCAGATGGGACTTGATCCATTCCAGCTTCTCCTTCTCGATTCCTTTGCCGTTATCAGTCACCACAATCAGCAGACCTGTCTCATTGCGCGAAGCGGACACGTGAATTTCCCTGGCCCATTTGACCGATTGCAGGCCATGCTTGCAGGAATTCTCCACCAGAGCCTGTATACTCATCTTGGGAATCCGGCAGTTCAGCACCTCAGGCGCAATATCCAGCACATAAGAGAACCGGTTCTGGAAGCGGAACTTCTCAATCTGCAGATACATCTCGATGAAGGATACCTCCTCCTCCACCGTAATCAGATCATCCTTCCAGCTCAGCAGCCTGCGCATAATCAGGGCCAGATTGCGGATGACATCGGTAACCTGTTCATATTTATACTTCTTACAGATGACCAGGATCGCATTAAGCGTATTAAAAAGGAAATGAGGGTCTACCTGACTCTCCAGATATTTCAGCTCCGCCCGTACCCGCTCCAGCTCCAGATCCTTCTTCTGGATCTCCAGCTTGTAGACATCATTGATCAGATTGCGGATTTTGCCGGTCATCAGATTGAAGCTGCGGATCAGACCGCCGATCTCATCCTTCCCCTCATACATATCAATGCTCTCGAATTGTTCATATTTGACCAGCTTCATATGCTTGTAGAGCAGCCGTACCCGCAGATTGTAGGAGCGTATAATCACGATCATGAGCAGAGTGGGAATGATGATCGTCAGCAGCACCAGAATCAGCGAGTTCCTGAGCGCGCGTTCCATCTCATGGTTGATCTTGCGCCCTTCCGGCGTTCCGACCAGCCGCCAGCCCTTGGTGTAGGCCGCACTGCTCAGCGCCCGGACAATCTGCTTGGGCGGCTGGTCAAGGCTGGTGTCCACATTCAGCAGGGCACTCGCATCCAGCGAGGAGAAGGAACGGTTCGAGTCCAGCACAACCCGGTTCTTCTCGTCCAGCAGCTTGAAATCCAGATAGTCACGCTCCTTCTGGAACAGCTCCTGTACATTGCTCAGCCGCAGATCAATCCTCAGATATTTCGTGTAGGGCTGGCCCGTGAAGTTATCCAGCTTGCGGATCAGGCTGACCAGCACCTCCTGCTGCGGCGGATTCAGCGGGTTGGTTCCCTGATAAGAAGTCAGCAGCACCTTACCTGTACTGCTTGAGATTTTGCGGTACCATTCACTCTGCTTATCCGCGTACGATAGAATGAAGTAGCTGTTGCCATTCTGGATCGTCGGATTAGAGGTGTATATCCCCATCCAGGAAATATAGGAGTGGAGCGTGCTGTACTGCCGCAGCTTATCCTTCAGTGAATCATTATAGGCATCATAATATGCCTCATTATCCGGGTAGGCGTAATCCATCATTTCCATATAGGGCCGGTCCGCAGCCACCGTGTTGCTGATCGCCACGCATTCGTTCACGATCTGCATCAGGTCATAGGCCACCCGGTCTACTGATATCTCCAGATTCTCCCTCTCCCGTGCCTCCACATTACGGCTGATCTGCACATAAAAGAGGGCATTGATGCTAAGTATAGGGACGAGCACACACAGTAAGTAGATAAACAAAAACTTGTATTTAAGCGGAATATCATTGATGAAGGCAGATGGCTTCCGGTTATTCTTCATGCACGCCCCCTCCTTCCTCCTGAATCAACTCTTCTTGTACACGGAAGGTGTAACTCCGTTAAGCGCCTTGAACTTGGCGGCGAACACATCAGCGTCTGAATAGCCCACTCTGCTTGAGATATCGGAAATCCCCATATCGGTCCGGCGCAGCAGCTTCTTGGCTTCTTCAATGCGGAATTCATGAAGATAGTCGTTAAAAGAGCTGCCGTAGTGTTTCTTGAACCGTTGCCCCAGGTAGGCGGAATTCACATGCAGATGCTTCGCAATATCCTGCAGCTTCAGCTTCTCCTGATAATGCCCGCGGACATACTCGATCGCTGCGGCCACGATCTGATCCTCCGCCCTGCCGTCCGCAGCCGCTGCGAACCACTCGGCAGCCTCACACAGCTCCTCCTCGATCTGACGCTCAAGCAGCGGCAGACAATTGGCCGTATGCCGTGACGGGAACCATTTCTGCACCCACTGTGCATAGTCTCCCCCTCTGGCGGTAATTTCACGTAGCAGCTCTGCTTTGATATTGGCCAGAAAAGCATCGATCCAGGAGCTCGAAGCCACCTCCGCCGAGAAAATCTTGAACACCTCGCCAAGCTGCGCAGTAAGATGTTCAGCCTTCCCTTCGGTGACAGATTGCAGCAGCGAACGTCTCAGCTCTGCCGGAAGCATGGCCATCTGCGTCTTATCCTGCTTCTCGAAGAAGCCGGCGGCCTCGCCGCCCGTGGTATCGTGCCTGCACAGCTCAGCAGCCAGCGCCTCACGGTATGCCGTATTCAGAGCCTCCTTGCCCTGATGCTGGAGACTTGCCGCGAAAAAGACCGGCGTGGTGTACAGCGGCCGCATCTCCTCCATCCACCGGGTAAGCAGTGTCCGGTCAAGCCCCGGCCCTTCCTGGGGTGACACCAGCAGATACCCGTGCTTCCCGCTGCCTGCGGTGAACGGATAGACTGAAATGCCGCGCAGCGGCTCCTTGCCGCTCATGGCGGCGACCTGCTTACGCATTTGCAGGCTGTCCGGCGCGGCTCCATGGACCAGGACACAGCATAGCCGGAAGGCAGGGCCGATCCCCAGCATATTCAGGCCCTTCTCCTGCTCCTCCTGCGAATTCTCCCGCATCAGGAGCCGGGATACCGTATCCTCCTGCATCAGAGCCGAGAGCGCGTCACGCCGCGAGGAGGCCTTGTGTTCTTTAAGAATCTGTTCGGTTACTGTATGGAGCGCCTCCGTCAGCTCCTTTTCATCCAGAGGCTTGGTCAAATAGTTGGAGACTCCGTATTTCAGAGCCCGCTTGGCATACTCAAAGTCAGCATAGCCGCTAAAAATAATAAACTTCGGACGGCAATCGCCTTCAGAGGCTCTTCGAATGAGCTCAAGGCCGTCAATGACCGGCATGCGCACATCGGTGATGACCAGATCAGGACGGGTGTTGTGAATCAGCTGCAGCGCATCCTCCCCGTCCAGCGCCTCGCCGCATACTTCATAGTTGAGTGCCTTCCAGTCGACCAGAAAGCGCAGCCCCTCCAGCATAATCGGCTCATCGTCGGCAAACAGTACCTTAAGCATGGAATCACCATCTTTATATAAGTAGTTGGAGCCCGGCAGGACTCCCCGTGATGGAACAGGAGAAACCGCTTCGGCTGTACCCGAAACGGTTATAGTATACATATTTTCCTTATATAATACGTAGTGACAATTACTCTTTTACGCTACCCAGGTTCAATCCTACCACGAAATACTTCTGCAAGAAAGGGTAGACGAACAGAATCGGAACTGCTGTAACGATCGTAATGGCTGAACGCATGGAGGCTGGCGTAACCAGCGACTGGACCTGATTGTTCTGGCCTCCCGCCAGCATCGACGGATCATTGTTCGCACTCATAATGGAGCCGAGCATCTTCATCATTTCGTATTGCAGCGTGCTGAGCTTGATATCCGAGGAGGCATACAGGAATGTGTCAAACCAGGAATTCCATGAGCCTACCGCAATGAACAGTGCGACAGTTGCCAGTACAGGCGTACAGAGCGGGAAGATGATTTTCCAGAAAATCCTGAATTCTCCCGCCCCGTCAATCTTCGCCGATTCGGTAAGGCTGAACGGAAGCCCGCGGATATACGTCCGCATGATAATCAGGTTGAACGCACTCACCAGACTCGGCAGGATATAGACCATGAAGTTATGCAGCAGGCCCATATTCTTGATCAGGAAGTAGTTCGGAATCAGCCCGGCGTTGAAGTACATGGTCAGGATGAACAGCAGGCCGATCTTTTTGCGGAAAATATATTGCGGCTGCGCCAGTGCATAAGCGAGCATTGTTGTAAGGAATACACCGAGCACCGTTGAGATAATCGTACGGGAGACCGAGATAAATGCGGCATGATAGATCGTTCCTGATATAAAGACCGCCCGGTAATTCTCCAGCGTCCATACACGGGGCCAGAGGTAGATTCCCCCGGTAAGCGTGTCACTGCCGTCATTGAAAGATACCGCCAGCGTCTGGAGGAACGGATAGAGCGTGACAGTAACCACAAAGAGCATAAATATCGTGTT